>NZ_JAODNM010000124.1 GCF_025464955.1 Amycolatopsis sp. | reverse complement strand
GACGATCTGCACCCAGTCGGTCTCCTCGGCGCACTGGGCGTCAGCGTGCAGTGCGGCGATGGCGGCCTGAGCCTGGAATTCACCCAGCCGATCACGGGCGAGGGCCGCCTGGAGCACGTCGACGCCCTCGGCGATCAGGCGGGTGTTCCACAGGCTGCGGTCCTGCTCGGCGAGCGGCACGAGCCTGCCGTCGGAGCCGGTCCGGGCCGGGCGCCGCGCGTGGTGCAGCAGCATGAGCGCAAGCAGGCCCGCCACCTCCTCATGGTTGATCTTGGCCGCCAGTTGGCGCGTGAGCCGGATCGCCTCGGCGGCGAGGTCGACGTCGCCGGAGTAGCCCTCGTTGAAGACCAGGTAGAGCACGCGCAGCACCATCGCGACGTCACCGGGCTGGTTGAACCGGACGCCCGAGACGGTCCGCTTGGCTCGGCTGATGCGCTGGGCCATCGTCGACTCGGGCACGAGGTAAGCCTGCGCGATCTGTCGCGTGGTGAGGCCACCGACGGCTCGCAGCGTGAGCGCGACGGCCGAGGCCGGCGTCAGGGACGGGTGGGAGCAAAGGAAGTAGAGCTGGAGCGTGTCGTCAACCGCCTCGCCGGGGCTGGGCACGGGCTCGTCCTCGACGCGCACCTCGCGCCGGCGTCGGGCGACGTCGGCGCGGGCGGCGTCGAGGAACTTGCGCCAGGCCACGGTGACCAGCCAGGCCTTGGGGCTAGTCGGCACACCTTCGTCCGGCCACACCCGCGCGGCTTCGACCAGACTTTCCTGCACAGCGTCCTCGGCCGCCGCGAACCCGGCTCCGCGGCGGACGAGGACCCCGATCACGGCAGGGGTGAGCGTCCGAATCAGGTCCTCGTCCACCGTGCGTCACTCCGTGATGGTCGGCGACGCGCCCAGAAACGGGCGCAGCTCCAGCCACTCGTGAATCGGCTTCCCGCCCGCGCCGGGAGCCGCGGACAGCTCGCCGGCCAACTCGAGCGCGCGCTCGTAGGTCTCGACGTCGATCACCATCCAGCCGGCGATCACGTCCTTGGTCTCCGCGAACGGACCGTCCGTGACCGGCGGCCGACCCTCGCCGTCGTAGCGGACGAACGTGCCCTCCGGGGAGAGCGCCTGACTGTCGACGTATTCGCCGGTGCCCTCGAGCCGATCTGCGAAATCCTGCATGTACTGGCAGTGGTCCGTGATCTCCGCCGGCGTCCACTGGTTCATCGGCACGTCGTTGACCGACGCCGGCGCGCCACGGTAGTGCTTGAGCAACAGGTACTTGGCCATCATGTTCTCCTTGCTGAGATACGGCCCATTGTGGCCGTGTTCGCTCCAGGGACGGAGCCGCACGGGGATTCTCGACATCCCGCCGGGACCTTTCCGGTGGACTTTGAAAAAAAGCCGGGCCCGGGAGCGACTTTGCTCCCGGGCCCGGCCCGTTCAACGAGAAACTAGCTGCGGCAAGCCGCCTTCACTGGAGGTGAAGTCAGATGCGCCCGGTCAGGGCCTTGAACAGCTTCGAGAACATGGCCAGCGGCGACGAGTCCAAGCCCGCGAGGGCCGGGATCTGCACGTCCGGGGTCGCCTTAGCGGCGTCCAGGATCGGCAGCGAGGTCAGGCCACCGGACACGGCGGGAAGCTGCGTGGGCAGCTGCGCCGGCAGGGTCGTCGGCAGGGCCGGCACTGCAGGCAGGGCAGGCAGGGCCGACACGAGGGGCAGGGCCGACACGGCAGGCAGGGTCGGAACCTTGGTGATCGACGGAAGCGCGATCCCGTTCAGCTGCAGCGGCAGGGTCTGCTCCGGCACGTCCGCACGCTGGACGTCACCCTTCAGCATCGACGCCAGGTCCGTAGCGCCGCTCTCCAGGCTCGAAGCGCCGGAGAGGGGCAGCGTCGGCAGGTCGTTCGTGCCCAGCGCGGAACCGTCGATCGGAAGGTCGATCAGCGGCTCGTCCTGGATCGAGGTCACGTTGGTGGCTTCGGCGGTCGCATTGCCGATCAGCTCCAGCGGGACACCGAAGACCTGCACCAGCGCGCCGAGCGGCACCTGGCCGTCGATGCCGGACAGGCTGCTCGAGTCACCGTCGGTCGTGGCCTCGCCGCCCACCGAACCGGTGGTCTGGTTGTCGCCCATGCCGTGCGCGACCGCACCCGCGGCGACAGCGTCACCGAAGACCTGCGCGACGGCCGAGATCGGGAAGTCCACGATGTCGCCGGCAACCGCGCCGCCGACGCCCGAGGTGGTGACGTCGCCACCGGTGGTGGCGCTGGTGGTGTTGGTCGCGGTACCCGTGGCGAGACCCAGTGCGGCCGCACCGACACCGAAGACCTGCGCGATGGGCAGGCCGTCGACACCGACGATGTCGCCGGCGAAGGCGCCGTGGTCACCGTTGGTCGACGAGTCGCCGCCGGCCTTGGTCATGATGTCGCTGGTGCCGGCACCGTGGGCGATCCCACCGAGGACCGCACCGTCACCGAAGACCGTGGCCGCACCCGCGAACGGGGCCTGCACGATGTTCCCGGCGAGGCCGCCATCGTGACCGTCGGTCGAGGCGGTACCGCCCGCGACCGAGTCGGTCAGGTTGTCGCCGGCGCCCGTGCCGATCCCGATGAAGGAACCGCCCACGCCGTGACCCTGGACGGGCAGCGAGATCGGGGCCTGGATCAGGTTCCCGGCCACCGCGCCGGCCACGCCGGTCGCGCTGACGTCGCCACCGGCGGTGGAGGTGGTGTCGGTCGAACCCTTGCCGTGGCCCTGGCCGATGAACGAGCCACCGATGGCGAACAGCTGGACCGGCACCGAAAGCGGCGCGGTCACGAGGTTGGAGCTGGCTGCACCCGAGTCGTCGTGGGTGCTGCCGCCGCCGCCGCCGCGGATGACCTTCGTCTCGTCGCCCGAGCCGGAGCCCTGGCCGATGAAGGAGCCACCGACACCGAACACCTCGGCCGGCAGTGCCACCGGCACCTGGACCAGGTTGCCCGAGCCGGAGGAGCCGCTGCCCTGCGTGCCGTCGTAGCCGCCGGCCGTCACGGTCTTGGTCTCGGTCGACTGACCGGACGCGTTACCGATGTGGCTGCCGCCGATGCCGTAGACCTCGGCCGCACCCGCGGGCTGCGCGTTGACGGTGTTACCGCCCAGGACCGCCCCGGTGCCGTTCGTGTAGCTGCCGTTGCCGGAGTTCACGTCGGTGGAGTTGTCGTGGTTGGCGTGGGCGTTACCGATGTAGGTACCACCGATGCCGAACGCCTCGACCGGCAGGGCGATCGCCGGGTCGACGATGTTGCCGGAAGCGCCGGAGTCCTTGCCCGTGGTCTGGACGAAGCCACCGGCGTCGACAGTGCTGGAGGACGAGCCGGCCTTGCCCGAGCCCAGCGCGTTGCCGGTCGTGGCGTTACCGATCCACGAACCCGCGACACCGGCGACGTTGGCCACGAGGCCACCCTGCGGCACAATCGCGTTGCCCGCGAGGAACGAGTCGTTCCCGGCGGTCTCGATGTAGGTCGGGATGTTCAGGCTGCCGTTGGTCTTGGAGCCCGCGACCGCGTCGGCGGAGGAGTTCGACACCGCGTCGGCGTCCGAACCCCAGACACCACCGGCGTTGCCGTTGAACTTCACCGGCAGGGCGATCGGGACACCGGCCACGTTGCCGGTCCCCGCGCCACCGTTGCCGTTGGTCTTGATGTAGCCACCGGACGTCGCGCTGCTGTCGGCGTCGTAGGAGCTGTAGGCGTTGCCGAGGATGTACGAGGCGGCGTTGCCGGTCACCTGGACCGGCGTCGCGAACTGGCCCGCGACGACGTTGCCGGACAGGCCGGAGCCCTTGCCGTTCGTCCACACGTTGCCGGTCTCGGACGCGCTCTGGCTCGCGCTGCCGCTGGTCTTGCCGGACCCGCCTGCCACGCCACCGGCGTTGCCCGCGATCTGGATGGGCAGGGCCCAGTCCAGCACCACGGCGTTGCCGGCGATGCCGGAGTTCTTGCCGTCGGTCGCGACGTCCTGGTTGTGCGAGTAGCTCTGGTCCGCTGCCCCACCATCGACCACCGCGTCGCCACCGAGGGCGCCGATCGCGTTGCCGGTGATCTGGATCGGGACGACGACGTTGCCGACGACCTTGTTGCCCTTGAGACCGCGGGTGACCGGGTCGAAGGAACCGCCACCGAGGCTGTTGCCGGCGTCGACGGGGCTGAGGTTCTTGTCCAGCGCGGCCGCGGCGGCCTTGACCGGTGCGGTGACCGGCTTGGTGGACACGACGGCGTGGAAGCCGGGAACGTTCAGCTGTCCGAGCGGGGTGCCGATGGCGTTGTTCGAAACGTCAAGGGGAACGGTGACGTTGAGGTCGAGCGGGCTCGCCGGAGTGTCAGGGTTGACGTTCTCGTCGGCTGAAGCGATGCCGGTACCCAGCATCAACAAGCCACCCGTGACCAACGCGGTCTGGAGTCCGCGCTTTGCCCAGGAATGCATGTGAGGGTTCTCCTTCATATTTGATTTCCCTTGCGGGTTTGTGGGGTGCTTTTATTTCGCGGGAGCGAGCGCACCAGGTGAAACAGCAAGCGGATGCGAAAGGCATACCGCTCATTTATGCGGGGTAATGGAAGGTGACGCGAAACCGGCACGCGGAAAGGCGTGGGTATCGAGGAGCGTCAGCTACCCCGCGGGAAAAGTGGTTCAGTCAGGAGTGACACCGGGCTGAGAGCCCGGGGTGAGCGGCATGTACCGCACGCCGACGCGGACGAGATCCGCGATGGCGTTGTCGAACGCGGCAGAGGACCAGGCGGGAACGCCAGCGGTCGAGCCGTCGAAGTGACCACCGGGAGCGTTGCCGCCTCCGGGGACAGTGGGGGTGGTCAGCGGTGCGATCGGGAACTGCACCGGAGAGAACGGAGTCGGGAAGTCGTGGTGACCGCCGGTGGATCCGTCAGGAATCGAGGATTCGTCCGCCGCGCTGCGACCCGCACCCGGCGCGAAAGACGCTGCCTTGGTGACGGTCTGGGCGATCGAACTCGGATCGGCGGGAGCCGTTGCCTGGATCGGGGCGCCGGTCTTGTCGGAGCCACTGCCCGGAAGGAGGCCGGAACCGCTGACGACCGGGTTGAGGAAATCCCACACCTGGTGGCCGAGACCCTGGTCGTCGGCGGAGGGGGTGAGCGTCTCGCCGAGCACCTTGCCGGCATCCTGCGGCTTGGTCACGATCCGCTCGACCGCACTGAGAGTGGTCTTGACCGGGTGGGTGATCGCGGTGGCGGTGAAGTTGTCCACCGCGTCGCTGACCCGGCCGGCGACGTCCCGGCCAAGCGCTTCGCTCACCGAACGGTGGGTGCCGTGGGTGCGGAGCGGGCCGCCGACCTCGTCGCGATCGACCTGGGCGCACCAGGCGGGAAGCGGGTGGAGCTGCTCGGCGGAGCCGGCCGCCGTCCAGGTTGTCGCGTCCTGGTGGCAGGCCGTGTCCCGCAGCGCGGCGGTCATAGTGCCCGCCGTGTCACCGGCGAGGCCGGAGACACCGTGGGTGACGTCGTTCAGGCCGGAGACGGTGGCGTCGGTGACCGGGGTGGCGTCCACCGTGGTGCCGGTCGCGGCAGTAGTTGTGGCGGCAGTAGTAGTAACAGCCTCGGTAGTAAGGGTGTCCGCGGAGGCGGAAGCGCCCGAGACGGCCCAGGCGGCGACGGTGCCGGCGGCGATGCCACCGAGAACGAGGAGGGCGCGCGAAATCCAGCGACCGGCGCGGCCGCTTTCGCGGTCACCGCCCTGTCGCTCGTTCGCCGACGCCTGCGTCACTCGTTCTCCTGTCGAACCGGTGGTTAACGGGGAAGTCCGGGTAAAAGTCTCGTGCGAAGAATCTTCGTATTCGAGGCCGTGCGGCCCCGCTTCGACAACGTTTCGCGAATTCCGATTCGCTGTGCCTCATGAGATAAGCAAAGAGAAGCGGTCCCGCGCACCTTTGACACGACTTAATGGCCCGATCGTGTGAAGAACACAGCGTGTGCTCCGATTTAACCCCCAGTGATCGGACCAGGCACTGCCCGGTTACCCGACGGTCCGCCGCCCTCTTTCGTGTCCGCCGTCACTTGCGGCGTTTCGGCATGCCCGTTTCGCCCGGACCGCTACGGTGAACCAGGTGAGCGAGAGCAGCGAGACCAAAGTCGGCGGCGACTCGGCATCCGGCCCCGTGTCAGACGATGTAGCCGCGGTGGTGCCCCGGGGGCTACGGATCGGCGCCGCGCTGTCCTGGCGCTTCCTCGTGGTGATCGCCGCGCTGTACGTGGTCATCTACCTCGTGGGCTACCTGTCGGTGGTCGTCATCCCGCTGTCGATCGCGCTGCTGCTCGCGGCGTTGCTGGCCCCGCTGGTTTTCCAGCTGGTCAAGGTGCACGTCCCCCGCGGGCTGGCGGCGGCGATCGTGCTCATCGCCGGCCTCGCCGTGCTGGGCGGGCTGCTCACGTTCGTCATCACGCAGTTCACTAGCGGGCTCCCGCAGTTGCAGCAGCAGCTCGGTCAAAGCCTTTCGCAGATCAGGGACTGGCTGATCAAGGGCCCGTTCAACCTCGGCAAGGACCAGTACCAGGCCTATCTCGACAAAGCCATCGCGTTCCTGCAGCAGAACACGGGCGCGCTGACGAGCGGCGCGCTCACCACCGCCGCCACCATCGGCGAGGTCCTCACCGGCTTCGCGCTGACGCTGTTCATCCTGATCTTCTTCTTGTCCGGTGGGGAAAAGATCTGGTCGTTCCTCGTGCGCGGCGTGCCGGCGCCGGTGCGCAGCCGCGTCGACGTCGCCGGGCGCCGCGGCTTCGCCTCACTGGTCGCCTATGTGCGGGCGACCGCCTCGGTGGCGCTCGTCGACGCGGTCGGTATCGGCATCGGCCTGGCCATCGTCGGGGTTCCGCTGGTCATCCCGCTGGCGACGCTCGTGTTCCTCGGCGCGTTCATCCCGATCATCGGCGCGTTCGTGGCCGGCGGGGTCGCCGTGCTCATCGCGCTCGTCACGAACGGCGTGATCGGCGCGATCGTGGTGCTGGCCATCGTGATACTGGTGATGCAGCTCGAAGGCCATGTCCTGCAACCACTGCTGCTCGGCCGCGCGGTCAAGCTGCACCCGCTGGCGGTGGTGCTCTCGATCACCGCCGGCCTGGTGGCCGCCGGAATCGCGGGCGCGCTGCTCTCGGTGCCGCTGCTCGCCGTACTCAACGCGGGCATCCGATCGCTGCTGAGCGATGAGCACCTGGACCCGACCACCGTCCATGCGCTGAACAAAAAGGACGCGCAGCCGCACGCAGCCGCGAAGGAATGACCCGCCAGGGAGCCGAAACCCGGGACGCGGCGGCTCCACTGTGGTCCGCGACCGTCGTCCTTCGCGTGGTCACGCTGTTGTTCGCGATCGGGGCCGCGGTCGTTCACCGGGACGACTTCCAGCGGCCGTGGCTCGCTTGGGTCGTTCTCGGCGTGATGACCGCGTGGACCATCGTCACCAGTGTTGTCTACGCCCGAGAGCGGCTGCGCCGGGACTGGCTCGTCCTCGCCGACGTGGTGCTCACCTGCACGCTCGTGCTGACCTCGTTGCTCATCCTTTCGGCAGGGCAGTACGGCCACGGCGACCCGCTGATCACCACTGTCTGGGCGGCGGTGGCGCCGGTCGCGGCGGGCGTCCGGTTCGGCCGGGACGGCGGGGTGCTCGCCGGACTCGCCGTCGCCGTCACGACCGTGTTCGCCCAGCGCCGGTTCGACCTGGACGTCGCCCGCGACGGATTCCTGCTGATCGCGTCCGGGCTGCTCGTCGGCATGGCGGCGACGATCGCCCGCAGGTCCGCCGCCGCACTGGCGCAGGCGCTGCGCACCGAAGCGGCGACCGCCGAACGGGAACGGCTCGCCAGGTCCATCCACGACAGCGTGTTGCAGGTTCTCGCCAGGGTTCGCCAACGCGGCACCGAGGTCGGCGGAGAAGCCGCGGAGCTGGCAAAACTGGCTGGAGAGCAGGAAATCGCGCTGCGGACACTGGTCACCACCCAGCCCGTCGGCCCCAGCGCCCGCGGTACGACCGACCTGCGGTCGGCGTTGCAACTGCTCGCGACGGCGTCCGTGCAGGTTTCGGCACCGGCTGGGGAAGTCGCCCTGCCAGCGCACATCACCGCGGAACTCGTCGCGGCCACCAGCGAAGCGCTGGCGAACGTCGGGAAACACGCGGGCCCCGACGCACGGGCCTGGGTGCTGCTGGAGGACCTCGGCACCGAGGTCGTCGTCAGCATCAGGGACGACGGACCCGGTATCGCTCCGGGAACAGAGAAACGCGCGGCCGCGGAAGGACGACTTGGTGTGGTGGAGTCCATCAGGGGACGTGTCCGCGATCTCGGCGGCACGGCTGTGCTGGTCTCCGCTCCCGGCTCCGGGACGGAGTGGGAGATCAAGGTCCCGGTGAAGGCGAAGAGCGCAAGATGACCGATTCGACATCAGAGAGGCTGTCGGCATGAAATCTCGTACTGGCGGAATGTGGTGGGGCACCGCACTCGAAGCGCCTGACCCCGGTCTCCTGGCAAGGTTCTACGCCGAACTCCTCGACTGGCAGGTCGTGCGCGAAGAGCCGAGCACCGCGATCGTCGCCTCATCCCCTCAAGGGCCGTTCTTCGTGTGCCAGAAGGCGGACGGCTATCAGGCTCCGGTCTGGCCCCCGGCCGAGGGGGAGCAGCGGCCGATGATCCACTTCGACTTCCAGGTCGGCGACCTCGCCGAGGCGGTCGACGAAGCGGTCGCGCTGGGCGCCACGGTGGCGGAGTTCCAGCCGCAGGAGAACGTCCGGGTGCTGTTCGACCCGGCAGGCCACCCCTTCTGCCTGGTCTTCGACGCGGGATGACCGTCTCGGTGATGGTCGTCGACGACCACCCCATGTGGCGCGACGGCGTGGCCAGGGACCTTACCGAGCACGGTTTCGACGTCCGGGCGACCGCGTCGGACGCCGGCGCGGCTGTGCGCATCGCGGGCGCGGTCCGGCCCGACGTCGTGCTGATGGACCTCAACCTCGGGCAGACGTCGGGGGTGGACGCGACCAGGGAGATCGTCGCGGCGCTGCCGTTGACGAAGGTGCTGGTGCTCTCCGCGAGCGGCGAACACAGCGACGTCCTGGAGGCGGTGAAGGCCGGGGCTTCCGGCTACCTGCTGAAATCCGCGTCGGCGCGTGAGCTGGTGGAAGCCGTCGAACGCACCGCCGCCGGAAACCCGGTGTTCACCGCCGGGCTCGCCGGGCTGGTGCTGGGCGAGTACCGGCGGATCGCTGACGCCGCAGACACTGCCAACGACGCCGACGCCGCAACCGGCAGCCCGCCCCCGCCGCGCCTCACCGAACGAGAGACCGACGTGCTCAGGCTGGTCGCCAAGGGCTTGAGCGCCCGGCAGATCGCCGAGCGACTCGTCCTTTCGCACCGGACCGTGGAGAACCACGTCCAGTCGACGCTGCACAAACTCCAGCTGCACAACCGCGTCGAGCTCGCCCGGTACGCCATCGAGCACGGCCTCGACGAGGACTGAGCGTCAGATCGAGACCATCGTCGCCATCCAGCCGGGCAACAGCGGCCCTGGCGTGAGCGTCCAGGAGTCCTGCCCCGGACGCCAGCTCCCCACCCCGGTCTCGGTCTCCGGACCGGCGATGACGACGTCGCCGGCCGCGGTCCAGTCGAGCGCCTCGTTCGCGACGTCGACCTCGATCGGCATCGACGGCGGATGCACCCAGGACAGGTCGGTCAGGTCCAGCAGCCACAGGTCGTAGGACTGGTGGCTGGTTCCGTCGACGGACGGATCCACGAACGGCACGGCTAGATACCGCCCGTCGCGACTCAAGACGGCGTTGCCGGGTTGGCTTCCCTGAGCGGGCCAAGACACCGGGTGCTTGGCTTC
The DNA here is from genome assembly GCF_025464955.1 of Amycolatopsis sp. GTDB lineage: Bacteria > Actinomycetota > Actinomycetes > Mycobacteriales > Pseudonocardiaceae > Amycolatopsis. The sequence continues at coordinate 493,290 of NZ_JAODNM010000124.1, read as the reverse complement.
GCTGCGAGGGTCGACCAGGGTCAGCGTGTTCTCGGCTTCGCTGACCAGGAGCTGGTCGGGCGTCATCGCGATGAGTGACGAGTACTGCTGGATCGTCCGACCGGTCGCCGGGTCGATGACCACGGTCTGGCTCGGCCCGTTGGTGGTGATGCGCAGCGCCAGGCCAGCACGGTTCTCCCCGATCAGGACCGTCGAACACGCGGCCGGGCTGCTGGGACCGGGCTTCGCGCCGGACAGGGGTTGCAGCTCGAGATGGCACTGCTTGTTCCCGTCGTCACGGATCATCCACAGCCCCTGCGCGTCGGCCGACGCGGCGAAACTCCTTGCCTTGCCCAGCGAACGCAGCGGACCGGACTTGTCGTAGACCAGCACGTCGGCCGGATCGAGGCAGCCGTAGGCATTGCACTTCGGGGCGGAGCCGATCACCGCGGTGTTCCCCACGCGGATCACCCAGTTCTGGCGGACGTTGAGTTTGCCGATCGGCGCGCCCGGTATCGGGGCGGACACACCGGTGTCGGCGGTCAACACCGACGGCGTGACGCTGGGGACGACGAGCCGGATCCCCGTCGGGTGGGTCGGGGGCGTCCCCCGCATCGGCCCCAGCGGTGGTGGGGGCGCGGGCGTCCCTGAGCAGGCCGCGAGCACGAGACAGGCGAACAACAACGGAATCACGCGCGTGGACATGACATCCCCCTTGCTACCCCAGCTACCCCGAAAGGAAAACCCCAAGCCTCCAGCCTTCCGGGTTTGTCACTGATTCACCAGGGCCTAGATCACCAGCATCGTGTTTCCTCTCCAGTCCGAGGGCAGCGGTGCCTTCGTCAGGGTCCACGCGGCCTGGCCTGGTCGCCAGATCCCCAAGCCGGCGCCCGGGGTGCCGGTGGCGAGCACGACGTCACCGGTGGTGGTCCAGTCCAGCGCGGCGTGCTTGCTGTCGATCCCGACGGGCATCGACGGCGGATGCACCCACGACACTGTGAACAGGTCGAACAGCCAGAGGTCGTAGGACTGGTCCTTGGTCCCACTGATCGAGGGATCGGCGAACACGACCGCGAAGTACCGGCCGTCGCGACTCAGGCTCGCGTTTTGCGGATCCGCCTGGGTGGCGGGTTTCGGCACTGGGCGCTTCGCTCCGCTCCGGCCGCTGAACAGGCTGAACTTGGTGCCATCGGCGGAAAACAGGTAGTCCGGCGTCATCGCGACGAACTGCGGGAACTGCTGAACCGTGCGGCCCGTCGCCGGATCGATGAGCACGACCTGGCTGGCCGCGGGCGTGGTGATCCGCAGGAGCAGACCGCCAAAGTTCTCCCCGACCACTCCCGTGTCACAACTGGCTGGGCTGCTGGAACCCGGTGCCGCCCCGGACAACGGCTGCCGTTCCAGCACGCACTGGCCGTTCCCGGCGTCGCGGATCATCCACAGCGCGGCGTGGTCTGCGGACGGCCCGGTGCTGTACGCCTTGCCGAGCGACCGCGGCGGGCCGTCGACCCGGTCGTAAACCAGTACCTGGGCTTGAGGGTCGCAGGCGTTGGACGTGCAGGTCACACTCGAACTGACGACCATGGCGGTGCCGACCCTGGTCGTCCAGTTGGTGCGATCGGCGCTGAACGGACCGGAAATCGGGACGTCACCGCCGGTGTCGACGTCGAACACGGACGGCCTAGTCTGCGCCAGCAGCAGCCGGATACCGGTCGGCCCGGTGGCCTGTTTCCCGACCAGCGGCCCCAGTGGGACGACCACTGTCGTGGACGGGCTGGGAACGACGGGAGTGCTCGGAGCAGGCGGCGCGGGAGCACCCGTACAGGCGGCAAGGGCAAGGCAGGCAAGCACTAGCGGAACCACTCGTGCGGTCATGACGTCACCCCGGCTACCCCGAGAGGAAAAACCCCAAGCCCTCAGCTTTCAGGGTTTTCCCCGGATCCACCAGGGCTGATCGGGATCTACTCTCGAGGACATGGGCGAGGAAGAGACCGGCACCACCACGCAGACCACCGCGGAGACACCACTGCCGACACCGGTGGAGACACCACCGGCGGCCGAGGCGCCGAACGCGGAGCCGAAACCGTTGAGCCAGCGCGATCTGCGGGTGTCCGACGAGGAGCGCGAGCACGTCGTCGGCGTACTGCAGAAGGCGATCGGGCGCGGCATGCTCGACCTCGACGAGTTCACCGAGCGCACCGACATCGCCCTCGCCGCCCGGACCCGCGGTGAGCTGAACGTCGTGCTGACCGACCTGCCCGGGCTGATCCACCGGGACGCCATGCCGGAGCAGACACCGCCCGCCACGCCGTGGCGTCAGCCGAACCCGTACAGCCAGCAGCCGAAGTTCGGCCGGGGCGAGCGGGTCGAGCTCACGGCGAAGTACTCCTCGCTCAACCGCAGCGGCTACTGGGTGGTGCCGCCCGCGATGCTCATCCGCAACAAGTACGGCTCGACACGGCTCGACTTCACCGAGGCCCACGTCGAGTACCCGGTGGTGTACATCGAACTCGACATCCGCTGGGGCGGGGTCGAGATCATCATCCCGGACACCGCCAACATCGACGTCAATTCGATCAGTGAGATCAAGTTCGGTTCGGTCGAAGACAAGACCCGCTTCGCCGGCCCCAACGCGACCCCGCGCTACGTGCTCACCGGGCGGGTGCACGGCGGTTCGCTGAAGATCCGGCACCCGCGCCGCGGCCTGTTCGGCTAGCCCACGGCGCTCCTGGCGGCGATCGGGTCGGCGGTGGCCAGTGCGGCGGCGGCGAATTTCTCGCAGTCCGCGCGGGTGGTCGCGGCAAGGCTCGCCCCGACCGCGCGCACCGCGGCGGCGTTCATCGACAGGCTGGTCAAGCCCAGCCCGGCCAAGACGAGCGCGAGCCTGGGGTCGGCAGCTGCCTCACCGCAGACGCCGGCCGGCTTGCCGGTGGCCTTCGCGGCCTCGCCGACGAGCGCGATCAAACGCAGCAGCGCGGGCTGCCACGGGTCGTTGAGCTTCGCGACGGCACCGAGCTGACGGTCGGCCGCGAACGTGTACTGCGCGAGGTCGTTCGTACCGATCGACACGAAGTCGACGACGTCGAGGATTTCGCGGGCCGCGAGGGCGGCCGCTGGGATCTCGATCATCACCCCTGCCCTGGCGATACCCGCGGCACGCGCACGCTCGGCGAACCAGGCCGCTTCCTCGGGTGTCGCGACCATGGGCGCCATCACGGAAACCTCGGCACCGGAGTCCTCGGCCGCTCCGGCGATCGCTTCGAGTTGACGGTCCACGATCTCCGGCCGGTCGAACGCGACACGCAGGCCGCGGACGCCCAGCGCCGGATTTGGCTCGGCCTCGGGCGAAAGGAAGGCGAGGGGTTTGTCCGCGCCCGCGTCGAGTGTCCGGACGATGACCGGCTTGCCGCGGAACGGCGCCAGCACGGCGGTGTAGGCCGCACGCTGCTCGGCCACGGTCGGCTCGGTGGGCGCGTCGAGGTAGCAGAATTCGGTCCGGAAGAGCCCCACGCCCTCGGCGCCGGCGTCGGCCGCGGCCTGGGCATCGGTGGCGGAACCGACGTTGCCGAGCACCTTCACGCGGTGCCCGTCGGCGGTCTCGCCGACGCCGTTCCACATGATCGGACCGGTCGCGGCGGCAGCCACCACCGGCGCGGACGGATCGGCCAACTCGATGACGCCGGTGTCTCCGTCGACGGCGAGCGCCTCGGCTTCGAAGTCCAGCAGGCCCTTGACCGCGACCACAGCCGGGATGCCGAGCGCCCTGGCCAGGATCGCGGTGTGGCTGGTGGGCCCACCCTCCTCAGTGACGAGCGCGAGAACCTTCGAGGGATCGAGGCCGGCGGTGTCGGCTGGGGCGAGGTCACGCGCGACGAGAACGCTGGGGGAGGCCAGTTCCGGCACGCCGGGAGGCTCGACACCGAGGAGCTCGGCGACGATCCGGTCGCGGACGTCACGGATGTCGCGGACACGTTCGGCCATGTACCCGCCGGCCGCGGCGAGCATCGTCGCGAATCCCTCGGCGGCCTGGTAGATCGCCCGGGCAGCAGGCAGGTGCTCGCCGGTCACGAGCTGCTCGGCCTGGCTGACCAGTGCCGGGTCGCCCGCCATCGCGGCGGTGGTGATCAGGATCGTGGCCGCTTCGCCGCCGGCCGTCTCTGCCAGCGCCTCCAACCTGCCGACGACGACCTGCGTGGCCGGGGCGATCCGGGCGGCTTCCGCGGCCGGATCGGCGGGGGCGGGCGTACTGGCGGGTTCGCCCAGTGGATCGGCGACACGCACGACAGGACCGCTCGCACGGCCGGGACTCACCGCTACACCGGAGAGACGCTTAGCAGACATGGTCTAGACCATACCGTGCCACTGGTCTCCTGGCGATCGCTGGTGCTCGTCCCGGCCGGGCGACTCGGTCGTCAGTGGGTGATGAGGTCGAATTCCTCCCAGGGGCCGACCGCCGTGCGGTTCGCGATCAACGACGCCTCGCCGGCGTTCTCCGCGGTCACGAGGTGCTGGTTGTTGTACGCACGCAAGCTCACGCTGCCGTCGGGGTTGTGAATCAGATAGAACGTCTCCCAGGGCCCGGTCGCGCCTCGGTTGGCGATCAGCGGCGCGGATCCGTTGCTTTCCGCTGTGACCCAGTTGTTGTTCGAGTGCGCCCGGAGAGTGACGGTGCCGTCGGTGTCGGTGGCCATGTCGAAGGTCTCCGCGGTCCCGACCGAGGTGGCGTCGGCGATCAGCGACGTGGTGTTGTTCGGCGCGTCGACGTACTTGCCGTTGGCGTGGGCCCGGAAGCTCACCACGGACGTGCTCCTGGTGAACGTGGTGTTGTTGTTGGCGTAGCCGGCCGCGACCATGTTGGCCTGCACCGCGCTCTCGGTGGCGTCGGAGGGGAAGCCGGCCGTGACGGCGCCTTCGAAGAACTCTCCCTTGCCCAGCGTGCTGTTGTCACCACCGGTGCCCAGCTCGATGGAGGGCTGCACCTTCATCGGGTTGTAGCCGTTGGGCAGGGCGCCGGAGTATGAGGTCGTCAATCCGCCCGACTGGCCGCTGCCGTACTTGAGGCTGAAGTTGGTCGTGCCGTTGTTCTTTTCCCAGGCTGAGACGAACATGCCGGTCTCACTCGGGATGTTCGACGGGTTCACGCCGGTGTTGCTGAAGTACATGCCGTTCTCGAGGTCGCCGCCGACCCAGGGGCCCGACCCGGTGCAGCCGCCGACCCAGCACGCGGATCCGTAGTAGATCGCGTTCATGGTCGCATTGCCGTCGTCGGAGTCGTTGGTCTCGGCCGAGCCGAAGTCGAAGCAGCAGGAACCGCTGGTGAGGTTGGACGACGTCATCATGTACATACCCTCGGGCTGCGAGCCGGTGGGCACGTTCTTGACGGCGTTGTTGCGGTATCCGGTGCCGATGTTGTTGACCAGCACGCCATACGCCGGCTTGCCGCCGATCGTCACGGGCAGCGCCATCGCATTCGCGCCGATGTCCGCGCCGTTCGGACCGGGCCCGGTGAGCCCGCCCGAGCAGCCTGAACACGACGTGCCCGGGGAGATGGGCAGGTTGTTGCCGTTGGGGGTCTGGTCGTAGAGCTGGGTGATGGTGCAGGTCGTGCCGGCGCAGAAGGAGACTTGCGGCGCGGAGTTGACCACCCCGCCGGTCGACGCCAAGCCGATGTTCAGCGTGCTGTTGTCCGAGGCGCGCTGAATTTGGTACAGCGAGCCGTTGTAGGCAGCGAAAAGCGCGCGCGTGGTGCTGTACGTCGCCTCGCACGGCGTACCGCCGGCTGCATAAATGTCACAGGGCCCTTGCGCCGCCGCGGCAGAAGCCTGAGTGGTCGTCAGACCAGAAACCGGTACTGCGAGCGCCACTGCCAGCAGCAGCGAAACCAGCAGCCGCGTGCGCCGTCGAAATGCTAAGGCGTGCACGAAAACCTCCGTCGTCATTGTCGGGAGTTGTCGAGACAGCGCTTCGCGGGGACAGGGAGCCAAGAGGGGTTTAGCGAGCGCCCTCCCATATTCGACTGACTTAAGACTTAAGTCAAGAGTGTGCTTAGTGGAGCAGGCGGCCTTTTGTGTAAATCCAGCACAACGGCACCGAGGGGTCCGGTCCAGGGCTCGTGAGTCCGTTTACGCGCGCAGGTCGGCGAGGAAGGCTTGCCAGCCGGGGGCAGGGAGGACGAGGGCGCAGGGGGCCGGGGCCTTGGAGTCCCGCACCGCGACCGCAGGACTTACCAACGCACCTCGACACAGTTCGCGTTGCTGGTGCTGCGGCTGCTCTTACGCCAGCGGGCGGTGGTCAGATCCACGATCGCTCCTCCTTCGATCAGCCGCCTTCCGCGAGAATGGCGGTGATCAGCTCAACCGTTGCATCGGGTGCAAGGGCAACATTCAGGGTAGTGCGCAAAGTCAGCCGGTAGGCCGACAGGTCGTTGGGCTCTTCGACAAACAACGCGGTGGCATGGTTTTCCATGAAGACCAGAGCAGGGTCGTCGGCGAACTCAAGCATCATGAACGGGCCTTGCAGACCGACGTAGGCACCGGCTGACAGCGGTACGACCTGCCATCCGTGAGGCGACGAGATTGTCCAGCTCAGTCTCCGACAACGTGGGATTGACCCCGGCGATGAGCTCGCGGCAGTACTTGCCGGTTTGCAACAGACCGGGAACGACCAGTGGTTCGAAGTTCTGGATGCGGGTGGCCTTGTTTTCAAAGTCGATCAAACTGCGCCACACCGTCGGCAGCCCCGGCTGGCGCTCCCACCAACCGCGCTCGTCGCCCTTGCGGACCAGGTCCATCAGCTCGGCCCGTTTGTCCGCCGATACCTCGTAAAACCCCAGCAAGGCCGACACATCGTCGGGTTGCAACCCCGAGTGTCCGGTCTCGATGCGGCCGATCTTGCTCGGCGACATGCCCATCTTTTCGGCGACCGCGGCGCGGAGGTGCGGATCACCGATTCGGTAGGCCGGTTTATCGTGGTCGGGCCGTACCAGACTGCCGATGTCGGCGCCGAACTCACCGAAGTCGGCGACTGGATCGGCGAGTCCTTCACCTGGCCGGAACGAGCCTAGCCGCGCAAGTCCTCAGGCCAGTCATACGACGACTGCGCGCCGTGGCGGGTGACGGAGAAGGCGGCGACCTTCACCGCCTTCCGTGTTGCGTCGGCGAGGTCTGCGCCTTCGGCGAGAGATGCCGCGAGTGCTCCGGTGAAGGCGTCACCGGCGCCGGTGGTATCGACGGCGTGGACCTTCGGCGAGGCGACCTCGGTGACGCCGTCCGCGGTGACGACCAGCGCACCTCGCGCGCCCAAGGTGACCACCGCTGAACGGGGTCCGAGGTCGAGCAGTTTGGCTGGGTCGTCGACGGACGCGGAGCCGAGCAGCCAGGCGGCTTCGTGCTCGTTGACCAGCAAGACGTCCAGCGCGGCGAGGGTCGACGACTGGACCTCGGCGACCGGGGAAAGGTTCAGCAGCACCCGGACACCCGCGGCCGCGGCGGTCTGGACGGCGTATTCGACGGTGTCCAGCGGGATTTCCATGGACGCGACCAGGACTTTCACCCCGGGCAACGCGGCGTCGACGTCGGCCGGCCGCAGCGTCGCATTTGCGCCGGTGGAGACGAGGATCGAGTTCTCGCCGTCCGGGGTCACGGTGATGTAGGCGATGCCGGTGGGCCGGTCGGAGGTGCGGACGAGACCGACGTCGACCCCGGCCTCACGCTGGGAGCCGAGCAGCATTGCGGCGTAGGCGTCGTCGCCCATCGCGGCCAGCAGGGCCACCTTCGCGCCGAGCCGCCCGGCGGCCGCCGCGGTGTTGGCGCCCTTGCCGCCGGCCGAGATGACGGTGTCGCCGCCGAGCACGGTCTCCCCGCCACCAGGGCGCCGATCGACGGGAACGACCAGGTCGGCGTTGGCCGAACCGACCACGAGAACGTCAGCAGTCATGGGGAGAACTGTGCCATGACCTGGTACGGGACCGGCCGCCCGGCACCTTCTGGGCAAATGTGAAGCTTTTTGTAACTTATCGGGGCCGGGGTGCGACAATCAGTCGAGTGCGCGCCCGCCGTCACTCGATCGGGGGATATGCATCCCCCAGCCGTCATTTCGAAGGACAGGGCCGCTCTTGTTCGACGTTGCCGCGTTCGCGCGGTGGCGTTGCCCCCAACCGGTGCGAGCCGGAGCAGGGCATCGTGTCGCCGGCGCCGATCACGTAGCCCCCCGAGTGATCGGTGTCGGCGGCGCCCTCTCCGGTCCTGTCCAGCCTGCGCCGGCCAGGCAGGTCCGGCGAGTTCCTCAAGGCCACCTTGGGTGCACCTGACGCACCTAAGGTGGCCTCGAGGCGTTTCCGGCGGTCTTTTCACTGCATCGCGGGCGGCGCGTCCAGGGGAAAGGCCCGGCGGCACTCCTAGACTGCCCAGATGAGCCACCCCACCCGCCGGGGTCGCGTGCGAGCTGCGACCGACAAGGACATCCGCCGGACCGCCCGCAAGCTCCTCGTCGAGCAGGGCCCCGAAGCGGTGACGTTGCGGGCCATCGCCAGGGAGCTGGGCATCACCGCTCCCGCGCTCTACCGCTACTACGGCTCACGCGACGACCTGGTCGAACACCTCCGGCTCGACGTCTGCGCGGACCTCGCCGCCGAACTCGCCGAGGACATCGCCGGTCTGGACCACGACGGCGCACTCCAGCTGTTCGCGGTCTGCAAGGGGTTCCGCCGCTGGGCGCTGACGCACACGAACGAGTTCACGCTGGTCTTCGCGTCGCCGACCGGCGGTGTCGGGTCAACCCCCAGCAGCGCGCTGAGCAGGGTCGACGAACCGTTCGGCCGGATCTTCCTGACCGCCGCCGGGCACGTGCTGGCGACCCACGACCTCGCGACGCCGTCGAGCGACGTCGTGCCCGCCGAACTACGCGACGACCTAGCCGGCTTCCAGGCCGACCTGATGGCCGTGTTCAGCGAATCCGGGCTGGTGTTCCCCGAGGAGAAGCTCGACCTCGGCATGATCTTCCTGATGATCCAGATCTGGGCGCGGATCTACGGCCACGTGACCCTCGAGGTCTTCGGCAACTTCCCGATCCCGATGTCCAAGCCGGACGTCCTCTTCGACGCCATGCTGGCCGACCTCGCCCGGGAAATCGGCCTGATCTGAGCCTGTCACCAAGTTCCCTGAAGCCGACCCGCTACAGGACGATGTTCACCAGGCGGCCGGGGACGACGATCACCTTGCGGGGGGTGCCGCCGGCGACCAGCGCGGCCACCTTCTCGTCGGCCAGCGCCGCCGCTTGGACGACGTCGTTCGCCGCGCCGGTGGGCACGGTGACCCGCGAGCGGACCTTCCCGTTGACCTGGATCGGGTACTCCACGGTGTCTTCGACCAGGTACTTCTCGTCGACGACCGGGAACGGCCCGTAGACCAGCGAGTCGACGTGGCCCAGCCGCCGCCACAGCTCCTCGGCCAGGTGCGGCGCCAGCGGGGCCAGCATCAGGATCAGCGGCTCGGCCAGCTCACGCGGGGTTTCCGCGCCCGAACCGTAGGTCTTGGTCAGGTAGTTGTTCAGCTCGATCAGCTTCGCGCCGGCCGTGTTGAACCGCAGCTCCGCGTAGTCCTCGCGGACCCCGGAAATCGCCTTGTGCAGCTGCTTCAGGTCCGCTTCGGTGGCCTCGGCCGCGGAGACTCGCAGCTCACCGGTCTCCTCGTCGACCAGCAGGCGCCACGCTCGTTGCAGGAACCGCTGCGCGCCGACGACGTCCTTGGTCGCCCACGGCCGCGAGACGTCCAGCGGGCCCATCGACATCTCGTAGAACCTGAAGGTGTCCGCGCCGTAGGCGGCGAACATTTCGTCCGGGGTGACGACGTTCTTCAGGCTCTTGCCCATTTTGCCGTATTCCTGGGTGACCTCTTCGTCGCCGTGGAAGAACTTCTTGTCCTTCTCGACGACCTCGTCGGCCGGCACGGGAATGCCGCGCGCGTCCCGATAGGCGAAAGCCTGGATATAGCCCTGGTTGTACAGCCGCCGGTACGGCTCCTTGGATGACACGTGGCCCAGGTCGAACAGCACCTTGTGCCAGAACCGCGCGTACAGCAGGTGCAGCACCGCGTGCTCGACCCCGCCGACGTACAGATCCGTACCGCCGGGGTCGTCGACGCCGTGCTCGGCCGGCCGCGGGCCGACCCAGTACTGCTCGTTCTCGGGGTCGACGAAGGCCTCGGCGTTCGTCGGGTCCACGTACCGGAGCTGATACCAGCACGAACCGGCCCACTGCGGCATGACGTTCGTGTCGCGGCGGTACTTCTTCGGCCCGTCACCCAGGTCCAGTTCGACGTCGACCCACTCGGTCGCGCGCGACAGCGGCGGCGAAGGCACCGAGTCGGCGTCTTCCGGGTCGAAGGTGCGCGGGGTGTAGTCGTCGACGTCGGGCAGCACGACGGGAAGTTGGTCCTCGGGCAGCGCGATCGGCAGGCCGGACTCGTCGTAAACGATCGGGAACGGCTCGCCCCAGTACCGCTGCCGCGCGAACAGCCAGTCGCGCAGCTTGTACTGGACCGTCTGTTCGCCGTGCCCGTGCTCGGTCAGCCAGCCGGTGATCAGCTTCTTGGCCTCGCCGACGGCCAGCCCATCCAGGCTCACCGACTCGTTGGCCGAGTTGATCGCGGCGCCTTCGCCGGTGAATGCCTCGCCCTCGAAACCCTCGCCCGGGTCGACCGTGCGCACGATCTCCAGGTCGAACTTCTTGGCGAAGTCGTAGTCGCGCTGGTCCTGGGCGGGCACGGCCATGATCGCGCCGGTGCCGTAGCCCATCAGGACATAGTCGGCGACGAACACCGGGACGGACTTGCCGTTGACCGGGTTCACCGCGAACGAGCCGGTGAAGACGCCGGTCTTCTCCTTGCTCTCCTGCCGGTCCATGTCGGACTTGCGAGCGGCCTCGGCCCGGTATGCCGTGACGGCCTCTTTGGGCGACGCCGCGCCGCCTGTCCAGCTTTCGACGACCTCGTCGGGCCAGTCGGCGGCGGTCAGCTGCTCGACCAGCGGGTGCTCCGGGGCCACGACCAGGTAGGTCGCGCCGAACAGGGTGTCCGGCCGGGTCGTGAAGACCTCGATCCGGTGCTCGCCCGCGGCGAACCCGACCCGCGCGCCATGGGAGCGGCCGATCCAGTTGCGCTGCATGGACTTGACCTTTTCGGGCCAGTCCAGCAGGTCCAGGTCGTCGACCAGCCTGTCCGAGTACGCGGTGATCCGCATCATCCACTGGCTCAGGTTCTTGCGGAACACCGGGAAGTTGCCGCGGTCACTGCGGCCGTCGGCGGTGACCTCCTCGTTCGCCACGACGGTGCCCAGGCCGGGAGCCCAGTTCACCGGCGCGTCGGAGATGTAGACCAGCCGGTGCGAGTCGATGACCTTGCGCCGCTCGACGGCGGACAGCTCCGACCACGCGCGGCCGTCCGGAGTGGGCCGGGTGCCGCCGGTGTACTCCTTCTCCAGCTCGACGATCGGGCGTGCCTTGCCCGCCGTCTCGTCGTAGTAGGAATTGAAGATCTGCAGGAAGATCCACTGCGTCCACTTGTAGTACTCGGGATCGGTGGTCTCGATCCGGCGGCGCTCGTCGTGGCCCAGACCCAGCGCGCGGATCTGGCGCAGGTAGGTGCGGACGTTCGCCTCGGTGGTGGTGCGCGGGTGCGTGCCCGTCTGCACGGCGTACTGCTCGGCGGGCAGCCCGAACGAGTCGAAGCCCATCGTGTGCAGCACGTTGCGCCCGATCATGCGGTGGTAGCGCGCGTAGACGTCGGTGCCGATGAAGCCCAGCGGGTGCCCCACGTGCAGGCCGGCGCCCGACGGGTACGGGAACATGTCCTGGACGAACAGCTTGTCCGACGGGACCTGCACACCCTCTTCGGCGAGCGGACCGACCGGGTTCGGCGCGTGGTAGGTGCCGTTGTCGGCCCAGTAGTCCTGCCAGCGCTTCTCGATCTGGCCGGCCAGCGTCGCGGTATAGCGGTGCTGAGGGGCCGCCTCGGGCCTGCCGGTCGCCTCGGTGCCGGTCGCCTCAATGCCAGTCGACTCAGTCATGGCCGAAATCCTCCGTGTTGGTGCTCCTCCAGAAACAACTCGACCCCCCAGCCCGAAGGCGTGAGGGGTCGCCGCGCTGACCGAGGTCGGTTCAGCGCGGCAGGCTAAGGAGCAGCCGAGCAGTGTTCACGAGGTAATCATAACGACCTGGTCAACGCGGTTCACGGGCGGACGGCGAGTCCGATGAACTGGGTGACCTGAGTTTTGGAGAAGTTGTTGTCGCTGACGAGAACCAGCGTCCGCTCACCGCTGGGCAGCGTCGGGCCCCAGGTCATCCCCTCCACGTTGTCGACAGTGGACAACGGATAGTCACCGAGGTCGGCGATCAGCCGCTTGCTCACCGGTTTGACGTTCTTCGCGGCTGAGAGCGACGGCACCTTCAGCACGTTGGTCGCGCCCTTGGTGTCGATTTCGTAGATCCGGATCTTGTTGCCGACCCCGGTGACGAACGAACGTTCCATCATCAGGTAGCGCGTCGGGTCGACCTGGTCGACCGCCAGCATCGATGAGACACCCGTGGTCGCGAACGCCGTCGACGGCACGGGACCGGCGAACAGCTTCTCCTGCGGGTACCCGTACTGCGCGAGGATCGGCCCGAACCGGGACTGAAGGGTGATCCGGGACAGCGAGCCGGCGCTCGTCGTGGACACCGGGCCGTCCTGCAGCAGCGGGGCTTCGACGTCGCTGGCCACCAACGTGCCGAGCGCGGCGAAGGTGATGCCCTCAAGCACGAGGTTCTGCCTCGGACCCGACGTCGGCAGCATCCGCTCGTTCGCCGGAATCGGCAGGTCGCGGACGTAGTCGCCGGTGCGGGTCGCCTCGCGGATCGACGGATCGATCAACGTCGTCGCGGTGCGCTCGCCTTCCTGCGACCAGTAGTAGTTACCGGTCCACGGGTCCGCGCGCAGCTCTTCGGGGTCGACGGTCTGCTCGTTCTGCGGCAGCGTCGGGTCGTTCTGGGCCAGCGGCGGGTACGTCTTGCCGTCGGGGCGCAGGAACGGGTGGGTGCCGGTGAACGTCACCGGGCCGAGCCCGTGGGCGTCCACGGTGAACTTCGCCGTGTAGAACCGCGAAGGCTGCAACGCGGACCTGTCGTCGCAAATCATCACGTATCCACCGGTGCGCGGGTCGTAGTCGATGCTGGACAGGCCGCCCACGGTGGTGCCTTGGAACGGCAGGGCATTGGGCACGATCCGCTCGCCCAGGAAACGGGTCACGTGCAGGCCGGGGCTCGCGCTCGCGGCCGGAGCGGCGAGCAGGCTGAGCGAAACGGTCCCGATCAGGGCGGTCGTAATTCGGCTGCGGTTTGACGACTTCATGGCGTGTAGCACAGTCGATCAGGGTATCCGGCGGGTTGCCGGAACGTCACGCTTATCCTCAAGGGGTGTTCGTACTCGCGCTCGTTCCGATAGTGCTGGGTGTGCTCGTCGGCTGGGGCGGTCTGCTCGGCTGGCGGGAGCGGCTTCCCCGCGAGCGTGGCGCCGGTGTCCGCACCGCCGCCACCATGCGCAGCGACGAAGCCTTCCGGCTCGGCAACAAGATCGCCGGCCTGCCGACGCTGGCCGGTGGCGTGATCGGTGTGCTGGCCGGGGTCGCCGCGCTGCTCATGCCGAGCGGCGGCGGCACCGTGGTCGCCGCGGTGGTGGGCCTGATCGGGCTTGTCGCCCTCGTCGTCTCGGGCGGAGTCCTCGGCAACCGCGCGGCCGCGACCGTGCCGGAGCCCTCGAAACTGCCCGCCGGCTGCGCGGGCTGTGCCTGCGGCGCGGGCGGTTGCGGCGTGTTCACCAAGGGCACGCCCGCCGAAGCCGTCTAGTTCCTAGTTTCGCTGGAGGTCGCCCGGGTGGGTGGCCAGCAGCGCGGTCGGGATGCCCTGGCGGCGCAGGACCTGACCCCAGAGGTCGCGGTTCGGCGAGGCGAGGACGTCACTCGGCAGCGCCGGGACGATGAGCCAGTCGCCGCGGTCGATCTCGCCCGCGAGCTGACCGGAGTCCCAGCCGGAGTACCCGGCAAATACCCGCACGCCGCGCACCTTCGGCAGCAGCGCCTCGGGATCGGTGTCCAGATCCACCAACGCCACTGGGCCGCGGACAGCGATCACCCCTGGTACGGACGCCGCCGTCTCCCCGGTCCGCAGCGCGGCGAGGCACAGCGCTGTCTTCTTTTCGACCGGCCCGCCGACGAAGACGGACTGCGGTTCGGCGACATGCCTGCCCCAGTTGGGCAGCACCTCGTCCACCGGGACATCGCTCGGCCGGTTGAGGACCACCCCGAGGGTGCCCTCGTCGCGGTGATCGATGACGAAGACCACCGTCCGCCGGAAGTTGGCGTCGAACATCGTGGGGGCGGCGACCAGGAGTGTTCCCGGCTCAACCTCGGCGTCCGCAGGCACGTTGTCCATGATCCCACCTCTGGCGCCGCGAAGTATCCCGGTACGGGAACAACAAGCACTCGTGCCCCGTTGGACTCGTAGGCTGGCGCACTCCGTGTCCCCCGGGCTCACTGAAGAACCGCCTTTGTGGAATACCAGTTCGGCTGGAGCCACACTGCGCATAGCCGCCGTGAGGCGACCGAGTGCGTCAGCCGTTTATCTCTCCGCGGTGCCCATGCCCGCGTCCCGGTCCCGCCGATTCGCGGCCGCAAAGGATGCGGGTTTTCCCGAAAATCGCCGAGTTTCTCGCATTAGGGTGAACACCGTTCCGAGCCAGGCCCAGAAGGCCTTCTGTAGCACCAAAACCTCGAACACCGCGACTTACCACGTCGCCGGCTGATCCACGTGAAACATCGAGAGAACTGACTATGACCACCATGATTCGATCCCTCACGCCCCAAGAGCAGCGATCGTTGCTGGTCAGGATCGGCAAGCTCGCGCGTGCCGTCGCGCCGGACGGCTGGCAGCGCATCGAGGTCGACTTCCGGCAGGTCGGCCAGTACACCGAGATCGACGCGCGCACGGAGACGAGATCGCTCGAGGTTCCCGAGCTCACCGAGCTGCTGACCGCCCTGCGCGCGGGCATGCACGAGCCGGAAAAGGGCACCTGGCTGCAGGCCAGGTTCACGCTCGTCGCGACCGGCACCTTCGACTTCGACTTCGCACTCGACGCCGAACCGCGGTGGCACGATCAGCCGGACAACGCCGTTTACCTCGATGAACTCGCCGTTTTCCCCCGTGAGCCCGAGTATCTCGAAGACTGGTGGCGCCGCCGCGTCGGGCTGCCGCTCGGCTTGCGGCTGAGACACGCACGGGTCGTCGACGCCGTGACCGAGGGCGAGCCGGTGGTCGACCGGCCCGAGCTGCCCGCCGACGTGGTGCCGCTCGTGCTGCAGTACCTCGAACGCGAACCGGCGATCCTGGTCGCCGACGGTCCGGAGCAGGACATCTTCACCCCGGACGCCGAGCCGGACGTCCCCGCGAGCTACCACACCGACGGCACCTGGACCTGGCCCGCGTCCGTACCGCACTACCTGCGCGAACATGGCGTCGCCCCGGAACCGGACCTGGTCGCGCATATCGCCGGGCAACAGTTCCAGCCGCCGTACGTCGACCTGCTCGTCAGACGGACAGCAGAGGCCGATCTGCTCGGACAGCCGCGCCCGCAGCCGATTCCGGGCGACGTCGAACCCACCGCCGGTGACATCGCCGCCGAACTCGAAACCCGGCCGGACCCGCGGCTCGACGTCGACGACGTGCTTGCGGTGCTGGTCCAGCGGCTCGGCGAACACGGCGTCTGGCCGGAGGCGTACCGAGTCGGTGAACGCGCCGACAGCACTTGGTGCCTCAACGAGACCCCGGAAGGCTGGGAGGTCGCACGCTACGAGCACGGCGTCGCCGTCCGGCCGCGGCTCTTCGACCAGGCCGAAGACGCCGCCCACCAGCTTCTCGGCGCACTGCTGCTGCACCCGGCCCGGATGACGGCCGGGCACGAGACCCCGCTGGAGACAGCGACGGAACTGGACGACTGGCCGATCACCGAGTCCGACGGCGAACCGCCGCTCACGTTGCTGCGTAACAAGCGCGTCGTCCAGCTGGTGGAGGGCACGACGGTCGTGCGGTTCGGTCCGGAGAACGGGAACCTCGTGCACGGCCCTCAAGTAAGGTTCGCCACGACATCGCTTCCACTGGAACGGGACGGCCACGAGCAGACCTACCAGCTCCGCCGCCCGCTGCACGTGATCACCGGCATCACCGTTCCGTGGGCCAACCTGCCCGGTGGGGCGGTTGCCTACGTGCTGCCGAAGCCGGTTGTCGACCACCTGGCGGACAAGAGCCTCGAGAGGATCAGCTAGCTCGATGGAAAACTCGGTGGACAAGCGGTCG
Organism: Amycolatopsis sp.; assembly: GCF_025464955.1. Classification (GTDB taxonomy): domain Bacteria; phylum Actinomycetota; class Actinomycetes; order Mycobacteriales; family Pseudonocardiaceae; genus Amycolatopsis. Next base: position 476,936 of record NZ_JAODNM010000124.1, on the reverse strand, counting down.
AGGTGGCGCGGAAGCCTGCTCGCCGGCGCGATCGGTGACGCACTCGGCGCGAAGACCGAGTTCGATTCGATCGATCGCATCCGCGAGATCGCCGGGCCCGCCGGCATCACCGACTTCATCCCCGCGTACGGCGGGGTCGGCCGGATCACCGACGACACGCAGATGACGCTGTTCACCCTCGAAGGGCTGATCAGGGCTCATGTGGCGCTGCGGCTCACCGGGGACATCGAGGTCGGGTACTTCCTTCAGCTGGCCTATCAGCGCTGGCTGCACACCCAGGGCGTCCCGTGGGACCGCGCCCGCGGGCCGAAGGACGACAGCGTGCAGCCCGACGGCCGGCTGGTCACGAACCGCGAGCTGTACAGCCGTCGGGCACCGGGTCTGACCTGCTTCGGTGAGCTGGAGGCGTACGGCAAAACCGGTGTCCGCGGGACCATCGACCGGCCGATCAACAACTCGAAGGGCTGCGGTGGCGTGATGCGCGCGGCGCCGGTCGCGCTGTGGACGGACGACCCGTCGCAGGTGTTCGCGGTCGCCGCCGAAAGCTCAGCGCTGACCCACGGCCACCCGAGCGGCTACCTGTCTTCCGGCACGTTCGCGGTCATCGTGCACCACCTGCTGGACGGACGTTCACTGCCCGACGCCGTCGACGCCGCGAAGGCGATCCTCGTCCGCTGGCCGGGGCACGCGGAGCAACTGCCCGCGCTGGACCAGGCGTTCGCGCTCGCCGAGCAGGGTTCGCCGACGCCCGAAAAGGTGGAAAGCCTCGGCCAGGGCAACGTCGGCGAGACGGCGTTGTCGATGTCGGTGTACGTGGCGCTGACCACGGAAGACCCGAACTCCGCGCTGCTCGCGTCGGTCAACCACAGCGGCGACAGCGACTCGACCGGTTCGGTCTGCGGCAACCTCGTCGGCGCGATGTACGGCGAACAGGCACTGCGGGAAAGTTGGCTGGACCGGTTGGAGCTGCGCGAGGTCATCGAAGGCGTCGCCGACGACGCGCTGGCCGAGTTCGGGCCCGACGCGCCTACGGGCGACCAGTGGTCGGTTCGGTACCCGGCGCACTAGATTTAGCGCGTGCTTGGGGAGGGGACTGGAAGTGCGTTATCGAGTGGACTCGCAGACGCGGTCGGACGGGCTGTACGCGGCATGGGGCGAACGGGTGTTCCGCACCCAGCGCTCGACCGCGGACGGAACCCTGCTGCTCGTCGTACCCGCTGGTGAGAACCCGCCTGACGGCTTCGACGTCGAGTGGAACGACTCGCCCGCGAAGGTCGTCCCGGAAGGCGAGACCAGCTCCAACTTCAGCCTCGAGACGCACTGCCTCTACGACGACGAGATCTACCAGGTCGCGCCCGAAACGGCCGCGAACGAGCTGACGCTGCGCTGGACCGGCCTCGACGAGACACGGGCGCATGAACTCGGACTGGTGAATTTCAGCGTCGCGGTCCCGCCCGCCGCGGTGCTGGCGATCTGGCAGACGCGCCATGACTTCGACACGGTGTCCGACGTCCGCCCGGAGCCGGGCACGGGCGATCAGACGGCGTTGCTCCGCGGGATCGGGCGCTCGCTGCTCGGGGTCCTGCCGTCGAACTGGCAGCGGGTCGCCGCGCAGTTCCGCCAGGTCGGCGACTACGCCGAGTTGGAAGTCCACGTCGTCTGCGAAGGCGAGATCTCCGTATCGCTGGCCGCACCGCCGCGGCTGAGCGGGCTGTTCGCGCAGCTGCGGTCGGCGATGTACACCCCCGCCGCGGGCACGTGGTTCCAGGGAACGTTCCTGCTGGGGCCCGGTTCGAGCTTCGATTTCGACTTCGATCCCGACGCCGAGCCCAAGTGGCGGCTGCCCCCGAACGAAGGCGGGCGGCCGAACCCGCGGGCCTACGCGATGGAGTTGGCACGTTTCCCTCGTGAGGCGAAAAACCTGCCGGTTTGGCTGTCGGTGAAAGCCGGCCGCCCGCTGGACGTCGCGTTCCGGCTGGCGAAAGTGGTCGACGCCCACAACGAAGGCGAACGGCCGATGGTCAACCGCGCGCCGGTGCCGCCGGACAAGGTGCGCGGCGTGCTCGACTACCTCTTCCGCGCCCCGGTCGCGCTCGCCCGGCCCGGCATGCTGCCCGACATCTTCGCCCCGCAAGGCCCGCCGGACGTGCCGGACGCCTTCCACACCGACGGCACCTGGATCTGGGCCGCGTCCGTGCCCCACTACCTGCGCAAATACGGGGTTCCGCCGGAGCCTGAACTGCTCGGGCACATGCAGGCGAACGGATTCCGCACGCCGTACGTCAGCCCGCGGCTCCGGGCGACGGCGGAAGCCGAGATTCTCGGCCAGCCGTACCCGGCCCAGCAACCGGTCGACCTCCTCGACGACAGCGTGCCCGCCAAGATCGACCGCGAAGGCGAACCCGGCCCGGAGCTCCGCGCGTCCGACGCACTGACGGTGTTGCACCAGCGGCTCGCGGAGTACGGCGTCGCGGAGTCGGCGTACCGGATCGGCGAACCCGAGACGGCCACCGACGGCGTTTGGCTGCTGCGTAAGGCCGAAGCGGGCTGGGAGGTGTCTCGGCCGCCGACGGACGAGCCGCTCTTCTTCGCCCACCTCGAGCAGGCCGCGCGGTTCTTCCTCGGCACCGTGTTGCTGTACCCGGCCAGGGCCTGGGCGGGCACCGAACCGGACCCGCGCGAGGTCGTCGCCGACTGGCCGATCACGGCTCTGCGCGGCGAACCGCCGCTCACCTTCTTCCACGGCAAGCGGATCGTCGTCCTCGAAGCGGGCACCACGGTCCAGCGGTTCGGCAACGAAACCGGCAACCTCGTGCACCCCGAGTCCGCGCGGTTCACCGAGACGTCGCTGGCCTACGAGCGGGAGCGCGAACGACGGCTCTACCTGCTGCAACGGCCGTTGCGAGTGCTCACCGGGCTGACCGCGCCGTGGAACGGCATGCCCGGCGGCGCGGTCGCGTACCTGCTGCCCGGCCCGATCGGCCGCCACCTCGAAACCGGCGCACTCAGCCGGGTCTGAAACGGCGGTGGCTGCCTCCAGCGGCCGCTCCGAAAGAAGCGCTAGAAATCCGAGCGGCGCTAGGTTTGCTGTCGTGTCTACTGGCCAGTCACGTCGTGCAGGTGGTGCTGGTGATGGCGATGTGACTGTCGGGGCTCCTGAAGGCAGTTCCGGTAGGACAGAGACGTCGTGAAGGCCTAGGTGAGTGCGCCTTACGCCGTGAAGGTGGCCTTCACGACACGACGCGACAGGCCCCCGGTCCTTGCTGCAGTAAAGCCGAACCCACCACACCAACCGACCAACCACCAGACACCCCTAAGTTCCAGGGATTGGCATTCAAAGCCACAGGGGTGGCCCCGAGGGGTCTTTGCACACGACGGGACCAGAACCCTAAAACGGCACCCAGAGCGTGACTCGGGTGCCGTTGCCGGGGGAGGATTCGACAATCGCGGTGCCGCCCACCTCGGCCAGCCGCGCGTTGATGGACTCACTGATGCCGAACCCCGGCGGCTGGGTCCCGGTGCTGAACCCGGCGCCGTGGTCGCGGGTGATCACCGCGAGGCCGCCGTCTCGCTGTTCCATCCGCACGACGACTTGGTCGGTGCCGGAGTGCTTCATGGTGTTGCGCAGGGCCTCGCGGACGGCGTCGCGGATCGCGATCTGACGTACCTCGGACAGTGTGTCGTCGTCGAGTTCGGCGATCACGAGCTGCGCGCGCAAGCCATCACGGGCCATTTCCGCGGCCAGTGTCGCGAGTTTCTCACCGAGCGGCCGCGAGCCTTCGTCGTCGTCGGAGGTTTCGAGGGTTTGCCGCAGCTGGATGGCCTGCGCCCTGGCCAATCCGCGGAGGTCCGCCAGCTGCTGTTCGGCGTCGCCGGGTGTCTTCAGCGAGATCGTTTCGAGCGTCTGCAGCACGGTGTCGTGGAGCATGCGCTGCTGCCGGGCACGTTCGGCGGACCGGCCGTTGCGGATGCCGTACGCCAGCGCCAGCCGGGTGCCGAGGCCGATCATGATGAGCGCGCCGCCGGCCGTGTAGAGGACACCGAGCATCGCGCTGTAGCCGGAGAGCGCGTCGGCGATGTCCGTGTGGCCGTTGAGCCAGGTGCCGAGCAGCCGCACCGGAAAACTCACGAGAGCCAACGCGATCCCGCGCGGCAACCCCATCGCCAGCGAGAGCACCCCGACGCAGCCGATCAGCTGCTTCCCCGAGACGGCCATGGCGTCGGCGAGCGCCTCCGACGGTACGGTCAGCGCCAGTACTAGGCCCATGACCAGGGTGAACAGCACGTCGATGCCGATCAGGACACCCGCGTTGCCGGGGCGGAACGGCGCCGAACGCAGCAGCCATGCGGTGCCGAAGACGTTGAGCACGACCGAAACCGCCGTGACCGCGACGACCGGCACGGCACCGTTCCGACCGTGCGCGAGAAGGAAGACGACCATGGCCCCGGGCACCGCGACGACCCGGAAGAGCAGCGGCACCAACACGATGTACCGCGCGGCCCGCAACAGCAGCCCGTCGTTGGAAGCCACGTCGATGGGACCGTCGATATGGGAGATCCGGCGCAGCGCCCGCATCGGCGTCGGGTCGGCGACCTCGTCGGACAACGCGTTGGTCGCGGTCGCCATGGCGGGCGCGCCGCGGCGGATGAGGGTCAGCAGGAAGCTCGCCGGGCGGGGTGGTCCAGGCGAGGGCTCCGGCATGCCCCACATCCTCTCCCCAACCGCCCGCGGAATTCCACCGGCAAGCGCTACTCCGGTGGGGCGATACCTTCCGCCGCGGCCCATGCCCGCAGCTCGACGACAGCATCGTCGTACTCGAGCGGCCCGCGGTCGAGCCGCAGCTCCTTCAGGAACTTCCAGGCCTGCCCGACCTGCGGACCCGGCGGGAGGCCGAGCAGCTTCATGATCTCGTTGCCATCGAGGTCGGGACGCACCTTCGCGAGATCCTCGGCCTCCGCGATCCGGGCTATCCGCTCCTCGAGCTGGTCATAGGTCGCCTGCAGTGCGGCCGCCTTGCGCCGGTTGCGCGTGGTGCAATCGGCCCGGACGAGCTTGTGCAGCCGGGGGAGCAGGTCGCCGGCGTCGGTGACGTACCGCCGGACCGCCGAATCCGTCCATTCTCCGTTGCCGTACCCGTGGAACCGCAGGTGAAGGAACACGAGCTGGGAGACGTCGGTGATGATCTCCTTCGAGAACTTCAGCGCGCGCAAACGCTTGCGGACCATCTTCGCGCCGACCACCTCATGGTGGTGGAAGCTCACCCCGCCGCCGTCTTGGAACTCCCGCGTCGCCGGCTTGCCGATGTCGTGCAGCAGCGCGGCGAGCCGCAGGATCAGGTCGGGCGATGACGTCGGTTCGTGCGTCTTCTCCAGGTCGATCGCCTGCCGGAGCACGGTCAGCGAGTGCTGGTAGACGTCCTTGTGCTGGTGGTGCTCGTCGATGGCGAGCCGCATGCCCGGCACCTCGGGCAGCACGCGCTCGGCCAAGCCCGTGTCGACCATCAGCTCGATCCCCGGCGCCGGGTCGTCAGCCAGCAGCAGCTTCGACACCTCCGCCTGGACGCGCTCGGCGGTGATGCGGTCGATCTCGCCTGCCATCGACGTCATCGCGTCGACCACGCGCGGAGCCGGGGTGAAGCCGAGCTGCGCGGCGAAGCGAGCCGCGCGCAGCATGCGCAGCGGGTCGTCGGCGAAGGACTCCTGCGGGGTCGCCGGGGTGTCGAGCACCTTCGACCGGACGGCTTCCAGCCCGCCGTGGGGGTCGACGAAGGTCTTCGTCGACAAGTCGATCGCCATCGCGTTGACAGTGAAGTCGCGGCGGAGCAGGTCGCCGTCGATCGTGTCGCCGAAGGTGACCTCGGGCTTGCGGCCCACCCTGTCGTAGCTGTCCGCGCGGAAGGTGGTGATCTCCAGCAGGGAGCCCTTCTTGGTGACCCCGACCGTGCCGAAGGCGATCCCCACCTCCCACACCGCGTCGGCCCAGTCCGCCACGATGGCCAGCACCCTGTCCGGTCTCGCGTCGGTGGTGAAGTCCAGGTCGCTCGACTGCCTGCCGAGCAGCACGTCGCGCACGCTGCCGCCGACGAGGTAGAGCTGGTGGCCCGCCTCGGCGAACCGCTCGGCCAGCTCGTCGGCCAGCGGGGAGATCCGCATCAGCTCGGCCACGGCTTTCTGCTTGGCGACAACTTCATTCACAGCGATCCAACCAACAAGAGAGTCCACTTACTACGCGGACCGATCGACACGGACACGGAGAGCCAGCGTACCGACGCGGGCGTTTGCTCTAGCATCGCAGCATGTCTGGATCGGCCGGTCGCTCCGGTGCCGCCAAGCCTGGACGACGGCGACGGCGCCATCGCGGCAGGAAGTTGAAAACGGTCGACGAGACGTCCGCCGGTGGCCTCGTGCTGGACGCCGCCGGAGAGAACGCTGTCCTGATCGGCAGGCTCGACCGCCGTGGCAAGTTGCTTTGGTCGCTCCCGAAGGGGCACATCGAGGATGGGGAAACCGTGGAGCAGACGGCTGTGCGCGAAGTGAAGGAGGAAACCGGCATCTCCGCGCACGTGCTGCGCCCGCTCGGCACCATCGACTACTGGTTCGTCGCCGAGCGGCACCGGGTGCACAAGACGGTCCACCATTTCATGCTGGCGGCCGACGGCGGTGAGCTGTCGGACGAAGACGTCGAAGTCACCGAGGTCGGCTGGGTCCCGCTGACCGAACTCGACACGAAGCTCGCCTACGCCGACGAACGAACATTGGTCCGCAAAGCCCGCACGCTCCTGGCGGCCGGCGAAGAAACCGCGGGAGCACCCGAGTGAGTGAAGTGGACACCAGGCGCGCGCTGCGACGATCCGCCGCGACGCTCCTGACCACGCTGTTCCTGCTCGCGCTCGGCTCGTTCGGCGCGGCGGCGCAGGCGCAGTCCGGCGGGACGGCGGCGAACACGCCGAGCCGGCTCCGGCTCGACGTCGACCAGGTCACGCCGGTCATCACCTCGACGTCGACCAGCTTCAGCGTCACCGGCCGGGTCACCAACACCGGCGACCGCCGCATCTCGAAACTGCTGGTCCGCCTGCAGGTCGGCAACCGCGTGACGACCGAGCGCGAATTCACCGACGCGCTTGCGAACGGCGCCGCCGACACCACGCAACCGCAGTTCACCTCGATCACCGAGTCGCTCGAGCCCGGCCAGAGCGCGCCGGTGCAGATCTCGCTTCCGTTCGGCTCCGCCGCGGGCGCGATGAAGCTCAGCAAGCCGGGCGTCTACCCCGTACTGATGAACGTCAACGGCACGCCGGAGTTCGGCGGCCAGACGCGGCTCGCCGCGGTCAACCTGCTGGTGCCGGTACTCGGCGTGCCGGGAAAGGCACCCGAACACCAGCAGAAGGCCAGTCCGGTGTCCGTGCTGTGGCCGATCGCCGACACCATTCCGCACGTCGCGACCTGGGCGCAGCCGCTGGGCGGCCAGCTGGTGCTGACCGACGACGAGCTTGCTGCCGACCTGAGCTCCGGCGGCCGGCTCGACTCGCTCGTCTCCGCCGCGCAGGCTGCCAAGGAGACCAGCCCGCACGTCTTCAGCTCGCTCTGCCTGGCGATCGACCCTGACCTGCTCTCCGTCGTCGACGGGATGTCGCGCGGCTACCAGGTCCAAACCGGCCAGGACACCCCTCCCGCGACGGGCCGGGGGACGCCGGCTGCCCAGAACTGGCTGACCGCGCTCAAGCAGCTGACCAGCCAGAACAGCTGTGTTGTGCCGCTGCCGTTCGCCGACGCGAACCTGTCGACACTGTCGCAGGTGCACGCCGGCAGCGCCCAGGACGCCGACCTGGTCACCAGCGCGGTGTCCGGCGCCGCCACGCTGACCAGGTTGCTCGGCGTCGCGCCGCGGGCCGGGGTGCTCTGGCCGGCAGGCACGATGGACACCAAGACCCTCGGCCTGCTGGGAAACGCGGGGATCCAGACCGTGCTCACCAACGAAGCCAGGCAGGGCGGCGAGCCGGCCACGACGGCGGCTTCGCTGAATGGGACCCAGGTCCGCGGTCAGCCCATCGACCCGCTGGTGTCGGCGGCGTTCGCCGGGATGCCGGGAAACGCCCAGCTCGCCGGTACGCCCACGCAGGTGAACCTGACCCCGGCCGGCGACGAGCCCGCGGTGTCCACCCAGGACGGACTCGCCGCGCTCGCGTTCCGGTCAGGTCTCGGCCAGGCGACCTCGGCCCAGCACGCGAACCCGATCCTGCTGGCTCCGCCGCGACGCTGGAACGTCCCAGCAGCCGAGCTGACAACGCTGCTGGACCAGCTCGCCGCGTTCACGAACGCCGGGGTCGTGCAGCCGCAGACGCTGTCCGAGCTGCTCGCGCCCGGCCCCGGCGACAACACCGCCACGATGGCGACCAGCGCCGACGACCTCACGTCACCTCCGGCCGGCGACGGCGCCGCCGCGCTGTCCGACCTCGATACCTCGACCGCCGGGTTCGCCGGGGCGATGAAGCTCAACACCAACACGAGCACCCGTGTCGGACCGGGCGAACTGATCAAACCCGTCCGGGACGGGCTGATCCGCGCGTCCTCGGTCGCGTGGCAGGGGGCCGGCGGCGGTTCGGCGATCACGACCGCGAACGCCCGCGGCGAGCTCAACGTCCTGCGGGCCGCGGTGACCGTGGTGGCGCCCTCCCAGCGGCTGTCGCTGTCGGACTCGGCCCCGCTGCCGGTGTTCGTCTCGAACTCGCTGCCGGTCGATGTGACCGTGCAGGTCCTGCTGAAAAACAACGCCGGGCTGCGGCCGGAGAACATCTCCACCTACACGATCCCGGCCGGCCGGAAGATCAACCAGCTGGTCAACTTCGGGGAGGCGCTGCGTGCGGGACGGCTCAGCGTGGACGTGTCGTTGAGCACACCATCAGGCCTGGACCTGGGGACAACCGCCCGGTTCGAGCTCAGTTCCAACAATTACGGGGTCATTACGATCATCGTCACGGCGGCCGCGGGCGGGGCACTGTTGCTGCTGTCGGCCCGGCGCATCTACCGCCGGGTAAGGGACGCCAAGGCGGCCAGGGCGGACGGTCACTGAGGTTTTCCGGTCACCTCCGATTACGCTGAGGCGACCGAGTAACCGCTGAGGATTGGGCACGCGTTGGAACGAGGACCGGGTTTACCACCCGAGCGTGCTGGCCGTCCTCCGCGTCCCGACGACGGGTTGCCGCCCGTGCGTGGGGAAAAAGGCTGGGAGGCCGAACGTCCGCGCCCGCCGGTCGACCGGCCGCAGCGGCCGGTGCCGCCGCCGCCCGCGGACGCACGCCGCCGGGCCGCCCCGCCGCGTGAGGTGGAGAAGACCCGGCGAATGGCCCCGGTGCAACCCTCGCAGCCGAACCAGCTCCCGCCACGCCGAGGCACGCCGCCACCCCAGACTCCACCACAGGCTCAGCCGCGCCGCGGGGCGCCGCGCGCGCCCGTCCCGCCGCCGGCGCTTCCCCCGGTCTCCCGGCGTCCGCCGCCCCCGGTGCGCCCGTGGGAGGACGGTCCGCAGCCGTCCGCGCCGGACGCGACCCAGTTCATCCCCCGGATCCCCGGCGGCCAGGTGGGTACGCGGTGGCCGACGGCCGACCCGGACTTCCTCCGGCCGTACGACCAGCTGGCCACGCAGGTCATGCCGCGGGTCACGGCCGGTCCGCTGGTCCACATCCCGGGGACGACCGGGGAACAGCCGGTCACCGCGCCGAAACCCACGTCTCTCGGCAGGGCCAGCGGCCGGATGGCCATCGCGTCGCTGATCAGCCGGATCACCGGTTTCCTGTGGAAGCTGCTGCTGGTCTACGCGATCGGCCAGGGCATGGCGAACGACTCCTTCAACGTGGCCAACACCTTCCCGAACATCGTCTTCGAGCTGCTGCTCGGCGGCGTGCTCGCCAGTGTTGTCGTCCCGCTGCTCGTACGCTCGCAGGACGACAAGGACGGCGGCATCGCCTACGCCCAGCGGCTGATGACCGTGGCATTGACGCTCCTGCTCGTCGGCACGGTGCTCGCGGTGATCGCGGCGCCGCTGTTCACCTCGCTCTATGTCGACAAGTCGTCAGCGAACGCGAACCCCGCGCTGGCCACCGCGTTCGCCTACCTGCTGCTGCCGGAGATCTTCTTCTACGGCCTGTTCGCGCTGGTCTCGGCCGTGCTGAACGCCAAGAACATCTTCAGCCCGACGGCGTGGGCGCCGGTGGTCAACAACCTCGTCGTCATCGTCACGATCCTCGTGGTCTGGGTGATGCCCGGCGAGATCTCGCTCAACCCGGTCAAGATGAGCGACCCGAAGCTGCTGACACTCGGCCTCGGCGTCACGTTCGGCATCGTGGCGCAGGCGCTGATGCTGATCCCGCCACTGCTGCGGTCGGGCTTCCGGTTCAAGTGGCGCTGGGGCATCGACAAGCGGATGAAGGAGTTCGGCGGGCTCGCGCTGTGGATCCTCGGGTACGTCGCGGTCAGCCAGCTCGGGTACATCGCCAACACCCGGGTGCTCACCGCCGGCACCGCGGGCGGGGTCACGGCGTACAGCAACGCGTGGCTGCTCTTCCAGCTGCCGTACGGCGTCATCGGGGTGTCGCTGCTGACCGCGATCATGCCGCGGATGAGCCGCGCGGCCGCGGACGGCGACACCAAGAAGCTGGTCGGCGACCTTTCGTACGCGTCCCGGATCTCCACGGTGATGCTGCTGCCGATCTCCGCGGTGATGACGATCATCGGCTCGTCGGTCGGGATCGCGCTGTTCACCGTCGGCAAGGGCTCGCTCGCGTCGGCCGACCGCCTCGGCGGCGCGCTCGCCATCTCGGCGTTCGCTCTGCTCCCGTACGCGCTGGTGATGCTCCAGATGCGGGTGTTCTACGCGATGAAGGACGCCAGGACGCCGACGCTGATCATGATCGCGATGACCGCGGTGAAGATCCCCCTGCTCTTCCTGACCCCGAAGCTGCTCGACGCCGACCACATCGTGCTGGGCGCGATGATGGTCAACGCGCTGACGTTCGTGGTCGGCGCGGTGCTCGGCCAGGTCTGGCTGTGGGTGACGCTCGGTAACCTGCGTAGCAAACGGGTACTCGGAGTGATCCTCTTCACTGTGGTCGCGAGCGCACTCGGCGTGGCCGCCGCGCTCGGCGTCGGCTACCTCGTGCCAAGCTCCCTGGGCACAACTCTGCAGGCCTGGATCAAGTTGATCTTGCAGGGAACGGTCGGCCTGGTGGTGTCCTTCGGCGTCCTGATGGCGCTCAAAGTGGAGGAAATCGCCCCTGCCACGGCCAGAATCACCCGGTTGATCAGGCGCTGATAACGATTCACGCACAGATAACCCCGGTTCACCCGCCGTGTTCAGAGTATCCTCGTGCAGGGAGATAAGCGGGAGCGTGCGTGGACACGAGACGGAGCGAGCAAGCAGGGGGTCCTAGACCAGTGGTCACAAAGGCACGTGGTGGATCCCTGGCGCCCGGCCGTGTCGTCGGAGACGGCCGATACCGGCTGCTGGCCCAGTTCGGCATCGACGAACGGGCCGGGGCGCATCTTTGGCGTGCCCGCGATGGCCAGCTCCGCCGCGATGTGGCGCTGACGCTGCTGGTCGGTGACCCGGCCGACGCGGAATCCGCCCGGCTCGCCCGCCGCACCCTCGAGCGCGCGGCGCACGCCGCGAAGTTCGGCCACTCCGGCGTCGCCCGGGTGCTCGACGTCCTCAGCCTCGGCAGCGGCGTCACGTCCAACGAAGGCCTGCTCGGCGTTGTTGTCGCCGAATGGACCAAGGGCAGCGACCTCGTCGACCTGGTAGCCGAGCGTCCGGTCGCCCCCGCGGCCGCGGCCCGCATGGTGCAGGCGCTGGCCGAAGCCGTCGAACGCGCCCACCAGAGCGGTCTCGTCCTCGGCCTCGACCACCCGCAGCGCCTCCGGCTCACCCCCGAAGGCGCCCTCAAGCTGGCGTTCCCCGGCCCACTGCCGGACGCCACCCTGCGTGACGACGTCAAGGCCCTCGGTGCCGTGCTGTACCTGCTGTTGACCGGCAAGTGGGCGCTGCCCGGTGGTCCGACGGCCATCCCGGCCGCCCCGCTGACCCCGGCCGGCCGCATCGTGCCGCCGCGGTCGCTGGTCCCGTCCGTCCCGCCGGAGCTGTCGTCGCTGGCCGTCCGAACCATCGAGGACGGCGACCACGGAGGTATCCGCACCAGCTCCGCGATCCTGCGCGTGCTCGACCAGGCCGCCGAGGCCGAGGAGCGCACCCAGCTGATCAAGGCGGTCGGCGGCTCTGTTGCCGACGTCGAAGGCCGCGATGAGAACGGCACGATCTGGACCACGAAGAAGCCGGTCAAGGACGCGGCCCGGCGGCGCAAGCTGGCCGCCGGCGTCACCGTGCTGGTGGTCGCCGCCGTCGGCATCCTCGCCTGGCTGGGCATGCTCGCGATCAGCTTCTTCCAGAGCGATCCGGCCGCTACCGGTCCCAAGGTCAACGTGGCCGCATCGTCGAGTTCGGCCGCGCCGGCACCCGCGCAGTCCGCCGCACCTCCGGCAGCTCCGCCGGCCGCCAAGTTCGGCACCCCGGTGGATCCGGCCGGAGTCGCGGTCTACAACCCGGAAGGCACCGGCGACTACGCGTCCCGCGCGAAGAACGCGATCGACGGCGACCCGGCCACCGTCTGGAAGACCGAGCAGTACCACCAGCAGTTCCCAGTGCTGAAGTCCGGCGTGGGCCTGGTCGCCAACTTCGACAACTCGATCAAGCTCGCGCAGGTCAAGATCAGCGCGAACAGCCCAGGTACCAAGGTCGAGATCCGCACGGCCGACAGCCAGGACGCGGCCCTCGCCGACACGAAGGTCGTCGGCGCCGGCGACCTGACCGGCCCGGACACCACGATCACGCTGCAGCAGCCCACCGACGGCAAGTTCTTCATCGTCTGGATCACCCAGCTGGGCGGGGACACCGGAAAGTTCAGCTCGCAGATCGGTGATCTGAGCTTTGTCCCGGCGGGTTGACGCGAACGGTCCCGACTTGAAAAAGCGCGGTCCGACCGCGTCAGTAAGCTCTGGCCGGTGACCGCAGCAGCACCTACGGATGCCGATCTCTTGGCGGCGCATGCCGCCGGGGATCCGCACGCCTTCAGTGAACTGGTCCGGCGACATCGGGACCGGATGTGGGCGGTGGCCCTCCGGACGGTGCGCGACCCCGAGGAAGCCGCTGACGCCCTGCAGGACGCGTTCATCTCGGCGTACCGCGCCGCCGGCAACTTCCGCGCCGAGTCGCAGGTCACCACGTGGCTGCACCGGATCGTGGTCAACGCCTGCCTCGACCGGATTCGCCGACGGCAGGCGCGCCCCACGGTGCCGCTGCCGGAGACCGGTTTCAACGAACCCGCTTCCCCTCGCGACTCGATTTCGGAGCGCGAAACGAAGCTGATGGTCCAGGCCGCGCTCGACGAGCTGCCGGAGAACCAGCGCGCCCCGATCGTCCTGGTCGACGTAGAGGGTTACTCGGTCGCGGAGACCGCCAAGCTGCTCGGAATCGCCGAAGGCACGGTCAAGAGCCGGTGTGCCCGAGGTCGCGGGAAGCTGGCCAAGGTTCTCGGACATCTGCGGAACCCCGATGCGATTGCGAACGTCCCAACTCACGAAAGCAAACGAGACGGGGAGGGACGATGACGGACGAAAGTCGGGGGATTGACGGAGCCGTCGGCCCGCCGTGGTCTGTCGACGTCCTCGCCGACCTGCACGCCGGGGTCCTCGACGACGTCGAATCGGCAAGGTTGTGGCCGCAGGTGAACGCGGACCCCGAGGCCAGCGCGATCATCGACGCTCTCGAAGCGACCACGGCCGACCTTTCGGCACTGGCCGACGCTCCGTTCGAGCCGATGCCCGCCCACTTCGCGGCCCGGCTCGACGCCGCGCTCGCGCAGGAAGCGAGCGCGCCCGAGGCCACGGTCGCACCGGTCACCAGCCTGGACGCCGCACGCCGGCGTCGGAACAAGCAACTGGGCTGGGGTGCCGGACTGCTGGTCGCGGCAGCCGCCGCGGTCACGCTCATCGTCGTGCCCCTCTCGGGCAGCAACAGCTCGAGCCCGGGTGTCGCGCTGCCGCCTGCCCCCGGCCCGTCAGCGGGCAGCCCCGGCGCGGGCATCCCCGCCCTCGGCGGCGACGGTTCGGGCGCGGACGCTCTGGTCGGCGGCGGACTCGGCGTCCGGGACTTCGGCCCGCTGCACGATGAGCAGCACCTGGACGCCTGCCTGGACGCCAACGGGTTCGACCCCACGGTCCGGCCGGCCGGCATCCTGCCGGTCACGGTCGGCGGCCGGTCCGGCGTGATGATCCTGCTGACCACCGGGAAGTTCGCGCAGTACCGGCTCGTCGGCTTCCCCGCGGACTGTGGGCCAGGACACCCCGGCAAGCTCTTCGACCGGGTGGTCGGCGAGAAGTAGCGCAGGTCGCTGACCTGCTGCGACGCGCGACACCTTACGCCTGGCGAACGTGGGGAACACCGGCCCCTACGATCGTGTTGAGCCCTGTACAGGGACGGAAAATCCACCAGCGGGCAGATCTCGGTGAGGTCGGCTACGAATGGGTGGGTACCGGCCTTGCTCAAGACACAGGGTCATTACGAGCGGAGGACACGGGTGGCTGCCGAGGAAATCAGGAACCTGATCATTGTGGGATCAGGTCCTGCCGGATACACCGCTGCCGTCTATGCGGCGCGGGCGCAGCTGGAGCCGTTGGTGTTCGAAGGCACCCAGTTCGGTGGCGCGCTGATGACGACCACGGAGGTCGAGAACTACCCCGGCTTCCGTGACGGCATCCAGGGCCCCGACCTGATGGAGCAGATGCGGACGCAGGCGCAGCGGTTCGGCGCGGAACTGCGCTCCGAAGACGTCGAAAGCCTCGAGCTGACCGGCGACATCAAGTACGTCACGGCGAACGGGGTGCGGTACGCCGCCCGCGCCGTGGTGCTCTCGATGGGCGCGGCGGCCCGCTATCTGAACGTGCCCGGGGAGCAGGAGCTGCTCGGCCGCGGGGTGTCGTCCTGCGCGACCTGTGACGGGTTCTTCTTCCGCGACCACGACATCGTGGTGGCCGGCGGCGGCGACTCGGCGATGGAGGAAGCGACCTTCCTCACCAAGTTCGCCAAGTCGGTGACCATCGTGCACCGCCGCGAGGAGCTGCGGGCGTCCAAGATCATGGTCGAGCGCGCCAAGGCGAACGACAAGATCCAGTGGAAGCTGAACTCCGAGATCACCGGCGTCGTCGGTGACGGCAAGGTCCAAGGCCTGAAGCTGAAGGACACCAAGACCGGCGAGGAGTCCACGCTCGACGTCACGGGGTTCTTCGTCGCGATCGGGCACGACCCGCGTAGCGCTCTTGTGCGTGGCCAGGTCGACGTCGACGACGCCGGCTACGTCATCACCAAGGGCCGCAGCTCGTACACGAACCTCGACGGCGTGTTCGCCGCCGGCGACCTGGTCGACCACACCTACCGGCAGGCGATCACCGCCGCCGGCTCGGGCTGTGCCGCGGCCATCGACGCCGAGCGCTGGCTCGCCGAGAACGCGGGCGTGGAGAACGCCCACGAAGCATCGGAGCTGGTCGGCGGCGGTTACGCCGCGCAGGTCTCCGCCCACTGACTCCCAACCCCTGACGCCCAACCCCTGAACAGGAGACAAGATGTCCAACACCGTCAAGGTGACTGATGCCGGTTTCGTCGACGACGTGCTGACCAGCGAGAAGCCGGTCCTGGTCGACTTCTGGGCTACCTGGTGCGGCCCGTGCAAGATGGTCGCCCCGGTGCTCGAGGAGATCGCGGCCGAGTACGGCGACAAGATCACCGTCGCCAAGCTCGACGTCGACGAGAACCCGAACACGGCGCGTGACTACCAGGTCATGTCCATCCCGACGCTGATCCTCTTCCAGGGTGGCAAGCCGGTGAAGCAGATCGTCGGAGCGAAGCCGAAGGCGGCGCTCCTGTCGGACCTGTCGGACGTGCTCTGAGCTGAGTTGAGCGTGTAACCAGCGAAAACCCGGTGGTCGCCCAAAACGGGCGTACGATCACCGGGTTTTCGCTGTCCTCATACGTTCAGCGGCTTGACCTACAGACCGGGCCTGCGCGCTCACCCAGAGTTCACAGGGCACAATAGACGAACTGGGTCTTCCCCAGTGCCAAGTTTTCTGTAGTCGCACCGAGACTCGAGTTCGGTGCCGAGCGAAAAGCGAGGAGTGCATGCGGGTACTCCGCCGCGGTGACGCCGGACCTGACGTCGCCGAGATCAGATCGGCTCTTGCTGCGGTGGAACTTCTGCCCGCGGTAAGTGGTGCCGATGGGTACGGTTCTTTCGACACGGCCGTGGAACAAGCCGTTCGTGCCTTCCAGCAGCGCCGTGGCCTGATCACTGACGGAGTGGTGGGTCCCGCGACCTACCGGGCGCTGCGCGGCGCCAGCTTCCACCTGGGCAGCCGCCCGCTGGCGCACCTCATCTCGGCCCCGATCCACGGCGACGACGTGTTCGCGTTGCAGGAGCGGCTCACCGAGCTCGGCTACAACGCCGGCCGCCCCGACGGCGCCTTCGGCCCGCAGACCGAGCACGCCCTGCGGAACTTCCAGCGCGACATGGGCATGGTCGTCGACGGCATCTGCGGGGCGGAGACGGTCCGCCAGCTGCGGCAGCTGTCCCCTCGAGCCAGTGGCGGCCGTCCGGTCTTCCTGCGCGAGCAGGAGCAGGTCCGGCGTGCCGGACCGCGGCTGCGCGGCAAGCGCATCGTGATCGACCCCGGGCACGGCGGTGACGACCTCGGCGTCGTCGCCGGCAGCCTGCGGGAGGCCGACCTCGCCTGGGACCTCGCGCGCCGCCTGGAGGGCCGGATGAAGGCCACCGGGATGGAAGCGCTGATCTCCCGCGGCCCGAACCAGAGCCCGTCCGAGGCCGAGCGCGCGCAGTTCGCCAACGACGCCGGCGCCGACCTCTTCCTGTCGCTGCACAACGACGGTAGCGCGTCGCCGAAGGCCCAGGGCGTCGCCAGTTTCCACTTCGGCACCGGCACCGGCACGACGTCGACGGTGGGCGAACTGCTCGCCGGCTTCATCCAGCGTGAGGTGGCCGCGCGCACGGGTCTGCTGGACTGCCGCACGCACCCCAAGACCTGGGAGATCTTCACCAGGACGCGCTGCCCCGCGGTGCGGGTGGAGGTCGGGTACCTGACGAACTCCGAAGACCACCGGCGGCTGTCCGATCCGGCCTTCCGCGACCTGGTCACCGAAGGCATCCTGATCGCTGTCAAGCGCCTGTATTTGCTCGGTGAAGGCGACCAGCCCACCGGGACTTTCACCTTCGCCGACGTGCTCGCGCACGAGTTGGCGAAGGCGGAGTAACCCGAAGGTTATTCACCCTCAGCCCGATTCATCCACAGCTTCGCCGACGTCCTCAGCAGCGATCTGTGGATAACTTGTGGTTTCGTCCACAGCCATACACAACCGGTGGATGTGCCGCGCCATAGGGTCGGCACTGTGCTAGATGATCACGTGCTAGAAGGACGACGGGTCAGAGATGGGCTAGGCGCGGTTGAGGCTCGGCTCGGCCGTGGTGATGGTGACCTGTCCGAGCAACCGCTCGAGAGCCGCCTCGACGTCTTCCTTCCACGAGCTGGCCGAGCGCAGTTCGAGACGCAGGCGCGGCCACTTCGGGTGCGGACGAACGGTCTTGAAGCCGACGCTCTGCAGGAACGCGGCCGGCACGACGCAGCTGTGTTCCTCGAGCTCGTTCTCGGCCGGATCGGCGTCACCGAACGCCTCGATCGCCTTTACCCCGCGCTTGGTGAGGTCCTTCGCCACGGCCTGGACGAGCATGCGGCCCAGCCCGCCGCCACGGAACTCGGGCAGCACCTGGAACGCCGTCAACAGGACGGCGTCGGGGCCCGGAGGCGAGGTGGGGAACGCCCGAGCGCGCGGCACGGCGTTCGGTGGGGCGTAGAAGACAAAACCGACGGGCAGGGTGTCGCTGTAGGCGATCCGGCCGCAGGAGCCCCATTCGAGCAGCACGCTCGACACCCAGGACTCCTTCTCGACCTCGGTGGAGCCGTACTCCTCGGCCTGCGCCTTGAGATGCGGCGCGACCTCCCAGTACACGCACCGCCGGCAGCGCTTGGGCAACTGCTCGAGGTTGTCCAGCGTGACGCCCACTACGCGTCGCGACACGCGTCCTCCTTGCAGAACACCGGAAAACCTGCCTACCCGTGCTTCCAGAATAGGGCACGGCACACGTCCGAAAGGACGTGTCCGAGGATAGGCCGATGTGATGCGCGCCGAAAGGTCGGTTAGGCCACACGGTGTGGTGGTTACACTCGGTGGGTCTACCTGCCGGTAGAACCCGCCCGCCGAGATCCTGGTGACGTGTCCCATGACCGAGAACCGCCCTGTCAGGCTGCAAGCCGGCCACCACAACCTCGACCCGCATCTCGACCGGTACGCCGCGCGCACCGCCGGGATGACCGCATCGGAGATCCGAGCGTTGTTCGCCGTCGCGAGCCGGCCGGAGGTCGTCTCGCTCGCGGGCGGTATGCCAAACCTGGCGGCGCTGCCGCTGGACACGCTGTCGACGCAGGTCGCCGAGATCATCGCCGAGGACGGGCTGGTCGCGCTGCAGTACGGCTCCGCGCACGGCATCCCGGTGCTGCGGGAGCAGATCTGCGAAATCATGGCGCTGGAAGGCATCTCGGCGCATCCTGACGACGTCGTGGTGACGGTCGGCTCGCAGATGGGCCTCGACATGGTCACCCGGCTGTTCTGCGACCCGGGCGACATCGTCATCGCCGAAGGTCCGTCCTACGTCGGCGCGCTGGGATCTTTCACGGCGTACCAGGCCCAGGTGACTCACGTCACTATGGACGACGACGGCCTGGTGCCCGAGGCCTTGCGGGATGCACTCGCCCAGGCCGAGAAGCACGGCAAGCGAGTCAAGTTCCTTTACACGATCCCCAATTTCCACAACCCCGCCGGTGTGACGCTGGCCGTAGAGCGCCGCGCCGAGATCCTCGAGATCTGCCGCGAGTACGGCGTCCTCGTGGTCGAGGACAACCCGTACGGGCTACTCGGCTTCGACGGCCAGACGTATCCCGCACTCCGCTCGCTCGACCCGGACAACGTCGTGTACCTCGGTTCGTTCTCGAAGACGTTCGCATCGGGTCTCCGGGTCGGCTGGGTGCTCGCTCCGCACGCCGTGCGCGAAAAACTGGTGCTGGCCGCCGAATCCGCGACGCTGTGCCCGCCGACGCTGAACCAGATGATCGTTTCGCGGTACCTGGCGACCCACGACTGGCAGGGCCAGATCAAGAAGTTCCAGGAGAGCTACCGCGAGCGCCGCGACGCCATGTTGACCGCACTGGAGCAGCACATGCCGGCCGGTTGCAGCTGGACCCACCCGGACGGCGGGTTCTACGTCTGGGTGACCGTGCCCCCGGGGGTCGACACCAAGGCGATGCTGCCGCGGGCGGTGACCGCGCGAGTCGCGTACGCCTCTGGGACCGGCTTCTACGCGGATGCGTTCGGCAGCAGACAGATGCGGTTGTCGTACTGCTATCCGACGCCCGACCGGATCAAGGAAGGCGTCCGGCGCCTCGCCGCCGTGCTGGAGTCCGAAATGGACCTCATGCGCACCTTCGGTAACGTGAGCCCACGCACCATCTCGGGTCCACAGAACCCGTCTCCCGACACGGCCTGAGCGCCCTCGGGTTTTGCCGGCGGTCCACCCGACCGTCCACATGAGACATAAGGAGTCACCCGGTGGCCGAACGTACCGTTGCCGTGCTCTCAGGCGGTCTGTCCCACGAACGTGACGTCTCGCTCCGCTCCGGCCGGCGCCTGTCCGCGGCACTCCGGAGCGAGGGTCTGTCCGTCGAGGAGTGGGACACCGACGCGGGCTTGATCAACCGCCTGCGCACGCAGCGCCCGGACGCGGTCGTGGTGGCCCTGCACGGCGGCGAGGGCGAGAACGGCTCGGTGCAAACGATCCTGGAGATGCTCGAAGTTCCTTATGTGGGAACGAGTTCTCAGGGCTGTCGCCACGCGTGGGACAAGCCCACGGCGAAGGCGTTGCTGGAGAAGGCCGGTTACTCGACTCCGAACTGGGTCGTCCTGCCGCACAGCACGTTCCGCGAACTCGGCGCGCAGGGCGTCCTCGACGCGATGGTCGTACGGCTGGGGCTGCCGCTGATCCTCAAGCCCGATCAGGGCGGATCCGCGCTCGGCACCCAGGTCGTCCGCGAGGCGACCGAACTGCCCGCCGCGATGGTCGGTTGCTTCGCCTACGGGGACACCGTGCTCGCGGAGCGCTTCGTAGACGGCGTTGAGGTGGCCGTGACGGTAATCGAAGGCGCAGCTGGTCCGGTTGCTCTGCCTGCCGTCGAAATCGTGCCGGAGAGCGGCGTCTACGACTACACCGCCCGCTACACCGCCGGGCTGACGGATTTCTTCGCGCCGGCAAGGTTGTCCGAGGCTGACGCGAAGTCGGTCAGCGAACTCGCCGTCGCCGCGCACCGGTTGCTCGGGCTGCGCGACATTTCCCGCACGGACGCGATCATCCGTACCGACGGCACCGTCGAATTCCTGGAAGTCAACCTCTCGCCGGGCCTGACCGAGACGTCGACCGTGCCGATGGCGATCGAAGCGTCCGGCTCCTCGCTCGGCTCGGTGTTCGGCGAACTCGTCTCGCGCGCCATCGAACGCCGAAGCTGACTCAGAGACAGCGGGGACCGAGAATTCTGCTGAGCCGCCGGCCGTTCAATCTGGTGACTTCGCGTGACGAGAACCAGTACCGCGAGCAATCATCACCGTGACGAAACGACCCGGGGTGATCCCTAGTCGGTTTCCCGTGCCTGTTTTGTCTCATTTCCGTCGATGATCGATACGATGCGTTCGAGGTCGTCGACCGAACCGAATTCGAGCACGATCCGGCCCTTGCGGCGACCGAGGTCGACCTTGACCCTCGTATCGAACGTGTTCGAGAGCCGGTCCGCGAGATCTTGGAGCCCCGGAGCCTGGATCGGCTTGCGTGGGGGAGCCTTCGGCTTCACCGGCTTCTCACCCTTTTTGAGGGTGACCGCTTCTTCCGTCGCGCGGACCGACATGCCCTCCGCGACGATGCGAACCGCCAGCTCTTCCTGACTCCCGGCGTCGTCCAGCGAGAGCAGCGCGCGGGCGTGCCCCGCCGAAAGGACGCCCGCGGCGACCCGGCGCTGGACCGGAAGCGGGAGTTTCAGCAGCCGGATCGTGTTCGTAATGACCGGCCTGCTGCGGCCGATCCGGCTGGCGAGCTCCTCGTGGGTGACCGCGAACTCGTCGAGCAGCTGCTGATACGCGGCTGCTTCTTCGAGCGGGTTGAGCTGAACGCGGTGGATGTTCTCGAGCAGCGCGTCGCGCAGCATCGCTTCGTCGGCGGTCTGCCGGACGATGGCGGGGATGGCTTCGAGCTCGGCCAGCTGCGACGCGCGCAGCCGCCGCTCACCCATGACGAGCTCGTACTCACCGTTGCCCAACTCGCGCACGACGATGGGCTGCATGAGTCCGAACTCTCGAATCGAGTGCTCGAGTTCGCCCAGTGCTTCCTCGTCGAAGACCTGCCGCGGCTGCTTCGGGTTCGGCTTGATCGACGTGATCGGCAGTTCCCGGTAGACCGCACCGGCGACTTCACCGCTCGACGCGGCGGCGCCGAGCGGCCCCGCCCCGCCGTCACGGACCGAGCCGTTGCCCGGACGATGGTCGGCGGACTCCCGCTCGACGATCGACGTCGGGCCCGATCCGGGCGGCGGCCCGGTCGGGATCAGCGCCGCCAGGCCGCGGCCGAGGCCGCCCCTTCGCTCCGTCATAACTCTCCGCCCTTCTGTCCGTCCGTCGCCCCGCGCACGGCGATCTCCTTTGCGGCGTCCATGTAGCTCATGGCGCCACGGGAACCCGGATCGTAGGCGAGGACCGTCTGGCCATACCCGGGCGCCTCAGAGACCTTCACGCTCCGGGGAATCACCGTCGTGAGCACGGTGTCGCCAAAGTGGTTGCGCACCTCCTGCGTCACCTGGTCGGCCAGCTTCGTGCGGCCGTCGTACATGGTGAGCAGGATCGTCGAGACGGTCAGTTCGCGGTTCAGGTGGGCCTGGACGAGCTCGATGTTGCTGAGCAGCTGGCCGAGTCCCTCGAGCGCGTAGTACTCGCACTGGATCGGGATCAGTACCTCCTGTGCGGCCACCATGGCGTTGACCGTCAGCAGGCCCAGCGACGGCGGGCAGTCGATGAAGACGTAGTCGACGCCGATCTCGTCGAGGATCTCCGTCGACAGCGCCTCCTTCAGCCGGTGCTCGCGGGACGTCATCGACACCAGTTCGATCTCGGCGCCGGCAAGGTCGATCGTTGCGGGAACGCAGAAGAGGTTCGGGGACTGCTCGCTGACCGCGGACGCCTCGGCGAGCGTCACCTCGCCGATCAGCACCTCGTAGATGGACGGCGTGCCCGAGCGGTGTTCGATGTTCAACGCGGTGCTGGCGTTGCCCTGCGGGTCAAGGTCGATCACCAACGTCTTCAGCCCGTGGACGGCCAGGGCGGCGGCCAGGTTCACCGTGCTCGTCGTCTTGCCGACGCCACCCTTCTGGTTGGCAACGGTCAGCACTCGCCGGTGGTCGGGGCGGGGCAGCTGGTTCGCCTTCGGGTGCAGGATGCGCGCGGCGCGTACTGCTTCCTCGGCGATCGGGGTCCAGCCCAGCTCGCTGCTGGTGCTTGTGGGGTCTGACGGCGGGGGAGTCACCGGTCGAGACACCTCCTCTGTGTGGATGGCTCATGGGTAGCGGGCTCATGCGGTGAAGTCTCAGCGGCGATCTGGCCGCGGCGTTTCACGTGGAACATCGCGGCTCCGTACTCGTGGTGCACTACTTCTGCCTGCCTCGGTGCCGCGCCGGCTTCGCCGCAAGCCGCTCGATCAGGACGACCGTGGTCGGTACCTCAAGGACCGCCGAGCCACACTCGGCGACCACTGGGGACCCGCCACCTGCTCGTCGGACAGCCAGTTGGTCACGTTCGATTTCCTCGGCGGCACTCGCACCCTTGAGTGCGAGAAGAAGGCCACCAGGCCGCACGAGCGGCAGACACCATCCCGCGAGACGAGCCAGGGGAGCGACGGCGCGAGCGGTGACGACGTCCGCGTCGCCTACCTGCTCGCGCACTTCTCGTTCCTCCGCGCGTCCACGCACGATGATGATGGAGAGGTCCAGCTTCTCGGCAACTTCGGTGAGCCAGTCGACCCGACGGGCCATCGGCTCGAGGAGAACGATATCGAGGTCCGGTCGACTGATCGCCAGCGGCACACCCGGTAGCCCTGCGCCGGACCCGACATCGACGACGCGGGCACCTTCGGGGATGCGTTCACCGATCACCGCGGAGTTCAGAACGTGCCGCTCCCAGAGTCGATCCACCTCACGCGGTCCGATCAACCCACGCTCGACGCCATGCTCGCGCAGGAGCTCGACGTACCCCTCGGCCTTGTCGACGTGGTCACCGAAGACCTTGGTTGCCGCTGTGCGCACCGCGACCGCGGCACCATCCAAGCTCACTGATCACTCCTCAACCATCGCCGTTTCACGTGAAACGGCTCAGGTTGATTGTCCACGACTCCGCCGCCAGATCCGAGCGACAGACCGCAATTGTGGACAACTCCACCTAGCGACCGAGCCTCTCGCGCCGTTTCACGTGAAACTGTGGACATCGAGAGCGACTCGGTGTCCATGTCGTCGAGGGGTCGACGATGTACGTCGGCTGCTTCTCCGCCGACCCGGCAGAAGTCGTCCGGTCCCGGCCTTCTGCCGCGAAAAATGCCATCCGGTTCGCTTCGGTGATGCAGGCGCTCGGCTAACCGTTTCACGTGAAACGCGGAGCGTTAGCCTCGGCGCATGACCGAACGATCTGACGTCGACGCCACACTCACCCGCGACTTACGCCGATACCTCCAGGAGTCCCGGGAGACCGTCCTCGCCGCGCTCGACGGCTTGACGGAGTACCAGATCCGGCGACCGATGACACCGACCGCTACCAACTTGCTCGGGCTCGCCAAACATCTCGCCGGGCTCGAGCTTGCCTATCTGGGGAACTCCGTAGGTCGTCCTTCGCCGGTTCAGTTGCCTTGGGTCGACGACGGGTCGATCTGGGATGGCGCGGACATGTGGGCGAAAGCCGAAGAGAGCAAGACCTACATCGTCGACTTGTACCGAGCGGCCTGGGCGCACTCGGATGAGTCGATTGGCCAGCTGGCGCTCGACTCACCGGCGAGCGTTTCGTGGTGGCCTGAAGCACGGCGGGAGACGACGTTCGGCTCTCTGCTGGTGCGCATGGTCGCCGAGACCGCGCACCACGCCGGGCATGCGGACATCGTCCGCGAAATGATCGACGGGCGGACAGCGAGCGATCCCGAGGAAACGTCGACCGCCTACGTCGAGCGCGTTCAGCTCGCGGCGGAAGCACACCGTCCGCTCAGTCACTGACGCGCTCACCACAAAACAAAACCGCCCCACCGGAAGATCCAGTGGGGCGGTTCGTAGTTCTGACGGCTGTCAGGCCTCGGTGTCGGGGAAGACCACCACGCGACGCTTCGGGTCTTCACCCTCGCTCTCGCTGTGAACTCCGTCAACCGCGGCGACCGCGTCGTGCACGACCTTGCGCTCGAACGGGCTCATCGGCTGAAGCCGCACACGCTCGCCGGAGGAGACCACGGACTCGGCGGTCGAGCGGCCCAGCTCCTTCAGCTCCTCGCGGCGGTCCGCACGCCAGCCCGCGATGTCCAGCATGAGCCGGCTGCGAGAACCGGTCTCCTGCTGAACCGCGAGCCGAGTCAGCTCCTGCAGCGCCTCGAGGACGTTGCCCCGCGAGCCGACGAGCTTCTCGAGATCCTCGCCGCCGTCGATGCTGACGATCGCGCGACCGGCTTCGACATCGAGGTCGATGTCGCCGTCGTAGTCGAGCAGGTCCAGCAGCCGCTCGAGGTAGTCACCCGCGATGTCGCCTTCCTGCACGAGCAGGTCGTCTCCGCGGCGTCCCGGTGTGGCGGATTCTTCGATGGACTCCTCGGTCGCCTCCGACGCGGCGTCGTCCTGCTTGGCTTCGATCGTGTCGATCGTGTCCGACATCATTCGTCTCCTCTCCAGACCCGACAGCGTCAACGACGCTTGCGGCCCGACTTCTTAGGTGAGTCGCTGATCAGGCCGGGAGTTCCCGAGCCGTTTTCCTGGGCACCGCCGTTCTCGGAGTTGCCCTGCGACGCGGCGCCGGTTCCGGTGGCATTACCACCGGAACCGGCCGCGGCGGGCTTCGCCGAACTCGACTTGGTGCCGTTGTTCTTGGGTGCGGTTCCGGCCTTCGCGGTCGACGCGCTCTGCGCAAAGCCGTGCGGAGAGCCTGCCTTGACGACCTTCTTGTTGCCCTGCTGCGAGCCACCGCCGGACTGGTTTCGCTTCTGCTGGACCGGCTTCTGCCCCACCGCGGGCTTCTGTCCGACGGCCGGCTTCTGGCCTGCCTTCGGGGCGAGCGCGTTGCGCTTCTCGATCGCTTCGGCCTTCTTGGCTTCCTGCTCCTTGTCGATGCGCGTGTAGACGAGCCGCTGCTGCATCAGGGTCCAGCCGTTGTTGGCGAGCCAGTAGAACAGCAGCCCCATCGGGAACAGCGCACCGAAGACGAGGACACCGAGCGGGAAGACGTACATCGTCAGCTTGTTCATCATCGCGGTCTGCCCGGTGGCCGATTCCGGGTTCTGCCGGCTCACGTTGTGACGCGCGGTCAGGTGGGTCGCGATACCGGCGATGATCATCAGCGGGATCGCGACGGGCGCGATGCTCCAGTGCCAGCCGCCGCCCGTGCCACCGACGATGGCGGTGTTGTGGATCGCCTCACCGAGGTTGACGCCGAAGAACTTGGCGTTGACGTACGACTCGACGCCCGCGTGGTCGAAGAAGTAGTTGCCGGTCTTCTGCTCGAGCCCGAGGTTGGTGAACGACCGCAGCACGTGGTTCAGGCCGATGAAGACCGGGATCTGCAGCACCATCGGCAGGCAGCTGCCCAGCGGGTTGACGCCGTGCTCCTTCTGGAGCTTCTGCATCTCCTGCGCTTGCTTCTGCTTGTCGTTGGCGTACTTCTTCTGCACCTTCTTCATCTCGGGTGCGAAGTCCTGCATCTTCTTCATCGACCGGACCTGGTTCACGAACGGCTTGAAGAGGATGCCGCGAATCGTGAAGGTCAGGAAGATGACGCCGAGGATCCAGGAGATGGCCGTGGCGTCCCCGAAGACGAACCCGAACACCTTGTGCCAACACCACAGGATGAAGGACACGGGGTAGTAGATGAAGTTGAGCACGAAACTACTCCTCGGTTGATGTACCAGGTCTCTGGTGACGCCACGAGAACACCTCGGGCACCGGGTCGCGGCCAGGCATGGTCCACGGGCCGCAA
The DNA here is from genome assembly GCF_025464955.1 of Amycolatopsis sp. GTDB lineage: Bacteria > Actinomycetota > Actinomycetes > Mycobacteriales > Pseudonocardiaceae > Amycolatopsis. The sequence continues at coordinate 450,475 of NZ_JAODNM010000124.1, read as the reverse complement.
CGCAGCAGCCGGCGGGTCGCGAGGTACAGCCCGCGACCGGCGCCGTGCCGGGTCAACGCCTCCACCGCATACGCGCTGCAGCTCGGATAGAACCGGCACGCGGGTGGGAAGAAGGGGGAGATCGCCTTGCGATACAGCTTGATCGGGAGCAGCAGCACCCACGCCACCGGGCCCGGCCGGAGTGCTTCCGGCGTTCCACCTGTCGTGGTCGCTTGTTTTTCGCTCACACCGCTGCTCCCTCGTCGTGGGAGGCGTCGCGGATGCGTGTCTGCTTCGCCGCGAGCAAGCCGAGCCTGCGCAGTGAAGCGTCAAGATCCGAGCCGAGCTCCGCGCTGTTCGCGGTGGCGGCCGGGGGTAACGCCCTAATTACCAACGTAGTACCGACCGGCAAGGTTCCGAGCCGGGCGGACACAAGATGGCGAAGTCGACGACTCACCCGATGGCGGACCACCGAATTGCCCACGGCCTTGCTCACCACAAAACCCGCCCTGGCTGCCTCGGCAGACCCGGGCGGGTCCGTGGTCAGTGCGTGGACGACGAGGCGGCGCTTACCGGCCCTGACCCCGCGTCGCAGGACAACGCGGAAGTCCTCACTACGCCGCAAACGTGCGGCAGCCGGCAACACGGCACGCCTCGACGACGGCCGAATCAGGCGGACAGCGTCTCGCGGCCCTTGCGACGACGGGCACCCAAGATGGCCCGGCCGGCGCGAGTCCGCATGCGCAGACGGAACCCGTGGGTCCGAGCGCGGCGACGGTTGTTCGGCTGGAAGGTGCGCTTACCCTTGCTCACGGCTCAAAATCTCCTGGTCTCGACTTCTGGTCGCCCGTCGTCAGGCGTGTCGTGTTCGCACACGGCAGTCTGTGGTGTCTCCTACCAACGTGTGGTCCCGTCACATCCAGCGACGACTACCCGGGCACGCAGAACACACCCACTGCAGGCGGGAGACCTTACGAGGGTACGCACCCGCTTCCGTGGCGACGAAAGCGCCCCCTCGACCACACACCGCGATCAAGCGGACGAGACTGGTGGACCTACCGCGCAGCACCGAATGGCAACACGCCGTACACCGTGAAATGCTTGCCTCCGCCACGGCCTTGTGGCAAGGCCCGGCACTTGTTAGCGTGCCTCTCTCGGGTCTTCGGTGCACGTGCACAGTATCGCTGTGACCGCGCCGGATGACGTTGTGCGCCGCAGGAGTGGAGGCCTCGGCCGGCGCAGCGAGAGCCCGCGGCTGGAGTCACCGCGGGTGGTCGTACATTAGTGCACAGCTGTGGACAACTATGTGGATACCTGCTGCGCCGGGTAAGCGGATCGGTCCAAGACTGCACTCGACGACACTCGATGAAGTGAACTACGTGCTCAGGGAGTGGTTCGACGTGGTTCCAGTGTCGTTTTCAGTGGCTGAGCGCTACCGCGGGGAGGGGAGCTAGCTAGGTGTCCGACCATCAGGTCAATCTGGGTGTCATCTGGGAGCAGGTCGTCAGAGAACTTTCCGACGGCACGCTCTCACCGCAGCAACGAGCGTGGATGCGCGTCACCAGGCCCATCGGCCTGCTCGACGGCACCGCTCTGCTGGCCGCGCCAAGCGACTTCGCGAAGGAAGCGATCGAACGCGCCCTCCGCGGCGCGATCACTGACGCGCTCTCACGACGTCTCGGCCGCGACGTCTCACTCGCGGTCAAGGTCGACAGCACCGAGTCCGTCGTGAGCACGCCGTCGAGCCAGCCGCGCTACACGCCCTCACCCAGCCGGGTGGAAAACCCCGCCGGGCACACCGGACAAGCCGCCGAGCCTCCGCCGCTGCCGGCAACTGACGGCGTCCGCGCGCCGGTGCGTCCGCCCGCCGGACCACCGGCCCAGCCGATCCCCCAGGCGCAAACCGAAGACACCAACGACGACAGTGACGAAGAAGTGGACGAAGAAGGCGAAGCGCTCGCCGCCGTGCACGAGATCTGGCCCACGTTCTCCGGACGCCCGGTGGCGGGCCAGCCCTACACGGCGCCCGCGCAGCCCCAGACCTCGAAGACCCGGCTGAACGAGAAGTACACCTTCGACACGTTCGTCATCGGCGCCTCCAACCGTTTCGCGCACGCCGCGTCGGTCGCGGTCGCCGAGGCACCGTCCCGGGCATACAACCCGTTGTTCATCTGGGGCGAGTCCGGCCTCGGCAAGACGCACCTGCTGCACGCGGTCGGTCACTACGCGCAACGCCTGTTCCCGGGCATGCGCGTCCGGTACGTCTCGACCGAAGAGTTCACCAACGACTTCATCAACTCGCTGCGAGACGACCGCAAGGTCGCGTTCCAGCGCCGGTATCGAGATATCGACATTCTGCTCGTCGACGACATCCAGTTCCTCGAAGGCAAGGAAGGAACTCAGGAAGAGTTCTTCCACACCTTCAACACGCTGCACAACGCGAACAAGCAGATCGTCGTTTCCTCCGACCGCCCGCCGAAGCGGCTGGAAACCCTGGAAGATCGGCTGCGCACCCGGTTCGAGTGGGGCCTGATCACCGACATCCAGCCGCCGGAACTCGAAACGCGCATCGCGATCCTCCGCAAGAAGGCCGCACAGGACCGCCTCGACGCGCCTGCCGAAGTACTCGAGTTCATCGCGACGCGAGTCGAGGCCAACATCCGGGAGCTCGAAGGCGCGCTCATCCGCGTCACCGCGTTCGCTTCGCTGAACCAGCAACCGGTGGACATCAGCCTCGCCGAGATCGTGCTTCGTGACCTGATCCCGGACTCCCACGCCCCGGAGATCACCGCACCCACGATCATGAGCGTCACGTCCGAGTTCTTCGACGTGAGCCTGGACGACCTCTGCGGCCCCGGCAAGACGAAGGCGCTGGCCACCGCGCGGCAGATTTCGATGTACCTGTGCCGCGAGCTCACCGACATGTCCCTGCCGAAGATCGGGCAGACCTTCGGCGGCCGCGACCACACCACGGTCATGCACGCGGACAAGAAGATCCGCAAGGAGATGGCCGAGCGCCGGCGGATCTACGACCAGGTCCAGGAACTCACCTCGCGCATCAAGCAGCGCGCCCGGCAGTAAGCCTTCTGTCCTTATCTATAGAGCCGCTTCGCTTCGGGCCCTCCCACCACCGGGAGGGCCCGTTCTTCGTCTCGGTGTCCTGTCGACAGCGTTGCGTATCGGGGGACCCCTGATACGAATGGGCGGACGCGCCCTACCCCACAACAGCGCAACTCGCCGTCGAGTTGCGAGTGCGTACGCGATTTTCCTTGGCTGCCAAGCAGCTTCGCGTAGCGAGCGAGACGTCGCGTAGCCGCCTTCAGCGCGCGAAGCGGTGACGCCTACGTACGCAGCGCGAGATCCCTTGTATAGCTGCGAAATCGTGACGCACGTCGAGACCACTTCGGACAGCGTTGAAAAACTCGTTGGCCCACAAGGAAGTTTCCCCACCCTGTGGGCGGTTGCCCCACAGGGTGGTAGGCCTCCCGACAGGCGACGATGGGATTTGCTCCACAATCCGTCCCCAGCCCATCCACAGGAAGTCCACATGGTTGTACCCAGTGGTTCCACAGGCTGTCCCCAGTCAGTCCACATCCGGCGCCCGTCACTCGACAGGGCGATTCCGATCACGCCGGAGGGCCGCCGAACCTGGGTACAACTGGCTCGCAAACTGGGGACAACCATGGGGACAACCGGCCGGATCTGTGGACGGATCGAACGTGGGGAAAATTCATCCACCGGCCGCCCGAACTGTCCACCGGTTCGCCACCCACCCTGTACACACGTCGGGACCGCCTGCCAGCAGCCAAGACGGCACCTGTCCACACAATCCACAACGCCTATTACTACTGCTGTTCTTAAATCTCTTGAAGAAAAGAAAAAGATAAAAACAGGCAGGGGCCGAAGCTGGGGACACTTCGAGGCCACCGCAACTTTGTCGACAAGTCGATGGCGAGGCCGAGATGACGCGGTCCTCGCCGACGGCCTAACGTGGGAGCCCACACCTGGTCCACGGCGCCGATCCCCGGAGCCGGACCGCACCACACCGGCGAGGTCTCCGGCCGTGCCGCTCCGGCGCCCGGTCCGCGACCTCGTTGATCTTCTCGGGCTCCGACGAGCTCGGCTGTCGAAAGGATGGGCGCATGAAGATCCGCGTCGAGCGTGACGGGCTCGCCGACGCCGTGGCGTGGGTGGCTCGAAGCCTCCCGTCCCGGCCGCCGGTTCCGGTGCTCGGCGGGGTGCTCCTCGATGCCGGCTCGGACACCGGCGGCAGCGACACGTTGACGGTCTCCGGTTTCGACTACGAGGTCTCGGCCACGGTCGGCGTCGCGGCCACCATCGCCGACGGCGGTCGCCTTCTGGTCTCAGGGCGGTTGCTCGCCGACATCACCAAGTCGCTGCCGAACCAGCCGGTCGAGATCGCCGTCGACGGCGCCCGCGCCAGCATCACCTGCGGCAGTGCCCGGTTCAGCCTGCCGACCATGCCGGTCGAGGACTACCCGCAGCTGCCGGCTCAGCCCGCCTTCGCCGGTGAACTCGCCGGTGACGCGTTCGGTCAGGCCGTCACGCAGGTCGCGATCGCGTCGGGCAAGGACGACACCCTCCCGATGCTCACCGGCATGCGGCTGGAGATCTCCGGTACTTCGCTGACCCTCGTGGCAACGGACCGCTTCCGGCTCGCCATGCGCGAGTTCACCTGGGAGCCGACCGAAGGTCTCGAAGACGCCGCGGTCCTCGTGCCCGCGCGGACTTTGGCCGAAGCGGCCAAGTCTCTCGGTTCGAGCGGTGCCACCGTTCAGCTCGCGCTCGCCAGTGGTGAGGGGCTGCTCGGCCTGACCGGGTCCGGCCGGTCCACCACGACGCGGTTGCTCGACGCCGAGTTCCCGCCGTACCGCCAGCTTCTCCCGGCGCAGCACACTTCCCGGGCCGTCATCGAGGTTGCCGCACTCGCCGAGTCGATCAAGCGCGTGTCGCTGGTCGCCGAGCGCGGCACTCAGGTCCGGCTCGAGTTCGCCGACGGATCGCTGCGGCTCTCCGCCGGCGGCGACGACGAAGGCAGCGCCGAGGAAGAGCTTCCGGTCGACTACGAAGGCGAAGCGGTGACCATCGCCTTCAATCCGGGCTACCTCGTCGACGGGCTGAGCGCGTTGCACGCCGACCGCGCCGAGCTGACCTTCACCACGCCCAACCGCCCCGCGCTGATCAAGCCCGCGGACGAGCAGGGCAACGTCGTTCCTGGCTATCTCTACCTCCTGATGCCGGTCCGCCTCCCGGGCTGACCGGTTCGTACTCGCTCTTCCCGCTCTGGCGAATTTCTGTTGTGAACGAAGGGGATCTCATGGTGCAGCTGGGACTGATCGGCCTTGGCAAGATGGGTTTCAACATGCGTGAGCGGCTTCGCGCGGCCGGCCACGAAGTTGTCGGTTACGACCGCAACCCGGCGGTGAGCGACTCCGCGTCACTCGCCGACATGGTGTCCAAACTGGACGGTCAGCGGATCGTCTGGGTGATGGTGCCCGCCGGTGACCCGACCCGGCAGACGATCACCGAGCTCAGTGAGCTGCTCGCCGAGGGCGACATGGTGATCGACGGCGGCAACTCGAAGTTCACCGACGACAAGCTGAACGCGGAACTGCTTGCGGCCAAGAAGATCGGCTACGTCGACGCCGGGGTGTCCGGTGGCATCTGGGGCAAGGACAACGGTTACGGCCTGATGGTCGGCGGCGCCGAGGCCGATGTCGCCCACGCGATGCCGATCTTCGACGCGCTGCGCCCGGAAGGTCCGCGCGAGGAAGGCTTCTCGCACGCCGGCTCGGTCGGTGCCGGCCACTACGCGAAGATGATCCACAACGGCATCGAGTACGGGATGATGCAGGCCTTCGCCGAAGGCTTCGAACTCATGGAGGCCTCGAAGGTCGTCCAGGACGTGCCCGCCGTGATCAAGGGCTGGCAGCGCGGCACCGTCGTCCGGTCCTGGCTGCTCGACCTCCTCGTGCGTGCGCTCGATGAGGACCCGGACCTCGACGACCTCGAGGGTTATGTCGAGGACTCCGGCGAAGGCCGGTGGACGCTCGAAGAAGCGATCAACAACGCGGTGCCGGCGCCGGTCATCTCCGCCGCGCTCTTCGCCCGGTTCGCTTCGCGGCAGCAGCACTCGTCCGCGATGCGGGCAGTGGCGGCGCTGCGCAACCAGTTCGGCGGGCACGCCGTGAAGAAGGCCGGCAGCTAGCAGAATTCCCGGGTACAGCGCTTGCATCTCAGACATCTCCAGGTCACCGACTTCCGGTCGTGGCCACACGCCGACCTGCCGTTGACGCCGGGTCCGACCGTGCTGGTCGGGCCGAACGGCCGCGGCAAGACGAACCTGCTCGAAGCGATCGGGTACGTCGCGACCCTCAGCTCGCATCGGGTCGCGTCGGACGCGCCGCTCGTCCGCCATGGCTGCGAGCGGGCTTTGGTGCGGGTGGCCGTGGTCAACGAGGACCGCGAGCTGACCGTCGAACTGGAGATCACCCCGGGCAAGGCCAACCGGGCCCGCGTCAACCGAGGCGCGGTCGGCCGGCCTCGCGACATCCTCGGAATCCTGCGCACGGTGCTGTTCTCTCCGGAGGACCTGGCGCTGGTGCGCGGAGACCCAGGGGAGCGACGTCGTTTCCTCGACGAGCTGCTCGTACTGCGGGCTCCTCGGTACGCGGGCGTCCGCGCCGAGTACGAGAAGGTCCTCAAACAGCGGAACGCGCTGCTCAAGACCGCGGGCAAGCGCAAGGGCACCGGCAAGGAAGACCCGTACGCGCTGTCGACTCTCGAAGTCTGGGACAACCACTTGGCGACTTCCGGCGCGCAGCTGCTCGCGGCGCGGCTGAACCTGGTTGCCGACCTCGAGCCGTACACCGCGGCGGCCTACGCCGGGGTGGCACCGGATTCGAGGCCGGCGAAGATCGCCTACCGCTCCAGTCTCGGTGCGGCGATGCCGCCGGAGTACGGCGTGCCCGGTGGGGAGCGCGCCGACGTCGAGCAACTCGCCGCGATCATGGTCCAGGCCATGGCCGACTCGAGGAAGGTCGAGCTGGAACGCGGGGTCAGCATGGTCGGGCCGCATCGCGACGAGCTCGAGCTCATCCTCGGGGAGGCCCCGGCGAAGGGCTACGCGAGCCACGGGGAATCATGGTCGTTCGCGTTGGCGCTGCGGCTCGGGTCGTACGAGCTTCTGCGTGGCGAAGCCGGAGAACCGGTGTTGTTGCTGGACGATGTGTTCGCGGAGCTTGATCGCCGTCGGCGGTCCCGGCTCGCGGAGGTGGCAGCGAGTGCCGAACAGGTGCTGGTGACCGCTGCGGTCGAGGAAGATATCCCGGCTGAACTGGCCGGATGCCGTTTTTTGGTGGCAGAAGGTGAGCTGTCCCGTGCCTGACCAATCACCCACAAGATCAAACTGGCCACGCGCGGTGACCGGGACCACACCAGAGTCGCACCGATCTGGGGACAAACCTGTGGATAGTGTGGATAACATCGTGAACGAGTTATCGCCGCGTGTGACCGAACGGCCAAAAGAGGGGTTTCGTCACCCGAAAGCGGGCGTTCACCCAAGCGAGGCCCCCCGATCTAACACACAGCGTGACAGCGCTGCTGGGCCAAACGTGAAAGCTGCTTCGGTGGATTCGGCGGGCTCGGCGGACACAGCCAGTCAATCCACAGAACCATCCACCGGGCGCGACCTCGTGAAGCTCGCGCTGGAGGGCGTCCGGGAGAAGGCCAAAGCCCGCGGAACGTCCCCTGGAGCTCGCAAACCCGGCAAATCCGGTGGTGGTCTTGGTGGTCAGAGCCCTCGCCGCCGCCGGTGGTCCGGGCCGGGAGCCGACCAGCGCGACCCGCAGCCGCTCGGCCGGATCGTCTCGCGCCTCTCTGTCGAGCGCGGTTGGAACACCAGCCTCGCCAACGGCCACGTCTTCGGGCACTGGGCGAAGCTGGTCGGTGAAGACGTCGCCGAGCATGCACAGCCGCTCGCACTGAAAGACGGCGAGCTGACAGTCCAAGCCAGCTCCACGGCCTGGGCCACCCAGTTGCGTCTGCTGCAAGCGCAGCTGCTGACCAAGATCGCCGCGGGCGTCGGCCACGGCGTGGTCAAGCGGATGCGCATCCAGGGGCCGACCGCCCCGAGCTGGCGAAAAGGCTACCGCCACGTGCCTGGACGCGGTCCGCGCGACACGTACGGGTGATGTCCGCCGGTCGTCACGGTGAGCGCGCCGAGAGCCGTCGGCCTAACGCTTAGCTACGCCCGGAGTCATCCCAGGCCGCGTTCGTGGCTCTGTGACGAAATCAGGGGTGTCCTTGCCGCATGTGAGCGGAGGCGGCCAAGTAGGATGTACGTAGCGAGCGTCCTCTTGGGCGAGACGAGGAGAAAACAAGCCGGTGGCTCCGAACGAGAACGAGTACAACGCGCAGTCCATCACCGTGCTCGAGGGCCTCGACGCAGTTCGCAAGCGCCCCGGCATGTACATCGGTTCCACCGGTGAACGAGGCCTCCACCATCTTATCTGGGAAGTCGTCGACAACTCCGTCGACGAGGCGATGGCGGGCTACGCGACCAAGGTCGACGTCACCCTGCTGGCCGATGGCGGCGTGCGGGTCGTCGACGACGGCCGCGGCATCCCGACCGAGATGCACCCGACCGAGCACAAGCCGACCGTCGAGGTCGTGCTCACCGTCCTGCATGCCGGCGGAAAGTTCGACAGCGACTCGTACGCGGTCTCCGGTGGTCTGCACGGCGTCGGTGTCTCGGTGGTCAACGCGCTGTCGTCGGCGTTCGACATCGAGATCTTCCGCAACGGCCAGCACTGGACCCAGCACTACGACCACTCGGTGCCGGAGCAGCTGGTCGAGGTCGGGCCGAGCGATCGACGCGGGACGACGATCACCTACTGGGCCGATCCGAACATCTTCGAGACCACGACGTACAACATCGAGACGATCTCGCGCCGCCTGCAGGAAATGGCGTTCCTCAACAAGGGACTCACCATCTCGCTGCGCGACGAGCGCGTCTCCGACGAAGACGCCGAGGAAGACGCGTCAGGCCGCGCGGCCAGGATCAAGGACCGCACCTTCTGCTACCCGGGCGGCCTCGAGGACTTCGTCAAGCACATCAACGGCAGCAAGGACCCGATCCACCCGAGCGTGATCGCGTTCGACGCCAAGGCGCCGGGCCTCGAGCTCGAGGTCGCGATGCAGTGGAACAACGGTTTCACGCCGTCGGTCTACACCTTCGCCAACACGATCAACACGCAAGAGGGTGGCACGCACGAAGAGGGCTTCCGCGCGGCGCTCACCCGCGTGGTCAACGCCTACGCGCGCGACAAGAAGCTGATCAAGGAGAAGGAAGCCAACCTGACCGGTGACGACGTGCGCGAGGGTCTCGCCGCGATCGTGTCGATCAAGATGGCGGAGCCGCAGTTCGAGGGGCAGACGAAGACCAAGCTGGGCAACAGCGAGGCCAAGACGTTCGTCCAGACCACGGCCAACGAATGGCTCGGGCACTGGTTCGAGGCCAACCCGGCCGAGGCCAAGATCATCATCAACAAGGCCGTGTCCAGCGCGCAGGCGCGTGACGCCGCGCGCAAGGCCCGCGACCTCGTCCGCCGCAAGGGCGCGCTCGACATCGGCGGCCTGCCCGGCAAGCTCAAGGACTGCCGCTCCACCAAGCCCGAAGAGTGCGAGCTCTACATCGTCGAGGGTGACTCGGCCGGCGGCTCGGCCAAGGAGGGCCGGGACTCGATGTACCAGGCGATCCTGCCGATCCGAGGCAAGATCATCAACGTCGAGAAGGCCCGCATCGACCGCGTCCTGAAGAACACCGAGGTCCAGTCGCTGATCACCGCGCTGGGCACCGGCATCCACGACGAGTTCGACCTCGAGAAGCTGCGGTACCACAAGATCGTGCTGATGGCCGACGCCGACGTCGACGGCCAGCACATCACGACCCTGCTGCTCACTCTGCTGTTCCGCTTCATGCGGCCGCTGGTCGAGCACGGTCACGTCTTCCTGTCCCGGCCGCCGCTGTACAAGATCAAGTGGCCGCGGGCGGATCCGGAGTACGTGTACTCGGACAACGAGCGCGACGCCGTCATCCGCGCGGGGGTCGAGGCCGGCAAGCGGCTGCCGAAGGACGACGCGATCCAGCGGTACAAGGGTCTCGGCGAGATGAACGCCGAAGAGCTGTGGGACACCACGATGGACCCGGCCCACCGGCTGCTCGGCCAGGTCACCCTGGACGACGCGGCGCAGGCCGACGAGCTGTTCTCCGTACTGATGGGCGAGGACGTCGAAGCGCGCCGTTCGTTCATCACCCGCAACGCCAAGGACGTTCGCTTCCTGGACGTGTAGTCCACCACTGGCCACTGCCTGTCCAATGAGGACTGTCACCACAAGAAGGACGAGATGACGGAAACCCTGCCGCCGGAACACGACCGCATCGAACCGGTCGACATCCAGCACGAAATGCAGCGCTCGTACATCGACTACGCGATGAGCGTGATCGTGTCCCGCGCGCTGCCGGACGTGCGTGACGGGCTCAAGCCGGTTCACCGCCGCGTGCTGTACGCGATGTACGACTCCGGCTTCCGGCCGGACCGCGGGTACAACAAGTGCTCGCGCGTTGTCGGCGAGGTGATGGGTAACTATCACCCGCACGGTGACTCCTCGATCTACGACGCGCTGGTCCGCCTCGCGCAGCCGTGGTCGATGCGGTACCCGCTGATCGACGGCCAGGGCAACTACGGTTCGTCGGGTAACGACCCCGCCGCCGCGATGCGGTACACCGAGGCTCGCCTCGGGCAGCTGGCCATGCACATGCTGGCCGATATCGAAGAAGAGACCGTCGACTTCTCCGACAACTACGACGGCCGGACGCAAGAGCCGGACGTGCTGCCGAGCCGGTTCCCGAACCTGCTGGTCAACGGTGGTTCCGGGATCGCGGTCGGGATGGCGACCAATATCCCGCCGCACAACCTGCGTGAGGTCGCTGAAGGCGTCGTCTGGGCACTGGAGAACCCCGAGGCCAATGACGACGAGCTGCTCGCGGCGCTGCTGCTGCGGGTCAAGGGGCCGGACTTCCCGACCAAGGGCCTGATCCTGGGCAACTCCGGCATCGAGGACGCGTACCGCACGGGCCGTGGCTCGGTCCGGATGCGCTCGGTCGTCGAGGTCGAGGAGGACGCCAAGGGCCGCACGATCCTCGTCGTCACCGAGCTGCCGTTCCAGGTCAACCCGGACAACCTGGTCGAGAACATCGCCAACCTGGTCCGCGACGGCAAGCTCACCGGCATCTCGGACATCGCCGACGAGTCCAACAGCCGCAGCGGCCAGCGCATCGTCATCACGGTCAAGCGCGACGCCGTGGCGAAGGTGGTGCTGAACAACCTCTACAAGCACACCCAGCTGCAGCAGAACTTCGGCGTCAACATGCTGGCGCTGGTCGACGGCGTGCCCCGCACGCTGCGGCTCGACCAGATCATCAGGCACTACGTCAACCACCAGATGGACGTCATCGTCCGGCGGACCCGCTTCCGGCTGCGCAAGGCCGAAGAACGCGCCCACATCCTGCGTGGTCTGGTCAAGGCCCTCGACATGCTCGACGAGGTCATCGCGCTGATCCGGCGTTCACCGTCGGCCGAGGACGCGCGGCCGGCCCTGATGGAGCTCCTGGACGTCGACGAGGTCCAGGCTGTCGCGATCCTCGACATGCAGCTCCGGCGGCTCGCCGCCCTCGAGCGGCAGCGGATCATCGACACGTTGGCCGAGATCGAGCTCGAGATCGCCGACTTGAAGGACATCCTCGAGAAGCCGGAGCGTCAGCGGCAGATCATCCGCGACGAGCTGATGGCCATCGTCGACAAGTACGGCGACGACCGGCGTACCCGGATCATCCCGTTCGACGGCGAGGTCTCGGTCGAAGATCTCATCGCCGTCGAGGACGTGGTGGTGACAATCACTCGCACCGGTTACGCGAAGCGCACGAAGACCGACCTCTACCGCTCGCAGAAGCGCGGCGGCAAGGGTGTCCAGGGCGCCACGCTCAAGCAGGACGACATCGTCCAGCACTTCTTCGTCTGCTCGACCCACGACTGGATCCTGTTCTTCACGAACAAGGGCCGGGTGTACCGGGCGAAGACGTACGAGCTGCCCGAAGCGAACCGCAACGCTCGCGGCCAGCACGTCGCGAACCTGCTCGCGTTCCAGCCGGACGAGAAGATCGCCCAGATCATCGAGATCCCGAACTACGAGGTCTCGCCGTATCTGGTCCTCGCGACGAAGAAGGGCCTGGTCAAGAAGACCAAGCTCAGCGACTTCGACTCGAACCGCTCCGGCGGCCTGATCGGGGTCAACCTCCGCGAGGGTGACGAGCTGGTCGGCGCGGTGCTGGTCTCGGCCGAGGACGACCTGCTGCTGGTGTCTTCGGAAGGGCAGTCGATCCGTTTCCACGCCTCCGACGAGGCGTTGCGTCCGATGGGCCGCGCCACCTCGGGTGTGCTCGGGATGCGGTTCAACGACGGTGACGAGCTGCTCGGGATCAACGTCGTGGCGGAGGACAAGTTCCTGCTGGTCGCGACAGACGGTGGTTACTCGAAGCGCACCCCGATCGACGACTACCCGGTGCAGGGTCGCGGCGGTAAGGGCGTTCTCACCATCCAGTACGACCGGAAGCGTGGCAGGCTGGTGGGGGCGGTGATCGTCGACATCGACGACGAGCTGTACGCGATCACCTCGACCGGCGGCGTGATCCGGACGATGGCCGAGCAGGTACGCAAAGCGGGCAGGCAGACGAAGGGGGTCCGGCTGATGAATCTCGACGAAGGGACAACTCTTCTCGCCATCGCACGCAACGCGGACGAGCCCTCAGACGTCGCCTCTGTAGGTACCGGTGACGCCGTAGTCGTCGAAGGCGAAGTGGTCGAGGTCACTGACACCGTCGACGTCGCTGACACCACCGACATTGCTGAAGTTGTCGAAGGCGTCGAAGCTGTCGACGGCGCTGAAGGTACCGACGGTCCTGCAGGAGACGAAACCCCGGCGACGGAGTAGTTGGACGACGCCACCCCAGGTAAGGATTGACTCTTCGTGACATCACCCGACAAGTCCGAGGCGCCCGGCTCGAACGGTGCTCCGGCCGGTTCGGCGGCCTCGCCGCCATGGCAGCGTGTGGGCAAGGACGGCGAGTCGTCCACCGCCGTTGACCCGGCGGCGGGGTCCGGCGATGTGCTGTACTCGAATCATGCGCAGGACGGACAGCAGGTGAGCGACAGGGAGTACCACCCCGGCACCGGGGACTACCCGGTGGTGAGTGGCACTGCCGCGCGCCGGCTGTTCGGGGACGCCGCTGACGAGGGCGAAGGTCAGTACCGGGACAACGCCGCCGCCTCGGCCGGGCCGACGGGCAGGGGGCGGACGACTCCGTCCGCCCTGCGCCGTCCCGGCCGCGGGCCGCGGCGGGCGAGTCTGCAGATCAAGCGGTTCGACCCGTGGTCGGTGCTCAAGCTTTCGCTCGTGCTCGGCGTCGCGATGTTCTTCGTCTGGATGGTCGCGGTCGGTGTGCTCTACACCGTCCTCGACGGCATGGGCGTCTGGGACAAACTGAACGGTACGTACTCCTCGCTCGTCGGCGGCGAAGGCACCGCCGCGGCGACGGGTCCGCTGATCAGCGTCGGCCGTGTCCTCGGCATCGCGGCCATCCTCGGCGCGATCAACATCGTGCTCGTCTCCGCGCTGGCCACCGTCGGCGCGTTCATCTACAACGTGTCCGCGGACCTCGCCGGCGGACTTGAGGTCACGCTGTCGGAACGTGAGTAACCCGGTTGCGGGCCACCCGGGGGCGTCGGGTAACCTTTCTTTCGTTCCCACGGGCCCATAGCTCAGGTGGTTAGAGCGCTTCGCTGATAACGAAGAGGTCCCAGGTTCAAGTCCTGGTGGGCCCACCCAGCAGAAGGCCGGTTCGCGAAAATCGCGAACCGGCCTTCTGCTTTTTGTGAATCTCGGGAAAAACTTCGCCGTGGGTGTCGATCCGGGCGAGGGCCGTTCGACGCGGTAGTACAGAGCAGGCCGAGGGGCCGCTCGCCACGAAGGAGACACGCGATGCGATTCATGGTCATGGTCAAAGCCGATGCCAACAGCGAAGCCGGCGTGCTGCCCACCGCGGAGCTGCTCGCCGAGATGGGCGCCTACAACGAGCAGCTGGTCAAGGCCGGCGTCATGCTCGCCGGTGAGGGCCTGCACCCCAGCTCCAACGGGGTGCGGGTCAAGTTCTCCGGTACCGACCGCACGGTCGTCGACGGTCCGTTCGCCGAGACCAAGGAACTGATCGCCGGGTTCTGGCTCTTCGAGGTCAAGTCGAAGGAAGAGGCCATCGAATGGGTCAAGCGCTGCCCGTCGCCGATGCTGGGTGACAGCGAGATCGAGATCCGCCAGGTCTTCAGCCCGGAGGACTTCGGCGACAACCTGACCCCCGAGCGCCGCGAGGCCGACGAGAAACTCCGCGCCCAGGCGGCTGCCCAGCAGTAACCCCCGTTCGTCCGGTTCCACGTGGAACACGTCGCACCGCCAAAACCTCGACTCAGGGCGTCTAGTAACATTGGCACGCAGGTTGAGCAAGTTGTCGAAGGAAGAGGGGGCTCCAGGTGAAGAAGCTGCTGGCACTCGCGGTCATCGCGGGCGGTGTTCTGTTCGTGGTCAAGCGCAACAAGGACTCGAAGGCAGAAGCCGACCTCTGGCGTGAAGCCACCGCGCCGACCAAGCCGCTCGGCGCCGTCTCCACCAACGGAAGCTCGCCGGCCAAGGCCAGTTCCTCCGACGCGGCCAACAACTGATCTCCCCGCGGACGGCCACCCGCCGTCCGCGCTCGGGGCTGTAGCTCAATTGGTAGAGCACCGCCTTTGCAAGGCGGGGGTCAGGGGTTCGATTCCCCTCAGCTCCACGTCACTCGGGGCGAATCGTATTCGCGGCAAGCGCGAATCGGCTCGCTCCTTTGTGCTTTCTGGGGTGCAACCCCCAGACCCCACCCGGATGGCTCGGCAGACTCAGGGGTTGAGACCGGCTCGGAAGGTGAATGAGACGAGTTGCGCTCGATCACGTGCGCCGACCTTCGTCATGGCCCGCACCACATGCGTCTTCACGGTGAGCGGCGACAGGAACATCTGAGCCGCGATCTCGTCGTTGCCGAGACCGTCTGCCACGAGAACGATTACTTCCCGCTCCCTGGGCCCCCACCCTGTCCGGCTTCCAGCGAACTCGTGAGTGTTCCGGCCGGTTAGAACCGGCCTAACTACGCACGAGCCCTGCTAGGGCCAGAGGTGTTCGGGGAGCCAGGTTTCGCCGGTGCGGCGGTAGCGGAGACGGACGTGCCGGCGATCGTTGGAGGCTTGCCAGAACTCGACAGCAGTCGGGGAGACGCGGTAGCGCGTCCAGGAATCCGGGACCACGTCGGGGTTTTCACGCACCTGGCGCTCAGCGGCTTCGGCTGCGCGTAGTAGGTCGGCGGGGTTTTCGAGGACTTCGGACTGGTGGCCGATCAGCGATTCGGCCTTCGAGGCCGGTGACCGGTCCGAGAAGTCCGACGCTGAGACTTCCGGTGCCGCGGTGGTTACGGGGCCCCGCAGCCGGACCTGACGGCCGCGGCCTGGCCAGAAGAAAGTCAGTGCGGCGTGGGGGTTTTCGCGCAATTGGACGGCTTTCGGGCTGTCCGCGCTCGTCGAGACGTACCAGCCGGTGGCGTCGACGTCCTTGAGGATCACCACCCGGGCGTCAGGCAGGCCGTCGGCGTCCACAGTGGACAGGGTGACCGCGTGCGGGGCGAGTACGTGTTCGCCTGCTTCGAACAGCCATGACTCGAAGAGTTCCTGCGGCGTCGCGGGGGCTTGACCGGGGTCGAACTCCGGCAGCTCTTCAGGGAACGACGGCCAGCCGCGTAGTCCTGCCATGTCAGTAACCGTACGGCGGCGGGGGAGGTGCCGGCTGCGGAGGCACTTGCGGCTCCCAGCCCGGGGGAGGCGGTGGGGCCTGTTGCTGCGCCTGCCACTGGAGCTGCGCGTAGATCTCCGGTGGCTGCGGGAAGCAGAACGTGAGCCGCGCGTGAATCGAGGCTTGCGCGGCCGTACCCGACAGTCTGTCCCCGGGGAACGCGTACAGATAGCCGGTCGTCATGTCCACGGCGACCATCCGGGTAGACGTGGTTACCCACCAGGCCGGCGATGACGATCGAGGCGGCGTTCCAATCCAAGGTGCCTGACACGTTCGCTCGGTGAACAGCCCGACCGCCGCGATCGCCGGGCCGAGCTGTACCGAGTTGAGCCTGCCGCCACCGCGCTGGATCCGTTCGGCCACCACGCCGACATACTGCTCCGGGGTGATCACCACAGACCTCCTCACCGACTCCGTCGTCGGTGAGCCATCGTCGCACGGCGGCGGCAGGCCGGTGACTCATCGCGCGGGTTCCGCCTGGTGTCCGCTCTGGCGTTCGACGCGGTGCAGGACCGAGCTCAGCGCCCAGCGGCCGCTGCCGAGGAAGGCGATCAGCAGGAAGCCCCAGCTGAACATCGCGGCCTGCTCGCCACCGTTCTGCAGCGGCAGGAGAGCCTTGGGCGCGTGCGTGAAGAAGTAGGCGTAGGCCATGGAGCCAGAGCACAGGACTGCGGCGACCCTGGTCCCGACGCCGAGAGCGACCGCCGCTCCGCCGACGAGCTGGATCGCCGCGGCCCACCACCCTGGCCAGACGCCGAAGGCGAGTTGGCTTTTCGCGCCGAACACGCCGAACAGCTGGGAGGCACCGTGGCAGAAGAAGAGGAATCCCAGGACGATCCGGAACAGCGCCAGTGCGTGGTCGCGGCCTTGCTCGAAGATCTTCATCGCAGCCTCCCGGTAGTTGAAATGAGAACCGTCAGGGTAGGAGTGTCGAAAGTCACAGCGCGACACTTTGTGTGATAGCTCCGATACTTGGTGAAGTTTGAACCTTCGATGCCCCACGTTCGTGTGATTTGTGATTGGCTGGTTACGCTATGCGACGAACGGCCGTTCTGCCGCTCGCTGTCACTCTCTTGCTAACGGCATGCGCACCCTCCGTGTCAAAGGAGGCTCCTGCAGCGTCGTCAACGTCATCCAAGGCCGTTCCGACGTCGACCGCGCCCGTCGTGCCACCGGCGCCGACCCCGAGCGGCGGGGGTCCATGCCCCTATCTGGACACCGAATTCGTCGCGCAGTCGAACGGGCAGCATGTCTCCAAGGTCCAAACCTCGGCGGACAAACCGCAGCCGACCTGCTTCTTCTACGCGCTGACCGGCAAGCTCCAGTTGTCTGTCCGCGTCTACGTCGGCGAGCCGGCGGTGGCGACGGCGCTCGTGAACCAGGTCGCGCCGATCGACACGTCCGATCCGGCCGACGAGCCGGCCGGTTGGCACGGTGGCTACGAGTCGACCGATTCCGGGGCGGTCTACGCCGTCGCGAAACAGGGGGCGGCGGTCGTGGTGACGACCAACCAGAAACAGAGCATCAAGGGGCGGATTGTGGCGAAACAGGCTATCGCCAACCTGCGGATGTAGTACAACCCTCCGCACGTCCGAGTGAAGTTGATCTTGTACTACCCTGTTCCGCACGCGCAGGTTTCGAGTACTGGCGCACTGCCGGAGCCAAGCGTTGCCCCTCGCACCGCTGAAGCGAACGGCACAGCAAAGTCGTGTACTTCGATTAAAAAGGACAGATATTCGTGGCTGACACCCTCAAGGAAATCCTGCTCGACTCCAGCAGGCGTCCGGCCGTCGTGACCGACCTCCAGGGCTTGGTCGACGAAGAGGTTTCGGACAAGGGCGGCGTTTCCGGTGCCGTCGTCAAGACCGGCTTCGCAGCGGTGAAGAAGATCAAGCCGGGCATCATCCCCGCGGCCGTCGACACCCTGCTCGACGACTTCGCCGGTGCGCTCGAGCCCTTCTACGGCGCCTACAAGACCAGCGGTGGCAGCGACTTCGGTGCCTACCTCACCGGTCGCTCGGACGAGGCCGCCGACGCGCTGCTCAGCGTCACCGACGCCCGTGCGGAGAAGAGCAGCCGCGACAGCATCAAGGGCCTGTACAGCAAGCTTCGCCCGAACGGCAAGAAGAACGTCGCCGAGGCGCTTCCCCGCCTGGGCCAGCTGATCGACAAGCACGCCGCAGCTGTCTGATTTCCAGCTACGACAAAGAGGGCCCGGGACGCGAGTTCCGGGCCCTCTTTGTGTCAGTAGTTAGTTCTTCTTCTCGGAAGCCGGCGTCGCAGCCTGCTGTCCGTTGCCGTTGCGCTGGGCCGGCGGCTTGGCCGGGGCGGCGGGCTTCGGTGCCGGAGCGGGCTTCGCCTCAGCGGCGGGCTTTGCGGCCGGGACCGGCGGCTTGGCAGGGGTGCGCGGCGGCGCGGGAGCGATCGGCGGCTCCGGCTTCGACCGCAGGGCGTACGCCGTCCCCGCGGCGACCACCCCGAGGCCAAGGACCCACGGCCAGCGACGACGCTTGGTGCGCACGCCCTTGGCTGCGCCCTTCGCCTCGATCAGTGCGGCCCGGAAGTCCTTCTTCGCGCCCTTGAAGTCCTTCTTGCCACGTCGCTTGGACTGCCCAGCCGCCTTCGCGGCCTTGATGGCGGCCTTCTTCGCCTTCCGGCCCGGCTTGCGGAGCTCGGCGACCCGCGCGAGAGCTTCCTTGCGCGCGGCCTTGGAGCTGCGGGCGAGGTCCTTTCGGCTGGTCTTGCCCTTGCTCGCGAGCTTCTTAGCGGCCTTCTTGCCGGCGCGACGGCTGGTCTTCGCGCCTTCGGTGAGCTTGTGCTCGGCCGCCTCGACGGCCTGGGCGGTCGCTTCCGCGCCCGCCTTGCCGGCCTCGGCGGCTCGTTTACGCAGGTCGTGCAAGCCGGTCTTGACCGACTCACCCACGGAATCTGCGGCCCGAGTCATGGCCTTCACCTCATCAATCGTTTGGATTCTGCTTCGTTGCTTGTAACCTATCGTGCCCCTTCCCCACGGATTCCGCCGTGGATGGCACGATGAGTCCTGTGACTGAAAGCAATGGATCCCTCGTTGGTGGTGCGTTGAAGGCCACGCTGCACACCAACCAGGGTGATATCCACCTGAACCTACTCCCTGACCACGCACCGAAGACCGTCGCGAACTTCGTCGGTCTCGCGGAGGGCACCAAGGAGTACACCCAGCCCAATGCCCAGGGCACGACCTCGGGGCCGTTCTACGACGGCTCAATTTTCCACCGGGTCATCGACGGCTTCATGCTGCAGGCCGGCGACCCGACCGGCACCGGCCGCGGTGGACCCGGGTACAAGTTCGGCGACGAGTTCCACCCGGAGCTGCAGTTCAACAAGCCGTACCTGCTGGCCATGGCGAACGCCGGCCCCGGCACCAACGGCTCGCAGTTCTTCATCACCGTCGCGCCGACGACGCACCTGAACTTCAAGCACACGATCTTCGGTGAGGTGGCCGACCAGGAGTCGCGCAACGTCGTCGACGCCATCGGGCGCACCGCGACCGGCCAGGCGGACAAGCCGCTGTCGGACGTCGTGATCGAGAAGATCAGCGTCAACCGCGAAGGCTGACGAACAGAGGCAGTCGGGCGGATACGGGTAGGTTGGTGTCATCGTGAACCAACCCCCGTACCCCCACTCTTCTGGCCAGCCGGACCCTGAGCAGCAGGCGGCCACGCCCGGCTGTTGGTGGCACCCGAACCGCCCCACGGCATTGAGCTGTGCGCGGTGCGGGCGTCCGGCCTGCCCGGATTGCCTGCGTGAGGCCGCCGTCGGCTTCCAGTGCACCGACTGCGTGCAGACCGGCCAGCGGCAGCAGCGCACGCAGGAGAAGCAGTACCGGGCCGCCGGCCTCGGCGTGACGACGATCGCCGGCACCCGGCCGCTCGACAAGGCCGTGGTGACCCCGATCCTCATCGGCGTCAACGTGGCGATCTACCTGATCACCGCGGTGCTGGCGAAGAGCCCGTGGGACAACGAGCGGTCCACGCTGTTCAACGACTGGGTCCTGTTCCCGCCGAGCGTCGGCCTGAACGGCGAGTGGTGGCGGCTGCTGACCTCGGGTTTCCTGCACCTCGGCCCGATCCACATCGCGGTGAACATGCTCTCGCTGTGGATGATCGGCCGCGATCTCGAGCGTCTGCTCGGCAAGGTCCGCTTCTTGGCCGTGTACTTCATCGCGATGCTCGGCGGTGGCGCGGCGGTTTACCTGTTCGCCGACCCCGGCACGGCCACCGCGGGCGCCTCGGGTGCCCTGTACGGGCTGCTGGGTGCGCTGCTCGTGGCGGTTCTGCGGCTCAAGCTGAACCCGGGCACCGTGATCGGCACGATCGTGCTGAACCTGGCCCTCACCTACGCGATCCCGGGCATTTCCGTGTTCGCGCACCTCGGCGGGCTGGTGACGGGCGTGGTGGCCATGGTCGCCATCGTCTACGCCCCGGCGAAGAACCGCGTGGCCTGGCAGGCCGGGATGCTCGTGGTCGTCCTGGTCGCCGCCATCGGGCTCGTCTTCGTGCGGAACGCGGAGTTCAGCCAACTGACGTGCACCCAGGAGTCCACCGGTGCGGTGACCTGCGTGTCCGACCGCTAGCTGCGCGCTCGTAGGGCGCTCAGGACGTCGAGCACGTCATGCGGGTCTTCGCCCAGCTCGAGCCGTCCGAAGATCAGCAGGACGTCCTCGGCTTCGACCTCGAGCGTGATGCCGTCGCGACCGAGCCGACGCGTGGTGCGCAGGCGGACCCGGGTTGACGGCCAGTCCAGCTTGACCGTGCCCGATAGCGTCCTGGCGCTGATCCCGGTGAGGTCGGCGGCCAGCCGCGGGCGGACGAAGGTCGCGTGCACGGTGAACGCCCCCACGGCCAACGCCGCCAGCGAGAACAGGACGATGCCCCCGTGGTCGCCGGAGAAGCCGTCCAAAACGGCCCCGACGGCCACCAGGACCGTCACTGCCCAGCCGAGGCCGACCAGCGCGGGCTTCGGTGACCACCGGGTCTCCGGGGCCTGCTCTGTTGGAGAGTTATCCACAGGGTTTATCCACAATGGGGATGAGTCACACGCGTGTAATTCGGTGTCAAGCCGCCATTCGGAGCAACAACTAGCGCCACCGCATCGTCATCAGGAGACCACCGATCATCAGCGCGAAGCCGATGGCGAAGTTCCAGTTCCCGAGATCGATCATGAAACCGATCTTGTCGCCCGCGATGTAGTTGACCACCAGCCAGACCAGGCCGAGCAACATCAGACCGAACATCACGATCTTGTAGAACAGGTTCGACGGCCCTGCCGCCGATCTGACCTTCACCGGCGTGCGGCGATCGATCGGCGGGGTGTACGCCGTCTTCTTGCGGACCTTGGACTTCGGCATCTGAATCCTCGCGTGCTGTTCCGGCTCGACTGGTGGAGAAGTTCCCGCTTTCGGGTGCGCAACCAGCGCCTCGTGCACACGTTAACGTAATCGAGGACGCGTAAGCACCGGGGACGAGCGCTCCTTTCACCCGACCTGTGACCACCATGTGACTAAGAGCACAAGTTTACCCCTGAAGGGAGCTTGCGTGGCTACGCGCGAAGAACCGGCAGAGCCCGGCGGCCGGGATTTCGTCGGACCGGACACCGGTCCCGGCGGCTCGGTCGCGGTGGACGGCCCGGCGCCGCACCGCCCTGGCCCGGGCAGTATCGCCGTCCGGACGGTCGGCGAACTGTTCATCACGGCCGGGCTGATCGTCCTGCTCTTCGTCGTCTACGAGCTGTACGTCACCGACTTGTTCTCCGCGGCGAAGCAGGCCGACGCGAGTTCGACCCTGGACAACCAGTGGGCCAAGGATCGGGCGCTGCACCCCGAGCTGATCGACGGCCAGGCGTTCGCGCGGATGTACATCCCGTCGTTCGGCGCCGACTACCACTTCACCATCCAGGAAGGCACCGACGAGAACGCGCTGGCGATCGGGCCCGGCCACTACAAGGGGACGGCGCTGCCCGGGCTGCCCGGCAACTTCGCCGTCGCCGGCCACCGCGTCGGCAAGGGCGCGCCGTTCAACGACCTCGACCAGTTGAACTCGTGCGATTCGATCCTCATCGAGACCCAGACGGACTTCTTCGTCTACAAGGTCCTGCCACACGACGACGAGATCAACGGCTGGGCGACCGGCAAGGGCAAGGACCCGAAGTGCGCCGGCGTGTCCACGCTCCGCGACCCGAGCCAGGCGGGCGGCGGTGTCTACGGCCAGACGTCCGGCCGCAAGATCGTGCTGCCCACCCAGGGCAACGCGGTGAACCCGGTGCCGTACCAGGTTGTCGACGTCATCCCGACGGCGTCGCAGATCGCGCTGCTGACGCTGACGACGTGCAACCCGCAGTTCTCCGACAAGCAGCGGCTCATCGTGACCTCGGTGCTGGTCCGCCAGGTGCCGAAGACGCAGGTCAAGAGCTATGGGGACTTGCTGTCGAAGCTTGGGGAGGCCAGCTGATGTACGCCTGGATCTGGCGACGGCTGCCCGGGACCACGGGGGCGAAGGCGTTGACCGCCGGCGTCCTCGTCCTGGCCGTCGTGGCCCTGCTGTTGTTCGTGATCTTCCCCTGGGTGGAGCCGATGCTGCCCTTCAACGACGTCTCGGTGCAGCAGTAAAGACCCCTCGGGACCATCCCCGTGGCGTTGGAAGCCAATGCGGCGGCCGCCATCAGGATGGCCCCGAGGGAACGTCCGTAGCCTCAGCAGTCGCGCAGCTCAGGCGATTGGTTCAGCAGCTGGCCGCGGGGTGAGATGAAGGCGCGGTACCGGTCGCTGTCGACTTCGGCGGGCGTGAACGCCCCGACGCGGTGGCAGTTCTGGAAGGCCAGCTTCACGCCGAAATGCCGTTCCAGGCCACCGCGGATCGCGTCCGACGCCAGCGCGCGCAGCAGCTGACCGCGTTCGGCTTCGCTCGGCGGAGGTGTCTCGTGGTCGGCGAACCCGTCCGTCGCGCCTTCGAGGTCGGCGATCACCGTGGTGATCACGTCCCACGCATAGGGCAGCGACTCCCGCACACAGGCGACGAACTCCGCGTCGGCCACCTCACCGCGTTCGGCCTTTTCGAGCAGCGCGGGGGAAACGTCAAGCGACAAGAGAACCTCCGTGGTCAAAGGGTGCCCGCCGAAGTGGCGGACACCCTTTCCTAGTTACCGGGCTTGCCGGTGAGCCACAAGAGAAAACGACAATCATCACCAATATGGCTGATCATTTGTGATGACTCAGACATGCAGGGTGGGCCGGTAGATGAGCTCTTGGATGTGGCCGTCGAGCGTGAGGCTCTCGAGCAGCTCGAGGTCGAAGTCGGCCGCACCCTCGAAGATCGGGCCCAGTCCGGTCTTCCCGGTGATCACCGGGAAGACCGTCACCTGGACGCGGTCGACCAGACCGGCGGCCATCAGTGCCCGGTTCATCGCCAGGCTTCCGTGCGAGCGCAACGGCGCCTCGGACTCCTCCTTGAGCCGGGCGACGACGTCGACGGCGTCGCCGCTCACGACGGTCGCGTCCGGCCAGTCGAGCGGTCCTTGCAGCGTGGTCGACACCACCGTTGCCGGCAGGCTCCTCATCTGGGTGACCCAGGGGTCACGCACTTCGGACTCCACGGTGCTCGAGGCCAACATCTGCGCGAACGCCCGATACGTGGTGGCTCCGAAGACCATCCGCTGCTCCCCGCCGTACAAGGCGAGGCGGTGCTCGAGTAGTTCGGGGCCTTGCTTGCCCCAGTAGCCAGTCCAATCGCCGCCAGCGGCGCCGAAGCCATCCAGACTGGAAAAGACGTCGAAGGTGTAGGTAGCGGTCATGATGCCCTCCAGGTGTCGACTAGTTCCGGAACGCCGGTGCGGCGAGCGCGGCCAGGTGGTGCAGCGAGTTGATGAGATGCTCGGGACCGAACGGCGGGAACTGGATGT
Organism: Amycolatopsis sp.; assembly: GCF_025464955.1. Lineage (GTDB taxonomy): Bacteria > Actinomycetota > Actinomycetes > Mycobacteriales > Pseudonocardiaceae > Amycolatopsis. Next base: position 426,565 of record NZ_JAODNM010000124.1, on the reverse strand, counting down.
ACTCCCGGCGGAACTGCGGCACCGCCGACCAGTCGTAGGTGAGCGTGACCTCGGTGTCGGACGGACCGAGCGGCGCCAGGTCGTAGCGCCAGATCCAGCCACCGAACTCCAGGTCGCCGTCGACCTTCTCGGACCCCGTCAGCCAGCCGATGGTGCGCGGCGATTCGAGCACCTCGACCTTGTTGACCACCCGGTAGTCACCGGCTGGATGGTTGGCGTGATACATGTCCATCCGGAAAATCTGGCCCACTCCGGACAGCGGTGCCTGGTCGACAGATTCCTGAACCCAGCCGGTGCCATCGATCGCAGCATGGGTCGTCGGATCTGCCAGCACCGCGAAAACCCTTGTGGCGGGCACGGCGACAGTCAGGGTGGCGCTTACGTTCTCCTGGCACACAGTGGGCCTCCTGTGCGTGACGGCCGCCCGTTGCCGGCCTCTCACCCTGTCGACGAACGGGCTCTACGCAATTCGACACCCACCACAGTTCATTCCCAACGGAAGAGACGAGTCGCGAGCGCGATGATCGCGACAGTGAACACGGCGAGTACCGCGGACTGCAGCGGTTGGGGGCCGCCGCCGGTCCAGGAATCCTGCAGCGCCTGCACTCCCGGCGGAGTGAACTCGCCGATCGTCTTGAGTACGCCCGGCAGGAACTGCCGCGGCAGGTAGACGCCGCCGAGGATCATCACCGGGAACAATGCGATCGCCGCGAGACCGCCCGCGCCGCGGCTGGTCCTGGCCAGCGCGGCGGCCAGCAGGCCGATACCGAAGACCGAGCCGATGCCGACGACCAGTGCCAGCGCGAAACCGAGCGGGTGTTTCGGCCCGGGGATGTGGAAGACGGTCGCGCCGACCACCAGCAGCAGGCCGACACCGATCAGGACGACGACCACGTTGATCACAAGTTGTGCGAGCAGGAGCTTGCCCGGGTGCACCGGGGTGGTCGCGAGCCGGCGCAGGATGCCGCGTTCGCGGTAGGTGGCCAGATAGGCCGGGATCGATTGCAGCCCCAGGACGGTTATGGCCATCACGATCAGCGACGGTGCCCAGGCGTCTATGAACCGGGGTCCACCCTGATAGGACTGCTGCATCCCGGGAATGGACCCGACCGCGAGCAGGATGACGCTGGGGAAGAGTGCACCCAGCAGCAGAAATGTCGGTGTGCGCAGCTGTAGTTTCGCTTCGGTCCTGGTGAGTTTGGCGAGCGCGTTCATGATCGTGGTCCGTTCAGTTTCGGCCGGTCAGGGCGACGAACGCGTCGTCGAGGGTGGCTTCGGCGGCGGTGGCCATCAGACCCGCCGGGGTGTCGAGGGCGCACACGCGGCCGCCGTCGATCACGGCGATGCGGTCGCACAGGCGCTGCGCCTCGTCCATGAAGTGGGTCACGAGGATGACGGTGACGCCGTGGTCGCGGACGTCTTCGATCAACTTCCAGGTGTCTCGGCGGGCGTGCGGGTCGAGGCCGGTGGTCAACTCGTCGAGCACCGCGATCTCCGGATTGCCGACCAGTGCGAGCGCGATCGACAACCGCTGCTTCTGCCCGCCGGAGAGGTCCTTGAAGTACGACTTGCGCTTCTCGGTCAGGCCGAGCTGCTCGATCAGCGTCTCGGGGTTTGCCGGGTTGTCGTAGAAGGATGCGAAGAGTTCGAGCGCCTCGATGACCTTGAGCTTCTCCGGCAGCTGGCTCTCCTGCAGCTGTGCACCCAGTTTCTGTCGCAGCGCGACACCGTCCTTCCGCGGATCCAGCCCCAGCACCGAGATCGACCCGGCGTCCGGCGTGCGGAGGCCCTGGAGGCATTCGACGGTCGTGGTCTTGCCGGCGCCGTTCGTGCCGAGGATCCCGAAGATCTCGCCGCGCTCGACGGTGAAGGACACGTCTTCGACGGCGACCTTGTCGCGGTAGGTCTTGCGGAGGTTCTTGACCTCGATGAGTGGCATGGGAAAAACGCTATTGCGCAGGTCGGGGTGTCAGAATCCCCTTGGGCACCGGTTGGGGGTGGGCCTGGGTCCACCCCTTTGTGGCCCTGGACGCAGTGTGCCGACCGGCGTCGTGCGCCAGGATCCAGGTCGAGGGGAGGAGGTGCGATGGTCCGCCGATACGTGTTGTCAGTCGGACGGGCGTTCGTACTCGGGGGGTTGGCGATCGCCGGGCTGTTCGACCTGGTGATCGTCTTCCTCGCGTTCTGCTGCCTGTGTGTCGGTTTGGTGTTCTTCCTCGGACCCGCGATCGAACGAGCTCGGCCGCGTATCGCAACAGCGCGTCGGCTGGCAGCGCAGTGGTGCGAAGTCGACATACCGACTTACTACTGGCTGAAGCCGACTGACCCGGAACGGGAAGCCGACGGCTGGTACCGCGACGGAAACTCGCTCTATAAGCGGTCCTGGTGGGTCGGCGTGCAGCGGCGGATGAACTGGATGTTCGAAGATCAGGCAACCGCCCGCGACGTCTACTGGCTGCTCTGGAACCCACTGGTCAGCCCGTTCCTGGCCTTGTCGTCGCTGTTCAGCGGGCCGCCAGCACTGCGTCTTCACGGGCGTTGGACGCTGTATGCGTTGACTCCGAAGAAGCCGGGAGTGAAGCCGCAGCGGTGGTTGAACCGGCATTTCGAGGCACTTTGGCACCAGTTGGCGCTGTTCGGCCTGTCCGTGGCCGGGTTCGTCTTCCTGGCACCGCAGCTTCTCGTGCTGGTCTGGGTCTGGCAGATCTTCCCGCCGACAGTCGTCGCCGCCCGGCAGGTCACCAACGAGTTCCGACGGGTGTCGACCGAGTGGATCGGGGTGCGCATCGATCGTCCGTATCTGCCCTCGCCGCCGTTCCCGGTGCCGCGCGCGGATGGGCTCTACCAGCGGGGACGCCGGTTGTACGACCAGCCGTGGGGGCCGGGCAGGCTCGACCGGATGAAGTGGGTGTGGCAGGACAAGGCGACCCGCCGGGACGCGGCCGCCGCGGTGCTGAACCCGTTCGTTTCCGGACTCCTCGCGCTGCCGGTGGTCGCGCTGGTCGGCTTCGGGTTCATCGCGCTGCAGTGCCTGTGGATCTGGCGGCCGCTCGGCGGGTCGACGCAGACTGACTGGGCGGACTTCACTTGGTTCGCGCCCTTTGGCTTCGCGCACATCACGACGAACGTCCAGGCGCTCGTGGCGACCCCGCTCGCGCTTGCGTTCTTCTTGGCCCCGATTGTCGTGTCGCCGTGGCTCGCCCGTGTGCAGGCGCGGTTTGGACGGCTGCTCCTCGGTCCGACCGAAGCTTCGCGACTGGCTCAGCGCGTCCAGCGTGTCGAGCGGACGCGGACGGCGGTTACCGACGCGCAGGCGACCGAGTTGCGGCGGATCGAACGCGACCTCCATGACGGCGTCCAGTCGCGGCTGGTGGCGATGGGGATGAAGCTGGCCGCGGTCGAGGCGCTGATCGACAATGATCCGGCGGAGGCGAAGAAGCTGGTCAGGGGCCTACGTGAGTCCTCGTCGACGGCGTTGACCGAGCTGCGCGACCTGGTCCGCGGGATCCACCCGCCGGTGTTGTCCGAGCGCGGACTAGCCGACGCCGTGCGCGCGGTGGCGCTGGACAGCCCGTTGAAGGTCGAGGTGACGATCGAGCCGCTGGAACGGCTGGAGCGGCCGGCGGAGGCGTGCGTGTACTTCGTGGTGTGCGAATTGCTCGGCAACTCGGTCAAGCACGGTGAGGCGAAGTACGCGTCGGTCGACCTGCGGTATGACGGCTCGGTACTGCGGATGGTGGTCACCGACGACGGCAGCGGCGGCGCGAGCCCGGTACGCGGGACCGGACTTCGCGGGATCGAGCGCCGGATCGGCGCCTTCGACGGTAGGTTGACGCTCGAAAGCCCGGCGGGGGGACCGACGAAGGTGACCGTGGAGCTAACGTGCCAGCCCGACCCAGAACCGTCATCGCCGAGGACCAGTACCTCCTCCGAGACGGCCTGACACACCTGCTCATGGCGCACGGGTTCGACGTCGTCGCGGCCGTCGGCTCGGGTCCGGAGCTGGAGGCGGCGTTGCGCGAGCACCGGCCGGACGTGTCCATTGTGGATGTCCGGATGCCACCGACCAACACCGACGAGGGCATGCAGGTCGCCCTCGCCGCCCGTCGCGAGCACCCTGGCCTGCCGATTCTCCTGCTCTCCCAACACGTCGAGCAGCTGTACGCGAGGGAGTTGCTGGCCGATGGCACCGGCGCGATCGGCTACCTGCTCAAGGACAGGGTGTTCAACGCCGAGCAGTTCATCGACTCCGTCCGCCGCGTGGCCGACGGCGGCACGGTGATGGACCCCGAGGTGATCGCGAAACTGGTCGGCGGCGGCAGCGCGGCGGACGACCCGCTGGGCGTGCTGACCCCGCGTGAGCTCGACGTCCTCGGTGCCATGGCCGAGGGCTGCTCGAACGCCGCCATCGCCGCACGCCTGTTCTTCAGCGAGGGCGCGGTCGCCAAGCACACCGCGAGCATCTTCGCGAAGCTCGGGATCGTCGCTTCCGACGACACCAACCGCCGCGTTCTGGCCGTGCTCGCGTACCTGGGCGGGCGCTAGGGTCGCTCACGAGTCCTAGGCGCGCGAAACCCGGGTCATCTCTTCGCGCTCGACGACCTTGATCCGCTCGCGGCCGTGCGGCTCGCCGAGGGCGCGCTCGTGGGCGTCGAGCTTGCCCCACCCTTCCCAGGTCGTGAACGGGACGCCGCGCTCGGTCAGGAACTCGAGAATCGCGGCGGGCGAGGCCTGGCCCGGAGTGGCGAGCGTGTCGACGTCGGCCAACAGGCTCGCGACCGTCTCGGCCGCGTCGCCCTTGGTGTGCCCGATCAGGCCGATCGGTCCGCGCTTGATCCAGCCGGTGACGTACACGCCGGGAAGCTGGTTCTCGTCGAGGTCCAGCACCCGGCCGGCCTGGTTGGGCACGACGCCCGCGTTGTGGTCGAACGGGACCTCGGCCAGGTGCGTCGACAGGTAGCCGACCGCGCGGTAGACGGCCTGGACGTCCCAGTCGTGGAACTGGCCGGTGCCGCGGACGTTCCCGTCACCGGTCAGCTCGGTGCGCTCGGTCCGCAGGCCGGTCACGCGACCGTCCTCACCGACGATCTCGGACGGCGAGTGGAAGAAGTGCAGGTGCAGGCGCTTCGGGCGGGTGCCCTGGTCGCGGATCGCCCATTCCTGCAGCGTCTTCACGACCATGTCGGCCTGCTTCGACGCGCGAAGCGTCGCGATGCTGCCTTCGTCGAACTCGATGTCCTCGGGGTCGACGATCACCTCGACGTTCGGTGAGTGGTCGAGTTCGCGCAGCTCAAGTGGGGTGAACTTCGCCTGCGCGGGGCCGCGGCGGCCGAAGACGTGGACGTCGGTGACCGGGCTGGCCTGGAGACCGTCGTAGACGTTCGCCGGGATGTCGGTGGTCAGCAGCTCGTCGGCGGTCTTCGCGAGGATCCGCGCGACGTCGAGCGCGACATTGCCGACGCCCAGCACGGCGACGCTGGTCGCGTTGAGCGGCCACGTGCGCGGGACGTCCGGGTGGCCGTCGTACCAGGACACGAAGTCGGCGGCGCCGTAACTGCCGTCCAGTTCGACACCGTCGATGTCGAGCGTGCGGTCGGCCGTCGCGCCGGTGGAGAAGATGACAGCGTCGTAGAACTCGCGCAGGTCGTCGAGCTTGATGTCGGTGCCGTAGTCGACGTTGCCGAGCAGGCGGATGGACGGTTTGTCGAGCACCTTGTGCAGGGCGGTGACGATGCCCTTGATCCGGGGGTGGTCGGGGGCGACGCCGTAGCGGATCAGCCCGAACGGCGCCGGCATGCGCTCGAACAGGTCGATGCTGACGTCGGCGTCGGACTTGTCGAGGAGGTCGGCGGCGTAAATGCCCGCGGGACCTGCGCCCACGATGGCTACGCGAAGGGATCGGCTCACCGTACCCACGGTAAGTTAGGCAGTCCTAACTTTCATTGTGATTTGGCGTACGGTCCAGCAGGTGGGACCAGCTAAGCTGGGCGTCATGCGCGTCCTCGTCGTCGACAACTACGACAGCTTCGTTTACAACCTGGTCCAGTACCTGGCCCAACTCGGCGCCGAGTGCACGGTCTGGCGCAACGACGTCGTCGACCTGGACCGGATCACCGAGTTCGACGCCGTGCTCGTCTCGCCCGGCCCCGGAACTCCCGAACGCGCTGGTCAGAGCATCGACGTCGTCAAGCGCTGCGCCGCCGAAGGCGTGCCGATGCTTGGTGTCTGCCTCGGACACCAGGCGCTGGGGGTCGCCTTCGGGGCGACCGTCGACCGTGCGCACGAGCTGCTGCACGGCAAGACCAGCAAGGTCCACCACAATGGCGCCGGCGTGCTCGCCGGGCTGCCGGACGGGTTCACCGCCACCCGCTATCACTCGCTGACTGTGGTGCCCGACACCATCGGGCCGGAGTTCGAAGTCACCGGGCGCACCGATTCCGGCGTCGTGATGGGCATGCGGCACCGGACGCTGCCGCTCGAGGGCGTGCAGTTCCACCCGGAGTCGGTGCTCACCGAAGGCGGCCACCGGATGCTCGCCAACTGGATGGCCGCCGCCGGGCACCCGGTCGCGGAGTCTATTGTGGACGAGCTGGAGCAGGCGACCCGCGCCTTGCAAAAGTCCGCCGTTGCGTGACCGTGCTGGTCGAGCTCGCCGGGGTCGGTAAGCGCTTCGGGCAGGGGGATCCGGTGCTCGATGGCGTCGACCTGCGGGTCGTAGCCGGGCGGGTGATCGGGATTCTGGGCGCGAACGGGTCCGGCAAGTCGACGTTGCTGCGCATCCTCGCGGGGCTGTCGAGGCAGAGCTCGGGCACGATGACAGGACAGCCGACCGTGGGCTACCTGCCGGATCGTTTTCCCGCCGCGCAACGGATGGGCGCGCGGGCGTACCTGCGGCACATGGGCCGCATCCACGGGTTGGCCGGGCTGTCCGAGGTCGACGTCCTGCTCGACAGGCTCGCGCTGGTCGGCGGCCCGCGAATGCCGCTGCGGCAGCTGTCGAAGGGCAATGCGCAGAAGGTCGGGCTCGCCCAGGCGGTGCTCGTCCGGCCGGACCTTCTGGTGCTCGACGAACCATGGTCCGGCCTCGACGCCGAGGCGCACGACGTGCTCGGCGAACTCGTCGCGGAGACAAAAGAGCGCGGCGCGAGCGTCGTGTTCACGGACCACAGGCCGGCGATCGCGCACGAGCACGCCGACGAGGTTTTCCGCATCGTGCGGGGAAAACTGTCGCGAACCGAGCAGGTCGACGTCCGTGGTCCCGACGTGCGGATCGTCCTCGACGGCCCTGGGGAGGGTGACTGGCTCGACGAGCCGGACGTCCTGCTCACGAAGTCGACCGGCGAGCGGGTCGAGCTGACCGTGCCGGCACCGCGTTCGGACGCCGTACTTCTGCTGGCGCTGCAACGCGGGTGGTCCGTTCGCGAGGTCGTCCCGTGCTAGCTGTGACCCGCTACAACTTGGCTCTGCTGGGCCATTCTCAGCGCTATGTCCCTGGTGCGCTGCTGTTCCTCGCGGTGCTGTCGATCCAGTACACCTTTCCGACTTCGCCGCCGGTTCCGGAATTCGCCGTCAGCGCGGCGACCCTGATGATCGTGTCCTGCTGGCTCACGATCGCACTGCTCGACGTCGAAGATCCCGTCCAGCGGCTGGTCACGTTGAGCCACGCGCGTAAATGGTGGCCGCTGATCACGGGTGTGGTGCTGACGGTGTTGCTGTGTGCCGCGGCGATGACGGTCGTTTCCGAAACCTGGTCCGTTGTCGAGCACCACAACGGTTTCACCGGCTCCCTCGGCCTTTCGGCGCTGGCTCACCTGTCGTGCGCGGCGCTCGGCATCGCGATCGGCCTGCCCTGCTCGCGCCTGCTCGTCGCGCGCGCCGGCTGGACGGTGATTTCGGCGCTGGTCGTACTCGGCCTCGTGATCCTTTCGCGCTGGATTCCGCTGGTGAACCCGATGTTGTCCGCGATGACCAACGACAAGCCCATCGAAGAGCCGATCCTCGTCGCCACCGTCGTCTGCGCCGTCGTGCTGGCGTTAAGCGCGACCACCGTCGGCACCCTGGCCCGCCGCCGCAGCTGAGGTGGCATGGTGTGGATCTGTATCGACAGCTGCGTCCATGTCGGCGAAGAACTCCTCGGAGTTGGCCCTCGGCAAGTCCCCGAGCAGGGCCAAGAAGTCGTCGGCAGGGATGAATACCGGGCGTTGCGGGCGGGGAATTGACGTCACCGAGGACGGTAGCGCGCGGGGGCGGGTGTGTCGCAAGGGAAAACCGCTAGCGTGTCGGGGCATGACGGAACCCTCCTACCTGACGGCGACTCGGGATGCGTACGACACCGTGGCGGCCGACTACACCGACTACGTGCGTGATGAGTTGGCGCTTCGGCCGCTCGGGCGGGCGATGTTAGCCGCGTTCGTTGAGGTTGTGCGGGCTGCGGATGTTGGCCCGGCGGCGGACATCGGGTGTGGGCCTGGGCGGGTGACGGCACATCTGGACGCGCTCGGGCTCGACACGTTCGGTGTCGACTTGTCGCCGCGGATGATCGCGATCGCTCGCCGGGAGTATCCGGAGCTGCGGTTCGAGGTGGGTTCGATGACCGCGCTGGACCAGCGGGACAGGTCGCTCGGCGGCATTGTGGCGTGGTACTCGATCATTCACGTCCCGCCGGAGGTGCATCCCGCGGTGTTCGCGGAGTTCTTCCGGGTGCTGGCGTCCGGTGGGCATTTGCTCGTCGCGTTCCAGGTCGGTGACGAGCGCCGGAATCCTGGACCGCTGTGGCAGCGGTTCGGACACACGGTTTCCTACGACGCCTACCGCTTGCCGCCTGCCCGGATCGCCGACCTGTTGCGTCAGGCCGGGTTCGTCATGGTCGGAGAGCTGCTGGCCGAACCAGGCCCGGACGAGAAGACGCAGCAGGGGCACCTCCTGGTCCGCAAACCCTGAGCGTGAACTGCAAATTGCAGAGTGCGATTACCCGATCGGGTCTTTAGGTTTGACGCGATTCGACGGTACGCTCGCCCTCCGCCGAAGCGAGGGGAACGTCCGTTGACATCTGGGATTGTCGCTATCACCGTGCCTGGGTCGGGCGATGAGCTGCGGCAGCTTGCGGCCTGGCTGCGCGACGAGGACGAACTCCGCGGCCGCGTCCAGCTCGCCGAAATCCCGGTCCAGGCCGGTCAGTTCGGCGGCGTGGTCGATTCGGTGGTGGTCGCGGTGACCAGCAGGTCGGCGACAGTCTTCTGCACCTCACTGTTCGGCTGGCTCGGCCGACGCAAGGAGACCCAGAAACTGTCGCTGAAGATCAAGCGCTCCGGCACCATCGAGGAGTTGGACCTGTCGTGCGGCTCGATGTCGGATAACGAAGACGTCCTCGCCAGCGTCCGCCAGTTCCTCGACGAAGAGGTGTGATCAGGCGCTGACAGCGCTGGTCAGCGCGAGCCAGGCGTCGGCGGGGACGGCGAGGTGGCAGGCGGTGCGGTCTTTGGAGTCCCGGATACCGACAGTCCGAGCGGTGAGCGAGACCTCGACACAGCTACCGCCGTTGCCACCGCTGTAGCTGCTCTTGATCCAGGTGGCGGTAGTGAGGTTCGGGGCAGTCATCACATTGCACCCGACGTAGTGCTGCTTCGCTGAGGATCGCTTCCAGCCGTAAGGACGGTCGGCCGTTGCGGCGCAGCGCGCCTTGGCGAGTCATGCGTGCTGACTTGGGTGTCGATTAGGCGCCCGTTCCAGTGGCTCGAGAACCGGGTGATTCACCAGGCGGAGCCAGCCGATCGGGTGTTTCAGCTGCAGCAGATCATCGGTGACTTCGAGATGACCTGGCTGGACGAATGACGAAGGCCCCGCACCGAATGGAACCGGTACGGGGCCTTCGTCAGTTATCAGTGACTCGGCGGGAAGAGACCTGAAGTCGTCGGTGTGGTGCTGCCGCCGTTGGGTTCGGCGACGTAGATCGACACTGCCTGGTCCTTTGCGATCTGACTGCCCGCGGCCGGATCCGTCCTGGTGACGGTGTTGGTGGCGGTGGGGTCGCTCGACTTGTCGGACCGCTGGGTCGGCTGACCGTTCCAGCCCTTGGCCTGCAGCGCGGCCACTGCCTGGTCGTAGGTCTTGCCGGTCAGGTCGGGCATCGTGATCTGACCTTGCGAGCCGTCCGACACGGTCAGCGTGATCGTGGTGCCCTTCGGAGCCGGAAGGCCCTTGATGCTCTGGTCGATCACGGTGTCCTTGGGCTGGGATCCGGCCGTCGACGTCTTCTTGACCTTGAAGCCCAAACCGGTCAGCTGGGTGTTCGCGTCGTTGTAGCTCTCATTGGTGACGTCCGGGACGTTCGCCTGCGTCTGAAACTTCCCGACGGTGATCTGGACGGACGCGTTGGGAGCAACCGAAGTTCCCGCTGCCGGGGTTTGTGTCTGGACCTTGCCGTCTTGGGTCTGGTCGGTGACGTCCACCTGCTGGATGTTCGGGTTCAGCTGAAGGCTCGCTTGGGTGAGCTTCGTCCCCGCATCGACCTGCGACAGGCCGGTGAGATCCGGAACCGGGACCTGGTTCGGCGCCGTTCCTACGGAGAGGGTGATGGCCGTGGTGGTCAGCGTCGGCGTCTTTCCGGGCGGGTCCATCGAGATGACGTGGTTGACCTGATCCAGGGAGCACGTCGGCTGACCCGCGACGGGGGTGCCGCCACACGTCACGTTCTTCGGGACGATGTTGGTGAACCCGCTGGTTTGCAGGGTGTCCCTCGCTTGGGCAAGCAGCTGACCCGTGACATCCGGTACCGCGACCTTGGTGCCGCTGTTCTTGAAGGTGCCGTTGAGCAACAGGATCAGCAGCACGATGACCGCTACGAGCACGGCGCTGATGACCGCGATGACCGTGCGGCGTTTGCGCTTGGCGGCGGCCTCGGCTTCCGGGTCGTCGTCGGCGTATTCGTCGTAGCGCTGCGGCTGGCGGCGGTCCGAGTCCATCACCTGGGTGCGCTCGTCCTCGGACATCACCATCGGCGCGGACGGGCGCTGGCCCGACAACGTCCGGACCAGGTCGGAGCGCATTTCGGCGGACGACTGGTAGCGGTTCGCCGGGCCCTTGGCCAGCGCCTTCAGCACGACGGCGTCCAGCTCCGGGGAGACGGCCGGGTTCACCGTCGACGGCGGGTGCGGGTCTTCCCGGACGTGCTGGTACGCCACGGCGACCGGCGAGTCGCCGGTGAAGGGCGGTTCGCCGGTGATGAGTTCGTAGAGCACGCAGCCGGCGGCGTAGACGTCGCTTCGCGCGTCGACCTGCTCACCGCGTGCCTGCTCCGGGGAGAGGTACTGCGCGGTCCCTATCACCGCGGCGGTCTGGGTCATCGCGGCCTGGCCGTCGTGCAGCGCCCTGGCGATGCCGAAGTCCATCACCTTGACCGCGCCGTTCTTGGTGATCATCACGTTCGCGGGTTTGACGTCGCGGTGGATGATCCCGTGGCGGTGCGAGAAGTCCAGCGCCGCGCAGACGTCGGCCATGACCTCCATGGCCCGCTTCTGCGACATCGGGCCTTCGGTCTTGACGATGTCGCGCAGCGTCCGGCCTTCGACGTACTCCATCACGATGTACGGCAGCGGACCGACTTCGGTCTGCGCCTCACCGGTGTCGTACACCGCGACGATGGCCGGGTGGTTCAGCGCGGCCGCGTTCTGTGCCTCACGCCGGAACCGTTCCTGGAACTGTGGATCCCGCGCGAGGTCCGCGCGCAGGATCTTGATGGCCACCTCCCGGCCCAGCCGCACGTCGTGCCCGTGGTGGACCTCGGACATGCCTCCGTAGCCGAGCGTGTCGCCCAGCTCGTACCGGTTGGAGAGCAGTCTGGGTGTGCTCATTTCTGCGTGCCGTTCCATTCCGTCCAAGGTGTGGTCATCATGCCTTGTGGGCCTTCGCTCTGGGTCTGGCCTGGTGCTACGTGGTCAGGTGGTCCGCCGGCCGGGACCGACGTGATGGCCGGCAGCCCGCCGGGTCTTTGTTCGGTTGTCGTCGGCTTGCCGCTGACGCCGGACCCCACCAGTTTCACGACTACCACCGCCACTGCCACCGCGAGCGCGACGAGGATCACCACCAGCAGCACCCACCAACCTGCCTGGCTGCGCCGTCGGGGCCGCGGCATCAGTGGTTGCTGCATGAGGTGCTGTTGCATCGGGTGCATCCCCGGCGGCGGGACCGGGCGCATCATGGGATGCGATCCGGGGCCGACCGTGTTGTGCGGGTTGACCGGTATCGGGGCGTAGGCGACGTTGACCAGCCCTGACGGTGTGGGGAGTGGGAGCCCCGCCCGGACTGCGGCCACGGCGGCCGCGAACTCGCCCCCATTGTTGTAGCGCTGGCGGGGGTCCTTGACCAAGGTAGCTTCGATCACCGCGCGGACGCCGGGCGGCACGTCCGGCGGCAGCGGCGGCGGGAGGTCCCGGATGTGCATCATCGCGACTGTCACCGCGTTCTCCGACAGGAACGGCCGGTGCCCGGTCAGGCATTCGTACCCGCACACGGCCAGCGAGTAGACGTCGCTCGCCGGTTCCGCGTCCTGGCCAAGCGCCTGCTCCGGCGCGATGTAGTGCGCGGTGCCCATCACCATGCCGCCCCGGGTGACCGGCGCGGCGTCAGCGGCCTTCGCGATGCCGAAGTCGGTGATCTTCACCTGCCCGGTCGGGGTCACCAGGATGTTGCCCGGTTTGACGTCCCGGTGCACCAGGCCGTTTTCGTGCGCGGCCTGCAGACCGCGGCCCGCCTGCTCGAGGATGTCGAGCGTGCGTTCCGGCGAGATGCGGCCTTCCCTGGCGAGGATGCCGGCGAGCGGATCACCCTCGACGAATTCCATCACCAGGTACGCGACGTGGTGCGCGCCGGGAGCGTCGCCCTCTTCGGGCTGGGTTCCGGGCTCGATCGTCTCGCCGTAGTCATGGACCGCCGCGATGCCGGGATGGTTGAGCGAAGCCGTCATCCGGGCCTCGGTACGGAACCGGTGAAGGAACTCGGCGTCGCCCGAAAGCTCCCCTTTGAGTACTTTCACCGCGACGATGCGGTCCAACCGGGTGTCACTGGCCTGCCAAACCTCGCCCATACCGCCGACGGCGATGCGGTTCGTCAGTTTGTAGCGCTCGGCCAGCAGCAGACCCGAGGACAGCATGCGCTATCCACCCCCGAGCAACGCGGCGATCGCGGCCCGCCCGATCTCGGCCGACACCGAGCCGCCGGTCGCGTCCAGACCGCGCGTACCGCCGTTCTCGACGATGACCGAGACCGCGATCTGCGGGTTGTCCGACGGGGCGAACGCGGTGTACCAGGCGTGCGGCGGGGTGTTCTTCGAATCCGTGCCGTGCTCGGCGGTACCGGTCTTCGACGCGATCTTCAGCGCCGGGTTCTTGCCCTTGCCCGCGGTGAAGGACTCCGACTGGATCATCATGTCGCGCATGATCCCGGCGTTCGTCTGCGACAGCGCGGCGGTGCCGGTCAGCTCCGCGGGGGAGAAGCCCTCGATGGTCGACAGGTCCGGCGCCAGCAGCGCGTCCACCAGCTGCGGCTTCATCGCCATACCGCCGTTGGCGATGGTTGCCGAGAGCAGGCAGTCCTGCAGCGGGGTGAGCCGGACGTCGCGCTGGCCGATGCCGCTCTGGTAGAGCGCACCCTGCGAGTCCAACGCGCCGACGGTCGACTGCGCGACCTTCATCGGGACGGTGAGGTCCGCCTGGCCGATGCCGAAGTTGGCCGCGGTCTTGGTCAGCTTGTCCTTGCCGAGCTGGCCGGCGAAGGTCGCGAACGGGACGTTGCACGAGTGCGCCAGCGCGGCGGCGAACGTGGTGCCGGGGCAGATCTCGCCGTTGTAGTTCTCCAGCGTGACGTTCGTACCGGGGAGCGTGACATTCGGCGCGTTGCTGACCGGGGTGTCCGGCGTGCCGCCGTCGTTCAACTCGGCCGAGCCGGTGACGATCTTGAACGTCGAGCCGGGCGGGTAGGTCTGGGAGATCGCCCGGTCCAGCATCGGCTGGCCGGGGTCGGCGTTGTTCACAGTCCAGGCGCTCTGCTGCGCCCCGCCGTCGTGCGAAGCGAGCTTCGACGGGTCGTAGGACGGCGTGGACACCAAGGCCAGGATGCGACCGGTCTTCGGCTCCATCGCGACGACGGCGCCGGTGTACCCGCGCTGTGTCATCAGGTCGTACGCGGCCTTCTGCACGGCCGGGTTGATGGTCAGCCGGACATTGCCGCCGCCGGGGTCCCGGCCGGTGATCATGTCGGAGAGCCGCCGTACGAACAGGCGGGGGTCGGAGCCGTTGAGGAAGTCGTCCTCGGTGCGCTCCAAGCCGCCCGCGCCGTAGCGGATCGAGTAGTAACCGGTGACCGGCGCGTACAGCGGACCGTCGGCGTAGGTGCGCTGGTACTTGAGCCGGTCCGTGGTGGTGGCGGTACCGGCGAGTACGGCGCCGCCCGCGGACACGATCTGGCCGCGCTGCCTGGCGTACTCGTCGAGCAGGACCCGCTGGTTGCGCGGGTCGGTGCGGTAGGCGTCGGCTTTGAAGACCTGGATGTAGGTGGCGTTCGCGAGCAGCAGCATCACCATGACGAGCATGGTGATGCCGACCTTGCGCAGCGGTTTGTTCACTGGGTGCTCCCGCCGCCTGGCCCCATCACGGGACGTTGGACCATGACTGTGTGTGCCTCCGCGAGCGGCGCCTGCGGCGGGGTCGGCGGCTTCGGGCGGGACTGCGGACGGCGTGCGGCGTCGGAGATCCGAAGTAGCAGCGCCACCAGGATGTAGTTGGCCAGCAGGGAAGAACCACCCTGCGACAGGAACGGCGCGGTGATCCCGGTCTCCGGGATCAGCTTGGTGACGCCGCCGACGACGACGAAGACCTGCATGATCAGCGCGAACGACAACCCGCCGCCGAGCAGCTTGCCGAAGGTGTCGCGCACGGCGAGCGCGCTGCGCATCCCCCGCATCGCCAGGATCAGGTACACCATCAGGACCGCGGCGAGTCCGATGAAACCGAGCTCCTCGCCGATCGCCGCGGTGATGAAGTCGGAGCTGGCGAAGGGCACGATGTCCGGCCGGCCGGCGCCGAGCCCGGTGCCGGCGACCCCGCCGGTGCCGAGCCCGAACAGGCCCTGCGCGATCTGGTAACCGCCGCCCTGCTTGTCGTAGGTGGCCAGCGGGTCGATCCAGTTCGCCACCCGCTGCTGGACGTGGGTGAACAGCCGGTCCGCCACGACCGCGCCGACCACGAACAGGCTCAGGCCGACCCCGACCCAGATGGCGCGTTCGGTGGCGACGTACAACATCATCAGGATGATGCCGAAGAACAGCAGCGAAGTGCCGAGGTCCGTTTCGAGGACCAGGATGCCGATGCAGGCCGCCGCGGCGATCAGGATCGGGCCGAGGTCCCGGCTGCGGGGCAGCTCGATCCCCATGACCTTCTTGCCCGCGACCATGAACAGGTCGCGTTTCGACACCAGGAAGGCAGCGAAGAAGATCATCAGCAGGATTTTCGCGAACTCACCCGGTTGGATCGACAACGGACCGAGCCGGATCCAGACCTTGGCGCCGTTCACCTCCGACAGCGCGGCCGGCAGCATGGCGGGCAGGGCCAGCAGGATGATCCCGGCGAGCCCGGCGGTGTAGCCGTAGCGGGTCAGGGTGCGGTGGTCCTTGACGATCACCAGCACGGCGAGGAACAACGCCAGCGAGATCGCCGTCCACAGGACCTGCTTGGGCGCACCGGCCGAAGCGACGTTGGTGTTCGTCTGGGTGGCCTTCTCGGCCAGCGCCAGGTCGATCCGGTAGATCATCACCAGGCCGATGCCATTGAGCAGCGCGACACACGGCAGGATCAGCGGGTCCGCGTACGGCGCCCACCGGCGGACAGCCGCGTGCGCGATGCCGAAAACGGCGAGATAGGCGAGTCCGTACCAGAGCACGGCGATGGTGAGGTCCTGGTCCTGGTTGGCTTCGACCAGGACGAACGCGATGGTGACGATGAGCGCGGCGAAGCCGAGGAGCAGGAGTTCGGTACCGCGTCTGGTCGGGATGTCGCGCGGCGGGTTGGTCGTGTACTGCCCGGCTGTCGGGTCGGCCACGGGCTGACCCATTAGTTACCGCCCCCCGGCGTCGAGCAGTCCCTCCCCGCGGGGTTTGCCGGCGCCGTACTCAAGAGAGGAGGAGTCTGGCTCGTCGTCGGCTGGGTGACGACGGTCTGCCCGGGCGGGCAAGTCGTGAGCTGCCTGCGGGCGCGAAGGGTCTCGTCGATGTACTTGCGGGCCTCGTCGAGGTTGTCCCGCTTGATTCCGTTCTTGACCGCGACCTGCGCGTCTTCCTGCAATTCCGACAGCTTGAGCGGCTCGCACGCCGTCGCACCCGGAGCGCAGGAGCCTTGCTCCTCGTGCTGCAGCGGGATGCCGAGGATGCTGCCGGGAACGCCGCGGTAGACGACGACCTCACCCGAGGAGTCCGCGCCGACGTAGTACTGGCTCAGCACGAAGTAGCGCGTGGTGACCGCGGCCGCGGCGAGCACGATCAGCACCACCAGGATCCCGACCAGCCAACGGAACCGTTTCCGGCGCTTGGCCTTCGGATCCGGCGGCGGCTCGGTGGGCTGCTGGCGCGGCTGCGGGAGCGGGTTGGTCAGCGCGTGGGCCCGGGCAGCGGGGGAGTCGCCCTGGGGACGCTCGTCGCTGCCGTCACCGGCCGCGCCGCCGACGATCGGCGCGTCATCGCCGAAATCGACGTCGACCACGTCGGCGATGATCACCGTGACGTTGTCGGTGCCGCCGCCCTTGAGCGCGAGCTCGATCATCCGGTCCGCGCAGTCCTGCGGATCCCGGATCTGGATGGCCTCGCCGAGCGTCTCGTCAGTGACCATGCCGGACAGGCCGTCCGAGCAGATCAGGTAGCGATCGCCCGCCCTGGCCTCGCGGACGGTGAGCGTCGGTTCGACCTCGTGCCCGGTCAACGCCTTGAGCAGCAGCGAACGCTGTGGATGGACGAGTGCCTCTTCAGCGGTGATCCGGCCTTGTTCGAGCAGCTCGTTGACGAAACTGTCGTCACGAGTGATCTGCGCGAACTGCCCGCCGCGGAACAGATAGGCACGGGAGTCGCCGACATGCGCCAGCCCGAGCCGGGACCCGGAGAACAGGACCGCGGTCAGGGTGGTGCCCATCCCGTCGAGATCCGGATCGTTGGACACCAGCTCGGCGATGGCGCCGTTGCCGTTGCCGACCGCCTCGCGCAACTGGGCGAGGAGGTCGTCACCCGGCTCGTCGTCGTCGAGGGGGGCGAGGGAGGCGATGACGACTTTGCTCGCCACTTCACCGGCGGCATGGCCTCCCATGCCGTCAGCGAGCGCGAGCAGGCGGGGACCGGCGTACACGGAGTCCTGGTTATTGGAACGAACCAGGCCACGGTCGCTGCGGGCCGCGTAGCGGAGTACGAGGGTCATGGGCGAAGCTCGATCACCGTTTTGCCGATTCGGATGGGGACCCCGAGTGGAACCCGGAGGGGTGCAGTGACCTTAGCCCGGTCGAGGTACGTGCCGTTCGTCGAGCCCAGATCTTCGACGTACCAGTCCTCTCCGCGCAGCGCGATTCGCGCGTGACGGGTCGACGCGTAGTCGTCGTCGAGGACCAGTGTCGAGTCGTCGGCGCGGCCGATCAGGATCGGCCTGCCGTCCAACGTGATCCTCGTGCCGGACAACGCGCCATGGGTCACGATCAACTGCTGCGGGGACTTTCCCCCGCCGGTACGTGGCTTTTTCTCCTTCTTGCGGCGAAACGTCGGGATCGCGACACGGAGACCGGACGCGGCGTAAAGGTCCGAGCGCACCACTCTGAGAGCGGCGAACACGAACAGCCAGAGCAGCACAAGAAACCCTGCTCGGGTGAGTTGAACGATCAGCTCTGGCACCTGGTGTGTCAGCTCCCGACTCTTCACGCAAACCTGCGGCGCCGGTTCGCCGCAGGTCCCCCCGCACGCCAATTCTGCGGGAACCCCTCAATCCGGTGAGAGTCAGCCCTGTGTCCGGAAGACCAGGGACGAGTGACCGACCCTGATTACGTCGCCGTCGGCGAGCTGCCAGGTCTGCACCGGAGTGCCGTTGACCGTGCTCCCGTTGGTCGAGCCGATGTCCGCCAGCGTGGCGCTCTGACCGTCCCAGGTGATCTCCAGGTGCCTGCGGGAGACGCCGGTGTCGGGCAGCCGGAAGTCGGCATCCTGACCACGGCCGACGACGTTGCTGCCCTGCTTGAGGGAGTACGTCCGGTTCGAACCGTCGTCAAGCTGCAGACTCGCCGCGAGCTGGCGGTTGCCGGCCGGAGCGGGCGGGGCGTACCCACCCTGCGGTGCCGGAGGCTGCCCGTACTGGTCGTAACCGGGCTGCGCGGGCGCCTGACCGTACTGGTCATAACCACCCGGAGCGGGTGCCTGGCCGTACTGGTCGTAACCGCCCGGGGCCGGGGGCTGCTGGTAGCCCTGGTCGTAACCAGGCTGGCCACCCTGCTGCCCGTACTGGTCGTAACCGGGCTGGGCAGGCTGCTGCCCGTACTGGTCGTAGCCAGGCTGGGCAGGCTGCTGGTAGCCCTGGTCGTAGCCGGGCTGCGCGGGCTGGCCGTACTGGTCGTAACCAGGCTGAGCGGGCTGACCGTACTGGTCATAACCGCCCTGCTGAGCACCCTGGTCGTAACCGGGCTGCCCGGCCGGCTGGCCGTACTGGTCATAACCCGGCTGAGCCGGAGGCTGCTGGTAGCCCTGGTCATAACCCGGCTGAGCCGGCGGCTGGCCCTGCTGGCCCTGCTGTCCGTAGCCGTACTGGCCCTTCTGGCCGTACGGGTCACCCTGGTCGTATTGGCCGTAGCCGGGGGGCTGGCTCATTGCTGGGTCTCCTGCGTTGCTGGGTCGTGCTGACCGTCCAGAGCTGCCGGCGTCGTGCGGTTTGACGTCGGGATCGACGGACGAGCGGGTCTTGAACTGTCCAGTATGCAGCGCCTCGTTGCGCTCGAGCGAGACTACGACGTCACCATAGGTATCCCAACCCTGCTCGACGAGATGCTCCGCCACCGCGGCGGCGAGCACTCCGGTGACACGCTGCTCATCACCGGCCATCCGGTCATGATCCGCCTGTCCGAGAGACACGATGTAGTGATTCGGGGCGAGACGACGACCTCCAGCCAGCTCACGAACGTTGTCCTCACCTTCCCGCTCCAACGCCAACGCAACTTCCTGCGTGACGACGTTTCCACCGAACATCCGCGCGAACGTATTGCCCACCAGACCCTCAAGGCGTCGATCAAATCGCTCAACGCGGCCCACCTGGACAAGCCTCCTCACACATGTGCTTACGCACCGATCCTATCTGGGTATGCCCGTCTCGACACCGGCCCCGGTAAAACCCGTTCGGTTGGCCTGCTAGTCTGTTCTAGCTGTCGAAGTAAAAAGTCGCTTGCGCGAGTGGCGGAATGGCAGACGCGCACGGTTCAGGTCCGTGTGTCCGTAAGGACGTGGGGGTTCAACTCCCCCCTCGCGCACCGTGTTCAAGAGCCCCGTCGGCTGGCGCCGATGGGGCTCTTTCCCGTTGGGGGTCGTCCTCGTTTTGGGGGGCCGAGCCCCCCAAACCCCCCACGGTGCGGTATCTCACCTTGACGAGCTGGGTGCGTTCGGTCTTCGGGCCTGGCGGCCCTGGACCTTGGTGATTGCGGTGGGTCGGTCGTTGGGCCTGGCGGCCCTCGACCTGGTGACGTGTCGTCGTGGGGTGAAAAAGGGCGGGATGAACCGGAGTTCATCCCGCCTGGAGGTGGGCGTGTGGGGGCTAGCGGATGGCGACCAGGTCTACGACGAAGACGAGGGTTTCGTTCGGCTTGATGACGCCGCCGGCGCCGCGGTCGCCGTAGGCGAGGTGCGGCGGGATGGTCAGGCGGCGACGGCCGCCGATCTTCATGCCGGCGACACCCTGATCCCAGCCCGGGATCACCTGGCCGGCGCCGAGGGAGAACTGGAGCGGTTCGCCGCGGTTCCAGGAGGAGTCGAACTCTTCACCAGAGGAGAACGAAACTCCGACGTAGTGGACAGAGACACCGTGGCCCGGGGCCGCTTCCTGGCCGTCGCCGACGGTGAGGTCGACCGTTTCCAGTGCGGGGGGCGGGGTGCCTTCGGGGGCGTCGACTACCGGCTTTTCCAACGTCATGGCCCTACGGTACCCAGCTTTGCTCACTCTCCGCAGGGTGGGCGCACCGGTGCTAGTCCATCGAGGCGAGGCAAACGCGAAAAGTCTTCACTATTTCCTTACCCGTCGGTAGCGTGTGCTGCGTCACTCCACTTCGACGGGAGTTCTGGGCATGCGACGAGGCATTCGCACATTGACAGCTACGGCGGCACTGGCCATGGTGGCCGCCGTCGCGCAGATACCGGCGGCCGCCACCAGTGCGGCGTCGCCTGCTGCGCTTCCCGGCAACGACTACTGCGCCGGCCAGTGCAACGACATCCTCCCGGCCGGGGAAAACGGTAACGCGACCGTCGCCGAGATCCTGGCGAACAAGGTCTTCGGCACGCGGCCCGCGCACGCGGACGACCAGCTGCCGAAGTACTCCGCACTGCCGGGCGGCTACAGCGGGCTGACCACCGACACGATCAACAAGTTCTACAACGACTCGTCCTTCGGGGTCCCCGCCGACCAGGTGGAGAGCGCGATCCAGCCGCGCGCCGACGTCACGATCACCCGGGACAAGGCGACCGGATCGCCGCACATCCAGGGCACCACCCGATCGGGCACCGAGTACGGTGCGGGTTACGCCGCCGGGCAGGACCGCCTCTGGCTGATGGACGTGCTGCGGCACGTCGGCCGCGGCCAGTTGTCGCCGTTCGCCGGCGGCGCGCCCGCCAACCGCGCGCTCGAGCAGCAGTTCTTCGCCGCGGCGCCGTACACCGAGCCCGAGCTCCAGCAGCAGGTCGACAAGATGGCCGCCAGCGGGCCCGCCGGCGCGCAGGGCCTCGCCGACGCGCAGGCCTACATCGACGGCATCAACGCGTACATCGTCCAGTCGCACAACGGCCGGACCTTCCCCGGTGAGTACGTCCTCACCGGGCATATCGACGCGATCACCAACGCCGGCACGATCGACCCGTTCAAGCTGACTGACCTCGTCGTGCTCGCTTCCGTGGTCGGCGCGCAGTTCGGCGCGGGCGGTGGCGGCGAGGTGCAGAACGCTGTCGCCAAGCTCGCCATCCAGGAGCAGTACGGCCTCGCGCAGGGCGAGAAGGTGTGGCAGAGCCTCCAGTCCCAGGACGACCCCGAAGCCATCAAGACGCTCCACAACGGCCAGACCTTCAACTACGGCAAGACGCCGGCGAACCCGCAGGGCGCGGCGATGCCCGATCCCGGTTCGGTGACCGACCAGCAGCTGGTGTTCAACCCGACCGGCTCGGCCACCTCGACGCAGGCGGTCAAGGCGCCGCCCGTGACGGCGACGTCCACCACGAACCCCGACGGCACGCCGAACCTCGACGCGGCGAAGGGCATGTTCGACAACGGCGTCCTGCCGGACAACCTGCTGTCCGAGAAGCACGGGATGTCGAACGCGCTGGTGGTGAACGGCAGCAAGACCGCCAGCGGGCACCCGGTCGCCGTCTTCGGCCCGCAGACCGGCTACTTCGCTCCGCAACTGCTGATGCTGGAGGAGCTCCAGGGCCCGGGCATCAGCTCGCGGGGCGCGTCCTTCGCCGGTCTCAGCTTCTACGTGCTGCTCGGTCGCGGCCAGGACTACTCGTGGAGCGCGACTTCGGCCGCGCAGGACATCATCGACACCTTCGCGGTCACCCTGTGCGACCCGAGCGGGAAGCCGGCCACAAAGGACTCCAACTACTACCTCTACAACGGCCAGTGCGTGCCGATGGACATCGTCGAACGGCAGGACGCGTGGACGTCGACGGTCGCCGACTCGACGGCTGCCGGTTCGTACACGCTCCGCAGCTACCGGACGAAATACGGGCCGGTGACCAGCCGGGCGACGGTCGGCGGTAAACCGGTCGCCTACTCGGCGCTGCGGTCGAGCTACTTCCACGAGGTCGACTCGCTGATCGGTTTCCAGGAGTTCAACGACCCCGGCGTCATCCACTCGGCGGCGGACTTCGAAAAGGCCGCGCAGGACGTCAACTTCACCTTCAACTGGTTCTACGCCGACTCCAAGGACATCGCGTACTACAACTCGGGCGCGAACCCGGTCCGCAACCCGAACGTCGACCCGTCCATGCCGGTCGCGGCGAACGCCGGGTTCGACTGGCAGGGCTGGAACCCTGACGGGAACCAGGCGAACTACACCCCGCCCGCCCAGCACCCGCAGTCGATCAACCAGGACTACTACGTCAGCTGGAACAACGCCCAGGCCAACGGGTACGCCTCCGGCGGCGCGGACAAGTCGTCCGTGCACCGGGCCGACCTGCTGGACAGCCGCGTCAAGAAGCTGATCACCAGTGGCACCAAGGTGACCAGGGTGAACCTGGACCAGGCGATGGAGGACGCGGCGCTGACCGACCTCCGCGCCGAACGGGTCCTGCCCGAGCTGCTGCAGGTGATCAACAAAACGCCGGTCACCGGCGCCGCGCTCGACGCCGTCACGAAACTGCAGACCTGGCTGACCAACGGCGGCAAGCGCAAGGAGACCACCCCGGGCAGCAAGGCCTACTCCGACGCGGACGCGATCAGGATCCTCGACGCCTGGTGGCCGCAGCTGGTCACCGCGGAGTTCAAACCGGGGATGGGCGGCACGGCGTTCACCGCGATGACCAACGTGCTGCAGATCAACGAGTCGCCTTCGGGCTGGCAGCAGGAGATCCCCGGCAAACACGTCGGCCAGCCGCATTCGGGTTCCTCGTTCCAGCACGGCTGGTGGGGATATGTCGACAAGGACATCCGGTCTGTTCTCGGTGCCACGGAACAGGGTCCGCTCGGCGCGAAGTTCTGCGGTGGCGGCGACCTGACGGCCTGCCGCACGGTGTTGCTCAACTCCCTGACCTCGGCGGCGGCGCAAC
Source organism: Amycolatopsis sp. (assembly GCF_025464955.1). Lineage (GTDB taxonomy): Bacteria > Actinomycetota > Actinomycetes > Mycobacteriales > Pseudonocardiaceae > Amycolatopsis. Next base: position 403,542 of record NZ_JAODNM010000124.1, on the reverse strand, counting down.
CCGCGACCGCGATCTACCCGGGCGACGCGAGCTGCACGGCCGGTGACCAGTGGTGTGCCGACTCGATCATCCAGACCCCGCTCGGCGGCGTCACGCAGGACAAGATCAGCTGGCAGAACCGCCCGACCTTCCAGCAGGTCGTCGAATACCCGGCCAAGCGCGGGAACAACGTGGCCAACCTGGCCGCGAACAAGCCGGTGACCGCCACCAGCGCGGAAACCGGCGGGTACCCCTCGCCGGCGGCCAACGCCGTCGACGCCGACAGCGCCACCCGCTGGGCCAGCGACTGGAGCGACAACCAGTCGGTCACCGTGGACCTCGGTTCGGTGCAGCCGGTTTCGCGGGTGATCTTGAACTGGGAGTCGGCGTACGGAAAGTCATACAAGATCCAGGTCTCCGCGGACGGTGTCACCTGGCGGGACGCGGTGTCCGTCGTGGACGGTGACGGCGGGCAGGACAACGTCGCCTTCGCCACGACGAGCGCCAGGTTCGTCCGGATGGCGGGCGTGCAGCGCGGAACCAAGTACGGCTACTCGCTCTACGAGTTCCAGGTCTACGCACAGTAGAAGGATGACGTTTCCGCAGGTAGACAACTCGTGAGTGTTCCGGCCGGTTCTAACCTGGTTCTAACCGGCCGGAACACTCACGAGTCCTAGCCGCGCTACCGTGACGGCGTGGACAACAACAACTGGTCATCCCGTACCCGCGCCGTCGCGGCGGGCCGGCCCGACGGGCCCGGCGAGCCGATGAACGTGCCGATCGTGCCGGCGAGCACGTTCGGCGCCGGTGGGGATCGCGCGTACTCCCGCCAGGACGGCACGCCGACCTGGGAGGCCCTCGAAGAGGCCATCGGCGCGCTGGAAGGCGGCCATGCGACGGCGTTCGCTTCGGGGATCGCGACGCTGGCCGCGGTGGTCGACATCCTGCCGGTCGGCGCGCGCGTCGTCGTTCCGACGTTCAGTTACGCCGGGAACCGCGGGCTGCTGGCGCATGCGCACAAGATCGGGCGGCTCGTCGTCACCGAGCTGGCGCCCGACGACGTCGACGCGTGGGTCGCCGCGACGGCCGACGCCGACCTGCTCTGGCTCGAATCGCCGACCAACCCGACGCTGCACCTGATGGACATCGCGGCGATATCCGCCGGTGCGGCCGGGCGTCCGCATCGGCCGAAGGTGGTCGTCGACAACACTTTCGCGACCCCGCTCGGGCAGCAGCCGCTGAGCATGGGCGCGGACATCGTGGTGCACAGCGCGACGAAACTCATCGGCGGGCACAGTGATCTCCTCCTGGGTCTGACAATTGCGTCCGATAAAGGAATCGCGGACGAGCTCCGGGATTCCCGCACGCGGGGCGGGGCGACGCCGGGTGCGCTCGAGGCGTGGTTGGCCCTGCGCGGCTTGCGCACATTGCACGTCCGGCTCGCGGAACAGTCGAAAACCGCGGCGTGGCTCGCGCCCCGGCTGGCGGAACATCCGGCTGTCACCGAGGTCCGTTATCCGGGCGAGGGCATCATGATCGCGTTCGAACTGGCCGGTGCCGAGGAAGCCGACAAGGTTTGCGGAGCGCTACGACTTGTGCGGAGCGCGACGAGTCTCGGCGGGGTCGAGAGCCTTGTCGAGCGGCGGGCCGGGTTGTCCGGTGACGCGCACGTGCCGGCCGGATTGATCAGGTTCAGCGTCGGTCTCGAGGACCCGGATGATCTTCTCGAGGACCTCTACCAGGCATTGGGCTGAAACCCCGGTCCACTTCGGAGCCAGTTTCCCCTTTCGGGGCACCACTTTGGTGGCCCTGAGTTAAGGGCACCATTCTGGGTACGGCATGATCTGCGCCCTCACCCATACGTGGGTCGTCCACTCGAACGTATCGAGCTGGATATCTAACCGTGCGTATCGAGGAATCCTGGAGTTCGTCTTGAGGAAACCATTGGGTCGCCTGGCCGTCGCTGTTCTCGCCAGCGTCGCCATTCCCCTCTCCTTCATCCCTGCCGCGTCCGCCGCGGACCAGTACAACGCTCCGTCGGTGTCGGTCAGCGCGTTCACCGACAACACCGCGACCGGTGTCGACATCGGTGGCGGCTACGGCATGCTGCGCATCAACTCCACCGCCGGTGAACCGCTCGACCTCGCTTCGGCCGACTTCGAGATCGTCGGCACGGTGTTCCAGGCCTCGGAGGACTCCCGGAGCTGGGAAGCCAAGGTCCGCTTCCACGGGACCAAGTCCTTCAAGAAGAACGAGCCCAGCGTCTCCTGGCACTGCGGCGGTGGCGGTCACCCGACCAAGCCCACCCGCCCGACGAAGACGAAGCCGACCACCCCGTCGACGACCGTGACGACGCCGTCCACTTCGGACACGACGCCGAGCGACACGACGACCACCAGCGCAAAGCCGACGACGAGCGACACCCCCACGTCGAGCGAGACGCCCACCTCGAGCGCGACTTCGCCAACCGACACCCCCAGCACCAGCGAGTCGCCGTCCTCGAGCGCGACCACGCCGCCCAGCGACACGACCACGGCCGCGCCGACGAGTGACACGACGCCGCCCAGCGGTGGCACGGTCACGTGCCCCGTGAAGCCCGTCGGCAGCTCCACCCCGAGCGGTCCGCAGCAGGTCGTCCGCCCGGTCAAGGCGCCCGAAACCGGCTTCGGCGGAATGGCCTGAATCGATGTCCTTGTCGATTCGTAACCAGGGCGCGGTCGTCGCGGTCGCACTGCTGGCTTCCGTTGCGTTAGCGGGCTGCTCGTCGTCGGACCCGGCGGCGGCACCGGCGGCGGCTCCCGCCGCGGGTGACAACGCGGCTGCCGCCGACGCTCCGGTCACCAAGCCGTTCAGCGGGCTGCGGCCGACCCGGGTCCGGGTGCCGAAGATCGGCGCGGACTCGTCGTTGATCTCCATCGCGCTGGACGCGAGCGGCAACATCGCGGTGCCGAGCGCGAACAAGCCGATGCAGGCCGCCTGGTACCAGCTTTCCCCGGTGCCCGGCAACGTCGGGCCCGCGATCATCCTGGGCCACGTCGACGGCAACAAGCAGGAAGGCGTGTTCTTCAACCTCAAGAAACTGGCGGCGGGCGACGAGATCCTGGTCGACCGCAGTGACGGCAAGCAGGAGAAGTTTGTCGTCGACCACAAGACCGAGGTTCCGAAGGACAACTTCCCGCAGGACGCGGTGTTCGGCAACACCACCAAGCCGCAGCTGCGGCTGATCACCTGCGGCGGCGTTTTCGACCACGCCGCGCACAGCTACCAAGACAACATCGTCGTCTACGCGAATCTCGCCTGACGTCGTCGCAAGCTCCCTCAGGGCCATCCTGATGGCGGCCACCGCCTTGGCGTTGGAAGCCACCGGGGTGGCCCTGAGGGTTTTTGCACCTCAGCCGACGCCGACAGCCGGGTACGGATACGCCGCGGGGGCGGGCGAAGTCGGGGTGACCCAGCGGCGCATGCCGGCGTCGCATACCGCGTAGCCCCAGTTGATCAGGTGCTCCTGGACCTCGTCCGGCATCGCCGTCAGCCTGGTCTTCGTGTCGGCCAGCCGGGTGGTCTTGTCCACCGGAGCCGGCAAGGCGTCAGGCAGGCCGAAGTGCGTGATGTCGCTGTAGCTGCCCCAGTACGTTCCCGCGAAGTCCTTTTCCACATAGGACTGCAGCAGCGCCCCGGTGCGGAGTTCGCGAACCTGGTCGTCGGCGATGTCGAGGACCCGCAGCACCTGAAGCGGCCAGCTCCGGTGCACCCGCCCGGTCCGGTTCATCTTCTTGCCCGCGTCACTGACCAGAACCGTCGCGTACTGCCCTTCGACCGGGTCGAGGCCCAGGTTGTCGTAGACGCCGGCGTCACTGAGGACGATCTTCTCGCCGGTGCCCGGCCGCAACGGGTCGTCGATCAGCACGGGCGACATGAACGGCGGGAACGCCGACGATGCGGCGACCGCGGTGGCGAGCGCGACCCGGCTGGACGGGCCGTCCTGGCGGAAGAACCACCACAGCTCGCCGTTCTGCAGATTCGTCGCGGTGAAGACGAACTGCGGGCCGTTCGGATCGAGTTCCTCGAGCAGGACGTCGCCGAACAGATGCCGGGCGTACGCGGCGGCCAGTTCTTCGCCGACACTGCGCCACGGTTTGACCATGCCGCTGAGGATCACCGGGACGTCCACCCGCGTGCTCGCGAGTTTGCGCAGCGGCGCGATGACCTCGTCGGCGAAGTTCTGCGCGACCCCTTCGGCGGTGAAGGCGAGCTTTCCCCACGCGTGCGCGAGCACGCCGGCCGCGATGGATCCGCCGGAGACACTCGAAACGCAACTCAACTTCGGCAGCCAGCCGAGTTCGTTCAGACGCAGCAACGCCCCGGTGTGGAACAGCATCGCGCGGTATCCGCCACCGGACAGGCAGAGGCCGACGCCCTGGGGCGCGAGCTCGGGACTGCTCATGACTTCTCCTGCCAGCCGATGCGGCGAGTCTAAAAGAAGTCGGCGCCCGGATCGCCCGCGTTACGCAATGTCCGCCTCTTCGAGCAGCGGTTGGAGAAGCGCTCGCTCGTTCAGCGGTACGTACTCGGCGTAGTTGTCGTACAGTGCGCGCCGCGCCAGCTTCGACGCGAGGATACCGTCGGCGTCACGGATCGCTTGGAGCACCTCGCCGTGGTGCGTCAGCCAGGTCCGCATCAGCGTGGGGCGATCCTGCGCGTGCGCGAGCCTCTCCTCGATCTGTTCGAGGACCACCCCGCGGACGACTTCCAGGCACACCACCAGCAACGGGTTCCCGGTGGCGCGCGCGATCGTTTCGTGGAACGCGACGTCGGCGCGGCTGAACTCGGCGTACCCGACGTCGAGACCCGCACGCATGGCGGCGAACGCGACGTCGAGATCGGCGAGGTTCTCGTCCGTCCGCAGCTTCGCCGCCAGCAAGTGAGCCGAGCCGTCGAGCGCCATGCGGAACTGCAACAGCTCGGCGAGCCCGAGGTGGTCCGCGCGGGCGAGCCGGTGCATCGACTTGTGGAGCGCGACCGGGGACGCGGCGAGCACCTCCGGCCCACGAGGGTCGCCAGGTTTCGAGCGGATCATGTCGGCGGCCTGCAGCACGCGGAGAGCTTCACGGATGGTCGACCGGCTGACCCCGAACTGCGTCATCAGTTCGCGTTCGCCGGGAAGCCGCTCGCCGGGCTTCAACAGGCCGCTGAACACGCCTTCTTCGATCTGCTGGACCACCCGCTCATACGCCCGGACGGTGGCCACCGGTTCGAATCTCATTGGGAGGTGCCCCCTTGACGACGACGGCGCGTGGTGCGAACCTCTGGCTACTGGTCCGACCAGCATACCGCTCGGGAGGGTGGATGAAAGCCCGACTTCACGTCGCCGCGCTTGCGCTGCTGCTTGTGGTTTCGGGCTGCTCGGCGGGTTCGAGTGCCATCGTCAGCGGCGATCCGGACTCGCTGACGGTCGGGTTCACCGCCGAGCCGCAGAACTTCGACTTCACCAAGACCGACGGGGCCGCCATCCCGCAGGCGCTGCTCTACAACGTCTACGAGGGCTTGGTGAAGCTCGACTCCGCCGGCAAGATCGTGCCCCTGCTGGCGAGTTCGTGGACGGTCAGCCCGGATCGCCAGACCTACGACTTCCAGCTCCAGCCCGGGGTGAAGTTCTCCAACGGCGCGCCGTTCACCGCCACCGACGTCAAGTTCTCGCTCTTGCGCGTCAAGACCGACTGGACGATCTCGATCAAGTCCGAAATGGACGTCGTCGACCACGTCGACGTCGTGTCCCCGACGCACGCGCGGGTCGTGCTCAGCAAGCCGAGCAACAACTGGCTGTTCAACCTGACCACCCGCGTCGGCGCGATGTTCAGCCCGACCGGGGTCGCCGACCTCGTGAACAAGCCGGTCGGCACCGGCCCGTACGTCGTCGCGAGCCGTCGTCGCGGGGACTCGATCGTGCTGCGCGAAAACCCGGGGTACTGGGGGCGCAAGCCGGCGTACTCGACGGTCTACCTGAAGTACATCGCCGACCCGACGGCGTTGAACAACGCCTTGCTGAGCAACGGGATCGACGTCATCTCGACGATCACCGCGCCGGACTCCATCCCGCAGTTCCAGAACGACAAGCGGTTCGACGTCATCCAGGGCACCACGAACAGCGAAGTCACGCTCGCGATGAACAACGCGAAGGCACCACTGAACGACGTCCGCGTGCGGCAGGCGCTGACCTACGCGATCGACCGGAAGGCGCTGCTCGACACGGCGTGGGCCGGCCGCGGCACGTTGATCGGCAGCATGGTCCCGCCGACCGATCCCTGGTACCAGGACCTTTCCGGGGTCTACCCGTTCGATCCGGCGCGCGCGAAGGCGTTGCTCGCCGCGGCCGGGCAGACGAATCTCTCACTGCGCCTGCGCATCCCGAACCTGCCGTACGCGGTCTCGGCGGCGCAGGTGGTGGCGTCGCAACTGGCCGACGTCGGCGTGAAGGTGAACATCGAGCCGCTCGACTTCCCGGCCGTGTGGCTCAAGCAGGTGTTCACCGATCACGACTACGACCTGTCGATCATCCAGCACGTCGAAGCGCGGGACATCACGACGTTCGGAAAGCCGAAGTACTACTGGGGCTACAACAATCCGACGGTGACGAAGCTGCTCGCGGAGGCCGACAGCGGCACCGTGCAGGAGCAGATCACGGACATGCGCCAGGTGGCGAAAACGATCAACGCCGACGCCGCCGCCGACTGGTTGTTCCTGTTCCCCAACGTGATCGTGACGAAGACCAAGGTGACCGGGTTCGCCGCGAACCAGGTCAGCGAGTCCTTCGACCTCACGGGATTGGGGCCCGCGTGACAGTGAAAATCGTGCGGCGGCTGGCGATTCTGCTGGTGAGCGTGTTCACGGCGTCGGTCGTGGTGTTCGCGTTCATGGCGATCCTGCCGGGCGATCCGGCGCAGGTGGCGCTCGGCGTCAACGCCACGCCCGAACTGCTCGCGAAGACCAGGCACGCCTTCGGCACCGACCGGCCGCTGATCACCCAGTACCTCGACTGGATGGGCGGGATCACACATGGCGACTTCGGCCGTTCCTACGTCACCGGCGATGCCATCGGACCGCAGCTGATCGACCGCCTCGGCGTGACGTTGTGGCTGGTCGGCGCCGGGATGGTGGTGGCGCTGGTGATCGCGCTGCCGCTGGGCACGCTCGCCGCGGTGCGCCACCGCAAGGCCAGTGGTACCGCGATTTCCGGGCTTTCCCAGCTGGGTGTGGCGATTCCGGCGTTCATCGCGGCGATCCTGCTGGTGCAGATTTTCGCGGTGCAGCTGCGGTGGCTGCCCTCGGGCGGGTGGACACCACCGGATCAGAACCTCGGTGAGTGGATCCGCGGGCTGATCCTGCCGGCGTTGTCACTCGGCCTGGTCCAGGGCGCGGTGATGACCCGCTATGTCCGGTCGGCCGTGCTCGACACGCTCGGGCAGGACTACCTGCGCACCGCGCGGTCGAAGGGATTGCGGCCGTACCAGGCGTTGTTCCGGCACGGACTGCGCAACGCGTCGGTGCCGGTGGTGACCGTGCTCGGGCTCCAGCTGGCGACCCTGTTGATCGGCGCTGTCGTCGTCGAGCGGGTGTTCGTGCTACCGGGGCTCGGGAGCCTGCTGCTCGACTCGGTGTCGTCCCGCGATCTGCTGACCGTGCAAGGGATCGTGCTGGTACTGGTGGTCGCGGTGCTGCTGGTGAACTTCGTGGTGGACCTGCTCTACACGGTGCTCGACCCTCGGCTGCGGGAGGCGTGATGGCGGTGGCCGAACGGACCCGCAACACCAGCACGATCGTCGGCGCGGTGCTGATCGGGCTGGTGGTGCTGGCCGCGGTGGTGTCGTTCTTCTGGACCCCGCATGATCCGGAGAAGGTCAACGCGGCCGTGCGGCTGATCGGCCCGACCGGCGACTACGTGTTCGGCACCGACAAGTTCGGGCGTGACGTGGCGAGCCAGATCATGGTCGGCGCGCGCACGACGTTGTACGTCGGCGTGGTGGCGGTCGGGATCGCCGCGGTGATCGGGACCCCGCTCGGCATCCTGGCCGGGATGTCCCGGCGGTGGGTCGGCGAGTTCGTCATGCGGGTCAACGACCTCGTGCTCGCGTTCCCCGCGCTGCTGCTGGCGATCATGTTCGGCGCGGTCTACGGCGCGAGCACGCTCACCGCGATGGTCGCGATCGGCATCGCGACCATCCCGTCGTTCGCCAGGATCGCGCGGTCGGGGACGTTGCAGGTGATGAGCACGGAATACGTCCTCGCGGCGCGTTCGGCGGGCCGTTCGCGGTGGAATATCGCCGTGCGGCACGTGGCGCCGAACATCTCCGGCATGCTGATCGTGCAGGCGTCGGTGTCGTTCGCGATCGCGGTGCTCGCCGAGGCTGCGCTGTCGTTCCTCGGCTTCGGTACCCGCCCGCCGACGCCGTCCTGGGGCCGCATGCTGCAGGAATCGCAGGAGTTGCTGACCGTCCAACCGCGACTCGCGCTCGTCCCGGGCATCGCGATCGCGGTGGCGGTGCTCGGCTTCAACCTCCTCGGCGACGGCCTCCGCGATCGCTTCGATCCCCGCCTGGCAGGCACCCGATGAGCACTCCTGGGCACGTGCCGCCGTCGCAAAAGACCCCTCAGGGCCACCCCAGTGGCGTTCAACGCCACAAGGGTGGCCCCGAGGGAACGCCCCTGCTCGAGGTGACGGCCCTGGCTGTCGGGAATCTGGTGAAGGGGATCGGGTTCGAGGTCGGCAAGGGCGAGCGGGTCGGGCTGATCGGCGAGTCAGGGTCAGGCAAGTCGTTGACGGCGTTGTCGATCATGGGGCTGCTGCCGGACGGGCTGCGTGCCACCGGGCTGGTGAAACTCAACGGACGCCCACTGCTCGGCGCGTCCGAGCGCAACCTGTCCCGGTTGCGTGGCAACGAGATGGCCATGGTGTTCCAGGAGCCGATGACGGCGTTGAACCCCGCGATGCGCGTCGGGCGCCAGGTCGCCGAGCCGATGCTCGTCCACCGCACCCAGCCCGATCGCCGCGCGGCGCGGCAAGCCGCGGTCGCGTTGCTCGACGCCGTCCACCTGCCCGATCCGGAGCAGACAGCCAAGGCATACCCGCACCAGCTGTCCGGCGGCCAGCGGCAACGCGTTGTCCTCGCGATCGCGCTGGCCAACAATCCCGCGCTGCTGATCTGCGACGAGCCGACGACAGCGCTCGACGTCACCGTGCAGGCGCAGATCCTCGACCTCATCCTCGCCGGGGTGAGCGAGCGCGAAACCGCGCTGCTGTTCATCACCCACGACCTCGCCGTGGTCGCGACCGTGTGCGACCGGGTCCTGGTGATGCTCGACGGCGAGATCGTCGAGGCGGGAAGCACCCACGACGTGCTGACCGCGCCGAAACACGAGTACACCCAGCGCTTGTTGAAGGCTTCGGACCTGGAGGCGTCATGACTCCGTTGATCGAGGTCCGCGACCTGGAGCGCCGGTACTCACGGCGTGACGTGCACGCGCTGCGCGGGGTGTCGTTCGACGTCCAAGCAGGCCAGCGGTTCGGCATCGTCGGCGAGTCGGGCTCCGGGAAGTCCACTTTGGTCAGACTGCTGGCCGGGCTCGACCAGCCGACCTCCGGTTCGGTCACGTTCGACGGCAAGCGTGTCGACGGTGTCCCCGAACGGAAACTGGCCTTCCTGCGGTCCGAGCTGCAGATCGTCTTCCAGGACCCGATGGGCTCGCTCGATCCGAGGATGCGCGTGCGCGACATCATCTGCGAGCCGCTGGGCCGGGCCGCCGGACGCCGTGAGCGTGTCACCGAGCTGCTCGACGCCGTCGGGTTGCCGGCTGACGCGGGGGAGCGCTACCCGCACCAGTTCTCCGGCGGGCAGCGGCAACGAATCTCGATCGCGCGTGCGCTAGCGCCGCGGCCGAGCGTGCTCATCGCGGACGAGCCGGTCAGCGCGCTGGACGTTTCGGTGCGTGCGCAGATCCTCGCGCTGCTCGCCGATCTCGTCGAGAGGTTCCAGCTGACGCTGGTTTTCGTGTCCCATGATCTGGGAGTCGTGCGGCATGTGTGCGAGACGGTCGCGGTGATGCGGCGCGGCGAGATCGTCGAGCTGGGCGACGTCGACCAGGTCTATGACCAGCCGAAACACGAGTACACCCGCGAGTTGATCGCCGCCGCGCCCAGCCTGCGGAAGGCGCTCGCCAAACTGAGGAGAAGGTGACTGATGTTCCCGCTCTCGGCCGGACTGCCGATCGGTTCAGGCTGGATCGCCACCGAAGACAGCGAACCCATCACCTTCCCCTACGACGGCACGCTCGTGTCGTACGCCCCGGTGGGGACACCCGCGTTGGCAAAGCAAGCGCTGGACGAGGCTGTCGCGGTCGCTCGTGAGGTCGCGGCGCTGCCGTCGCGGACCCGCCGGGCGCTGCTCAACCGCGTGGCCGAGTCGATCGAGAGTGAACGCGAACAGCTCGAGAAACTCCTCGTCGCGGAGACCGGGAAGCCGCTCGTCGACTGCCGGGTCGAGGTCGCCCGCACGATCGTGACCTGGCAGGCAGCGGCTGAGGAGGTCTCGCGGCTGCACGGCGAAACGGTCCCGTTGGACCTCCTGCCGTCCGGTGACGGGCTTGTCGGATTCTGGACGCGCAAGCCGATCGGGGTCGTTGTCGGCATCGCCGGCTTCAACTACCCGCTGCTGCTGGCATCGCACAAGATCGCGCCCGCGATCGCCGCCGGCTGCCCGGTGGTGTGCAAACCCGCGCCGCAGACGCCGCTCGCGACGTTGCGACTGGTCCATTTCGTCCGGCAGGCGTGCGAGGAGTTCGACGTGCCGCGCGCGACGGTCCAACTGGTCACCGGGGATGCCGAGGTCGGGTCAGTGCTGGTCACCGATCGCCGCGTCGGCGCGGTGTCGTTCACCGGCTCGGCCGCCGTCGGGCACCGGATCGCCCGCGACGCGGCGCCCACCAAGACGTTGCTGGAGCTGGGTTCCAACGCCGCCCTCGTGGTCGCCGAGGACGCCGACCTCGATGCGGCCGTCGACGCCGTGGTTCGCGGCGGGTTCTACGCGTCCGGGCAGGCCTGCATTTCGGTCCAGCGTGTGCTGGTCGTCGAGCAGGTCGCGCAGGAGTTCACCGAGCGTTTGCTGGGGCGGCTCGACGAGGTCGTCGTCGGTGACCCGCGTGAGCAGACCACGAGGGTGTCGGCGCTGATCGACAAGAAGTCCACCCACCGGGTGCTCAACTGGGTTGCCGCGGCGGTTTCGGCGGGCGCGAAACTCGCCGGCGGCGGCGTGGACGGCACGGTCAACCGCCCGACCGTGCTGCTGGACGTGCCCGACGGCGTCGAGTGCTGGGACGAGGAGGTCTTCGGCCCGGTCGTCTGCCTGCGCACGGTGTCCGATGTGGACGCCGCGTTCGACGAGGTCAACGCGTCGCGGTACGGGCTACACGCCAGTGTCTTCAGCCGCTCGCTCAAGACCGCGTTTCGCGCGCTCGACCGGCTCGACGTCGGCGGTGTGGTGATCAACGAAGTGCCCGGCTTCCGCTCGGACACCATGCCGTACGGCGGTGTCAAGGATTCCGGCGTCGGCCGCGAAGGGCCGCGTTTCGCGATCGAGGAGCTGACCGTGACGAGGATGGCCGTACTGCGGCCATGAAAGATGTGTCCATGAACTACGAGAAACTGTTCCGGCTCGACGGCAAGCGCGCGGTCGTGCTCGGCGCGGGCAGCGGGATCGGCCGAGAGTCGGCCTACGCGCTGGCCGACTATGGTGCCGAGGTCGTGTGCGCGGACCTGAAGTTCGGTTTTGCTCAGCAAACCGCCGAGGTGATCGGTGCCGACGTTTACGAGATCGACCTGCTCGAAACCGGCGCGGCCCAGCGTGCCGCCAAGGACCTCGGTGACATCGATATCGTCGTGCTGACCGCGGCCACCAACGTCCGCAAACGTTTGCTCGACTACACCCGCGAGGAGTTCGACCAGGTGATCGCGCTGAACCTGGGCGCGACGTTCGAGGTCGTCCGCGCGTTCGGCGCCGGGATGGTCGAGCGGAAACGCGGCAGCATCATCGGTTTCTCCTCGATCCGCGGCACCACGGTGGAGCCGGGCCAGGGGCCGTACGCCGCCACGAAAGCCGGGCTCGTCCAACTCTTCCGCACCGCGGCCGCGGAGTTCGGGCCGGCCGGGGTCCGGGTCAACGCGATCGCGCCCGGCGTGGTCGAGACCCCGTTGACCGCGCAGATCAAGGCCAATCCGACCTGGTACGAGGCCTACGCCAGCAAGAGTGCGCTCGGTCGCTGGGCGCGTCCCTCGGAGATCGTCGGCGCCGTCATCTACCTCGCTTCCGAAGCCTCAACCTTCGTCACCGGGTCCGTGCTCGCCGTCGACGGCGGCTGGACCGCGGTCGACGGCCGCTTCGAACCTCCGTCCTGAGGAGCCGCTTTGACTGACCTGCTGAACCTGTCCGCGGTGGAACTGATCGCCGAGTACCGGGCCGGGACGTTGTCCCCGGTCGAGGTCACCGACGCCGTGCTCGCCCGCATCGACGCACTGGAGCCGACCCTCCACGCGCTGTACGCCTACGACCCGACAGCGGCGAGGGCCGAGGCCAAGGCGTCCGAAGCGCGTTGGCACGCGGGGGCGCCGATCGGTGTGATCGACGGCGTTCCGTTGACACTCAAGGAGAACATCGCGACCCGCGGCATTCCGGTGCCGCTCGGGACGGCCGCGACCGAGCTCGTCCCGGCGCTCGCGGACGCGCCCGCCGCCGCGCGGGTGCACGAGGCCGGTGCGGTGCTGCTGGCGAAGACGACCATGCCCGATTACGGGATGCTCACCTCCGGCTTGTCGAGCTTCCACAAGGCTTCGCGTAACCCGTGGGACACCGCGCGCACCCCGGGCGGGTCCAGCGCGGGAGCCGCGGCGGCGGCCGCCGCCGGGTACGGACCGCTGCACGTCGGCACCGACATCGGTGGCTCGATCCGGTTGCCAGGCGGCTGGTGCGGCCTGGTCGCGCACAAGCCGAGCTTCGGCCGGGTCCCCGTCGACCCGCCGTTCCTCGGCCGGTGCGCCGGACCGCTGACCCGCACCGCGGCCGACGCGGCGTTGCTGATGAGCGTGCTGGCGCAGCCGGACGCGCGCGACCACCTGAGCCTCCCACCTGCGGAAATCCCGTGGCGGGAGCTCGACATCGACCTGAGGGGAGTGCGGGTCGGCGTCCAGCTCGACGCGGGCGTCTGCCTGGACGTCGAGTTGGAGATCGCCGCCGCGGTGGCCGAAGCGGCGCGGCTGTTCGAAGCCGCGGGCGCGACGGTCGAGCCGGTGGAGCCGTTCCTGCGACGCGAGATGCTCGACGGCCTCAACCGGTTCTGGCAGACACGCGCGTGGGCAGACATGTCCAGGCTTCCTGTCGACCGACGCGAGCGGGTGCTGCCCTACATCGCCGAGTGGGCCGCCGGCGGCGCGTCGCTCAACGGCGTCGACGTCTACACCGGCTTCGCGCAGATGGACGTCATGAGCGTCGCGGCCTTGCGGGCCACCGAGCCGTTCGATTTCGTGCTCTCCCCGGTGTGCCCGGTGTCCGCGCCGCCGGCCGAGTGGGCTTCGCCGACCAACGACCCGCGGCAGCCGTTCGAGCACATCGCGTTCACCGTGCCGTACAACATGTCCGGCCAGCCCGCGGTATCGGTGAACTGCGGTTACACCGGCGAGGACCAGCCGATCGGCCTGCAGATCGCCGGCCGCCGCTTCGACGACCTCGGCGTCCTCCGGATGGCCGCGGCTTTCGAACGCCTCCGTCCCGCTCAACGCGACTGGCCTATCGCCTAAGCGCGCTCGACGTCGGCAAGCATGGGAGGCTGCTCGCATGAGGATGGTGTTCACCGGAGCCGACCCCGAGGTCTACTCGGACGGCGCGCGACGGATTCTGGCCAAGTTCGATACCTGGGCGCAGGTGCGCGAGCGCGCGGTCGACGTATATCTCGCCGACGCGATGCTGACCCAGCGTTATGAGTCCGACGGGCTGCTGGGCCGCTGGAACGAGAAGACGCTCCGGGACATGCTCCTGCTGTGGATGCCGCGCCACTTGACGCTCGACGAGCAGGAACAGGCAACCGTGTTGCCGACGGTCGAAGCGTTCTTCGACTTCCTCGACGACAGCGACCTGCTCGACGAACGCAGTGAACCGGTCGCTGTCCTGCGGGAGACGACCCAGCGGCTGGCCACGGAGTTCGCCACCGCGATGGCGGATCCGGCGAACTTCGGCATCTCCAAGTTCTGGGCGGCCGAAATGGTCAACGCCGGGGTCGACCCGACTGATCCGGTGGCGATGGCCGAGTTCAGCGACCTCGTCCAGGCCGGGGAGATCGAGGTCGACCAGCAACTGCTGACGGCCATCGCCCAACGGCAGGAACTGGGTGATCCCGATCTGCCGGCGCAGCACGCGTCGATGGTGTTCGACCTGCTCGGCGAAGACGAGCTGCGCGAGCTGGCCGGCGAAACGAAGATCGTCGCGCGGCTGCGCGGACTGTTCGAGTGGGTCGGTGAGGGCCGCGCCGTGACGTCGAAGGGGAGTTTCAAGCTCGAAGACTGCCGCGAACTCGTCAACCTGCTCGACACCGGCGACGAGTTCGACGCCGAGATCGACGGTCAGGTGTTCCGACCCAAGACGAGCTTCGATCTGCCGGAACTGCACGGCCTCTTCGAAGCGGCCAAGGCGATCCACCTTGTTCAGGTGACCAAGGGACGAGTGTTGCGGGTGCCCGCGGCGACCACCGTGCTGGAGGACCCGCTCCGGTTGTGGGAAGCCGCGTTCGCCGAGCTCGACGTCATCGACGAGGCGCGCTACCGGCTGTACGAACCGAGTCCGTATCTCTCCGGGCCGATTCTGTCGGGCCTGGCGGCGTCGCCGCTCCCGCTGCCGGCGCCGATTCTGCTCACCATGCTCGAAGAGACCGTCGAGGACGGCATCGACGACACCCATCTCGAATCCGACGCCCGGCTGCTGGCGGATTTCGGGGCGCTGAAGGTGGCGGAAGCGACCGGCGAGGAACTCGACGACCTCCAGGAATTCCTGGCAGAGATGGATTTCGGCGACGAGCCGATGACACGGCAGATCTACGAGTTGCTCCCGCTGGGGCACCTCGCGGTCTGGACCATCTTCGCCGCCAACGGAATTCCCACCACCACGATCGAGGACCTGGCGGACGAGACCGCCGAAGTGCTCGTCACGCGACTTGACGAGGCCACGACGGAAACATTCGAGAAGGCGGCCGACGGCTGGCTCGCCAAGCGGGAACCGGCGCGGGCCCGAGCGGAACTGAGTGCGCTCGCCGCTCGCACGGACGACCCCGGCCAGCGCCTTTCGACGTTCCAGGTCCTCGGCAAGCTCGGCGACGAAGGCGTCGAGGTGATCCGGTCGCTGCGGGACCACCCGTCCGCCGGACCGTCCGCCGGGACCTGGCTCGTCGGAGCCGGGCTGCTCGATGCGAGTGAGCTCAGCCGGTCCGAAGTGGTCTACGGCATGCTCGACGTCCTGTTGACCATGCCGGACGAACTCGTCGACGAGTTCGCTACCCAGCCGCGCGACGTCCAGCTCGACCTGCTCGGCGACATACCCAAAACCGGCCACCCCCGCGCGGCGGAGGCGCTGGAAATGATCGCCACCGAGCACGGCGACAAAGTCGTCGCCAAAGCCGCCCGCAAAGCCTTGTACCGCTTGGGGTCGCGCGGCTAAAGACTCGTGAGCGTTCCGGCCGGTTACGGTGCCCTGCGGGACACCCGCACCCGGACGGGCCTAGCCCTTGCCCCAGCGGGAACTGGTTGCGGGTTTCTTACCGGTGCCCGTCGTGGCGGTTTCGGCGGCCGCTTGATCGTAGGGTCGAGGTCGTGAAGACCATCGGCCGCAAGCTCGTCACCGCCGGGGCGCTCGTGCTGGTGTGTTCGCTGGCCGCAGCGTGTACGGACGCCCAGCCGGTGGCGAAACCCGTCTCGTCGTTGCCGTCGCTGTCATCGTTCCCGGCAGGGGCTCCCGGCGTCGCGAGTTGGACGCCGTGGCCGTCGGCGCTGCACGACGCCCGGCACAGTGGATCGTCCGCAGTGGACGGTCCTCGAACCGGGAACGTGCGCTGGCGCCGAACACTCGAAGGCGCGGTCACGCCGGGGCCGGTGGTCGGTGCCGACGGCACGATCTACGTCTCGTCGAACGCCGGCGTGCTGCACGCGCTCGATCCCGCCACGGGTGCCGACCGCTGGACGTTCGACACCGGGAAGCAGGGCGGCGGCGACCTGTCCAGCTCACCGCTTGTGCTGTCCAGCGGCGTCCTGCTCGTGCCCACGGCCGGCAATGAGCTGGTCGCGGTGTCGCCGTCCGGCGCCCGGCTGTGGTCGGAGACGTTGTCAGGTGAGCCCACTTCACCGGTCAGTGTCGACGGAAAACGGGTCTACGTCGGCGATACGTCCGGCTCGGTGACCGCTCTCGACGTCGCGTCGGCACACCGTGTCGTGTGGACGGTCCAGGCAGGCTCGGTGTCCTACGGGTCGGTGGTCACCGATGGGAGCGGGCGGCTGTACACCACGGCCGGCTCAGCACTGGTCGCGATCGACGATCGCGGCGCGTCCGCCGCCGTGGCGTGGCGAGCCGACCCCGGCGACGACATCACCGAAGTTTCAGCCGGTCTGGCCGCCGACGGAACCGCGCTGCTCGGAACCAACGGAACCCGCGAATGGGCCTACCACCACGACGGAACCCCAGCGTGGAACGCGCAACGCGCGATCACGTACTCCTCGCCCGCGGTGACCGCGTCTGGCCTGGCCTATGTGGGCGACCATGCTGAGCTGGTGCACGTCTTCGATGTCCGCACGGGTGCCGAACTCGCCCGCTACGGCCCGGTGGGCGCGCAGATCTGGAGCTCCACGGTCCTCGACCGGGCCTACGATGTCTACTTCGGTGGCCAGAACGGCCACGCCGACGGTTACGACGTCGGCGGAAAGCGCCTGTTCGACGTCGACCTCGGCGCCCCGATCGACGGCTACCCGGCCCTCACCGCGGACGCCGCCCTGATCATCGGCGCTCGCAACGGCGTCCTCACCGCCATCGGCTGACGAGTCCTACCGCGCGCCGATGGCGTCGGCGAGGGCCAGGGTGCGGCGGGCGTTGTCGACGTGGAGGTTTTCGATCATCCGGCCGTCGACGGTCACGACGCCTTGGCCGGCGGCCTGCGCCTGGGTGAAGGCCTCGATGATCCGCTGCGAGCGCTCGATTTCCTCGGCGGACGGGGCGAAGACGCGGTTGGAGGCTTCGAGCTGGCCAGGGTGGATCAACGTCTTGCCGTCGAAGCCGAATTGCCGTCCCTGCAGGCACTCCGCTTCGAAACCCGCAAGGTCTTTCACGTCGTTGTAGACGCCGTCGAGGATCACTTTGCCGGACGCGCGTGCGGCCAGGAGGCTCAGCGAAAGGCCGCCGAGCAGGGGCGCGCGGCCCGGGACGTGTTCGGCGTGCAATTCCTTCGCGAGGTCGTTGGTGCCCATGACCAGGACGGTCAGCCGCTCGCTCGCCGCGGCGATCTCCTCGGCGTGCAGCATGGCGACGGGGGTTTCGAGCATCGCCCAGATCTTGGTGTGCTCCGGCGCTCCGCCGAGTTCGAGGGCGCGCTCGATGTTGTGCACTTCGCGAGCCGAGTTCACCTTCGGGACGACGACGGCGGCCGGGCCCGCTTTCGCGGCGGCACGGACGTCGGCTTCGTGCCACTCGGTGTCGATGCCGTTGACCCGGATGGTCACCTCGCGGGTGCCGTACTCGCCGGACGCCGCGGCGGCGCAGACGCGTTCCCGCGCGGCTTCCTTCGCGTCCGGCGTGACGGCGTCCTCGAGGTCGAGGATCAGCGCGTCGGCGGGCAGCGTTTTCGCCTTCTCCAGCGCGCGTTCGTTCGCGCCGGGCATATAGAGGACAGAACGTCTCGGCTTCAGCTCGGTCATCTTCTCAGTCCTCCGATAACACTTCGGCGGCCGCGTACGCCTTGGCCAGTTCGGGGTCGTTTTCGGCCAGTGCGTCGGCCAGTTCGGCCACCACCCGGCACTGCTTCACCGAAGCGTCGTCCTGCATCTTCCCGTCGATCATCACCGCGCCGGTCCCGTCGCCCATCGCCTTGATGACCTTGCGGGCCCACGCGACGTCTTCGGGTGCGGGCGAGAAAACCCGCTTCGCGATGTCGATCTGCACCGGATGCAGGCTCCACGCGCCGACGCAGCCGAGGATGAACGCGTTGCGGAACTGGTCTTCGCAGCCGACGACGTCGCGAATGTCACCGAACGGCCCGTAGTACGGCAGGATCCCGTTCGCCGCGCAGGCGTCGACCATGCGCGCGACCGTGTAATGCCACAGGTCCTGCTGGTAGGTCGTGCGGCCCTCGTGGAGGTCCTCGCCGACCGGGTCGGTCCGCACGAGGTAGCCGGGGTGCCCGCCGCCGACCCGCGTGGTCTTCATCCGGCGGCTCGCGGCGAGGTCCGCCGGGCCCAGCGAGATGCCCTGCATCCGCGGGCTCGCGCCGGCGATCTCCTCGACGTTCGCCACGCCGCTGGCGGTCTCCAGAATCGCGTGTACCAGCAGGGGTTTCGTCAGCCCGGCACGCGCTTCGAGCTGGGCGAGCAGCCGGTCGACATAGTGGATGTCCTGTGCGCCCTCGACCTTCGGCACCATGATCACGTCGAGCTTGTCGCCGATTTCGGTGACCAGCGTCACCAGGTCGTCGAGCGCCCACGGCGAATCGAGGCTGTTGACCCGGGTCCACAACTGCGTCGCGCCGAAGTCGGTGGCCTTCGCGATGGCGACCAGCCCGTCACGCGCGGCTTCCTTGCGGTCCGCCCGCACGGCGTCTTCCAGGTTGCCGAGCAGGACGTCGACCTTCCTCGCGAGGTCCGGCACCTTGGCCGCCATCTTCTCGTTGCTCGGGTCGAAGAAGTGGATCATCCTCGACGGCGGCACCGGAATCTGGCGGAGCGGGTCCGGCGCGCCAATGGCGAGCGGGGCGAAGAAGTCCTTCGGCGAGCGCATCGATCCTCCATCACGGCTGTCATCACGGCTGTGGTGTAACCCGTCGGTAACCCTAAACCGGATGCCCGGGGACCGCTGCGGTGTACGTCACCCTCCACCAGGCGCGTCCACAGTGGATGGCCGCCTCGGTTACGCCGAACGGCCGTATGCCTTGAACCTTTTGCCGGGGATGTGTCGCATGACACCGGGCTCCGCATTTTTGACCACTCGTTACGCCACTCAGCCCGCTCTCACCCGTCCGGCGGCACGGTCGGGCTGAAGTCCGGTGACCGCCCGTCGACCGGTCACCGACCGCTGACCGCCGCCGATCGCAGCCACTCTCGCAAGGTGGCGTCCCCGACGCGGCGCACTGGTACCAAAGTCATGTGCACTTTTGCGGCTGTGAAGCCGCGGCGGGCACGCCAGCTTGAAACAGCCGGACTCGGAAGCTCTCGTGGTTGGAGAGTCCGGGCACTAAGAGGGAGGCGGAACTCGTGGCGGCAACACCCACACCCCAGAACACCGCGGTGACCGATGCGGCGAAGAGCAGCCGGTCCCTGCCGAGTCGGGTGGTGCCCCCGGTCGAGTTGCCCGCGAGCGTCGAAACCCTGGCACGGGAGGCCGCCGCGCTGCTCGGCTGGCACGGACAGGTCCTGCCGGAGATGACGCTGCTGGGCCGCAAGGTCTGCGTGGTCGCGAAGCTGCGCACCGAGGTGCACGCCGAGCGCATCGCGGTCGGCATGCCGCCGATCGCCGACCGCGCCACCGTCGACACTTGGACCTGGCCGGAGCTTGCGGCGACTGCGCCCGCCCCGGCCGCCGAGATCCTCGGCGTCATCGTGGTCGCCCGTCACTGGCGCACGGCGATGGCGTCCGCGGTGCCGTTCGCCCGTTACGGCGAGGCCGCGATGGTCCTGCCCTCACCGGCGATCATGACCGAGGATTACGTCGCCAACTGCCTGCCGCGCGCCCGTGCGTACGGGCTCGCCGTGGTCACCGCCGACCCGGAGGCGATGGTCGACGTCGACCTCGAGGGCCGCACCGAACGCATCCTGCTCGACGAGGACCCGGTCTCGCGCTGGGTCAACGAGATGGTCTACGAGGAGTTGCTCGCCACAGCCGAGGTTCCGGCAGAGGCAGAGGCCGAGTAACAGCGTTACCCTCGGCCACATGCGAGTTGTCATTGCAGGTGGACATGGCCAGATCGCCCTACGACTGGAAAAGCTGCTCAGCGCGGGCGGCGACCAGCCGGTAGGGATCATCAGGAACGCCGACCAGGCCGCAGATCTGAAGGCGCGCGGAGCCGAGCCGGTAGTGCTCGACCTGGAGAAGTCCGATGTGGACACCGTCGCCGCGGTGCTGTCCGGTGCCGACGCCGCCATCTTCGCGGCCGGCGCCGGACCGGCGAGCGGGACGGACCGCAAGGACACCGTCGACCGCGGTGCCGCGGCCCTGTTCGCCGAGGCAGCCGAGCGGGCCGGTGTCCGGCGGCACATCCAGGTCGGCTCGATGGGCGCCGACCGGGTGGACGACCCCAGCATCGAACCGACGTTCGCGATCTACCTCCGCGCCAAGAAGGCCGCCGAGGACGACCTGCGCACGCGCGACCTCGACTGGACGATCCTCCGGCCCGGCAGCCTGACCAACGACGAAGGCACCGGCAAGGTGCTCATCGCCGAGTCGACCGGCTACGGCAGCGTGTCCCGCGACGACGTCGCCGCGGTGCTCGCCGCTCTGCTCAACGCGCCGCACACGGTCAAGCGCACCCTCGAACTCATCGAGGGCGAGACTCTGGTCGAGGCAGCCGTAGCCGGGACCGTCGACTAACCGATCGGTCCCAGCACCTGGTCGAGGTAGGCATTGGCGAACACGCCGGTGGGGTCGACGTCCTTGCGGATGCGCCGGAAGTCGTCGAAATGCGGGTAGCGAGCCCGCAGCGCTTCGGCGTCGAGGTCGTGCATTTTGCCCCAGTGCGGACGGCCGCCGACCTCACCGACGATGGCCGCGAAGCGCGTGAAGTACTCGCGGTACGGCATGCCGACGAACTGGTGGATCGCGATGTAGGCCGAGTCGCGACCGTTCGCTGTGGACAGCCAGATGTCGTCGCCGGCCGCGACCCGGACCTCGACCGGGAACATCACCGGGACTTCCAGCTTCGGCACCAGCGCCCGTAGCTCCGCGAGGACGTCGTGCAGCGCTTCGCGAGGGATCGCGAACTCGGCTTCGGTGAACTTGACCGCGCGATGCGTGACGAACACCTTGTGCGAAACGTCGCTGTACTCGCGGGGTGACAGCAGGTTCGAGGAAAGCTTGCCGAGCGGGCGGACCAGACTCGGCACGGTCCGCCCGATCCGGCAGAGCGTCCCGAAGGCCAGGTTTTCCATGACCTCGTAGTCGAGGAATTCACGCGCCTTGCTCAGCGGCTCGGGCACGCTACCGGCCGGAAGCCGGTTGTTGCGCTTGACCAGCGCGTTGCTGCCGTAGGGGAACCAGTAGAACTCGAAGTGGTCGTTGGTGGCCGCGAACTCGTCGAAGCCTTCGAGGACCTGGTCGAGGGGTTCCGGACGTTCCTGTGCGGACAGGACGAACGAGGGTTCACACTGCAGGGTGACCGTCGAGATCACGCCGAGCGCGCCGAGACCGACCCGGGCCGCGGCGAACAGGTCGGGCCGGTGGTCGGCCGAGCACTTCACCACGGAACCGTCCGCGAGGACCAGTTCGAGCGCGGCGACCTGCGTGGCGATTCCGCCGAGGCGGGCGCCGGTGCCGTGGGTGCCGGTGGAGATCGCGCCGGACACGGTCTGCGTGTCGATGTCGCCGAGGTTGACCATCGCGAGCCCAAGGTTGTCGAGCTCGGCGTTCAGCACCTTCAACGTCGTGCCGGAGCGGACGGTCACGAGTCCGGTCTCGACGTCGGCCGAGGCGACGCCAGTCCAGGCGGTGAGGTCGAGCGCGTCGGAGTCCGCGACCGCGATCGGCGTGAACGAGTGCCCGCTGCCCCACGCCTTCACTCGGCGTCCGTCGGTGGCGGAAGTCGTGACGGCGTCGACGATTTCCGACGTGCTCCGGGGCCGGTGCACCCGCAGCGGATCGGCCGTCGCCGTGCCGGCCCAGTTCGTCCACCGTGTCATCGGTACGCCCGTTCAATCGAAGGTGTGACTGTTCAAACGATAAGTGAAAAGTATTCGCGTTTCAAGCCCAAGTGTCGTACCTTGGATTCGTGACCATTGTGAACGCGGCGACGTACGACCTGGCTACCAAGGGGATCGACGCGCCGTTCGCCCTCGTCGACCTCGAGGCGTTCGACGCGAACGTCGCGGATCTGGCGCGCCGCGCGGCCGGCAAGCCGATCCGGGTCGTCAGCAAGTCCGTGCGGTGCCGGTACCTGCTGGAACGGGTGCTCGCGCAGCCCGGTTTCGAGGGGCTGATGTGCTACTCGCTCGCCGAGGCGTTGTGGCATGTCGAGCAGGGCACCACCGACGACATCCTCATCGCGTACCCCACCGCGGACCACGCGGCGCTGCGGCGGCTGGCGGCCGACGAGCGGGCGCGGGCGGCCATCTCGATCATGATCGACTCCTCGGAGCACCTGGACCTGGTCGATTCCGCGTTGGGTCACGACCACCCGGAGATCCGAGTCTGCCTCGAGCTCGACGCATCGTGGCGACCGCTGCCCGGAGTGCATGTCGGCACCCGGCGCTCGCCCGTGTTCACCCCGAAGCAAGCCGTCGCGATGACGCGGAATGTCATGGCACGCAAGGGTTTCCGGCTGGTCGGCATGATGGGGTACGAAGGGCAGATCGCCGGTCTCGGCGACAAGGCGAGCAATGGCTTGAAGAACACTGTCGTCCGGTGGATCCAGCGCCGTTCGATCGCCGAGCTCGCGAAGCGGCGTGGTGCCGCTGTGCGCGCGGTGCGGGAACTGGTCGACCTCGAGTTCGTCAACGGCGGCGGCACGGGCAGCATCGAATCGACCGGAGCCGAGGCCGCGGTCACCGAGATCGCCGCCGGCTCGGGCCTGATCGGGCCGACCCTGTTCGACGAGTACACGCGGTTCACCCCGAGGCCGGCGGCACTGTTCGCGCTGCCGGTGGTGCGGCGGCCGACGAAGAAGATCGCGACCCTCTACGCCGGTGGCTACGTCGCTTCCGGGCCGGTCGGGCCTGCCCGCCTGCCGTCGCCCTACCTGCCGGCCGGCCTCAAGCTGGTGAGCCTCGAAGGTGCCGGTGAAGTGCAGACCCCGGTAACCGGCGAAGCGGCCCACGATCTGCGCCTCGGTGACCGCGTCTACCTGCGACACGTGAAGGCCGGAGAACTCGCCGAGCGCTTCGACGAATACCACATCATCGCAGGTGAGCGCATCGAACGGACCGTGCCGACCTACCGCGGTGAGGGCCAGAACTTCGGCTGAGTCGCGGTACCCAACCCCCCACCCTCCCTGGGGGGCCGCCCCGCTCCATTCTACCGGCCCCCACCGGCCGGCCCGGCCTGATCGGGCCGGATCGGCGGAGTTGTCCACAGCTGGGGATAACTGTGGACAACCGGTGGACTACTCGCCGAAACGGCTCGCCAGATAGCCCTTGACCACGTATTTCGCCTCGGCGACGATCTGCTCGTCGCCCATCGGGTCACGCCGGAACGCGAGTTTCAGCAGTGCGTCGGCGGTTTCGTTGGCGATCGTCAGCGCGAGCCGGAGATCCTCGGCAGGCACCTCGAGGTTCGGCACGAGGATCTCGGTCAGCGCGTCGACGAGCACGGCGTTGTTGTCGCGGTCGTCCTCAAGGAGCTGCAGGTCGACGACGTCGCCGAAGTGCACCTTCGAGAACCCGGGGATCTCGCGGTGCATCCGCAGGTAGATGTCGAGGACCGAGTCGACGACTTCCCACCAGTGCCCGTGGTCGATCTGGGCGAGGCGTTCGGTGACCGAAGCGATGAACTGCTCGAGGTTGCGCTGGGTCAGCGCCTGCACGACCGCGCGTTTGTCGGGAAAGAACTGGTAGAGCGAACCCACCGCCACCCCGGCCCGCTTGGCGATGAGGGTGGTCGTGAGCGCGTCGTAACCGAGTTCGTCGATCAGTTCGGCGCTCGCGTTGAGCATCTGCTCGACGCGTTTCGCGCTGCGTTGCTGAACGGGCTGCCGGCGAAGCGAGGTCGCCTCCGCCGGCACCTTCGCCGCCTGGATCTCGGACACTTGGTGCTCCTCCTGTGCTGATCAGCGACTTTATCGTGTCCACGGCCTTCCCCACGGTCGAGGAAACGCCTATTATATGAGAACTTTTCACGTTCTTGCGCAGTATTCGTGTCTTGCGTCTTCTCAGAGAGGTGCGTCGCCGGTGGAGAACCTGACCTTCCCGTCCGAGTTTGTCTGGGGTGTGTCCACTTCGGCCTTCCAAATCGAGGGCGCCACCACCGAGGGTGGCCGCGGACCGTCCATTTGGGACACCTTCACCGCCACGGACGGCAAGATCGCAAGGGGTGAGCAAGCAAAGGTAGCTGCGGATCACTATCACCGCTACCCGGAGGACATCGCCATGATGGCCGAACTGGGCGTCGACGCCTACCGGATGTCCTTTGCCTGGCCCAGAATTCAGCCGGACGGGAAAGGCGCGCCGAACGCCGAAGGGTTGGCGTTCTACGACCGGCTGATCGACGCCGTCTGCGAGGCGGGCATCGCGCCGGCCGCGACGGTGTATCACTGGGACACTCCGCAACCCATCGAAGACGCGGGCGGCTGGCTCGTCAGGGACACCGCTGAGCGGTTCGCCGAGTACGCGTCGATCCTCGGCGAGCATTTCGCCGATCGGGTGAAGATGTGGATCCCGCTCAACGAGCCCATGGTCATGTCGATTTATGGCTACGCGATCGGCGAGTACGCGCCGGGGCAGTTCCTTCTGCTGGACGCCATCCCCACCGCGCACTACCAGAACCTCGCGCATGGGCTCGCCGTCCAGGCGCTGCGGGCCGCGGGGGCGACGAACATCGGCACGGCGAACAACCACTCGCCGATCTGGGCGGCCGCGGACACTCCCGCGGACAACGCGGCGGCGGCCTGGCTCGACGCGCTGCTCAACCGCACGTTCGCCGAGCCGCTGCTGCTCGGCAGCTATCCGGACGAGATCGTCGAGCACCTCCCGGAGCGGTTCGCCGACGATCTGCCCACCATCGCCCAGCCGCTCGACTTCTACGGCGTCAACTACTACGAGCCGCAAGGCGCGGCCGCGCCCGGTGAGGGCAACCCACTGCCGTTCGAACTTCGCCCGGTCGAGGGCTACCCGGTGACGACGAACGACTCGCCGATCGTGCCGGACGGACTTCGCGAGCTGCTCGTCTCGTTCCACGAACGCTATCCGGACCTGCCGCCGGTCTACATCACCGAAAACGGCTGCAGCTTCGACGACGTGGTCGCGTCCGACGGCGGAGTGCACGACCAGGACCGCATCGACTTCCTCACCGGGCATCTGGGCGCGCTGCGCGAAGCGATGGATGCCGGGGTCGACGTTCGCGGCTACTTCACCTGGTCCCTGCTGGACAACTTCGAGTGGTCGAAGGGATACGCGCCGCGGTTCGGGCTGGTGCACGTCGACTACGAAACCCAGCGCCGCACACCGAAGGACTCGTTCGACTGGTACCGAAAACTCGTGAGCGGCACGTAAGGACCCAGCCGGGGCGAGCGACGGCGGGTGACCCAAGGCGGGGGGTCCGGGGGCGAAGCCAGCCGGGCGGGGCTGGGGTTGCACCCCAGGAGATACGAGCGAGGCAACTCGACGAGCGTTCTCCGCGAGTAGGGGGAGCCCACTGTCGAGTGGGACCGCAGGCCGGTGCCGGTCGGGGGAGGGGAGTGCAACGGCACCGGCCCGCGGTGTTCAGGGGCGCGTTCAGTTGTTACGGCTGATGCGGTACCACCGGCTGGGTGAAGTAGCCGGTGTATGAAGATCAACCTAGCGGCGGATTGTCACCCCCGCTAGGGCCTACACGATTTATTTTCGATTAATCGGGAAAGATCTTGGGGCCGAAGGTCGGCTCGTCGCGCTCGGGGGTACGGACGAGCCGACCTTCGGCAATGGCGAGTGTGGCGTCAACCCGAGGGGGCACTCGGTCGACCGCGCTCGCCAGTCTGCGGGGTCAGGCGCCGACCGCGGCGCGCCGAGGGGTGACGACCAATGCGTGGCGGCCGGTCGTCTCGGTTGGGGTGGGGGCGATGCTGCCGCTGCGCGTCTGGGCGGGCAGCGGGCCCCTACGCCGTCCTTGACGACGCAGGTCCGGCTGCGGGGCCAGGCCGCCGGCAACGAGGTGCTCGTGTGCGGCCTGCCAGACCGAGCAGGGCGCCTTGCAGCGGTGCCACCGGGTCGAGCACGTGGGGCAGTCGCCGCGGTCGTCCGGCTCGTGGGCCCGCAGCATCGAGCGCCAGCCTTCGGCCAGCCGGGGGAGCTCTGACCGCGCTACGGACACCAGCGAGTGGGCGTCGGCACGGGTGGCCAGATCGGAGAGCATGTCGAGGCGTTCCCATACGGCATTACGGAGAACCTGCCCGAGAATTTGATCCACCTGGAACCACCCTTACCTTTCCGCCATTTTGGCGGCTTCGTTGAGCGCGGCCCTGAGCTGGGACAGTTGACCGGTTGTCAGTCGCGCGGTCTCCCCTGGCGGCGAAACGAGCACCACCTGGTTCTCTTCGACGAACACCGTGACAGCACGCTCACGGGCGATGAGGTCACTGCACTGCACACGCCACACCAGCTGGCCGCCTTCGTACTTCCGCACGGCCGCGGTACGCGGGTCGACGACCGCGGGGGCCGCTGAGCGGGCCACCGCGATCGGTCCGGATGGCCGCACGTGGGTCGTGGCAGTCCCGGCTCGTCCTGCGGTGATCGAGTCCACCAGTTCCACTGGGTCACTCCGCTCTGTCCGTATGCTTCACAGTGTTCGGTCGCGTATCTCGTTCGTTTCGTCGTAGCTCTCTGTGATCGCGGACGGTGCTCATGCAGTCACGAAGAACTGATAACTACATTGCGACCAAACCTCAGGCGAAAGAAGCCGAAACGCCGTCATAGCGGCGACCGGCGCGGGTTCCACGGTAAGCGGTACGTGAAGTTCACCTGGACCGATCAGGCTGCGGTTTCCGGGTTTCGCGCGGTTGAATAGGTGTGCTTACGCTGTTTGCAGACGCCCGACGGACTGTGAAGGGGCGCGGTATGGACGCCAGTCATGGCGGTAGTGGTCGAGAAGGCCGTCAAGGCCAGCTCATCCCTGCGGACGCTTGGGAGCGCCCGGATATGAGAGCGGCGCTGTCGAAACGCGAGATCAGCACCGTCTACCGGCTCTTGCGGCAGCATGGCGTGTCCCAGCGCCAGATCGCCGCGCTGACCGGCCAGTCACAGTCGGAAGTGTCGGAGATCCTCAAGGGACGTCAGGTCATGGCCTACGACGTCCTCACCAGGATTTCCGACGGGTTGGGCGTCCCCCGTGGGTACATGGGCCTCGCATACGACGAGGCGACGGCGATACGGGTCGTCGGCGCGGCCGACGGCCAGCAGGCTGAGGAGGACGAGTCCGTGAAGCGACGGAGGTTCCTCGCGCACGCCGCCCAGGTCACGATGGGTGCGGCGGTGTTCGGTTCGGAATCGGGAACGTGGGCGGCCAACCCGGCGAGAACGCCGGCACCGGGGCGCATCGGGATGACCGACGTGCGCCAGGTGGAGGCCGCCACCAGAGCGCTGCGTGCGCTCGACTACCAGTACGGCGGCGGTTTCTGCCGTGACGCGGTGGTCGCGCAGCTGTCCTGGGGACAGCAGATGCTCGAGTCCAACGGGACCGAGCTGGTGAAGTCGCGGCTGTTCGTTGCGCTGGCCGATCTGCACAGCCTCGCCGGCTGGACGTCGTTCGACACCGGCCTGATGGACTCCGCGCGCGGTCACTTCGCGAACGCGCTGGACCTGGCGAAACAGGGCGAGAACCACCCGCTCGTCGCGAACGTGCTGTACCGGATGGGCCGGGTCTACCTGCACCAGGAAGCCCCGAACGACGCGCTCAAACTGTTCCAGCTCGGTCAGATCGCCGCCCAGGAATCCGGGTCCGAGCTCGCCGTCGCCGTACTCTGCGCCAACGAGGCGTGGGCCTACGCGATGATGGGCAACGACGACCAGGCGATGAAGCTGCTCGGCCGGAGCAAGGACGAGTTCGCCCGCGCCGACATCGCGAACGCCGAGTCCTGGGTCAAGTTCTTCAACGAGACCGACGTCTACGCCATGATCGGCACCGTGCACACCGTGCTCGCGCAGCAGAACGCCGCGCACACGAAGTACGCGATCCCCGCGCTGACCAGGGCGGTCGACTCCTACGACGACGACATGGCCCGCAGCAAGGCGTTCATGCTGAGCGCACTCGCGACCAACCACCTGATCGACGGCGACCTCGACCAGGGCGCGCGGGTCGGCGGCAAGGCGCTCGACTGCGCGGACGGCATCAAGTCCGAGCGGGTGCGTGACCGGATGCGGCCCATGCAGATCGAAGCCGAGAAGCGGCGCAACAACGCCGACGCCCGTGACCTGGCCGACCGCCTGCACGCGTTCTACGCGGCCTGACCTGCCGCCCGGTCCATGGACGGCCGGTTCACCAGGGAAAAACTCGACGAAGCGCTGGCGGGGACCTGTGCCCAGCTCGGCCTGGACCCCGCCGGCGCTCGTCTTCTCCGGTTCACCAACAACGCGGTATACGCGCTGGTCAGCGCCCCTGTCGTGGTGCGCATCGTCGGTTCGCGGGGGCTGCGAAACCGGGTCGGCACCCTCGTCACGGTCGCCGAGCACTTCGCCCGGCACGACATCCCCGCGATCCGCCTGCTGACCGGGTTCCACCAGCCACTGCATATCGGGGAGCACCTGGTCACGGCGTGGCACGAGGTGCCGTCGGCCGGGCGCGCGGCGACCGCGGGCGACCTCGCCCGGCTTCTGCGGCGTGTCCACGCGCTGCCGCCGCCGCCCGGGCTCATCGAGTGGGCTCCGCTGGACGCCGTCCGCGCGAGACTGGCGGATGCCGAGGAGCTCGGCGAGCGAGATCGACAATTCCTGCTACGACGCTGTGCCGAAGTCGAAGATGCACTGGCCGGGCTTACTTTCGAACTGCCGCGCGGGTTAGTCCACGGCGACGCGCATCCGGGAAATGTGATCGTCGGACCGGCCGGACCGGTGCTCTGCGATTTCGACTCTTCGTGCGTCGGGCCGCCGGAATGGGACCTGACGCCGCTCGCTGTCGGCCGTGAACGGTTCGGGGACCCGCTGGGCCGCTACCGCATGCTGGCCGACGTCTACGGCTTCGACGTGACGTCGTGGGCGGGGTTTCCGGTGCTCAGGGCGATCCGCGAGCTCAAGCTGACCACCAGCGTGCTGCCCATCCTGCGGAGCCACCACAGCGTGCGGTCGGAATTCCGTCGCCGCTTGGACGACCTTCGCGAAGGACGGACGGAAACCCGTTGGGTCCGATACCACTAAAGGCGGAAAAGGGACAAAAAATCGGCCCTCGGCGATCGTTAATGACCGTTCGTCGTTTTCGGCCCGGACACCCGCTCCGAGTAGAGAATTCGGCCCGACTGATCACCCTGTTCGGCCGATCCGCAAGTCCAAATGAGCAAGTTGCAACTACCGTGCGCCACCTTATCGGGTGAAGTGCCCTGATGATCGAGCAGGGTCAGCCAACGGCGACCGGTGCGCGGGCCAGGACGACCGCGAAACCGAACGCGAGTCCCATGACGGTCAGCTCGAGCGTCGCCCAGGTGGCGAGCGCCGTGCGGTTGTGCCGGATGATCTGCGGCATCAGCCGCCAGCGGGCGTGCGCGCCGAGCAGCGCGATGACCCCGGTGCACGCGAGCTTGAGGAGCATCAGCTGGCCGTATGGGGTGGTGAACAGGCCGGCCCAGAAGCTCAGCACCGGGTTCAGCAGGATCTCGACCATGCCGTTGAACAGCCCGGTGACCGTCGACGCGATCAGGCAGAGGGTCGCGAGTTTGGAGAACCGGGGCATCGCGTGGGCCAGCAGCGTCCGGTTGCCGATGAGCAGCACCGTCATCGCGCCGAGCCCGCCGGTCCACGTGACGGCGCTCATCACGTGCAGCTCCATCGAGATCATCGTGTAGTCGTGATAGGTCCAGTTCGACGCGTGCCCGGTGACCGGCAGCGGGAGCAGGGCGAACAGCCCCAGCCCGACGCGCACCTCGGCCGGCACCTTCTCGCCGTGGCGCAGCGAGAGCAGCCCGACGACGCCGTGCAGAAGTGCCAGCACGGCGACGATGAGCAGCGCCTTACCGGCCCCGACCTCGACGATGTACGCCCACACGTCGGTGAGGGAGATCGTCTTCAGCCGGGGCCGGTATTCGGCTGTCTGCAGCACCAGCGCGACCAGCGCGGTGACCGCCCAGACCAGCGCGCTCGCCACCGCCGCCGGCCGGGCCAGCTTCATCACCGGTTCGCTGAGCTTCGGGCGGTCGTAACCGACCAGTACCGAAAGCAGCGAAAGCCCGATCGTGACGACGGCCGCGATATCCAGCAGTACGCGCACGATCGGGATGGCGACCGTGACCACCTCACTGACGTTCTCCACCCCGGGAATCTGGGCCGTGGTGGACAGCGCGAGGCCGATGAGCGCGCCGGCCAGCCCGGCCGTGATCACGCAGAAGAGAACGGAATAGCGGCTGGGTGAAGTGGTCTCGGCCCTGGTCATGACTTCGGCGACTCCCTGCCGGTCCGCAGAGCGACGGTGAGGCCGAGGCCCAGCAGGACCACCGCGCCGGCGATCCACACCCAGATCGGGACCCCACCGGAGTCACTCTGCCGGCCGCTGGTTCCGGCCGTAGCCGCCGACGCGCTCGCCGGCGTGCCGGTGCCCGCCTTCGTCAGGGTGAAAGTGGACTCGCCGGTGACCGCATGGCCGTCGGCCGACAGGATCCGGTAGCCGATCGTGTACACCCCGGCCGGGCCGAGCGGCCGTAACGGCGCGCTCACCAGGTTGTTGCTGACCGTGACCGGGCTGTCCGCCCACTGCCCCTGGCCGCCGGGCCCGGTGACGGCGATCTGGTTGACGTCCTCGTTGGCGCCGCCGGTCTGCACGTACTGGTCGAACGTGAGCGTGACCTTGGCCGGACCGGTGGTGAGCTGCGCGCCCTTCACCGGGTCCGTCGAGATCAGCACGTCGTGTGCCAGCGCGGGGGTGACCATGGTGACCATCAGCACCAGGGCCACCCCGGCCGTGGTGAACACTTTCCGCATTATTCGGTTCCTTCGGTCCTGTTCGATCCGGCAGCTCCCGCTTTGCGGGCCCGCAGCGTCGCGCCCGCGCCGACGCCGAGTCCGAGCGCGCCGACCACCAAGCCGGCTCCGCCGAGCCAGCGGGCGGTGTTGTCACTGCCGCTCGGCGCGGCGGCTTCGGTCGTTGTGGTGCCGCCCATGTTCATCGCCGGGCTGTCGCCGTCCCCGCTGACCTGCGCGGCCAGCTGGACGGTCGGCGCCGGGTGCTCGGGCTCGGCGGCACCGGGGGTGCTCAGCTGGGTCCAGTCGACGACCTTTCCGCCTTCGTAGGTCTGGATCGTCGGGAACACCAGCTCGTCGACGTTGTTGGGCAGCGGGCCGGCGCTGACCTCGAACTCCTGGAACTCGCTCGAGCCGGCGGCGATCTTGTTGCCGGGCTGGGCGGTCCAGACGACCTTCGTGACGGCCTTGGTGACCTCGGTGCCCGAAGCGGTCTTCACCGGAGCGGGCAGGTCGGACGTGGTGACCACCGCGGTCCAGCCCGGAACCGGCTTGGTTCGGACGCCGCCGATGCCGTACTCGGGCTTGAAGTCCACCTCGAGCCCGATGGTGCCGAGGTTCGCGTCTTCGTTGGGAACGCGGAAGAAGATGGCCGCGTAGCCGCCCTTGGTCGGCTGCGAGCCGTAGACGTTGGCCGTGACGTGCGCGGACGCCACGCCCGCGCCGAGCAGGCCGGTGGCGGCGACCGCCATCGACACGAAACCGGCACGTTTGAGGAAGTTCTTACTGGACAAGATCGACTCCTGAACGAGTGGAAGCCGGCAAACCGCGGGGGTTCGCCGGAGCGGGGAGAAAAGGGTTCGGTTCAGGAGTAAGCGGGTGGGCCGCGCCTGCCGTGGACGCGGCGGATCAGGACGCCGGCCAGGTCACTGGCACCGGCGGGAAAGAGCAGGGGCGGCTTGGGCGCGGCCGCGGGGACCGGCACCGGCAGCCAGACGACCGGCAACAGCATCCGCATCACGCCGGCGGCCACGCGCAGCAGCGCCTCGGCGCGAGTGACGAGCAGAGCCGTCACGACCGTCGCGCTCACGTGCGCGGCTGTCATCTTGTCGCCGTGGACGACGATCGGCGCGGCTGCCTCGTGCTCCGAGTGCGTCATCAGGACGGTGAGCACGAGGTGCATGACCAACTGTCCGACGCCGAGCACGACGAGGATGCCGGGAAGGCCCTTTGTCTTCGTGGCGAGGGCTGCGGCCACCCAACCGATCAGCGCCGTCAGCACGATGGTCAGCGACGCGTCGGGCAGACCGCCGTCGCCGAGCGCGTGGGCGGTGACGGCGAGGGCCCCGGAACTGACCCCGAGCAACCCGCCGCGCACAACGCGTAGCGCGTTGTAGTCGGCCCGGTGGTTGCTCACGCACTGAGGGTATGGGACGGCCGACGCGGCACGCCAGCGTGTTCCGCGTGGTGAACACGCTCGGTCGCAAACTCGAAGGAAAATAGTTGAGTTTGCGCATACTCCCAGGTCAACCGCTCCTGACCAGCGGCGGAAAGGTGTCTTCCAAGGTCGTGACGGTTGCCGAACTCCGCGTGATGGGGAACGGTGAGCCCACCATCGGACGGTCGAACGGCGGTGGTGCGAGCCCATCGGTGTTCTGCCGGTTGACGCCGCCACGAGCGCTGGACCAGCGGGTTTCGCTGTTTCCAACGTTGCTTCGACGGTGATCCAGCAGTGATCAACACAGCCCAAGGGGGGTGGGAACGGGTGAACCTGTTCCAGTACGTGTCCGATCGATGGAGCCGGCTTTGGCTGCAAGGCCTGCTCCACGTGAGCGCGGTCGTGCAGTGCACGATCATCGCCGCGGTCATCGGCGTCATCATCGGTATCGCCGTCTACCGCAGTCCGCTCGGTTCGGCATTGGCCACCGCGCTGGCGAGCACCATCTTGACCGTGCCGTCGTTCGCGCTCCTCGGCCTGCTGATCCCGGTGTTCGGGCTCGGCTCGACGACCACGGTGGTCGCGTTGGTGCTCTACGGCCTGCTGCCCATCGTGCGCAACACGATCGTCGGGCTGGCGGGCGTGGATCCCGCGATCAGTGACGCGGCCAAGGGCATCGGGATGAGCCGTTTCGGCGTGCTGACCAGGGTCGAGCTCCGGCTGGCGTGGCCGGCGATCCTGACCGGGATGCGGGTCGCGACGCAGATGCTCATGGGCATCGCGGTCATCGCGGCCTACGCGAAGGGCCCGGGTCTCGGCGGCGAGGTCTTCGATGGGCTCACCAACGCCGGCAGCGCCAACTCGCTCAACCAGGCACTCACCGGGACGCTCGGCGTGGTCATCCTCGCGCTGGTCCTGGACGGCATCTACGTAGTGATCAAACGTCTCACCATCTCAAGGGGTGTCCGTGTCTGAAGCACTTTCCGAGTCGACGGCCACCGAAGTCGCAGCGTCTGAGGTGTCCGCGTCTGAAGTCTCTGGGGTCGAAATCCAGCTCGACCAGGTCACCAAGCGGTATCCCGGCACCAGGGAGGCCGCGGTCAACGAGTTCACCATGACCGTGCCCGCCGGCAAGATCGTGGTGTTCGTCGGGCCGTCCGGCTGCGGCAAGACCACCACGATGCGGATGATCAACCGGCTGATCGAGCCGACCTCGGGCCGGATCAGCATCGGTGGCGAGGACGCGCTCAAGCTCAACGCCGACACTCTGCGCCGCCGGGTCGGGTACGCGATCCAGCAGGCCGGGCTGTTCCCGCATTTCACCGTCTCGCAGAACATCGGTGTGGTGCCGGGGCTGCTCGGCTGGGACAAGAAGAAGGTCAACGCCCGGGTCGAAGAGATGATGGAGCTGGTCGGGCTGGACCCCGCGGACTACCGCGACCGCTTCCCCCGCCAGCTCTCCGGTGGCCAGCAGCAGCGTGTCGGCGTCGCCCGGGCGCTCGCCGCGGACCCGCCGGTGCTGCTGATGGACGAACCGTTCGGCGCGGTCGACCCGATCACCCGCGGGAACCTGCAGGACGAGTTGTTGCGGCTGCAGACCGAACTCAAGAAGACGATCGTCTTCGTCACGCACGACTTCGACGAGGCCGTGAAGCTGGGCGACAAGATCGCCGTGCTGGGCAACCAGTCGACGATCCTGCAGTACGACACCCCGGACGCGATCCTCGCCAACCCGGCGGACGACACGGTCGCCGGGTTCGTCGGCGCCGGTGCTTCGCTCAAGCAGCTGACGCTGCTGCGGGTCCGCGATGTCGAACTCACCCAGGACGCGATCACCGCCGGGATCGACGAGACGCCCGCCTCGGTCCGGCAGAAGATGACTGAACAGAACCGGCATTTCGCGCTGGTCCTCGACCAGCGCAAACGCCCGACGCGCTGGGTACACATCCGCCAGCTGGCCACGGCAACGTCGCTCGCGTCCGTCGGCAACGAGCTGCGGGACATCGTCAGTTTGCAGTCCACCCTGCAGGACGCGCTGGAGGCGATGCTCGCCGAAGGCGGCAGCGTTCCGGTCACCGGCGCGCGCGGCGAGTTCGTCGGCACGATCGAGCTGGACACCGTCATCGACACGATCCGCAAGCTGCGCGAGGACCACGCTGACGATCACGTCGGTGACCAAGCGGGCGGTGAGTCCGCATGACGGCGGCTGTCGATACGGCGTTCTCCACCGAATCCGGTTCCAAGCGGGCCGAGCGGATCCGGCTGTTCGCCCAGCCCGCGGCGGTCGTCGTCATCGTCGGCGGCGTGCTGATCTGGGTGTTCACCAGCAAACTGAACGCGACCGAGAAGGAAACCCTCAACGCGTCTTCGCTCTTGACGGCGTTGCGAGACCACCTGCTGATCACCATCGTGGTGTCGGCGATCGTCGTCGTGGTGGCCGTGCCGCTGGGGGTCATCCTGACCAGGCCGTGGGCCCGGTGGGCGGCACCGTTCTTCCTGGCGATCGCGAACATCGGCCAGGCGGCGCCGGCGCTGGGTGTGCTGGTGCTGTGGTTCATCGTCACCGGGGCCGTCGGCGGACTGTGGGTCGCGGCCATCCCGCTGGCGTTCTACTCGCTGCTTCCGGTGCTGCGCAACACAATGGTCGGGCTGGACGGCATCGATCCCGCGTTGATCGATGCCGGTCGCGGGATCGGCATGTCCGCGTCGGGTGTGCTGTGGCGCGTCGAGTTCCCCCTGGCCGTCCCGCTGATCCTGGCCGGCCTGCGCACGTCGCTCGTGCTGGCCGTCGGCACCGCGACCTTCGGCATGTTCGTCAACGCCGGCGGGTTCGGGCTGCTGATCGACACCGGGTACAAGCTGAACCTGATCAAGGTGCTGATCACCGGTTCGGTACTGGCCGTCGGGCTGGCGCTGCTGGTCGACTGGCTGGGCGCGCTCGCCGAACAACTACTCGGCCCGAAGGGACTGCGATGATGAACCGCCGGATCGCCGCCCTGATCGGGGCTGTGCTGCTGTGCGCCTCGGTGACCGCCTGCGGCTTGGACGTCAACACCGCGCTCCCGTTCAAGGTCCTGCCCGGCTCGATCAAGCCGATCCCGTCGCTGCAAGGCGTGAAGGTCACCGTCGGGTCCAAGGACTTCACCGAGAACATCCTCCTCGGCTACATGGCGGAGATGGCGCTTTCGGCGGCTGGAGCCAATGTCATCGACCTGACCGACATCCATGGCTCGAACTCGTCGCGGCAGGCGCTGCTCAACGGCGAAACCGACATCACCTGGGAGTACACCGGCACCGGCTGGATCAACTACCAGGGCAACGAGCTGCCGGTCCCGGGCGGTGAGTTGGCGCAGTACAACGCGACGGCGAGCGCCGACAAGCAGAAGAACGGCATCACCTGGCTGAACTACTCGCCGCTCAACGACCAGTACGCCTTTGCCACCACCGAGGCGTACGCCAAGGCGAACAACCTCAAGACGGTGTCGGACCTGACGAAGCTCATCACCGAGAAAAAGGACCAGGCGGTCTTCTGCCTGGAGACCGAGTTCACGAGCCGGCAGGACGGATTCCCCGCGGCGGTCAAGGCGTACGGCTTCCCGGTCACCAAGGTCAAGAACTTCGGCATCGGCACGATCTACTCCGCCGTGGCCAACGGCACCTGCCCGATCGGCGAGGTGTTCACCACCGACGGCCGGATCGCCGGACAGCACCTGAAAGTGCTCGACGACGACAAGAAGGCGTTCCCGCAGTACAACGCCGCCGTCACCACACGGACCGCGTTCCTCGACGCGCACCCCGACATCCGTGGCCCGCTGGACGCGATCAGCAAGGCGCTTACCAACGACCAGATGGTCGAGCTCTGCAAGGAGGTCGACGTCGACGGCCGCGACTACGGCTCAGTCGCCCGCGACTGGATGGTGTCGCGGGGCTTCGTGAAGACGGAGTAGCAGACTCGTGAGTGTTCCGGCCGGTTCTAGGCAGGTTCTAGGCGGCCGGAACGCTCACGAGTCCTACACGCCGAGCCGGTGCAGCAGGCCGGTTTCCACCAGTTCAAGTTCCGCGTCTACGGCCTTGTGCGCAGCCTTGCGGCGCGCGGTGGGCATGCGCTCGGCGGCGCGCACGCTCGCGGCGAGCTGCTCGAGGGTCGCCAGCTTGTCGTCGGCGAACTGCGTGTCGGCCGGAGTCGCCTTGGCGGACTTCCTGAGGTCGTCCAGTCCGTCACTGAGTCCCGCGATCCTCGCGTGCAACGCGGCGCCGCGGCCGGTGAACCGGCCGAGCTGCTCGACCGGCACGCCGAGTTTCCGTGCCTGGTAGCGGTCGTACCCGTCGCGGACGGCACCGGCGGCCTTCACCGCGAACGGCGCCACCACCGGGATCACGACGGGCGCGATCACCTTGGCCACGCTCAGGGCGTTCTTCGCCTTCTTAGGGGTGAACCTGGGCTCACCCTCGTGCTTTTCGGTCTTACGCGCCATGGCCCACCTCTCACTGTCGAGGACGAACTTACTGGCCTTGGTGACGGCGAGCATGTCGACTGGCACTCCAGCTTCTAGAGTGATCGATATGGGATACGAGGTGTTGCTCGATGCCGGAGCGGTCAGCCGCTGCCGGCGCCGCGTGCACCTCGAGAACGATCCGGGGAAACGGGAGGTCCCGCTCGCCCCGCCGGACCCGGCGCTCGAGCAGCGGATCGCGGACGCCACGGCCCATCGCCTGGGCATCGCCGAGCAGTTGGCGGAGGCGTCGGAGGCAGGCGACGGCTGGGTCACCATCTCCCGCGACCTGCCTGCGGGCGAGCGCTCAGCCGCCACCGAGCGCGCGCTGGCCGACGGAGTGCCGTTCATCTGGGGCGCGTTGCTGCCGGTCGACCTCGCGGGGCACCGGCGCGGCGGGGTCGATCTGTTGGTGCGCACCGATCAGGGCTATCTCCCGGTGCTCGTCGTCCGGCACCGGATCACCGACCGCGGTTCCGGCGCGCCGACCACGGCGATGACCGACCTCGACCCGGCGCACCAGTCGCCCGATCCGGCGCGCAAGGTGCGCGCGCAGCCGCGTGACCAGCTCCGGCTCGTCCACCTGCGGAAGCTTCTCGAGGTCGGCGGTTACGCCGAGAAGGGCCGCGCGCTCGGCGGGGTGATCGGCCTCGACGCGGACGTCGTGGTGTGGCACGACCTCAACGCGAAGACCTGGCCCGGCGGCCGGAGCGCGGTGACCGAGTACAACAACCGGTTCG
This sequence comes from Amycolatopsis sp., assembly GCF_025464955.1. GTDB lineage: Bacteria > Actinomycetota > Actinomycetes > Mycobacteriales > Pseudonocardiaceae > Amycolatopsis. Next base: position 365,622 of record NZ_JAODNM010000124.1, on the reverse strand, counting down.
CCGATCGGGTGGCCGTCGCCAGTGCGGCCGCGACGGGTCAGCCCGCGCTGGCGGAGCCGTCGCGGATCCTGGAATGCCGCCGCTGCCCGTGGTGGCCGACCTGTGAAGCCGAGCTGACGAGCACTCGTGACGTCAGCCTGGTCGTCCGCGGTGAGGACGCCGACGGGCTCCGCAAGATCGGCGTGTCCACTGTGGACGCGCTGGCGGCACTCAACCCGGCCGACGAGCCGCCCATGTCGTGGACAGCGGGTTCGTTCACCGACGCCGTCATGCTGGCGCGCGCCTGGCTCGCCGACCTGACACTGGTCCGCCGGGTCACCGACGTCGTCGTGTCTCGGGGTGACGTCGAGGTCGACGTCGACATGGAGAGCTTCGGCGAGTCGGGAGCGTACATGTGGGGTTGCCTGCTGTCCGGCGCGGATATCGGGCTGGAGCAGGGTTATCGCGCGTTCGTCACGTGGGATCCGTTGCCGACGAACGACGAGGCGCGTTCGTTCGCCGAGTTCTGGGCGTGGTTCACCGACGTGCGTGAGCGGACGCTCGCCGCGGGCCTGACCTTTCGTGCCTACTGCTACAACGCGCTCGCCGAGAACCGCTGGCTTTTCGGCTCAGTGGAACGCTTCGGCGACCACGAAGGAATCCCGTCCCGCGCCGAAGTGAAGTCCTTTGTAGACTCCGACGAGTGGGTGGACCTCTTCCTCAGCGTGTCGGAGCAGTTCCTGTGCTCGCAAGGCAAGGGCCTGAAGGTGATCGCACCCGCGGCCGGCTTCGGCTGGCGTGACCCGGAAGCGGGCGGGGAGGCGTCGATGGGCTGGTACCGCGACGCCGTCGGCATGGACGGCGACGTGCCGGACCTGACCCAGCGCGAGCGGCTCCTGCAGTACAACGAGGACGACGTCCTCGCCACCCAGGCGCTGCGCGGCTGGATGACCGACCGCGCCGGCACGGAAGTCCCTTTTATGGGCGACCTCTAGAGTTCGCCCCATGGAAGACCAAGTCACCCTCCGCCCGGTCGACGAGACCGACCTGTCGTTCCTCGAACGGCTGACCAACACACCGGACGGGGTGGGGGAGTTCCAGTGGGACGGCTGGCACGACCCGTACCGCCTGGCCCGCCGCCTGCACGAGGACGGGATGGCCGGCTCGGAGCGCGGCATGCTCATGATCGTGCTCGGTGAAGAGCAGCTCGGGTTCCTGTCCTGGTTCAAAATGCCGACCGGACCGAGCACGCATTGCTGGAACCTCGGCGTGATCGTGGCCCCGGAAGCGCGCGGACAGGGTTACGGCACGGAAGGCCAGCGCCTGCTCGTGCGCTACCTGTTCTCGCACACCCAACTGAACCGCATCGAGGCGGAAACCGACATCGGGAACCTCGCCGAGCAGCGCGCGCTGGAAAAGGCCGGGTTCACCAGGGAAGGTGTCCGGCGCGGAGTCAGTTTCCGCGCCGGACAATGGCGTGACGGCGTCCTCTACGGCATCGTGCGCGCCGACGTCGAGCTGTAAGCCGGCGTGACCAGTCGCAAACGAGCTAGCGCGGCGCCATCCGCAGCGAGCCGTCCATGCGGATGACTTCGCCGTTGAGGTAGTCGTGGTCGATGATGCTCAGCGCGAGCTTCGCGTACTCCTGGGGGCTGCCGAGGCGCTTGGGGAACGGGATCCCGGCGGCCAGCGTGGCGCGGAACTCGTCGCTGACGGTCGCGAGCATCGGGGTGTCGATGATCCCCGGGGCGATGGTCATCACGCGGATGCCGTGCGACGCGAGGTCGCGGGCCGCGGTCAGGGTCAGCCCGACGACACCGCCCTTGGACGACGCGTACGCGGCCTGCCCGATCTGGCCGTCGAAAGCGGCGACGGACGCGGTGTTGATGATGACGCCGCGAGCGTCGTCGGCCAGCGTGTCCGTCTTCGCGATCGCCTCGGCGGCCAGCGTAAGGACGTTGAACGTGCCGATCAGGTTGATCTGGATGACTTTGGCGTACAGGTTGAGGTCGTGCGTGCCCTTTTTGGACAGGATGCGCGCGGACGGACCGATGCCGGCGCAGTTCACCACGGTCCGCAGCGGCACGCCCGAGCCCGCCGCGGTGTTCACCGCGGCCTGGACCTGCTCGGGGTTCGTGACGTCGGCCTCGACGTAGGTGACGCCGTCGACCTGGTCGGCCTTCTCGATCGAACCCGCGAGGTCGAGCGCGAAAACCCGGGCGCCCTGAGCCGCCAGCGCCTTGGCGGTCGCGCCGCCGAGCCCGGAAGCGCCGCCCGTGACGAGTGCGGCGGTATCGGTGATCTGCATGTTCTCCGGTTCCTTCCTCATTTAGTAGGCTCAGGTTAACGGTCGTTCGCATAGCACCGGGGATGAGCCTCCTCACCTGTCGCGAGGAGTACGCGGGCCTGACCGCTGCTGTTCGCGCGACGGTCAACTCGGCCTGTCACCTTCAGATCATGACCGCAGCACGGATCGTGGTGGTGGGGACCGGATACGTCGGATTGACCACGGGGGCCTGCTTGGCGAGCCTCGGACATCGGGTCACCTGCGTCGATGTCGACGCGGGGAAGGTAGCCCGGCTTTCCGCTGGTCGGGTGGACATTCTCGAGCCAGGCCTGTCCGAACTGGTGGACCGAGGACTGACCAGCGGAAGGCTGACTTTCGTCGTCGGCGCGCGCGAAGCCGTGCGTGAGGCGGAGGGCGTCTTCCTGTGTGTGCCGACGCCGATGGGCGCGGGTGGCTCGGCCGATCTGCGCGCGGTCGAGGCGGTCGTCGCCGAGGTCGGCGACGTGCTGCCCGCCGGCTGCGCGGTGATCACGAAGTCGACCGTTCCGGTGGGTACGTCGCGGCGGATCCGCGCGATGCTCGGCCGCGTCGACGTCCCGGTGGTGTCGAACCCGGAGTTCCTGCGCGAGGGCACCGCCGTCGCCGACTTCCTGGGCCCGGACCGGATCGTCGTCGGTTCCGACGACCTCGAGGCCGCGCGCTGGGTCGGCGACCTGTACGCGGATCTCTCCGCGCCGACGGTCGTCGCCGACGCGGCCAGCGCCGAGTTGGTGAAGTACGCGGCGAACTGTTTCCTCGCGATGAAGCTCTCGTACGTCAACGCGATCGCCGAGCTGTGCGAGCGGCTCGGCGCGGACATTTCGCTGGTCACCGCGGGGATGGGCTACGACCGGCGGATCGGTCGGTCGTTCCTCAAGCCCGGGCCGGGCTGGGGTGGGTCGTGCCTGCCGAAGGACACCAGCGCGCTGCTGAAGATCGCCGAATCGGTCGACTACGACTTCCAGATGCTCAGCTCGGCGATCGACGAGAACCTCGCCCAGCGGGACCGGATCGTCGCGAAGATCGCCCGTGCCGTCGGCGGGACGCTGGCCGGCGCGCGGATCGGGGTGCTCGGGCTGGCGTTCAAGGCCGGAACGAACGACCTGCGGGACTCGCCCGCGCTCGCGGTGTCATCCGTGCTCTGCGCGCTCGGCGCCGAGCTGACGGCGTACGACCCGGCGGTCGGCGGCGAGATCGCGGGCATGACCGTGGTCGACGACCCGTACCAGATCGCGAAGGCCGCGGACGCCGTCGTGGTGCTCACCGAGTGGAACGAGTTCAAGCGGCTGGACTGGTCGTACATGGCCGAGCTGATGCACGGCGACACCGTGGTCGACACCCGGAACCTGCTCGATCCCCGCGCCGTCCTCGACGCCGGGCTGTCCTGGCAGGGCATCGGGCGTCCGCTCAAGCGGGCACCCTTGCGCCAAGGCGCTCTCTCCTGACCCAGTGCCCTTGGGTATCGGGCCGGATGTCCGTTTCGCAACTCGACGGCGAGTTGCGGTCTCGGAGAAAGTAAGACACCCCACAAAAGTGCAAAAGTGGGAAGTCGTTAGCAACGCGTAGGATTGCCGCGTGTTCACTACGCGGCCGGAGTTGTCCGGTACCCACGGCATGGTGGCGTCGACGCACTGGCTCGCGTCGGCCACGGGCATGGCTGTCCTGGAGAGCGGTGGCAACGCGTTCGACGCGGCTGTCGCGGCCGGTTTTGTGCTCCAGGTCGCCGAGCCGCACCTGAACGGCCCCGGCGGGCAGGTCCCGGCGATCTTCGCGACGGCGACCGACCGCACTCCGCGCGTCCTCGCTGGGCAGGGTGTCGCGCCCGCCGCGGCGACGCCGGAGCACTTCGCGGACCTCGGCCTCGAGCTGATCCCGGGCAGCGGTCTGCTCCCCGGGACCGTGCCCGGCGCGTGGGACGGCTGGCTGCTCCTGCTGCGCGACTACGGGACGAAGAGCCTGCGGGAAGTCCTCGGGTACGCGATTTCGTATGCGCGGCAAGGGATTCCGCTGATCGACCGGGTGTCGCAGACGATCTCGGTGGTGGCTGACCTGTTCAAGGATCACTGGCCGACGTCGGCTGAGCTGTGGCTGCCGGGTGGGAAACCGCCGGTCGCGGGCGCGCTGCACCGCAACCCCGTGCTGGCGGGCACCTGGGAACGGCTGCTTGCCGAGGCTGAGGCCGTCGAAGGCCGTGAAGCGCAGATCGACGCCGCTCGACGGGCTTGGTCGCACGGGTTCATCGCGGAAAGCGTCGACCGGTTCTCGCGGCAGGCTTTCCGCGACGATTCCGGACACGACCACCCCGGCCTGCTCACCGGCGACGATCTTGCGAACTGGGAAGCGACGTACGAGGACGCCCTGATCACCGACCTCGGCGACTGGAGCATCGTCAAGCTCGGTGGCTGGACGCAGGGACCCGCGCTGACCCAGCAGTTGCTGCTGCTCAACGGCTTCCGCGACGAACTGTCCTATGTGGATGGTGTGCCGACCGCGCGTACGGTCCACCTTGCGACGGAGTGCGCGAAGCTCGCGTTCGCCGACCGCGAAGCCTGGTACGGCGACGCCGACGTCCCGCTTGACCTGCTACTTTCCCCGGAATACACGTCGCTCCGCCGGGCACTGATCTCCGATGAGGCGAGTGGCGAACTGCGTCCGGGCTCGCCTGGCGGACGTGCGCCGCGGCTGCCCGCGATCCTCGACCGACTACGTGGGCTTCAGGCGGGATCCGGCGCGACCGGGGAGCCGACGATCGGTCCGCAGGGGCAGACCCAGGGCGACACCGTGCACCTCGACGTCGTCGACGCGGCGGGCAACATCATCTCCGCGACGCCGTCCGGTGGCTGGTTGCAGTCCAGTCCGACCATCCCCGACCTGGGCTTTTGCCTGGACTCGCGGGGGCAGATGTTCTGGCTGGAGCAGGGCCTGCCGAACTCGCTCGCGCCGGGGAAGCGGCCGCGGATCACGCTGTCGCCGTCCATGGCGCTGCACCACGGCGAGCCGACCCTCGCGTTCGGCACTCCCGGCGGCGACCAGCAGGACCAGTGGCAGCTGTGCTTCTGGCTCGCCCACACCGTCGGCGGCCTGAACCTGCAGGAGTCCATCGACGCGCCCGCGTGGCACACGACGTCGTTCCCGAGCTCGTTCTACCCGCGCTCGTGGACACCGCGCGAGCTGGTCGTCGAGTCACGCCTCGGGGAGGCGACCCTTGCCGAGCTGGCCGAACGCGGTCACCAGGTCGTCGACTCCGGCCCTTGGGCGCTCGGCCGCCTCTCCGCCGTCTCCCGCGACCCGGCCACCGGCATCCTCCGCGCCGCCGCCAACGCCCGCGGCATGCAGGGTTACGCCGCCGGGCGCTAACGTCACAGCACAGCCGAGAGGGCGCTCCAGCCGCCGCCGACGGCGAGGATCGTGCAGACGCCGTCGGCGTGGTCGGCGAAGCCGGCGAGGTCCGCGTGCAGCAGCGCGGCGCGTTCGGCGTCGAGCGGTTGCATGTCGTCCCACCACAGCCCCACGGGCGCGCTGGCAGCGAAGCAAAGCGAGCGCAGGAGCCGCACGATCTCGCCGGACTTCTCGGGCGACTCCTCGACGTATTCGGCCTCGATCTCGTCGCAGACCGTGAGTAGTTCCCTCAGCCGCCACACCGCGCTCGCGGGGGTGTCGTCCCAGTTCGCGTCCGGCCAGGGCTGCGTGCTGAGCTCAAGCCAGAGTCGCCAGCCCGCAGTCAGGTCGGCGTCGTTGCGCGGCTTCCAGAACACCGCTTCACTGTGCCAGCCCGAGCCGCGTTCCGCTGCGTTCTCGCGAGGTATGTCACTGTTGCCAAAGCCCGAATTCGATGCCCTGGTTGTCGACGCAGTCGGCCATGAGGCCATAGGGCTGGGACTCCGGCTCGCCGGCTTGCCCACCCTGCGCGCGGACGCGGTCGAGCGCCGAGGCGAGGTCGTCGACGGCGTACATCACCTTCCAGCCGACGTGGCGTCCCGGCCCGCCCCACAGTCCGGTGCGCAGCCCGTTGCCTTCCACGTTCCAGCCGCCCGGGGTCCGTCCCGGCGAGAACTGCCAGCCGAGCACCGACTCGTAGAACGCTTTCGCCGCGTCGGCCACCGGCACCTGGAGCGTGAGGTACCCGGCGTGCCCGTGCCTGACCAGTGGCTCTTCCGCCGTCCGGGCGGGCGACTGCGCGATCATCCACCGCTGGCCGAACGGGTCGCGGAACGAGCCACCGCGGCCGTACGGCGACGCCGTCACCGCGCGCAGCAGCTCCGCACCCCTAGCCAGCGCGCGTTCCATCGAACCGTCTACATCGGACACTTCGACCCGGATCGACGCGCCGCCGGCGGACGCGACGTGGCCGATCTCCGGGTACTCCTCGGCGAGCATCAGCACGGTGTCGCCGATGCCGAGCTCGGCGTGGCCGATCCGGCCGTCCTCCATCACGATCGGGTCGGCCCGGCGGACCGCGCCGAACACCTCGACGTAGAAGTCCAGCGCGGCGCGGGCGTCGGACACCGCGAGGTACGGGGTCAGGGAGCGCAGTTCGGCTTGGACAGGGGTTTCGGTGGTGGTCATTTCTGCTCCGTTCAGGACCGCGCGGCGCAGGTTGTCGCGCAACTCGGCGGCGAAACGCGGATCGGGGTCGACGGCGGGTGCCGGCGTCCGGAGGGCGTCGAACGGATCAGTCATCACTGCCCTCCCTCTCCTGGTAGGCCTTGCGGAACGCGATACGGGCACGCACCAGCAGCGCCTCGGTCGCGTGCAGTGTCCGGTCGAGGTGCATGGCGACGTCGGACACGCCGAGTCCGTCGACGTACCGCAAGGTCAACGCCGCCTGATGGGACGCGCCGAGCGCCGCGAGCACGTCACGGGCGGTCATCGCGTCGAGCTCGCCGTCCCACGGGTCGACGGTTTCCGGCTCGGACTCGTGGACGAGCCGTAATCCGCGCTCTTCACGCTCACGGCGTCGCCAATGGTCGGCGAGCTTGTGCCGCGCGACGCCGATCAGCCAAGCCGTACTCACCGGCGCCACCGCCGACTTCCGGCACGAGCTGACCGCGCCGAGGAACGTCTCGGACGTCAACTCCTCCGCGAGCGTGTGGTTTCCGCACCGGGACAGCAGGTACCCGTAGACCTCCGGCAACGCGGACTCGTACAACCCGAGCAGCGCGAAAGCCGGGTCCGGTCGCACCCGAGGTTCCGTCACACCCCCATCGTCGTCCCGCGCCCCCCTTTTCCGACGCCTCGTTGCCGGGTGATTTTGTTTGGGCCGCGGCGAGTCCCACATTCGCGCGCGCGAGTCCCACGTTAGGACGGCCGAGTTCCACGGTCGTTGGACGATCGCGTGTGTCATCCGCCGGGCGATCCGTGGTCGGGACATGATCGTTTCGGCGAGCTTCCCTGCCCTGGGCAGCAGTTGCCCGCGCGGGAGCACCTCGTTGACAAGGCCCAGCGTCAACGCCTTTGCCGAGGTGATGGGCTCGCCGCTGGAGAGGTATTGCGCGGCTCGTTTGGCGCCGAGCAACTCCTGCGGCGCGAGATGCTGACAGTCCTAGTCGCGGGGGTCGGGGAGCAGCCGCCCCGTCGCGATGACGACCATGGTCAGTGCGGCTTGCAGGACCATGACCAGCAGGAACGCCTCCTTCATGCCCATGGCTCCCGGCACGCTGAGCGAAGTGAACAGGCTTCCGAGCGTGGCGACACCGAGGGCGAGCGACGTCTGCTGGGTGGTGGTCAGGACACCGCTGCCGACACCCGCGAGCTCGGTCGGGACCTTCGACAGGACGATCCGGAACAACGTCGTCATCGCCATGCCCTGGCCGATGCCGAGCAGCAGCATCCCGGGCGCGAGGTCCAACACGTTGAGGTCCGGCCAGGCGGCCAGGGTCGTGCCGATCAGCGTGAGGATCCCCAGCAGCTGAACACCGGCGCCGAGCATCACGACGCGGTGGCCGAACTTCGTCACCAGGCGTGAGCCGGCGAGGGACGTCGCGAAGAAGCCGACAGCCATCGGGGTCAGCGCGGCGCCCGAGCCCAGAGGCCCGAGGTGGAGGCCGTCCTGCAGGGTCACGGCGTAGACGAACATGAACCCGCCGAAGCCCACGAAGAACGGCACGGCGACGGTCAGTCCTCGACGCATGCTGGGCATCCGCATCACCGAAGGCGGCAGCAGCGGGATACCACCGGACCGTTCGTGCCGCCGTTCTACGGCGACGAACGCGGCCGCGGAGAACGGGAACAGCGCGAGCAGCACGATCGTCCACACCGGCCAGCCGAGCGCCTTGCCTTCCATCAGCGGAATCAGCAGCGACAACATCGAGAAGCCGAGCAGAAGGGTCCCGAGGCGGTCGACGCCGACGGGGTTGGCCGCGCGGCTTTCCGGCAGGGTCTTGCGGGCCATCAGCAGACCGGTGATCCCGATCGGCACGTTGACCAGGAAGATCGGCCGCCAGCCGGTGCCTCCAATGTCGGCCGCCACGAGCACGCCGCCGAGCAGCTGGCCGATGACCGTCGAGATGCCACCGGTCGCGCCGTAAAGGCCGAGCGCCCTGGAGCGCTTCTCGCCGTGCGTCGTCGCCTGAATGATCGACAGCACCTGCGGCAGCATCAGCGCCGCGGACGCGCCCTGCGCGGCCCTCGCGATCACCAGCATCTCCGCGGTCGGCGCGATTCCGCAGGCCAGGGAGGTAATGGTGAACGCGGCGAGCCCGGCGATGAACAGCCGGCGCCGCCCGAACGCGTCACCCAGCCGTCCGCCGACGACCAGGAGCAGCGCGTACGTGATGCCGTACGCGGCCACCACCAGTTCCAGTGTGGCCGTCGAGGCTTTGAGGTCGGTATCGATCGTCGGGAGCGCGACGTTGACGATGAAGAAGTCGACAATAGGTAGTGCCGCCCCCAGCAGCACGGTGATCAGGCCGGCCGGGGTCAAAGCCGACCTGACGGGGTGCGCGTCGACGCTGTTCCGCGTCGCCGGCGCTTCTTGGGTCGTGGTCATGGGTACTACGATCCGCCTCGATTTAAACTGGTACCAGGAGTGTGTTTATCCGGGTATTGGGACTACCTGGTAACTGGCTCCGACTCGTGGGATGCTGGGAGCATGACCACCACGCTCAGGGAGCCCGCCTTCGCCGTCGAGCCTGCTCATCAGGGTGACGCCGAGGTGCGCCGCCACGAGTTGGCGGCGTTCCTCCGCAGCCGCCGCGAGCGGATCACGCCCGAGCAGGTCGGGCTGCCGCACATGGGCCGCCGCCGCACGCCGGGGCTTCGCCGCGAGGAGGTCGCGCAGCTCGCCGGGGTCGGGGTCACCTGGTACACCTGGCTCGAACAGGGCCGGGACATCAACGCCTCCGAGCAGGTGCTCGACGCGATTTCGCGGACCCTGCGGCTCGACCCGCACGAACATCAGCACCTGTTCACCCTCGCCGGCGCGCCCGAGCCGCCGATGAAGTCGGAATGCCGGTCGATCTCGCCGGCCGTGCACGCGATGATGGCTCAACTCGAGCCGTATCCCGCGGTCGTGAAGAACGCGCGGTGCGACCTCCTGGCGTACAACCGCACCTACAACTGGCTGATGGGCGACGTCGACGCCATCCCCTTCGAAGACCGCAACACCCTCATCCAGTGCCTGACCAACGCCGAGTGGCGCAAGCGGCTGCCCGACTGGGAGAGCAACATCCCCCGCGTCGTCTCCGGGTTCCGGGCCGCGATGGCCGAGCATGTCGCCGAGTCCTCATGGAAATGCCTGGTCAAGCGCCTGTTGCAGGAGTCGCCGGTGTTCGAGCAGCTGTGGAACCAGCACGACGTGACGTCCTCGCGGATCATGACCAAGCGGTTCCTGCACCCCGACGTCGGCCTGCTGCACTTCGAATTCGCGCACCTGTACTTCGGCCGTCGCTCGGAGACGATCATGACCACGTACACCCCCGCCGACGCCGAAACAGCGGCCAAGCTCGCCGACATTCCCACCTGAGAGGGAGACGTCCGCCTCGACGGCTTCCAGGTCCTCGGCCCTGTCTCGCTCATGGTGGCGCTCACCAGCCGGGTACGTCAGGTGTCGCACCCCAAGAGCCGCTCCTGAACGGACGCGGCCGACGTCGAGCCCGGGTAGCTTTCCTGAGGTGTGGCGAGAAGACCAACTGGGCGGCAAGCCCACCCGGGGTGACGTGCTGCGGACCGTCCTCCCGTCCGTCTTCGTGCTGGGGGTCACGACCGGGGTCGGACATTGGCAGCACAACACCGCGCACCTGTTCCCGTACGGTGTGCTCTGGTTGATCGCGACGGGCCTGCCGCTGCTGGTCGTCCGTCGGTTCCCGTTGACTGTTTTCCTTGTCACCGCGGCGCTGACCTGGTCTTACTACCTCTCGGACTTCCCCGGCGGGCCGTCGATCGTGCTGCCGACGTTCGCGTTGTTCATGCTGACCCGGCAACGCGGACCGATGACAGCGGGCATCGCCGGCGGAGCGGCCGTCGCGGCCGGTTTCGTGGTCTACGTCGTGACCGGCCATCGCATCACGTTCGACGCGCGGATCGGGCTGTTCATCGTCTGGGTGATCGCGGTTGTCGGCATCGCCACGGCCGTCCGCGACCGGTTCGCCGCCGCGCGGGCCCGCCGCGAGCAGGCTGACGAACATCGGGCGCGGATGGCCGAGCAGGAGCGGCTGCGCATCGCGCGTGAGGTGCACGACGTCGTCGCCCACAGCCTCGCGATGATCAACGTGCAGGCCGGGGTCGCCGCGCATGTCGCGGATCGACGTCCTGAGCAGGCAAAAGAGGCGCTGCTGAACATCAAGAAGGCCAGCGCTGCGGCGTTGAACGACCTGCGAGCCACGGTCGCGGTGCTGCGGTCCGGCGAAGACCTCGCCCCGACCCCGAGTCTCGCGCAGATGACCGAGTTGCTCGACCACGCTCGCGCGGCCGGGCTGACGGTCCGGGTCCACGGCGAGCCCGGCGAGCTGCCCGCGCCCACCGACGGCGCGGCGTACCGGATCCTGCAGGAGTCACTGACCAACGTCGTCCGGCACGCCGACCAGCCACAATCGGTCGACGTCCGGTTCGAACGCGGCAACGGCACGCTGACGCTCGTAGTGCGTGACGACGGCGTCGGCGCGGTTCAGCCGAAGATCGGCAACGGCTTGCGGGGTATGCGTGAGCGGGTCGAAGTTCTCGGCGGCGCGGTGCACGCGTCGCCGGTCGAAGGCGGGTTCGAAGTGCGTGCCGAACTGCCGATCGAGGGGGAGAAATGATTCGAGTGGTGTTGGCCGACGACCAGGCGCTGGTGCGGGCGGGATTCCGCGTGCTGCTGGAGACCGAGGACGGGTTCGAGGTCTGCGGCGAAGCAGGCGACGGCGCGGAAGCCGTCGCGCAGGCCATCGAACACCGGCCGGACATCGTGGTGATGGACGTCCGCATGCCCGGGATGGACGGGCTGGAGGCCACCCGGCAGATCACCGGGAATCCCGAGCTCAGCGGCGTGAAAGTGCTGATGCTGACGACCTTCGACGTCGACGAGTACGTCTACGAGGCGTTGCGTTCGGGGGCGAGCGGGTTCGTGCTGAAGGACATCGAGCCCGTCGACCTGCTGCGGGCGCTCAAAGTGGTGGCCGACGGCGACGCATTGCTCGGACCGACCGTGACGCGGCGCCTGATCGCCGAGTTCGTCGGCCGCCCCGAGAACCGCCGCATCGACGTCAGCGCCGTCCGCGAGGTCACCGACCGCGAACGCGAGGTCCTCGCTCTGGTCGCAGGAGGTTTGTCCAACGACGAGATCGCCGCGCAGCTGGTCATTTCCACCGCGACCGCGCGCACCCACGTCAGCCGCATCATGACGAAGATCGGCGCCCGCGACCGCGCCCAGCTCGTCGTCCTGGCCTACGAATCCGGCCTGGTCACGCCCAAGGGACGTTAGTGCTCTCGCCGCAGCTGGACGGCCAGTCGAATCAGGAAGATGAGCGCGAGTACGGCGACGATGGTGATCTGGACCCACATGGCCTACCTCCTCACCGGATGCTCCGTCGATAGGACGCATCGTGGTGGGAGGTCGTGGGCCAATGCGCGCTAGATCACTCGAACGAAGTACTCAGTTGCCCCGCTGTGTCGGCGGTGCGTTCGTGACCTGCTGGGCGAGCAGGGTCTTGAAATCCGCCTGGGCCGCGGCGCGGTTGGAGCCGAACGCTTCGACGATCACCACGCGGTTGTAGAGGACGTACACCGCACGGAACACGCCGGCGCCACTCGTCGTGGCGTAGACGGGAACGCCCTGCATTGAGAGGTCCCGGCTCGCCGGCAGGCCGCCGGTCTGCTGGGTGGTCGCGTACGCCTGGGCCACGGTGGAAGCGCTCTGCGAACTCGGCAGTGACAGGGCGTAGAGGCCGATCGTGGTGCTGCCGTCGGTGCTGGCCTTGAGCAGGCCGCTCGTCATCGAGCCCTGGTCGAGCGCGGAAACCACCGAGTCGGGCAGCAGCTTGCTGCTCTTCAACTTGGTCAGGTCGAACGAACCGCCACCATCGCGGACAGTGCCCGGCGGGGTCACCAGTGCGGTCGCGTTGTCCGCCGGTTCCGGCTTGATGGCGGGCGGTTGGGGCAGCGGTTTGGGGGTCGACGTCGGAGCGACCGGAGCCGTCTGGGTGGGCTGGGCGACCGGGTTGTCCGGGCCGGGGTTGTTGATGAACAGTGCCCAGACACCGAAGCCGAGTCCGGCGAGCACGACGACGCCGAGGACCGACAAAGCGATCTTGCGTCCCTTGCCGGACGACTGTTTGGTTTCGAACGCTTCCGGTCCCTGAGCGACCCAGTCGGAATTCCGCGCCGGCGTGATCGGCGGCAGGTCGGAGCCGCCCCACGGCGGGCTCACGTCCTCCTGAGGCGCGTTCCATGCCGGCTGCTGCTGGTACTGCTGCTGGAAACCGCCGGCGGGGGACGCCGGACCGGGGTTGTACTGGGGCTGCTGGAATCCGCCGGGCGGGGACTGCGGCTGCTGGAATCCGCCTGCTGGCGACGGCTGCTGGGTCTGCCAGTTGGACACCGCTTGCGTCCGCTCAGCGCCGACGTCGGCGGCCGAGACGATCTGGGTGGCTTCGGCCGACGGCTGCGGAGGATTGCTGCCCTGAGGACTGTTGTCCTGCGGAGCGCTGCCCTGCGGCGGCGTCACCGGGCGGATGATCTGGGTCTCGTTGGCCTGGCTGCTCTCAGCGCTGTCCTGCGCCGGCTGAGGCGCGCTGGGTGTGACCGCGGCGGACAGAACCTGGTCGCGGCGAGCCCGGTAGTCGTCCGCGGCCAGCCGACCGGACGCCAAATCTTCGTCGAGCCTGCGCAACTCTTCCTGCCAGGTCACCCCCAGCACCCCCTTCGGGATAGATCTCCGACACTTCGAGCGCACACGACGATGCGGACTCCGCATATTGTGCACGTATCGACTTGTGCGCGGTCGGCCACCACCAACTCGTAACCCAGTGTGTCGAAAACCACAAGCGCTGCCGATCGTGGGGGTCAGCGCGGGTTTTGCTCGAGCACCTTCGAAATCGCGTCGATCACCGAATCCTGGAGCAGCGGGCTGCCACCACCAGCGATGTTCCGTTCGGCGAGTTCGACCGTGATCACGTCGCGGTCGACCAGCAGGTTGGTCGCGTTCTGCTCGGTGTTCTGCGCCATCGTCTCCGGATGCACGATCGTCAGGTCCTTGAAGCCTGCTCCGAGAAACGGGGTCGCGAACTGGGTGAACGAGTCCGCGATGAGCCCGACCGGCTCGCTGACGACGCCGGTCGCCGGGGCCGTTGCGGGCTGCTTGAGCCGTAGCGGGACCCGGAAGTCGCTGGCGACGTACTGGGACCGATCGGACTTGCCGTCCGGCGCGAGGCTGTAGCGGCGCAAGGTGCGGTACTTGGTCGTATTGAGCAGCAGCACGATGTCGGCAGGCCAGGTCTGGGTCTCCCGGGGCTTGGTGACCCAGGTGGACGTGATGCCGGGGTTCAACCTGTCGGCCAGCGCATACGTCATCGTGACGCCGCCTTCGTAGGCCCAGTGGGTGTCGTAGGTGTCGTAGATCGGGTGGCCGACGTCGACCGCGCTCTGGGTCAATGCGGCCCTGAGGTCGATCATGCCCGTCGCCGCCGGCACCCGGTTCCAGAACTCCGCGCTCCGCGCCTCGAAGCACTGCTGGCCCGCGAACGTCGGGGGCAGGTGTTCGGGATCCTGGGTCGACTTGTCTGGTGGCACGATGAGTTCGAACTGCCGACCGGAGGCCAGTACGGCCTCGCGCAACCGGTTGATCTTGGCGATCACGGTGCTCACGTCCGACACCGCGTTGCACTTGTTGCCGACGTCCTGGCCCAGGTAGAGCCAGCTGTCGGAACCGTAAATGACGATCGGGTACTGGATCGGCGGCTGGACCGGGGCCGGTTGCGGCAGCCCGGCGACACCCGGACTCTGGGAACCGGACCCGTTCGATCCCGGCGGATCGCCGAAGACGCCCGTGCTGATTCCGTCCGCGGCCGTGACGCCGGCCTGCCGCAGGGCCAGGTGGTCGGTGGCCCAGCCGGACAGGTCGGGGAAGAAGTTCCAGCCGTCCGAGAGCGAGGGGAACCCGCGCAGCGCCCTGTTTTCGAAGGCGGTGGCTCGCACGCCGAAGACAAAAGCGAGGGTCGGCACGAGGAAGAAGACCAAAGCGCAGGTCAACGCCGTCCGCTGCCGTCGGCTGTGACGCGGGCGGTAGAGGCTGTGCTCATTCGGCAGCCAGGCCTCCGGCGTCGGAGGCAGTCTCTGCTCGGGGTTCATCGCTCCTCCGCTGAAACGAACGCTTCCTCCACGCGTCCAAGGTAACGCTGCCGAGCGATCTTCATGCGCGGTTTCGGGTGCTTCGGAGCAACGCGAAGGCCCGTTCGTCACGATCGGAGTCGGTCGGGTTGGAGCCGTTCGTGCAGCCGACGGTGGTGAAGTCCAGTACTTCCCACCCGGTGCGCTCGAACAACCGGCGCAGGCCGAGCTCGGAGAAGATCCAGTAGTTCGTCGAGTCGTTGTTCGCCTCTGCCGGGTTCAGCAGGTACGCGACCGGGGCGTCCTTGATGCGCGTCCGGTCCGGCGTCCGCTCGGCGATCCGCGTAGACAGGAAGCACAGTTCGGTCCGCGCGGAGAGGGCTTCCAGCACGTAGAACGGGTTTTTCAGGTGGTAGAGGATGCCGAGGAAGAACACTGCCCGGTAGGACTCGTCGGGCAGGGCGAACTGCGAGTCGAGGTCGATTTCGTGGATCGAGATGGGCGAACCCAGCTCTTCCTTCATCCGCGCCGCGCCGCGAAGGCCGTTGAAGTTGGTCGGGGCGTTGTCGATCAGGTCGACCTGGCAGCCGAGCTGCTGCTCCAGGAAGAACCCGAAATCACCATCCGCGGCGCCGATGTCGGCCACCGGGCCGCCGGCCAGCTCCGTGAAGATCTCCCGTCGCGGCCCGGTGAGCATGGCGTCCAGGTGGAAGACGTTGGCCATCGTGTCGTACGGATACCAGTCGAAGTCCGCGGGGGCGATCGCCGCCTTCTTCGCGAGGAGCTCCTCACGGTAGGCCAATGCCTGCTTCTTGACGATTTCGAAGTCCATGCCGCTCCTTGCGCGAGTTCCCCACAGTGTTGTCCGAGCCCAGGCGCGGCCCCTGCCGCGCACCATTATCAGGAGGCGGGTCCGGCGGCCGGGTGCCGGGACGGGAAGGCGTTCCCGATCGTGGACGGGGGTGGCGCTAATCTGCCGGTCATGGGTATGGGTGAGGGGCCTTCCGGCGAGCGGCTGATCGAGTGGACCGGCGAGCGTTGCGTGCCGTGGGCGCCGGATCTCCAGGTGATCTACGAGCACTTCCACCGCTATGCGTTCGCGCTCCGGTTCGCCGAGGGCAAACGCGTCCTCGACCTGGCGTCCGGCGAGGGCTACGGGGCCGCGCTGCTGGCTTCGACGGCGAGCGCGGTCGTCGGCCTCGAGATCGACCCGGTGACCGTGGAGCACGCGCGCAACCGCTACCCGCTGGCTCACCTGGCCTTCGAGACGGGTTCGATCACCGACCCGGACGCACTGGCCGTCGAGGCGCCGTTCGACGTCATCACCTGCTTCGAAGCCGTGGAACACATCAGCGAGCAGGACCGGTTGATGGAACTGGTCCGCCACCGGCTCGCTCCGGGCGGCGTGTTCCTGTGCAGCACGCCCGACGTGGCCGTGTACACCCACGAGCACGGCAACGACAATCCGTTCCACGTGCGTGAGCTGTACGAGAGCGACTTTCGTGAGCTGCTGAGCGCCAGCTTCGAGCATGTCGCCCTGCTCAAGCAGAACGTCGCGGTCGGCTCGTTGATCCACGATGGCGGAGCCGGCGCGGCCGAGCTGCACTCACTGCGCAAGTCCGGTGAGGAATGGGGCGTGACGGCCGGCGCGCCGCACACTTACTTCGTCGGTGTCGCGTCCGCGCGCCCGTTCGAGCTGCCGAACAGCTCGGTGCTCGTCGACCCCGTACTGACCCTGGTGGCCGAGACCGGCCAAGCCCGCGCGGACGAGATCGAGGGCTTGCAGCTTGCCGTGCAGCGCGTCGAAGGCGAGCTGGCGAGCGCCCGTGAAGTGGCGGCCCGGGCCACCGCGGCCGAGCGCCGGATATCGGACGAACGGGACGCCGCGATCGTGCAGGCGGAACGCGCGGAAGCGCAGCAGGCCGGGATCGCCGACGAACTGGACCAGTCGCGTCGCAAGGCGGAGCACGACGCCGCCCGGTTGACCTGGCTGTCGGACAACAACGCCCGGCTGACGCGGTCGGCTCACGAACTCGGTGCGGAAAACGCGAAACTCCGCGCGGAGATGTCCGCGCTCGCGCAGCGCGTGATCGGCCGATACCGTTCCACGGTCGAGCGCCTGGCTCCCCGCGGCACCCAGCGCCGGGACGCGCTCGAAATGGCGTTCCGGCGTCCCACCGGTGTCGTTCCCGGGGCTCCCGCCGTGCCGGGGCCGATCGCGGTCACCACCAGCGACGCCCCGATCGTCAGCGTGGTCATTCCGACCTACGGCAACTGGGCGTACACCCGCCAGTGCCTGGAGTCCATCGAGATCAACCTGCCGTCGACGCCGTTCGAGGTCGTCGTGGTCGACGACGCGTCGCCGGACGACTCCGCGGACCGGGTCACCGCCTGCGCGGGCGTCCGCCTGGTGCGCGCCCCGCGCAACCTCGGGTTCGTCGGCGCCTGCAACCTCGGCGCCGAGAACGCGCGTGGCGAGCTGGTGATGTTCCTGAACAACGACACCGAAGTTCGGCAGGGCTGGCTGGACACGCTGGTCGACGTCGTCGAGACGCGGCAAGACGTCGGACTCGTCGGCTCCAAGCTGGTCTATCCGGACGGGCGCCTGCAGGAGTGCGGCGGGATCATCTGGGCCGACGGCACCGGCTGGAACTACGGTCGCCACCAGTCGCCGGACAACCCCGTTTACCGGACGCTGCGCGAGGTCGACTACTGCTCCGGTGCCGCACTGCTGGTCCGGCACGACCTGTTCGACCAGATCGGTGGCTTCGACCAGCGGTTCGCGCCCGCGTACTACGAGGACACGGACCTGGCGTTCGCGGTCCGGGCGGCGGGCTACCGCACGATGGTCCAGCCGGAGTCCGTCGTCGTGCACCACGAAGGCATCACCAACGGCACTGACGTTTCGTCCGGCGTCAAACGCCACCAGGAGCTCAACCGGGCCGTTTTTGTCGACAAATGGGCGGTCCAGCTCGCCGATCACCTGCCCGAAGCGAGCACTGGCAACCTTTGGCTCGGCCGGCAGCGGACGAAGGACGCTCACCGCGGTGGTCTGGTGCTCGTCGTCGATCACCAGGTACCCAGGACCGACGAGGATTCGGGCTCGGTGCGGATGGCGCGCATCCTCGAGCTGCTCGTCGCCCAGGGGGAGCGAGTCGTGTTCTTCCCGCTGAACAACGCGCTCCCGGAGCGCTACACCAGCTGGCTGCACAACACCGGGGTGACCGTGGTCGGCGGAGCCGGGGAGCAGGCCGAGTTCCTGCGTGAGGCGGGCGCCGAACTGCGGGTGGCAGTGCTTTCGCGGCCACATGTCGCGCTCCAGCTGCTGGAGCAGATCCGCGAACACGCGCCGAGCTGTGTGGTCGCCTACGACACGGTCGACCTGCACTTCCTCCGGCTGGGCAGGCAGGCGGACCTTGCCGGAAGCCTGGGGGAGACCGTGCCGGAGACCACGCTGCGCCGACGCGCCGAAGTGCTGCGGGAGCAGGAACTCGGACTGGTCAGGACCACCGACGTCACCTTCACGGTGTCCGAGGTGGAACGCGACCTGCTGGCCGAGCTGGTTCCCGCGGCCCGGGTCGAGGTGCTGTCCAACGTGCACAGCGCGGACGGCGGCCGGGCACTGCCGGACGGACGCGCCGGCCTGCTGTTCGTCGGCAGCTTCGATCACGTGCCGAACCGGGACGCCGCGAAGTGGCTCGCGCGGGAGATCATGCCGCTGGTCCGTCGCCGCCGTCCGGACGCGGTCGCGCACATCGTGGGCAGCAACCCGCCGGCCGAAGTGCTCGAACTGGCCGGCGACGGCGTGCTCGTGCACGGCTGGGTCGCCGACCTCGCGCCCGTCTACCGCGGTGCGCAGGTTGTCGTCGCGCCCTTGCGGTTCGGCGCGGGCGTCAAGGGCAAGGTCGGGGAGAGCCTGTGCCACGGCGTTCCGGTGGTCGCGACGGCGCTGGCCGCCGAGGGCATGCACCTCGAGCCCGGCCGGGACGTCCTGCTCGGCGAAACAAGCGAGGAGTTGGCCGAGCAGATCGTTCAGTTGCTCGGGGACGAGAAGCTCTGGCTGCGGCTCTCCGCAGCCGGAAAAGAGGCCGTGAACAGCCAGTTCGGCCCGGCGGTAGCCGGTCGCACCTTGGCCGGTCTGCTCGAGCGTGCCCAGCCCCACCACCCGGTGGAGTAACCGGGATCACGAGCCTCGGCGTGTTCGGTTCCGTACGCTGACGCACGGGCAAGACCGGCCGCGATCGGCCGCACCAATTCAGCACTGGGGGCAGTCGAGTGGCAGGTCGAAGAGCGCTGCTTTCTTGGCGCAACACCAAGGAGTACGCGAGACCCACCGCCGGCCTGGGCTGGCTGCGGCTGATCTGCGCGGCGTTGGTGATCTTCGACCACAGCTCGGCGATCGCCGTCGGCCAGGGCGTCCCCATGCTGCCCGGGTCGTGGGGTCTCGCACCGGGCGATCTGGCGCTGGCGGGGCTGTTCATGATGAGTGGCTACCAGGTCAGCGGTAGTTGGGACCGTGACCCGTCCTGGTGGCGGTTCAGCGCCAGGCGGCTCCTGCGGCTCCTGCCCCCGTTGCTGTTCGTCCTGATGGTCACGGTGTTCATCGTCGGTCCGCTGCTCACCAGCTGGACCCAGACCGCTTACTGGTCCCATCCGCAGACCTGGCGATACCTGGTCGGTTCGTCGGTCATAATGCTCATGCAGCACAACCTGCCCGGCGTGTTCTGGAGCAACCCGTACCCCTGGTCGGTGAACGGCTCGCTGTGGACATTGCCGATGGAGTTCGCCAGTTACGGGCTGCTGCTGGTGGCCGGTGTGGTCATCGCGGTGGGCGTGCCGCGGGTGGTGGTCCTGATTCCGCTGCTCGGCGGCATTTTCGTGCTCGACACCCTGACCCGGGACGCCGTCGCCAATGGCGGCACGGTGGGTTCGTGGCTGGCGATTCCGCTGAGTTCGCTCGTCACGTTCATGGTGCCGTTCATTCTCGGCATGGTGTTCTACGCCTGGCGAGACCGCATTCCGCTCCTGCGACTGCCGGCCCTCGCCCTGCTCGTCGGCTGGTTCGAGTTTCGTACCACCCCGATCGGGATGCGGTACCTGCTGCCGGTGATGGTGACGTACTGCTCGCTGGTGCTGGTGCACCACTGGCCCAAGCGGCTGAGCAGCGACGGCGCCTGGATACGGGGGAACTACGGCATGTACCTCTGGGGATTCCTGGTTCAGCAGCTGATCGCCGCCGCCGGGGTACGGAACCCGTGGGTGCTGGCCGCGATCGCGATTCCGGCCTCTTATCTGTGCGGTGTCCTGTCGTGGACGTTCATCGAGAAGCCGACCCAGCGGCTCACCAAGTACTTGCGCGGCGCTCCATCACGCCCCGCCGTGAACTCACCCCAGCGGGAGCTTCAGCTGCAGGGCTGAGAGTGTCCGGTCGAACTTGTCCGCCAGTGCCGCCTTGTCCCCGCCGGCGGGTTGTGAGACCCACAGGGTGATCGCGACGGTGCCCGAGACGTACCAGGTGCCCTTCATCGAACGGCCGGCCTTGTCGCCGAGCACGGTGAACCGGCTGTCCGACGTCTTGGCGTAGCCACCGCTCAACGCTCCCTGCCCCAGGTAGGACACGATGGCTTGCGCGTTCGCCGCGGACTTCGTCGGAAACGCGAGGACGAAGTAGGCGTCCGCGCCGTCACTGGAGGCTCGGCAGACCACCTCGGTGGCGCCGTCGTCGGTGAACGTCTGCACCGATGCCTGTGGGTACAAGTTGAGCTCGGCGCCCTTGGCAAGCGACATCGTCGAGTTGTTGACCGACGGCGTTCCCGGCAGGGCTGGTAGCCGGTCTTCCAACGAGGCAGTCGGTGCGGGAGTCCCGGTGGTGCCCTGGACGGGCGCCGGTGCGCCGTTGGGGACGGTCGCGGACCGGGAAGGCGGAGCGGCGACGGTGTTCGAACTGCGGCCCACCCACCACGTCCCGGCGATGATGAGCGCGAGGACGAGCAGCACGCCCAGTGCCAGGAACAGCCACGTCGGCTTGCGGCGGTCCTTGCGGGCGCTCGGAAACGGGTTGTCCGGCGGGAACTCCCGCGCGGACTCGGCAGGCGCCGCTGTGTACCGCGGCCGCAGGGGAGGCGGGGTCGGCAAGGCGCTGGTGTCCCGCCGCGGGTACGGCATGGAGTCCGTGGCGCGGTGGTCCGCGGGGCTCGGCGCGGTCGTCTGCCGTTTGGTGGACAGGAGTGACGCCGCACTGGCCCGAGGCGCGGGCTCCGGCGGGGGTGCGGGTGGGTGCGGTAGCGGCGTTGTCTGCTGGGCGGGTGGTGCCGACGGAACCGGAGGGGCGGGCCGCGGAGGCGCGGAAGGTACCGGTACCTGGGCAGGCTGGGGGTAGGTGCTCTGCCACTGCTGAGGGGGCTGGGCTGTCGGCCGGCGGAGCGGCGATACGACCGGTGAAGCAGCGCTGCCACCGGAGACGGACGCCAACAGCTCGTCGCGCAGTTTGCGATGCGTTTCGTGCGTAAGCCGGCCGTTGGCCAGCTCGTCGTCCAGCCGACGTAGGTCGTCCTGCCAGCTCATCGTGGAACCCCTTGCCCCGTGTGAGGCCCCAGTGTTACATGCCCCTTATGGGTGGCGGTGACGTCCGCTTCAGATCCGCGGCGTCGACTTATGTCGCGTTGACCGCTCGTGCCGCTACCACTATTTGCCGTAGTGGTAGCGGCAAGCGGCGATTCGGAGCTCGTCGTCCGCGATCTTGTAGACGAGCCGATGCTCGTCGGTGATCCGACGCGACCAGTAGCTCTGGAAACCGTGTTTCAACGGCTCGGGTTTGCCGATTCCTTCGTTGCCGTTGCGCCTGACATCCTTGATCAATTCGTTGATCCGCTTGAGAATTTTTCGATCCTCGGTCTGCCACCAGAGGTAGTCATCCGAGGCGTGTGCGTCCCAGACCAGTTTCATTCGGCGAGTTCGTGCTGTGTCCCGCCGCCGGACTCCAGCCGCTCGATGGCGGTGATCAGCCGCCGCGCGTTCTCAGGGCTGCGAAGCAGGTAGGCGGTTTCCTTCAGTGATTGGTAGTCGTCAAGCGAAACGATCACCACGGGTTCATGCCCGGCGCGGGTGATCACGACCTCTTCGCGATCGTTGACCACTGAGTCGAGTGTCTCGGCGTAGTTTGCGCGAGACTCGGAGTAGCTCATGGTTTTCACTGACACCCTCGCTTCGTTGTACAGAATACTGTACGTCTCCTGCTGGTGTTGAGGCAAGAGCCAGCGATGGGGCCATTGGTTTCCCGACCTGTGGCCTGCGGAAAGCGGCGAATATGGCTCACAACGCATACCGCCTAGGAGCCGCTTGCGAGCATCGCTAGCGTGTGCGGGATGAGTTACGACCTCAATTTCCTCTACCGCGAGCCCGGCCAGTCGTGGGAAGACGCCATCGAGGCCCTCGACGAGGAGGAAGCCGGCGCCGACGCGCCGCTGTCCCCCGAAACTTCCGATGCGTGGGGGCGCATCGTGGCCAAGGCCAAGGAGATCCTCGGCGAGGTCGAAGAGAGCGTCACCGACGAGTCCCTCGAGCTCACCCACGCGCCGACCGGCATCCAGTTGAGTGCCTTCTCCAACGAGCTCACCATCACCGTGCCCTACTGGCACCAGGGTGCTTCGACCAAGACCATGGTGTTCGTCTACGCGCTCGCCGAGGTCGTGGAGGCCGAAACGGGCCGGGAGGGTTACGACCCGCAGCTCGACCGGCCGCTGATGGCGCAGCGCAGCTGACGGGGCAGCTGGAGGCGTCGGGTGGGCGAGGATGCCGTTGGCACGTAAGGCGTTTCCGCTCGCCTCGCAGCTCAACGGCGTCGCCCGCGATGCTGATCAAGGTCGGCGGTGGAGTCGTGTGGGCCTGTCGGGACACGTTTTTGCCACGAGCGGAGACTCGACTGGACAACTCCGGCACCGAACATGAAACTTTCCTGGTCTTAGCCGGCCCGAACCTTTGAGGTCGATCGTGAACCCTGCTTGGGAAGCGCTGTCCAGAGTCGCCGACGAACCCGCGTGGTACTGGGTCTACGACGTCCTGGGCTTCTCGCCGAGTACTTATTCGCATGCCTGGCCGGGTTTCCGCGAGCCGGAGCCTTCGGTCACCTGGGACCTGTCCCCGGGTGGTCTGGACCGGTCGTCGGCCGAATTCCGGCTCGGCCCGTACGCGGTCGACGAGGCGCAGGTCGCCGGTATCTCCCTGCAAGCACTCCGTGACTGTGTGGAGCCGGACGAATGGGTCTGGGCGCTGCACTGGCAACACCAGTCCTACCGCTTCTGGCCGCACCGCGTCGGCGAGGACCAAGGCTGGCCGGTGCCGGTCTTCCCCAAGGGCGACTATCACCTGTTCTTGGCGCAGGACTTCAGGTTCGGCACGCTCGGGCACCCGTGGGAGCGTTCCCTGTGCGTGTTCGGCGAAGGTCTTATCGACGCCGTTTCGAGGCACGGCGATGGCGTGTTGAAGACGGTTCTGCGCCGCAACGGCACCGCGCTCGTCTGAGGAAAACCGCTGGACCTAGGCTCACGGCGTGTTCGAATACCACGGCTGGGTGACGATCGGCGTTTCGGCGGCCGATGACGACGAGACCGCACTGCTCGATCGCATCGTCGAGCGGGTGCGGCGGGCGGTGCGCGACTTCGGGGATATCGACCTGGTCGACCTGCGCTGGGCCAACGGGGTGCCCATGCTGCACTTCGCCGGGATGGACAAGCACGGCGCAGTCATGGCTCCGGAGCTGCTCGAGCTGTTCACCAGGGTCGGCACGCTCGCGCCGGGCTCCTACGGGCTGCTGCACGTCTGGGACGACCAGGACCTCCAGCACGACAACGAGTTCCGCGTCCACCGCATGGCCAGGGGACAGGTCACCGAGCTCGCCGACACCTACCTGTCACCGGTCGCGCCGGTGATCGTGGACGTCTACCCCGAGTTCGACACCGAGTAGGACACGCCGTGTCCGTACTGAAACCGCGGGTTGAGTAGCCGTACTCAAGACATCCCCGGCGCTTCGGCGCAGGGTTTCCCCATGACAAAAGCAGGTTCTTCCTCGGCACCTACGACGGCGGCCTTCTTCGCGCAGGCCGCTCTCGCCTTCGGCCTCGCACTGCTCGCGGTCTCGATCGGGATCGCGTTCCTGCCCGTCGACGGCTGGGTTCGCGCCTTCCTCGCCGTCGGCATGCTCTTCACCGTCACCTCGGCGTTCACGCTGGCGAAATGCGTCCGCGACCGCCAGGAGGACAGCTACCTGGTGAGCCGGGTCGACCAGGCCAGGCTCGACAAGCTCCTCGCCGAACACGACCCCTTCCGCCAGGCCGCCTGATCCTGGGGTTGTGCACGACCCCTCAGGTGGCACTGAGGGGTCGTGCACACCTACCGCGCAAAGACCCCAAGGGCCCGAATCCGCTCAGGAGAAGCTGACGTCGGCGCAGGAGTAGAACGCGTTCGTGGTGTCCGCGATGTCCCACACGCCGAGGATCAGGTGGCGGCCGGTCTTGCCGGACGGGAGTTTGCCCGCGTGGGTGACCGTCAGCGGCGGCCTGGCGCCGTTGAACGGCACCGTCAGGAACGGGGCCGGGTCGAGGGCGGCCCTGGTCAGGGGTTGGCTGGGGTTCCAGCCGTTCTTGGTGACGAAGTACCGGAACGACGTCGACGCGTGGGCGGCGGTGAGCGTCCAGGTGAAGGTGAAGTTCGCCCCGCTGGTCAGTGCCTTGGTGGGCCAGGTCCCGCCGCGCGGGTCGTCGAGCTGGGCGAACCGGGCGATCGCCCCCGAGCAGATCTTCCCGTCGGCCGGGCCGGCTCCCGGGAAGCCCTTCGGCGCTTCGACACTCTGGGGTTCGTACTGGATGTCTCCGCAGTTCTTCACCACGCCCTGTGCGCAGTTGTAGGACCGGCTGGGCGGATTCTGGGTGTAGCCGTGACCGGACGCGAACCCGGCGAAGATGATCGGCAGGGCCAGCGCGACCCCCATGGCCGCAAGCAGCTTCTTCCGCATCGCTACTCCTCTCGCAGGATGTGTCACCGAGTGTGACGCATACCACAAATGGTCTGAACCACTAATCAGCCCAATCCGACTAACCGCCCATTCCGCGAGATGGTCTAGACCAGTTCGCAAATGGTCTACCGGCAGTTCCGGAACGTTCCGGGGGGAGTAAACAAGGTGGGAACAAGAATCAGGGCCCCGGTCGTCTTGCCTGACCGGGGCCCTGATTTTGCTTCTGAGCGGACGACGAGATTCGAACTCGCGACCCTCACCTTGGCAAGGTGATGCGCTACCAGCTGCGCCACGTCCGCACATTGTGTTGCTCTGTGCTTAGGCAACTATAGACGACGGTCCGGGAGGCGTTCACACCCCCCTGACCGACCCGTGCGGGTTACGTCTGACGTACAAGGGGTGACGACGGCCGTTTCGCTCCGTATGGTGTCCCCATTCGACCGAACGGTGAGTCCTTCGGGGGAGGAGGTGCCTGGCCGGATGACCGAGCAGGGCACGATGCCGCCACAGGCGGCCTCGGGATCCGACGAGCAGGCGCTTCTCCAACGGCTCAGAGACGGTGAGGACGCCGCCTTCGGCGAGTTGTTCGAGCTGCATGCCGCCGCTGTCCGACGGCTGGCGCACAGCGTCGCCTCGGACCAGTCCGAGGCCGAGGACATCACCGCGGAGACGTTTTTCCGCGTCCTGCAGGCGCTGCGCCGAGGCGCGGGGCCGCGGGACTACGTTCGCGCCTACCTGCTGACAGTCGCCCGCCGGGTGTCCTGGGAATGGCACGGCGCGCGCCGGGACGTCCCGGTCAGCGACGACGAGCTGACCTTCCGGGCGGGCGCCGGGGCGGACACGAACGCCCGGTCCGCCGAGCACACGCTGATCACCACGGCGTTCACCAGCCTGCCCGAGCGCTGGCGCACGGTGTTGTGGCAGACCGAGGTCGAGGGTGAGCAGCCCGCGATGGTCGCGCCGCACTTCGGCCTCAGCGCGAACGCGACGGCCGCTTTGGCCCGCCGGGCCCGGCAGGGGCTGCGCGCGGCTTACTTGCAGGCTCACCTGGCGGTCAACCGCAGTTCGGACGGCTGCCGTGCGGTGGTCGAGAAGCTGGGCGGGTTCACCGCGGGCAGCGTCACCGGCACCGAAGCGCAGCGCATCAGGACCCACCTGCTCGGTTGTTCCTCGTGTCGGGCGACCCACGACGAGCTGCGGGACGTTTGCTCGTCGCTGCGCGCGCACGCCGGGGTCATCGTGCTGCTGGTGCCCGCGGCCGGGCTCGCCCTGAGCGGGGCGGCCGGCGGCTGGCTGACGGCGGCGAAGAGCCTGCTGTTCGGCTCCAAGGTCAAAGTGGGGCTGGCACTGGCGTCGACGGCCGCGGCCGGCGCGTTCGGCGTGGCTGTCGGGCCGGTGGTGTTCGGGCCGGATTCGACCCAGATCGTCGGACTGGACGGCAGTCGATCGCCCGAACTGACGATCGTGCAGCCGGTTCCGCCGGTCCCGCTGCCGCCGCAGGTCGCGATGGGTATCGGCGAGCTTTCGGTGCGGAATCCGGCTCTGCCAGGCCGCGGTACGCAGCGCTCCGCGGGCGGCTCCGGTTACGTCCCGGCCAACGTGTACTCGCCTGCGCAGCCTCAGGGCGGCGCTCCGGCAGTGCCGGCTGCGGGAGCCGGTCAGCCGGCTGTGCCGACGAAGGCGTCGACGCCGGGAGCGCGTGACGACGCCCCGCCCGGGGGCGACCCCGGCTACGAAACCACCCCGGAAGGCACGAACGCGCCGGTCACGACGTTGTCCAAGCCGAACAGGACGCCGACGAAGGCGACCACCACGAACCAGGCCGTGCCGCCGCTGCCGGCTCCGACTACGGGCTGCGGCCCGAACCCGCCCGCCACGTCCGAAAGCGGTACCCCCGACCCGACCACCGATCCGTCGAGCACCACGAGCACCACGCCCACGTCCACCGGTGAGAGCCGGTCCGACGGGAACCCGGACTCACCATCGGTCACGCCGACCCCGAGCGGGCAGTCGGACACCTCCCAGTCCGAGACCACCCAGCCGGAAACGTCCCAGCCGGAGACCACGCGGACCGAGACCACCCAGTACTCGGACGGCACCGCCACCCGGACGGTGACCATCACCTCGACCTCGTCCACCACCACGGTCGTGATCGTGACGACCACGGAGTTCAGTCCTTCGGCGGTCACCCCGTAGGGGGAACCACAAAAGGCACTTTCCGGGCTCGCGAAGGCGGTCTCGACCACGGTACGGTTGAACGCGCTCACCGTGAGCGGTCGTGGCGCAGGAGGACCGATGGATCGGCAGGTGCAGGGCGAGGACGGCCGCGATTGGGTGGTCCGCGCCGAACTGGAGTGGCGCCCGCCGGCGACCTCCTCCGCCTTCGAACATGATGCCGCAGGGGGGTATACCCCGGGCATCGCGATGGCGGTACTGGCCGTGGTGCTGGGGGGCGCGCTCGTCATCTGGAAGCCCGACCGTGTGCAGATACCCGCCTGGGTGCTGCTGGCGCTGCTGCTCATCGTGCTGTTCTTCCCGCTGCGCTGGATCCTTCGCCGTCCCTGGACCGTCGTGGCGGAGACCGAGGGCGACCTGACCGGCGAACGGCCGTCGGAACGCTGGGTCGGGACCGTGCGCGGGATGATGGCCGTCCGTCCCGAGGTCACCAGGATCGCCAAGACCATCCAGCGGCATTCGCTACCGGACTTCGACGGCCCGTTGCATCCGGTCGAGTAGCCAAGCAGACTCGGTGCTGTGCCCGAGTTGCCCGAAGTCGAAGCACTGGCCCACCACCTGCGCGAACACGCGGTCGGCCGGACGGTGAGCCGCATCGACGTGGCCTCACTGAGCGTGCTGAAGACCGCGGTTCCGCCGTGGACCGAACTCCACGGACACGAAGTGACCGGCGCCGGGCGGTTCGGGAAGCACCTCGACCTCGTCTGCGGCGATCTGCACCTAGTCACGCACCTCGCGCGTGCCGGTTGGCTCCGCTGGTCCGACGCGCTCGCCCAGACACCCCTCAAGCCCGGCAAGGGCCCCATCTCACTGCGTGTGCACCTGGGCGGCCCAGGGTTCGACCTCACCGAAGCCGGGACCAAGAAGGGCCTCGCCGTGTGGATCGTCAAGGATCCTCAGGAGGTCCCGAGCATCGCGCGGCTCGGACCGGACGCGCTGACGCTGGGCCGTGAACAGCTCGAGCAGCTGTTCGACGGCCGCACCGCGCGGCTCAAGACCGCACTGACGGACCAGACGCTGCTCGCCGGGGTCGGCAACGCCTATTCCGACGAGATCATGCACACCGCCAAGCTGTCCCCGTACGCGACGGTCGGCAAACTCGCTCCGGAGGCGCTGGACAGGCTCGCCGACGCCCTGCAAGAAGTCCTGAACAGCGCGGTAACGCGTTCGGTCGGCCAGTCGGCCGCGCGGCTCAAGGGCGAGAAGCGATCCGGCCTGCGCGTCCACGCGCGTACGGGGCTGCCGTGCCCGGTCTGCGGCGACACCGTCCGCGAGATCTCGTTCGCGGACAAGTCTTTCCAGTACTGCCCGACCTGCCAGACCGGCGGTAAGCCGCTGGCCGACCGCCGGCTGTCCCGGCTGCTCAAGTAGCGCTCCTGCTCAGCAGGAGGCCGCGGCCGTTGGGCACGGGGAGTGACCAGCAGGTCAACAGGCGGGGTTTGGGTAGGATCCACCCCACCGATTGTCGTCACAAGTGCACAGAAAGTGGGTTGCAGCCCTTGCACCCGGTTGGTCGAGCGCAGAGCATTGACGGCGTGTCCGGCCTGGCGATTGCGCAGATAGTCCCGTGGGGTCTCGTCGTCCTGCTCGCGGTCGCGGTCGTGATCCTGCTGATCAAGGCGCACCGCCCGAGCAACATCATCGAGGACGCGGTGCTCAATGCCGTCCATGGTCTGTCCAAAGCGACCCCCGACCTGCGGGAAGGGCTCGACGAGGACGCCGCGGACAAGATCACCAGGGGCATGTACGCGATGCTCGGCTGCGTCGCGGTGGGCATCACGGACAGTGAGGGCACCCTCCTGTCCTGGGAAGGCGAAGCGAACGAGCACTACGTCGACCTGGTCGACGGGATCGGCGCCGCCATCCGACGGCACCGCCGCGAGGTCGTCAAGCACAACCGGATGCCCTGCAACCACCGTGGCACCTGCCGGATGAAGACCGCCGTGATCGTGCCGCTGCTCGTCGAGGGGGAGACCGAAGCCGCGCTGATCGTGGTCGGCCGCACCCACGGCCGGCTGGTGCAGATGGCGGACGCGGTGGCGCAGTTCGTCTGCACGCAGTTCGAGCTCGCCCGGCTCGACGAGTCGAAGAGCCAGCTCCAGCAGGCCGAGATCAAGGCGCTGCGGGCGCAGATCTCGCCGCACTTCGTCTACAACGCGCTGAACACGATCTCCTCGCTGATCCGGACCGACCCGGAGGAGGCGCGTGAGCTGCTGCAGGAGTTCGCCGACTTCACGAGGTACCAGTTTCGTGACTCCGGCATGTACACCTCGCTCGCCGAGGAGCTGCGCAACGTCGACCGGTACTTGACCATCGAGAACGCCCGCTTCGGCGGCAAGCTCGTGTTCCGGATGAAGATCGCGCCCGAGGTGCTGTCGGTGGTGGTGCCGTTCCTGATCATCCAGCCGCTGGTGGAGAACGCTGTCAAGCATGGACTGGCGAGCAAGTCCGGCGGCGGCATGATCACCGTCATCGCCGAGGACGCCGGCGCCGACGCGCTGATCAGCGTCGAGGACGACGGCATCGGCATGGATCCCGCGCGGCTCGACGGGGTCCGCAGCTCGCACAGCACCGGCGCGCACGTCGGCCTCGGCAACATCAGCCAGCGCATGCAGCGCGTCTACGGCCTGAACTACGCGGTGGCCGTCGAGACCGCGCCGGGCGCGGGCATGAAGGTGACGCTTCGGGTGCCGAAGTTCCTCCGCGGGGTCCAGCCGAAGCTGCCGGACCTGTCGCCGGAGGTGCCGTCGCAGGGCTCCGACCGGCGCGCCGTCAACGGCGGCAACGGCACGCGTCGCGGGGCGCTGCCCCGCTGACCCGCCAGTACGCTGGTTTGCATGAGTGTGACGGCATGAGTGTGACGGACAAGTTGACTTCCCGGATCCCGATGCTGGGCGACCGCGGCGAGCGTGCCGACGTGGTGGCCGTGGTGAAGCTGCAGGGCGTGATCACGCCTTCGCCGTCACCGCTGGCCAGGGGCTCGATCAATCTCTCGGCCGTGGAATCGGCGCTGACCAGGGCATTCGGCTTCGATCGGCTCAAGGCCGTCGCGTTGCTGATCAACTCGCCGGGCGGCGCGCCGACGCAGTCCGGCCTGGTGGCCGAGCGGATCCGGCAGCTCGCCGACGACAAGGGCGTGCCGGTGCTGGCGTTCACCGAGGACGTCGCCGCGTCCGGCGGGTACTGGCTCGCGTGCGCCGCCGACGAGATCTACGCGCACCGGACGTCGATGGTCGGGTCGATCGGCGTGATCAGCGGCGGCTTCGGGTTCAGCGGGCTGCTCGAGCGGTTCGGCGTCGAGCGGCGGCTGCACACCGCGGGCGCGAACAAGTCCCGGCTCGATCCGTTCAGCCCGGAGAAGCCCGAGGACGTCGAGTGGCTGAAAAAGATGCACAGCCAGCTCCACGAGTTGTTCGTCGACTGGGTCAAGGAACGCCGTGGTGACCGCCTGACCGACACCGAGGACCTCTTCACCGGCGACGTCTGGCTCGGCAAGAAAGCGCTGGAGCTCGGCCTGATCGACGGTCTCGGCAGCCTCCGCCAGGTGATTGCCCAGCGGTACCCGGACGCGGAGATCTCCGTCGCCGAGCCGAAGCGGCCGCTGCTGGCGAAGCTCGGCATCGGCGCACCCGCCGCCGCGAGCGCCCTCCTCGACGCCGTCACCCAGAAAGCCGCGTGGTCCCGCTTCGGCCTCTAGGGAGCACTGTGTGTGGGTTCTGGGGCGGATGCTGGTATCTCTTCGGTGCGACCAGGTCCGACAGGCTGGACAGAACCGCTTGCAATAGGCAGGATGCGAGTCACTGTGAGTGCGCACGATGATACCCGCCGACTCGTTGTCCTCGCCGTGGACGACGAGCTCCCTGGTTTGTCCGAACTAGTCCACTGCCTCAACTCCAACCCGGTGATCGGGACCGTGCACGAGGCGGTCGACGCTTCCGAGGCGCTGCGGAAGCTCATCGCCTCCGACGACCCGGAGTTCCGGGCGCGCAAGGAGCGCGGGTTGGCCCCGGTCGACGCCGTGTTCGCCGACATCACGATGCCCGGCCTGTCCGGGATGGAGATGTCACGCGTGCTCAACGCGCTCCGGCCCGCGCCGCTGCTCGTGTTCGTCACCGGCCGCGACGACGAGGCGGTCAACGCCTTCGAGCTCGGAGCGGTCGACTACGTGCTCAAGCCGTGCAAGCAGGATCGGCTGGACAGGGCGATCCAGCGCGTCGTGGAGAAACTGCAGGCCACGCCGATGCCCGAGGCGGCGGCCGGTCCGGGTGCGGCGCCGGTGAAAAACGACGACGAGGTCATCCCGGTCGAGCTGGCCGGCACCACGAAACTCATCCCGCGGTCGTCGGTGCGCTGGGTCGAGGCACAGGGCGACTACGCGCGCCTGTTCACCACCGACGGCAGCCACCTGGTGCGCATTCCGCTCGCGCAGCTGGAAGAGCGCTGGGAGAAGGCGGGTTTCGTCCGCATCCACCGGTCGTTCCTGGTCGCGCTCAGCCTGATCACCGAGCTGCGGATGGGCCAGGGCGGTTACCAGGTGGTCATCGGCAACGAGGAGAAGGTGCTGCCGGTCAGCAGGCGGCACACCCGCGAACTCAAGGACCGGCTCGTCGGTTCGACCAGAAACGGCTAGCCCGTGGCCGGCGACGACGACTTCTACCCGCAGGACGTCAATGCCGACGGGGTCCGCAAACCGGATCCCACGCTCGGCCGGAACCTGGGACGCCCCGCCGTCGAAGAAGAGTCCGCCGCCGAAGCCGCACTAGCCGCGCTCCTCAAACAGAACGAGCAGGAGCCCCCGGCCAAGATCCGGCGCCAGCGCGTGGTGCTGTCCGATCCGCGCCAGTCCGCCAGCACCCTGCGCGCGCGGGTCGAGCTCGAGGAGCAGACGAGCTGGGGCGAGCTGCTGATCACCGGTCTGGTCAAGGCGCAGCTCAAGACCAGCCTGCTGCTCGCGGGCCTGGTCGTGCTCGTGTTGGTGCCGCTGCCGGTGCTGTTTTACCTGGTGCCTTCGTTTTCCTCGCTCAAGCTGATCGGCGTGCCGCTGCCGTGGTTGATCCTCGGCGTCGTACCGTTCCCCCTGCTGTTCGCGGTCGGACTCTGGTACAACCGGCTCGCCGAGCGACATGAGCGAGCGTTCGTGGACATGATCGAAAACTAGTGTGGGGTAGGCCGTTGAACCGGCGAGCGAGGATTTCGCGGTGCAGTTGAACCCATGGGCGCTGGTCGCGGTCACGATGGTCGCCATGGTGACCTTCTTCCTCGGTCACCGCTCGTCCCGGTTCGCCATGACCACGCACGACTTCCTGGTGGCGCGGCGGACGGTCCGGTCGCGCCGCAACGCCGCGGCGATCTCCGGCGAGTACCTTTCGGCCGCGTCCTTCCTCGGGGTCGCGGGCATCGTGCTCAAGAACGGTGCCGACGCGCTGTGGTACCCGATCGGTTTCACCGCCGGCTATCTCGCGCTCATGCTGTTCGTCGCGGCGCCGCTGCGCAGGTCGGGTGCCTACACACTGCCGGACTTCGTCGAGGCCCGGCTCGGCTCGGCGACACTGCGCCGGGCGTCGACCGTGTTCGTCATGCTCATCGGAGTCCTGTACCTCGTCCCGCAGCTGCAGGGCGCCGGGCTGACGCTGTCCACGATCCTGCCCGTGCCGGTGTGGGTGGGCGCGGTGCTGGTGACGATCGTGGTGGCGTTCAACGTGGTCGCCGGCGGGATGCGCGCGATCACCGTGGTGCAGGCCTTCCAGTACTGGCTGAAGCTGTTCGCGATCGCGGCGCCGACGTTCATCCTGTGCGCGATCTTCCTCGGCGGCGGCGGTCCCGGCGGGGTGCGGCCGCTCGGCGACCCCGCGCCGCCGATGTTCGTCCACGACACCACCGTCACCGTCGGGAGCACCGTGTCGGTGCGGGTCGAGGGCGGCACCCATCTGACGGCCATCGGCACGGTCGACGGCCAGCCTTCGAAGAGCGACGTGTTCTGGGGACCGGAGGTCGAGCACACGGTTTCCGAGGGCACGACGTTGAAGTTCGCCGCGGGTACGCCGGTCCCGGTGGTCACCGACGCCCCGGAACTCAACTCGAACTGGCTGCGGCCCAGCGCGACCGGGTTGACCGGCCTGCTCGAGACGTACTCCCTGATCCTCGCGACTTTCCTTGGCACCATGGGTCTTCCGCACGTGCTGGTGCGCTTCTACACCAATCCCGACGGCAAAGCCGCGCGCCGGACCACGGTGCACGTGCTGCTCCTGCTGGGCCTGTTCTACCTGTTCCCGACGATGCTGGGCGCGCTGTCGCGGATGTATGTGCCCGAGTTGCTGGTGACCGGGAAGACCGACGCCGCGATCCTGCGGTTGCCGACCGCGATGCTGCCGGGGGTCGGGGGGCAGATCCTCAGCGCGGTGACCGCGGCCGGTGCGTTCGCGGCGTTCCTGTCCACGTCGTCGGGATTGCTGGTGAGCCTCGCCGGGGTGTTCTCGACCGACCTGCTGCCCGGGCGCGTGCGGGACTTCCGGTTCGCCACTTTCCTGGTCTCGGGGATGGCGGTGGGCGTCGCGCTGCTGGTGCGCTCGGAGGACCTGTCGATCTCGGTCGGCATGTCGTTCGCGATGGCCGCGTCGACGTTCTTTCCCTTGCTGGTGCTCGGAATCTGGTGGCGCAAGCTGACCTGGCCGGGTGCGCTGGCCGGGATGATCGTCGGTGGCGGACTCGTCCTCGCCGCGGTGGTGATCAACATCGTCAGCGGCTACAGCGGCGGCTGGGCGCCGTGGTTCGCCGCTCAGCCCGCGCTGATCACCGTGCCGGCCGCGTTCCTGACGACGTGGCTGGTCAGCAAGGCGACGTCGTACGGCGTCCCCGACGACGTCAACGGCGTGATGCTGCGGATGCACGCCCCGGATCCGCTCGGCTTCATGCGGGACCGGGCGATCGCGCGATTCGGACAGGCGGAGGACACGGCGCGCTCCGCTTCGGGGCGGCATCGCAAATAGGATTTCCTGCCGCACATAGCCCGCTTGGCGGTGTCTTCGGGAGCTGTAGTCGAGTAATCACTGGTGACATCGCGGTCCGCTATCACGATCGGGACATCCGCGGTGATCGGGGCGGAATTCTGCCCAGTTTCGATCTACTCAGAGTGAGTCCGTTCACTCAAATGGACTATCAGCATGGGGGCCAAGCGGGGTGCATGATCTCCGTGTCAACCGGATCACTGATCGTTCACCGAAGAGAGGTCGAAAGCCGGTTCACCCGGCGGTGTCGTCAGGTCCCTCGATCAGGGGCTTACCAAGCATCCCCGTAACTCTTTACGGTCCGTTGCTGTCTCCGCACCGAGCGTGCGAGGGCCGCGCGGCCGAGGACAGCGAAGTCGCTCGGCAGAGCACACATGGAGGTCCGACATGAGCAGTACCGAGCAAGGCCTCTCGGAAGATCCAGCACCGGACGAGGACTGGGAGCGCATCCAGTCGAGTCCCGAGTTCATTCAGCTTCGACGACGACTGCGTAACTTCGTTTTCCCGGTTTCGGTGTTG
Organism: Amycolatopsis sp.; assembly: GCF_025464955.1. Lineage (GTDB taxonomy): Bacteria > Actinomycetota > Actinomycetes > Mycobacteriales > Pseudonocardiaceae > Amycolatopsis. Next base: position 330,809 of record NZ_JAODNM010000124.1, on the reverse strand, counting down.
TTCCTGGTCTGGTACCTGCTCTACGTGCTGCTCGCGGACTACGCGCACCCGTTCATGTCGACGAAGATGTTCGGCAACATCACCGTGGGGCTGGTGTTCGGGCTGCTGCAGTTCGTCTCGACCTTCGTGATCACCGGGCTCTACGTGCGTTATGCGAACCGGAAACTCGATCCGGTCGCCGAACAGATCCGCGCCGAGGTCGAGGGGACGAAGAAATGACCTACCTTGCCGCGACGGTCGAAGGCAGCAACCCGGCCCTCAACATCACCATCTTCGGCGTGTTCGTGCTGATCACCCTGGTCATCGTGTTCCGGGCCAGCCGCAACAGCAAGACCGCGTCGGACTACTACGCCGCCGGGCGCGCGTTCACCGGCCCGCAGAACGGCATCGCGATCTCCGGCGACTACCTGTCGGCGGCGTCGTTCCTCGGCATCGCCGGGGCCATCGCGATCAACGGCTACGACGGCTTCCTGTACTCCATCGGCTTCCTCGTCGCCTGGCTGGTCGCACTGCTGCTGGTCGCGGAACTGCTGCGCAACACCGGCAAGTTCACCATGGGCGACGTGCTGGCCTTCCGGATGAAACAACGTCCGGTCCGCGCCGCCGCCGCGATCTCGACCCTGGCGGTGTCGTTCTTCTACCTGCTCGCGCAGATGTCCGGCGCCGGTGGTCTCGTCGCGCTGCTACTGGGAATCGAGAGCAAGACCGGGCAGGCGCTGGTCATCGCGATCGTCGGCGTGATCATGATCGTCTACGTGCTGGTCGGTGGCATGAAGGGCACCACCTGGGTGCAGATCATCAAGGCGACGCTGCTGATCATCGGCGCGCTCGTGATGACCATCTGGGTGCTCAGCAAGTTCGGCTTCAACCTGTCCAGCCTGCTTCAGGGCGCCGTCGACAAGGGCGGGAAGACCGGCGAAGCACTGCTCAGCCCGGGTAAGCAGTACGGGCTCACCGGTACCACTCGGCTCGACTTCCTCTCGCTCGGCATCGCGCTGGTGCTCGGCACAGCCGGCCTGCCGCACGTCCTGATGCGCTTCTACACCGTGCCGACGGCCAGGGAAGCGCGTCGCTCGGTGGTGTGGGCGATCGCTCTGATCGGCGTGTTCTACCTGTTCACGCTGGTGCTCGGCTACGGCGCCGGCGCGCTCGTCGGACCGAAGGACATCAGCGCGGCACCCGGCGGCGTCAACTCCGCCGCACCGCTGCTGGCCAAGGCGCTCGGCGGACCGGTCCTACTCGGGTTGATCGCGGCGGTCGCCTTCGCGACGATCCTCGCGGTCGTCGCCGGGCTGACGATCACGGCGTCGGCGTCCTTCGCCCACGACGTCTACGCCAACGTGATCAAGAAGGGCAAGTCCGACAGCAAGTCGGAGGTGAAGGTCGCCCGGATCACCGCGGTGGTGATCGGGGCGGTCGCGATCCTCGGCGGCATCCTCGCCAACGGCCAGAACGTCGCGTTCCTCGTCGCGCTCGCGTTCGCCGTCGCGGCTTCGGCCAACCTGCCGACGCTGCTGTACTCGCTGTTCTGGAAACGCTTCAACACCCAGGGCGCGCTCTGGAGCATCTACGGCGGCCTGATCATCACGATCGTGCTGATCATCTTCTCGCCGGCGGTGTCGGGGAAACCGAAGAGCCCCACCACCGGCAAGAGCGCGTCGATGCTGCAAAACGTCGACTTCCACTGGTTCCCGCTCGACAACCCCGGCATCGTCTCCATCCCGCTCGCGTTCATCCTCGGCTGGCTGGGCACCGTGCTGTCCAAGGAGTACAACGCGAAGAAGTACGCCGAGATGGAGGTCCGCTCGCTGACCGGTCTCGGCGCGGAGAAAGCCAACCCGGAGTGACCTCGGGTGCGGGGAAGGTCCCGTTTCGACGATGAACGGGACCTTCCCCGCACCGCCTCACACGCGCACAACGTCCGAACATGGGAGCATGAGAACGTGGTAAGCCCTGCTGAACTGCCGACTGTCTCGATCGCCGACCTGCCCAAGGACGCGGTGGTGCTGCTCGATGTCCGTGAGGACGACGAATGGGCTGCCGGACACGCGCCCGACGCGAAGCACATCCCGCTCGGCGACCTGCCCTCCCGGGTCGAGGAGCTGACGGAACTGCCCACCGACGTGCCGGTGTACGTGATCTGCCGCAGCGGCGGCCGGTCCGCCCGCGCCACCGCGTGGCTGAACTCGAGCGGCTGGGACGCGGTCAACGTGGCCGGCGGCATGAAGTCGTGGCAGGTCGAGGGACGTGAGCTCATCAGCGAGCGGCCGGACACCGAACCCGAGATCTTATAAGGCATGCACCCAGGTCAGTATCCGCAGGCGCGGCCGCAGATGCCACCACAGCCGCGTTATGCCCAGCCCCAGCCGTTCCAGCAGCCGCGGTACCGCACGCGTGTGCGCTGGGTCGCGTCGCCGCCGCCCGGTGCCTGGCCGGCCCGGCGCGCGAAAGGCGCCGAGCGGTACGCCGGTCCGCCGTCGTATGCCGCGATTCCCCGCTGGGGCTTCCCGAACCTGACGTGGCGTTCCCCGACAGCCGTGCCCGGCACGGCGTCGGACGTCGCGAGCCCGCTGCAGCGGGTCCGGATGATCGCCCGCAACACCGCGCCGATGCTGTGGATCCTCGCGGTGCTGGGGCTGGTGGCCGGCGGTTCCGAGATCTGGCGGTACGTGCTGCTGGTGCAGAGCCGGGCGTCGGCGCTGAACACCGGGGTAGTCGCGACTTCGGACAGCCTCCTGCTCACGTCGTCCTTGCTGACTTCGGTGTTTTCGCTGGTCCCGGTCGTGCTCGCGCTGTGGTGGCTGTTCGTCGCCCGGGTCGCCGCGGCCGACGCCGTCGGCGAGAACCCGCCGCGAAGCTCGCGGCAGGTGCTGGCCGGGTTCCTGGTGCCGGTGGTCAACCTGGTGATGGCCGGATCGATCATCGCCGAACTCGAACACGCCGTTCTCAGCCGCCCGTCCGCCCGTCGGCCTTCGCCGTCGAGGCTGGTACTCGGCTGGTGGGCGGCTTGGATCGTCAACTGGGTGCTGCTCGTGGTCGTGCTCTGGTGGCGCACTCAAGACGGTGTCCAGGCCCAGGCCGACGGCACCGTGCTCACCGCGTTGCTGGACTTGTCCGCGGTCGCGCTGGCCGTGGTCACGGCGTTGCTGATCCGCCGGTTCACCGGCCTGCTCGCGCCGATGGACGCCCGCAAGCTCCGGTCGTTCCGCGTGGTCAAGGTCGACGGCGCACCGGACCCGGCGCTGCGCGCTGTCCGGTCACATGGCGGCGTCCGCTAAAGCGCGACTCGGAGTTCCTGGAAGCCGCGGATGACGAACTCCGCGCGTCGCCTGGGTTCGGCCGCCAGGCGCAGACCAGGTAGCCGGGTGGTCAACGCGGTCAGTGCCGCGGCGATCTCGACCCTCGCCAGCGGCGCGCCGACGCAGTAGTGGATGCCCATCCCGAAACCCAGGTGCGCGTTCGGGGTGCGGCCGATGTCGAGCGTGTCGGGGTCGTCGAACACCTTCGGATCACGCGCGGCCGCGCCGAGCAGCGCGCCGATCCGCTCACCCTTCGCGATCGAGTACCCGGCGATCTCGACGTCGGTAGTGGCCGTGCGCTCGAAGAGCTGCAGCGGAGCGTCGAAGCGGATCAACTCCTCGACACCGGTGTCGAGGAGTTCGGCGTCCCCGAGCAGCCTTTCCCACTGGTCGCGGTGCTTGAGCAGGGCGTACACGCCGTTGCCGAGCACGTTGACGGTGGCTTCGTGCCCGGCCATCAGCAGCAGGACGGCTGTCGCGACCAGCTCGTCGGCACTCAGCCCGTCCCGGCGGAGGTCGCTGATCAGGTCGTCGCCCAGCGGACCGGCCGCGAGGTCACGCACGTACGCGACGAACTCGCCGGCCGCGCGCTCGGCGTCGTCGCGCTCGGCCTCCGGCAGGCCGTACTCGTACATCTTGACGATCGCGTTGCTGAGGACGACCAGTTGCCGCCCGTCGGCCACCGGCGCGCCGAGCAGTTCCGCGATCACCGAGATCGGCAGCGGCTGGGCGAGGTGCTCGAGCAGGTCGGCTTCGCCGTCCGCGGCGATCTTGCCCGCCAGCTCGTCGACCATGCCTTCGGCGAGCTCGGCCACCATCGGCCGCAACCGCTGGACGTGCCCGCGTCCGAACGCGCCGGCGATCAGGCGTCGAAGCCGGGTGTGCGCCGGTGGCTCGTTCTCCAGCAACGAGTTGCGGTGCAGGAGGTTGAACGAGGTGAACCGCTCCAACGGCGTCGCGTCGGACCAGATCCGGCCGAGCCCGCGATGCCGCAACACCGCCGCCGATGCCGCGTGCGACACGGCGACCGCGATCCCGAGCCCCTCGTGCCGGTGCACTTCACCCTCGGCGCGCAGCGCGGCGTACGCGGGATACGGGTCAGCGAGGAACACGGGATCTGCGGTGTCGAACACCACCCGAGCGTAAAGGACTCGTGAGCGTTCCGGCCGGTTCTCGCCGGCGCCGCCACTCACGAGCCGCGCCCCGCCGCCGTGGTGCCGGGGCGCGGGGCGGTAGCGTCTGCTGGCCGAGCAGAAGGAGGCCAAATGGGCAAGGGCGGGCGCAAGAAGGGTCCCAAGACGGACCGTAAACCGAAGGTGCGCGAGGTGTTCGTCGGCCAGCCGTTCGAGGGCTTGGCCGCGGAGTCCGAGTTGATCGCGCTGCGCGAGTTCGTGCCGTCGGCGACGGCGAAGCTGACGCTTCGGGACAGCGACCAGACGGTCACGCTGGGCACGGTGCTGCCGGTGGCGGCAGCCGCGTTCGTGCGGTCGGACGGTGAGCGGTTCGTCGGCCTGCAGGTGCAGACCCGGTCCACCGACATCAGCCGCGACCTTGGCCGGTCGCTGCGCTGGGTGCTCGACGCGAACGTCGGCGACATTCTTGGCGTGCCCGACACCACGACCCCCGCCGCCGAGGGTGAGCGCCTGCAGGATCTGCTGGTCGCGGACGTCGAACTCGACGCCACGCTGCACACGGACTTCTCCTGGTGGCTGCCCGAGGACTCCGAGTCGAACGACGAGATCGCCATGTCCCTCGAGCGCGCGAACGCGGCGATCATGCCGACCGAGCGGCTCAGCCCCGGCGCGTACTGGGTCGAGGCCGGCGACAAGGCACATCTGCGCTGGGTCCGCCCCGAGCCGGAGAACCTGCTGATGCAAGCGCTTGCGCGGCTGTCCGCGGCCGGCGAGATCGGGATCGGCGAGGGTTCGCGGTATGCCGGTTCGTTCCGGGCGCACGGCCTGCTCGTGCCGGTGTGGGACCTCGACCCCGAGGCGCATGCGCGCGAGTGGACCGAGGGTGCGAAGGAGTTGGGTATCCGGTTGGAGGCCGCGCTCAAGTCGTTGGACTCGGAGCCGCTGACGACCGCCGAGCGCCGGTCTCGTGACGGGCTCATCGGCCGCCAGCTCACGCTGAGGTAGCGGCGAATGATCCTGCACATGTGCTCGGCCGACGAGTGGGCCGCCGTGCCCGAGGGCGGCTCCTACCGGGCTGCTTCGCTCGACACCGAGGGCTTCATCCACTGCTCCGACCCCGGCACGCTGCACCAGCCGGCGAACCGGCTCTACCTGGGCCGCACCGATCTCGTCGTGCTGGAGGTCGACCCGGCCGCACTAGGGGTGCCGTTGCGCTGGGAGCAGGCCTATCCGGACAATCGGGACGCCACCTGGTTCCCGCACGTCTACGGTCCGATCCCGCGTGCGGCCGTGGTGGCCGTCCACCCCCTTCCGCCGGAGCCGGATGGTTCTTTCCGGTTACCGGAGGTTCTCGCGAACCGGTAAACGGGGGCAACGCCGCCCCCGTTCGGGCGTCCCTCAATGTGTCGTAATAAACGGGCACAGCAGCGGGACAACCAGCGGGGGCGGTCATGCGTTTTGCTCATGGCGGTGCGAAAGCGCCTGGCGAGGCCATGCTGGAGGGAAGACACGCGGTGACCGCGCGCGTGCCGGCCGTCTCGGGGGGATCCGGGGTCGAAGGCTGGGCGGTCACCAAGCACCGAGGGAGGCCGGTGGCTGCGGAGGGGAAGTTCTCGGACTTCGCGGACTTCGTCGAGTCCGCCCTGCCCGGCCTGCTCCGCTACGGCCACGCGTTGACCGGCAATCCGCACGACGCGGCCGACCTCGTGCAGACCGTGCTGGAGAAGATCGGCTCCCGGTGGACCTACGTCCAGCGCAAGACCGGGGACCCGCTGGCCTACATCCGCCGGTCGATGGCAAACGCGCACGTCAGCCGGTGGCGCCGGACGCGGCGGGAGAACCTCGTCGCCGACATGCCGGACACCCAGCCGTTCAGTCCGGCGGACCCGTTCGAGCACGAACCACTGTGGCTCGCGTTACGGGCTTTGCCGCCGAGGCAACGTGCGGTGATGGTCCTGCGTTACTACGAAGGACTCTCCGAAATCGAAATCGCGGCGACGCTGGGTATCAGCGCCGGCACGGTGAAGAGCCAGGCGAGTAAGGCCATGGCCTCGTTACGGACAAAACTGATGCCGGTCATGCAGGACGGTGAAGGGAGGGGAACAGCTTGAGCTCTTTCGACGACGACGAGCTCGACGGCGAACTCCGGCGGTTGTTCACCGACGACCGCCTCGGGGTGCAGCCCGAAGCAGGCACCAAGCAGGCCATCGTCGCGGGCGCCCAGCGCCTCCGCCGTCGGCGGGCCATACTGACCTCTGCCACCGGGGTGACCCTGGCGGTGATGATGGTCGGCGGCGTCGTGACGGTCGGCAGCCTGCGCGGGCACCATCAGACGGTCGACGTGGCCTCGCAGCCGCTGGAAACCACTTCGGCGGACGGCGTCCACCCGACGGCGTTGTCCACTGTGCCCCCAGCTCCGAGCGACCCCAGCACGCAGTTCACCGTCGTCGAGCCGGTGATACCGCAATCGCCGACCCCAACGCCTCCGCCATCGCGCCGCAACGACATGCCTCCCGTCACCAACCCCAAAGTCGCCGGCAAGCCCACCATGCCGAAGTACGTCGGTCCGGAGCTCAACGCCGCCGGTTACGGCAACCTGAAGCTCGGGATGACCGCCGCGCAGGCCGCCGCGCAGGGGGTCACGTTGACCCAGACCGGCAGCACGGCCTCCTGCTCGTCATTCGACATCGCCGGCAGCGGCGTGCCGAGCACCGGATCGATCGCCATTTCGGCGGCCAACGGGCTCGTGGCCATCGCGCCGGACGCACCGGTGCACACCCCGGAGGGCATCGGCCAGGGTTCCTCAGAGGACGACGTGTTCACCGCGTATCCCGGGGCCACCGACGGTGGGACTGGCGGGCTTACCGCGCCCGCCGGAGTCACGAGCACCTACAGCTTTTCGGTAAACAACTCCCAGCAGGTGGAGAACGTGAACCTCAGCAGCGACAACCAGGACTGCGCCGCCTGAGCGGGGCGCGCAAACGAAAACCCGGGCTACTCCACAGGGGGAGAGCCCGGGTTTTCCGTTTGTGCGGAAGCTATTACAGTGCGCCGCCGGCGACCGGGGGCATGTTGGCGCTGGGCGCGCTGTCGCCGACCGATTCGCGGTGCAGGTGCGCCTCGATGTCGAAGAGGTTTCCGTTCGCCCGCTTGACGACGTTGAGCAGCGTGGTCATCTGCGAGATCTCTTCGACCTGTTCGGCGAGGAACCACTGCACGAACTGCTCGGCCATGAAGTCCTCTTCCGCGCGGGCGGCCTTGGCCAACGTCTGGATGTCGGCCGCGACCTCCTTTTCCTGCGCGAGGGCAAGCTCGATCAGGTCGACGACGCCGGAGAACTCGTTGCGGACCTCACCGGTGCCGGGGATCTCGACATGGTGGTCGGTGTCCAGCATGTACTGGACGAGTGCCATCGCGTGGTTGCGCTCCTCGACGGACTGCTTGTAGAAGTGCTTCGCGAGCTGGGGCAGGTCCTCGTTGTCGAACCAGACCGCCAGCGCGATGTACTGCTGGGACGCGTTGAACTCGTTGTGCACCTGCGCCTGCAGCAGTTCGTAGAACTTCGATCGCGGTTCTTTTTTCGTGAGGGCCATGTCTTCGAAGATAACCGAAAGGCCTATTTATTTCCACTTTTCACTGGTGATCTACCCCCTATTAGGTTACTATTCCACAAGCTAGGCCAGACTAAATTCGCTTAGCCTTCCCTAACTTTCAGAGGCTTTACCGCTATTGTTGTGACTATTTATTGAGGGAAGGCTAAACAGGGTCGCGGACCACCGGGCAGGACATGCAGCGCGGTCCGCCGCGGCCGGATCCCAGCTCCGAACCGGCGATCGGCAGCACCTCGATACCGGCTTCTTCCAGCCGTGCGTTGGTCTCGCCGTTGCGCTCGTAACCGACGACGACCCCCGGCGCCAGTGCGAGGGTGTTGTTCCCGTCGTCCCACTGCTCACGCTCGGCGGTGACCGGGTCGAGCCCGGTGTCGATCACCCGCAGCCGCTCGATGCCCATGGCCTCCGCGGCCGCGGTCAGGAACGGTGCCGGCCCGGTGACATGCACCGAACCGTTGCCGTCGGGACGCACGGTGAAGGCGGTCAGCGAGTCGCGGGAGAGTGGATACATCACCACGGCGTCGGAGTCGACCATCGTGCACACGGTGTCGAGGTGCATCGTGGCGCGGGCCTGCTCGATCGGCACCGCGAGCACGGTGTGGGCGACGTCGTCCGCGAACAGCGAACGGGCCAGCGACTCGGCACCGGCCGCGGTGGTGCGCTCGCCGACGCCGATGGCCACGACCCCGGGCGACAGCAGCATCACGTCGCCGCCTTCGATCGGCGCGGAGTGGGCGCCGTACGCGCGCGCGGCCTGCCGGAACCGCGGGTGATAGGCGTAGACGAGGTCGAGCAACGCGGTCTCACGTCGTCGCGCGGGCATGGTGAGCGAGGAGATCGCGACCCGGTCGCCGATCCACGCCGAGGAGTCGCGCGTGAACAGCAGGTTCGGCAGCGGGTCCACGGCGAAGTCGTGCGGGTGGTTCATCTTCTGGACGAGCGAATTGCCTTCGGCCGCCGGGAGTTCCTCGAAGGTCATCCCGGCCATCAGCGTTTCGGCGAGCGCCGCGGCGTCGATGCCGGACAGGTGGGAGCGCAGGGAGTCGGCGAGGTCGTTGCCGAGCCGTCGGTCGTCGACGGCCGCGTGCACCCCGGCCGCGTGGGCGCGGGGATCGGCGAGCGCGGTGCGCAGGGTGTCGCCGAGCAGCAGTACCTCGACACCACGGCCGCGCAGCACCTCGGCGAAGGCGTCGTGCTCCTGCTGCGCGCGGTCGACCCAGGGGATCGAGTCGAAGAGCAACTGGTCGTTGTTGCGCGGAGTGAGCCTTTTGAGCTCGTTGCCGGGCCGGTGCAGGAGAACGGTGCGCAGGCGGCCGACTTCGCTGTCCACGCGGGGTGCTTTCGGTTCTTCGATCACCAGGTGAGCCTAATGACCCACGACTAGGGCAGCCAGGAAATGTGGTTCTTCAGTAGCGAATAACCGACGAAAGATACGACGTCCAACAGTGTGTGGGCGACCACCAGCGGCCACAGCCGGTTCGTGCGCTGCCAGACGCGCCCGAACACCAGGCCCATCACCAGGTTGCCGATGAACCCGCCGAACCCTTGGTAGAGGTGGTACGAGCCGCGCAGGACGGCCGCGCCGAGCAGTGAGCTGTTCTCGCGGACGCCCAGCTGCCGCAGCCGGGTCAGCAGGTAGCCGATGACGAGGGCTTCCTCGGCGAACGCGTTGCCGAAGGCCGACAGCACCAGCGCGATCGGCCGCCACCAGGTGTCGCCCAAAGTGGACGGTTGGACGGCGAGGCTGATCCCCAGCTGGTAGCCGACGAAGTACAGCACCAGCCCGGGAATGCCGATGAGCGCGGCGAGTCCGAACGCCCAGCCCAGGTCTCGGCCGCGGCGACTGGTGTCCAGCCCGATCGAGGCGAGCTTGATTCCGCCCTGCCACAGCAGATACAGCCCGAGCGCGCCCCAGCCGACCAGCTGCACCACGTCGAGCAGCTGCTGGAGCAGGTCGATCAGACTCGCCGTGGCCTGGGAGACGTTGAGTGCCACGTGCTGCTGGGACAGCGCGACCGGTTTCAGCAGTGAGTCCACAAGGGACAGCAGGCTACGGAGCCCGGACAGGCCGAGGGTGATGCCGAAGACCACGAACAGCTCGATCTTGAGCACGCGCCGCCGCGCCGGGTCGGTGCTCACCTCGGGGAGGCCGGGACGTTCGGGGCGCAACCAGGAACGCGCGGTGGAGCTCATCAGCGCACGCTACCGTCCACCCGTAAATTGGGTGTCATGTCGCCCTACATCGCCACCAATGACAAAGTCGATCGCGCCGGTCTCGTCGAGTTCCTCCGCACCCGGCACCGCGCCATCCTGATGACCACCAAGGCCGACGGCGGCCCGCAGCTCTCGCCTGCGACCAGCGGCGTCGATGCCGAAGGCCGGTTGGTGATCGCCACCTACCCGCAGCGCGCGAAGGTGGTCAACATCCGGAAGAACCCGAAGGTCTCGGTCTGCATGCTCTCCGACGAGTGGAACGGGCCGTGGGTGCAGTTCCACGGGACCGCGGAGATCCTCGACATCCCCGAAGCCGTCGAGCCGCTGGTGGAGTACTTCCGCAGCATTTCGGGCGAGCACTCGGACTGGGACGAATACCGCGAAGCCATGGTCCGCCAGAACAAGAGCCTGATCCGGATCACCATCGCGAGCTGGGGCCCGATCGCGACCGGTGGGTTCCCGCCGGAGCTGGCTGAGGGCTCGTGAGCGTTCCGGCTCGCCCGGGTGCGGGTGGCCCGCAGGGCACGGTACCGGCCGGAACGCTCACGAGCGTTCGCGCTGCAGGAACGGGCATCCGACGAGGCGCCGCAACTCGGCGGCGAGTTGCGGCGGGCCATCGACCGGGCGTGAGAACGCCAGCCGGACGTCGTGGTCGCCGCTCGTGGCTTCCACGCGCAGCCGAAGGCCGTAGCGGTCGAGGCCGAGCGGCCGGAGGCGTCCCTGGCGCAGATCCGGCGGCAGGTGGTGGGCCAGCTGCTCGACGACGTCGGAGTGGTCGCTTTCCAGGTGCCGCAACCAACCGGCTTCGTAGTCGTGGAACGGATCGGGGCTGGCGGCGCTGAACATGTGCGGCCGCAGCGAGTGGGTGCCGTCGGCGTCGGCCAGTACCAGTGACGCGGGCGTCAGCCGCAGCACGCTCACGCCGTGTCCGACGTCGAGCAGCCGCTCGTCCGGCCGGTGCTCGGCGATCGACACCGCGCGCGCCCGTGCCGAAACGTCGTTGAGCGGCCGCAACCAGCCGGTGATCCACAGCAGGCCCCGGACCGGTTCCCGCAGGTCCACCGGCGCCTGGTCGACGAGTTCGCACACCACGGCCAGCTCGCCGCGCTGGGTCTGCCGGGTCGCGGTGAGCATCGGGTGGTCGTCGGGCAGCAGGATGCTGACGCTGCCGCTGGCGTGCACGTGATGCAGCACCGGGACGACGCGTTCGCTGTCGCGGTCCGGACCTTCGACGGTGGGCATCAGCGTCGCCGGCCCAGTGCGGGTGGCGATCGTCTTGGCACGTTCGGACGGGTTCGGGGCCGGCGGTCGACGGGTGGTTGTCACGGGTGTCTCGGTCACTGGCGCACCTCCTAGTTAGGTGAGGCTAACCTGTGCTCTCCGGATTGGGAAGGCCGGTGCGTAACGGATCACCGGGTACCACCGAAAGGGGGATGACCAGGTCACCTGCCGAGAAGGACCAACCGTGCAAAGCACTCAGGTGGACCGGGTACGCGTGTTCGAACCGCGCCCGGACCGGGCGGCGAACGCCGACCCGCTGTTCGCCGACCTGTTCACCAAGGGCCGCCGGCGCGTACTGCGCTCGTTCGTGGCAAACCTGGTCCTCGTCGCACTCGGCGTGGTGATCTTCGTCCGCAGCGACGTCGGGATCGCGGCTCCTGGCTTCTTCGTCGTCCTCTTCGGCCCGTCCGGGGTCTTGTCTCTGCGGACCTATCTCGGCACGGTTCGCCCGATGGGCAACCTGCTCGGCGGTGGTTTTCGGGAACTTTGGCCAGGTCAGGGCGGAGTTCTGCACGCAGGCAACAAGGTCGGCCTCCGCCTCCCCGGCGACGGCGACCCGCAGTGGCTGGTGCTTCGCATGGCCGCGGCCAAACGACTCCAGCTCGCCGGGCAGCGGCGGGTCTGGGTGCTCGGTCCCGGTCCCCGCGGGCACGCGCTGGTGCTCCTGCCCGGCGCGGTCGTCGGAACCCTCGGGCGCGTCCGGCCGGAGCCGCCGGACGGTGCCGAGGAGCTCCCGCTTGAACCACGGCAACCGTGCGGACCGAACGAGGACCCGGTGCTGCTGGCCCGGCTGGCGGACGTGCGGCGGGGGCAAGTGACCGTGATCACGTGCTTCGCCGCCATCCTCGCCTGGCTGGCTTGGATCTGGCTATCCGTGGACTCCGCTTCGGGTCCGGTGGGCGACTTCTTCTCCGGGTTCGCCCCATCGGTGGCCGCGGTGTTCGCGTTGCTGGCGGGGCTGGTGATCGTCAGCGCGTTCCGGATCGGCAGGAAGCCGGTCGAGACGACGTGGACCGAGTTGGCCGTGGTGACCTACGGGGACTTCGTCCTCACCGCGGCCGGGGTGGCGAGTGTCGGCGGGAGCGCCACCCTGCCCGACGGCCGCCAGGCGACGTTTCGGCTGATCAAGGTCGACGTGAACCTGATCGTCAACGTCATCGCGACCGGGCGGCTGTGGATCATCGGCCCGCCTCGGCAGGGGGTCCGGCTCAGGGTTGGCCTACCGGGCTATCCGTTGCACGGCACAGTCAAACTCACCGCGTAATCCGCTCACGTCCCCAGCGCGCGTCGGGTGGCCTCGTCGGTTTCGAGGACGCCGCGCCGGATGCCTTCGAGCTGGTCACCCAGGTCGGCGACGGTGCCGGACGCGGCGTCGGGCCCGGTGTCCTCGAGCGCCGAGAGCTCGACGACGCGCGCGACCAGGGCTTCCAGGCCGAGCGCGCCTGACTGGAGCCGGGCGAGCAGCTTCGTGCGGGAGCTCGTCAGCCGGGCGTGGACGTCTTCCTGCTCCTGGATCGACGCCAGCGCCTGGTCGAGGTCGGCGTGCACGTCCGCGTCCGCCGACGCGATGCTCCGGCGAAGCCGCGACTTTTCCACGGCCAGTGCGGACCGGTCGATGTGGCCGAGCGCCTTCGCCGCGGTCGTTGCGCGGCCCGCGAGCCGGCGCAGCGTCTCGATCGTCTCGTCGACGCCCGGCTTCATCTCGGCCACCCGTTCGGCGAGCGGGCCGTCCTCAAGCGCACCGCCGGCTTGCGCGAAATCGGCGGCCGCCGCGGCGGCCCTGGCGCACCAGACGCCTTCGGCCGACTGGGGATCGACCTCGATGGCCTTCGGCGGCTTGGTTGCCGGCACCCCCTTATTGCCGGCCGCGGCGACGCCGGCGCGGGCCAGCAGCACGACAACGCCGACACCGGCGGCTATCCCCAGTGGTAGTTGCACCGCCCACGCGACGCCGGCCGTCCCGGCCGCGAGGAACAGTCCCCACGGTTCTCGCAGTTCCTTACCGAAAGCCATACGTCCTCAGAAGTTCGAGATCACGGCCGTGAACACCTGGTCGATGGTGTCCGGCTTGGACGAGTCGTACTCGCTGGCCTGGGTGGCCTGCGCGATCTGGCGCAGCGTGTCCTGGTCGGCGTCGCCGCCGTAGGCGATGGTGAACAGGCGGACCGGGTCGGCGCCCTCGGTTTTCAGCTGCCCGAGGAGGTTCGGTAGGTCGATGCCCGAGGTGTCCTCGTTGCGGCCGTCGGTGAGCACGACGACCGCGTTGATCGCCGACGGGTCCAGATGCTGCTGAACGTACTGGTACGCCGCGAGTGTCGAATCGTAGAGGCCCGTGCCGGTCTGCGGGGACAGCCCGCCGAGCCGGGTCGCCAGCGCGTCACGCCGTTTGACGCCGTCGACCTGGCCGCCGACCGGGCCTACCGGCACGACCTCGGCGTAGTCCTTGTCGCCGTCGAGCTGGGTCGAGAACATCCACAGCCCGACCTGGTCGGTGTCGGTGAACTGGCCGAGCGAGGTGATCGCCGCCTGCTTCGCCAGGTCCATCTTCGACTTGCCGGTGCCCGCCACCGGGTCGCCCATCGACCCGGAGACGTCGACGACCAGCAGCAGGTTCGCCTTCTTGCGCAGCTGGGTCCACGACTGCAGCAGCTTGTCGAGCACGGGCGGGCTCGGCGGCGTGATCAGGTTGAGCTTGGCGTCCGGCTGCGCGCCGTTGTCCGCGGTGACCTGCTGGCCCGGCTTGTTGTCGAAGGTGCGGAACCCGAGGTCTTCGAACTTCTTCTGCGCGTCCGCGCCGCGCAGGTAGGTGAAGAAGTCCGCGGCCGCCTGCTTGTGCGCGTCGTCGATCCAGGTCAGCGGTGTGTACGGGTGGTCGGAGTTCAGCGTGCCGTCGCTCGGGTAGATCGCGACCAGCGGCACCTTCGGCTTGGCGTGCTGGCCGAGCTTCGCCGGGTCGTTGGTCGGGTTGCCCTCGTTGTAGCCGATCAGCGAGTTCTCTTCGACGGTCACCGCGGAGATGTAGGACAGCGCCGCGCTGCGGTCGTCGGCCTTCTGCAGGTTGGTCAGGAAGGTGAGCGTGTTGTCGCCGTAGTGCACGATCGACTGCTCGACGCCGCGGACGAACGACACCACCTGCGGTTTCGCGAGCGCGGCGGCGGTCAGGTCGGACGACGTGCCGGTGGCCGCGTAGTAGGCGCCGATGGTGGCGTTGAGGCCGGCCGTCGAGATGGTCGGGTTGGTCTTGCCGAGGCGGAACTTGCCCCACTCCGGGTGGCCGAACTTCGCCCAGCCTGCCGGGTCGGTCGCGAGCGCGTCGAGGTCCTTCCAGCCCAGTGGCTTGCCGGGCCAGCCGAGAGCCTCGGCCATCGGCTTCGGCATCGCGATGGTCAGCGGGGAGTTGACGATCGACTGCGGGGTGTCCGCCGAGACGATCGATGCGTGGTCGGTGCCGGTGAGGCGCTGCCGCAGCAGGTTTACCCAGCCCGAGGCCGCGGGGGACCAGACGTCGGGGCGGGGGCCGTCGGCGACCTCGTTCCAGCCCTGCGCCAGCTCCTGCATGGTCGTTCCGGAGCTCTGGGCCGTCACGACGACGTCCACGCATTTGCCGGCGACCGAGCGCCCGCTGTAGGCGTTCGCCGCCTCCTTCATGACGCCCGCCTTCTCCGGCGAACTCGTGACGTGGAGCGACAGCGCGTCGGAGCTGGCGCACTTGGCCTGGCTGCCGGGCGCCGCGCTCGAGCCGGAGTCGCTCGTCAGGTAGCGCAGGCCCACGATCAGCCCGGCGGCCACCACGATCGCCGCGAGGAACGAGATCTTCCGGCGCCGTTTCCGGGCGGCTTGCGCGTTCAGGGTCATCGAACCTCCGTGCTAGCCGGCGGGGATCGTAGAGGGCTCAGTATCCGGTGGCCGAGACGGAGATCGACCGAAGTTGCCGAACCGTTGCGGCGGCTGAAGAGGGCCTTGACGTCCGGCCGAACTGCGTCCGCAGAACGGACGATTTTGTCCTGATGCCGAACGCTACTAGCGTGTTAGTCGTGTCAAGCGCTGTGGAACTCACTCCCCCCGGCCCCCGTGGAATCCCTCCCCTGTTCGCGCGGCTCGTCGACGACTCGGCCCTCTTCCCTCCCGGAGAGGCGTCCATGCCCGAAGCGTTGCGGGCGCACTTCGAAACCAAGGCCGGTGAACATGCCGGTGTACTGGGGGTATTCCTCTGTCAGGCCTCGCGGCTGCCTGAGCTGATCACCGAGTTGATCAAGGTGAAGCCGAAGCAGCCGCTGCCGCTTTCCCTGATCATCGACACCGGCCTCGGCGGCGTCCCGAAGGCGATCTCGATCGTCGAGTCGCGTGGCGAGCTGCTCGCGCTGCGGATGGTGGAGATGCCCGCGCCGTCCGACGTCGACGAGGTGTGGCTGGAGCGGGTGTCGGAATTCGTGCCCGAGGACGTCATCCGGGTCGTCGAGCCGCGGCGCGGTGTCGGCTGGCTCGACGGCGTCCGCAAGGTGATCGAGCACGGCAGCTGGCCCAAGATCCGCTGCGGCGGCCTGTCCAGCGAGAACTTCCCGAGCGTCGACGAGGTCGCGGACTTCCTGTCCGTGGTCAGCGCGTCCAGCGGGGCGTCGTTCAAGGCCACGAACAGCCTGCACCGGGCGGTCCGGCACACCGCCGAAGGCTCCGGCGTCGTCCATCACGGGTTCCTGAACCTGCTGGTGGCCTCCGCGCGGTGCCTCTCGGGCGGCGACGTGCGAGGCGCGCTGGAAGAAACCGACGGAGAGTCGCTGGCCAAGGAGGCCAAGGCGCTGTCCGACGACGCGGCCAAGGCCGTCCGGGCGTTGTTCGGGTCGTACGCCGCGGCGTCCTTCGCCGAGCCGGTGGCCGACCTCGCGGAGCTCAAACTGCTATGAGCGGCGAGGGGTCGCTGACGCTCGATCGCGGCCTCGCGTTGCTGCAAGCCGTCGCGGACGCCGGTGGCGAGGCGGCGACCATCACGGAGCTGGCCGTCACCATCGGCGCCAGCCGCGCGGCGGTCTACCGGCTCCTCGTGCCGCTGTCGGAACGCGGGCTGGTGTGGCGGGACGGGACGAAGGTCCGGCTCGGTGTGGGCCTGCTCAGGCTCGCCGGGCAGGTCCTCCCGCAGCTGCGGGACGCGGCGTACCCCGTGCTGCGCGAGCTGGCGGAGAAGGTGGGCGCGACAGCCCACCTGTCCGTCGCGCAGGGAAACCAGGCGCAGGCCGTGGCGGTCGTCGAGCCGACGTCGACGGACTTCCACGTCGCCTACCGGGTCGGCAGCCGTCATCCGCTCACCGCGGGCGCGGCCGGCAAGGCGATGGCCATGAGGACGTCCGAGCAGGGCTGGGCGACGTCGAGCGGAGAGCTGCAGGACGGCGCGTCCGGGATAGCGGCGCCGATCCGTGGCGTTTCGGGGCTGCGCGCGAGCGTCGGCGTCGTGACGTTGGAACCGCTCGACGCAAGGGTGGTCGGGCCTCAGATCGTCGAGGCGGCGGCCGCGCTCAGCGAGGTTCTCCGGCGCTGAGCAGCGGCCGGACCATCGTCGCCAGCAAGGCGAGATCGATCGTGAACAGCAGCCGCTCGAACAGGCCCATGGTCACTTCGGGATGTGCGGAAGTGCCGATGACCAGCGTCGCGACGAATCCGCCCAGCACCACCACGACACTGCCCAGGCTGGCCACGGCCAGCCGCCGGATCGCCTTGCGGCGGGGTTCCCACGGACAGCGGACCGCGCTGGCGCGAGTGAGTAGCCACGCCGCCGACGGGAGCGCGACGAACGCCGTCAGTGCCGCGTAGTTGTGCAACTGTCCGCTGAACGAACGCGCCTGTCCTTCGGGATCGACAGGGAAGGTCGCGCAGATCAGCAGGCCCACGCACCACGTCCCGAGCAGGACCAGGATCGGCGTCGACCGGCGGACCCTGGCAATGCCGATCAGCAACGCGAGCGAGCCGAGGGAGAGCGCCAGGCACATCGCGCTGAACAGCGGCGCCGCGGACCTGGTGCCCAGATGCCCGTAGACGTACTCGCTCAGCGTCTGCCAGACCGGGCTGACCTGCTTCGACAGTCGCAGGTGGAGGTCCACCGCGATGACCACCGCCACCGCCATGCCGGCCACCGCGAACCGCCCGGGCAGGGGCGAAACGCGGGCGGCCGGGGACTGGACGGCGGTCATTCCGGTGGCCTCCTCGGCGACTGGGCCAGGGGTGGCGACGACAGACATCGAGGGCAAGGCCCCGCGGCGTCATCGCCGGTTCACCTTGCCCTCATCTGGACTTCGCCTGAGGTTACCGTGCCAACCTGTGAACTCGTGAGCAGTACAGCCGGTTCTAACCGGCCAGAACGCTCACGAGCAGTTCCCCGGCGGCGAACACGGCGAATCCGGCGAACACGAACCCGGCGACACGCTGGATCAGCTTCGGGCGGATGCGGCTGCGGATCTTCTGGCCGATGAACACGGCCAGCCCGGCGACCGACACCAGCGCGACGAACGCGCCGACACCGACCGCGAACGGGTTGCCGAACTTCGCGGCCAGGCTTGCCGTCGCCAGTTGGGAGGCGTCGCCCCACTCCGCGGCGAAGAGCACGCCGAACGACGTGATCGCGGAACGCAGGAACGTCACCGGCGTGGGGCCGGAGCGGGAAGCGTCTTCTTCACCGTCGACGCCGGGAGTGAAGCCCTCGCGCAGCAACATGTAGGCGCCGACGGCGAACAGGGTGGCCACGATTCCGGTGACGAGCGATCCCGGGAGCAGGGTCAGAAAGCTCCCGAACACGACCGCGATCACGCATTGTATGGCGAACGCGACGCAGACTCCGGCGAATACCGGCCAAGCCCGGAAACGGGTCGTCAGTACCAGCGTTGCGACCAGCGTCTTATCCGGCAGTTCCACTGCCAGTACCAGGCCGAACGCGCTTATCAGCGCCCACATTGCGGGAGACATCGGTATTCACACGCCCCTTTCACTGCAACGATAAAGGAGCCGTTCAGTACCGGCAAGTAGATGGATTTCCCGAATTACCGGTTTTGGTACCGGTGAATGGTCGTTATCGACCGGCCGGACATTTTATTTCGGTATGCCGAATCTCATTGTGTGGGTATCCTTCGGAGATGACCGAACGCGTGGGGCAGATCGACGAAGTGTGTCGGCGGCTGGAGACGATGTACGTCTTCCCGGACGTCGCTGGGCAGCTCGCGAAGCTGCTGCGAGCAAGGGTCGCCGACGGCGCATACGACGGGCTCGACGACGAGGAGCTCGCGGCTGTCGTCACGGAGGATCTGCAGTCGGTCAACGGCGACAAGCACCTCAGGCTGCGGTACCACCTGGAGCCGGTGCACGACGGCGGAGACGGCTCGTTCGACATCGAGGCGTATCGCGCCGAAGCCGAGTTGAGCGGTTACGGCATTGCACGGGTCGAGCGTCTGCCTGGCAACGTCGGCTACCTCGATACACGCTGGCTGCCGTTTTCCGAGGTCTCCGGCCCGGCGATCAGCGCCGCCATGTCACTGCTCGCGCCGACCGACGCGCTGGTGATCGATGTCCGGCAGAACGACGGTGGTCAATCGGCCACGTCGGCGCTGATCAGCAGCTACCTTTTCGACGAAGCCAAGCACCTCAACGACGTCTACTTTCGCGAAGGGGACCGCACCCAGCAGTTTTGGACGTCGCAGTACGTGCCGGGGCGCAAGTTCGGCGGCACGAAGCCGGTGTGGGCGCTGATCGGGCCGGACACATTCTCCGGTGGCGAGGACCTCAGTTACTCGCTCCAGCAGTCGAAACGCGCGAAGACGGTCGGCGAGCCCACGAGGGGCGGCGCGAACCCGCGGCGGCAGTACAAGATCGCGACGCATCTGGACGTCACCGTGTCACACGCACGGGCGATCAATCCCGTGTCCGGTGGTAACTGGGAAGGCTGCGGAGTCCAGCCGGATATCGCGGTGCCGGCCGCCGAAGCGTTCACCACCGCGTACCAGCTCGCCTTGGAGCAGGTGCTGACGCTGGGGGATTCCGGAGCGCGGCGGCCGGTGGCCGATGAAGCCCGGCTGGCGCTGTCCGAGTTCTAGCGTCCCGTTCGGGACCTTGGTCCCCTCATGATCGGGACCAGTAGGACTGGCGAGTGCTGGGGACAGGGAGCACGCTCGGAAGCGTGGACGTCCTGGAGCTCGCTCGGTGGCAGTTCGGCATCACCACCGTCTATCACTTCCTGATGGTTCCGTTGACGATCGGGCTTTCCGTGCTCGTCGCGGGCATGCAGACGGCGTGGGTGCGCACCGGCGACCGCCGCTATCTCAAGATGACCAAGTTCTGGGGCAAGCTGCTGCTGGTCAACTTCGCCATGGGCGTGGTGACCGGGCTGGTCCAGGAGTTCCAGTTCGGCATGACGTGGAGCGCGTACTCGCGGTTCGTCGGGGACGTCTTCGGGGCGCCACTGGCGTTGGAGGGGCTGTTCGCGTTCTTCATCGAGTCGACGTTCCTCGGGCTGTGGATCTTCGGCTGGGACAGGCTGCCGAAGAAGGTCCACCTCGCCTGCGCGTGGGCGTTTTCGCTGGCCACGATGGCGTCGGCGTACTTCATCCTCGCGGCGAACTCGTGGATGCAGCACCCGGTGGGCGTCGACTTCGTCAACGGGAAGCCGACGATGAACTCGATCGGCGCGGTGCTGACGAACAACACCGCGCTCGCCGCGATCCCGCACACCATCGCGGGCGCGTTCTCGGTGGCGGCGGCGTTCATCGTCGGGGTCGCGATGTGGCACCTGTGGCGGAAACGCTCGGCGGGAGACGAGCACCGCTCGATGTGGCGGTCCTCGCTGCGGCTCGGTTCGTGGGTCGGGATCGTCGCGTTCGCGGCGCTCGCGATCACCGGCGACACCCAGGGCAAGCTCATGTTCGAGCAGCAGCCGATGAAGATGGCCTCGGCGGAAGCCCTGTGCCACACGGAAAAACCGGCCAGCTTCTCCATCCTCGCGATCGGCGACGTCGCCAACGCCAACTGCGAGAGCGTCAAGACGTTCACCGTGCCGGCACTGCTCTCGTTCCTGGCGCACAACGACTTCTCCAGCGAGGTCAAAGGTGTCGAACCGCTGATCTCGGCGTACCAGGCGAAATACGGTACGAACTACCCGAACGACCCGGAGCTCGGCGCGCTCGCCGGCAAGCCGATCGACTACGTGCCGAACCTGCCGGTGACCTACTGGGGCTTCCGGATCATGATTGGCTTCGGCGCGGTCTCGGCCGGGATCGGCCTGCTGGCGCTGTGGCTGACGCGGCGCGGCCGGATCCCGTCGACCAAGTGGTTCCCGCGGCTCGGGTTGATCGGCATCGCGACGCCGTTCATCGCGAACAGTGCCGGTTGGATCTTCACCGAGATGGGCAGGCAGCCGTTCGTGGTGGTGCCCAATCCGTCCGGTGTGGACGGAGTCTGGATGTTCACCGCCCAGGCCGTCTCGCAGTTGTCCACCGGCGAGGTCTGGACCTCGCTGATCTCGATTTCGCTGGTGTACGCCGTGCTCGGTGTTGTCGAGCTCTATCTCATGCGGAAGTACGTCCGGGGCGGCGTCGAAGGCGTTATGCCACCCGAGAAACCCAAGCAGGACAACGGATCTGATGCGGAAGACACAGAAACCCTGTCCTTTGCCTATTAATCCTCAGGGGTGTTGGCTATGAGCCTGCAAACGGTGTGGTTCTGCGTTATCGCCATCTTCTGGCTCGGCTATCTTTTCCTGGAAGGTTTCGACTTCGGCGTCGGCATGCTGCTGCCGATCCTCGGCCGCAAGAACGTCGAGCGCCGCCTGATGATCAACACCATCGGTCCGGTGTGGGACGGCAACGAGGTGTGGCTCGTCGTCGCCGTTGCCGCGACCTTCGCCGCGTTTCCCGACTGGTACGCCACGCTCTTTTCGGGCGCGTACCTGCCGACACTGGTCATTCTGCTGGCGCTCATCGGGCGCGGCGTCGCGTTCGAATACCGCGGCAAGGTCGACTCGGATCGCTGGCGCCGCAACTGGGACCGCGTGATCGTCGTCGGCTCGTGGGTGCCGCCGCTCGCGGTCGGCCTGCTGCTCGCGACGACCGTGCTCGGCCTTCCGCTGGACGCCCACGGGAACCGCATCGGCTCGGCGTTCGCCTCGGTGCGCTGGGACACGCTGCTCGGCGCGGTCGCGCTCGCCGGGTTCGCGCTCGTCCACGGCGCGACTTTCCTGACGTTGAAGACTTCCGGCGAGTTCCGGGACCGTGCGCGTGCGCTGGCACTGGGGATCTTCCCGGTCGCGTTGCTGCCCTTGCTGGCGTTCCTGGTCGTCGTGCAGTTCCGGGAGGGTTCACTGTGGACGGTTGTGCCGCTGGTCATCGCGTTCGTGGCCGTCCCGCTGGCCTGGTGGCGGCTCACCGCCGGCCGTGACGGGCAGGCGTTCGTGACGCTCGGCGTGGTCATCGTCGCGGCGGTCGTGGTGATGTTCGGCTCGCTCTACCCGGACGTCCTGCCGTCCACCGGCGACGCGGCGAACTCGCTGACCGTCGCGAACGCGGCGTCGAGCCCGTACACCCTGAAGATCATGACGTGGGTCTCGGTGTTCGGTGCGCCGGCCGTGCTCATCTACCAGGGCTGGACGTACTGGGTGTTCCGCAAACGCATCAGCGTCCAGCACATCCCGCCGGTGCACGTGCCATGAGCGGACCGCTCGGGGCGTTGCCGTCCCTGTCCGCGACGGCTCGGCGCGCACTGGTCCTGACCGGAGCTTTGTCGCTGGTCAACGCGGGTTTGCTGGTGGCACAGGCGTTTCTGCTCGCGGACGTGCTCGCCGAGATCGTGGCGGGTCATGCCGGCGGACACGGGGGTCAGCTGGTCATCCTGCTCAGTGTGGTCGCCGGACGGTCGCTCGCCGGCTGGGCGATCAAGGTCGTCTCAGCGCGTGCCGCCGCGGGCGCGAAGGAAGAACTTCGCGCGCGGACCGTCGACCACGCGCTGCGACTCGGTCCCGAGTGGATCGCCGAGCACGGCAGCGGCCGCCTTACCGCGTTGACGACCAGGGGCCTCGACGCGCTCGACGCCTACTTCACGAGCTACCTGCCCGCGCTGGTCACGGCGGCCGTGGTGCCGCTCGGCGCCGGAGTCGCGGTGCTGTTCGCGGACTGGCCGTCGGCGCTCATTCTCGTCCTGACCGTGCCGTTGCTGCCGATGTTCGCGATCCTGATCGGCAAGTACACCGCGGACCGCGTCGCGGCCGTCGCCGACTCGGTGCAGCGGATGTCGGCCAACCTGCTCGAACTCGTCCGCGCTCTGCCCGTGCTGGCGGCGTTCCGGCGTGCGGCGGCGCAGGCCGAGACCGTGCGGCGCCTGTCGGACCGGCATCGGCGCGCGTCGGTGAAAACCCTGCGGGTGGCGTTCGCTTCGGCGTTCGCCCTCGAGCTGATCGCGACGATCTCGGTGGCGCTCATCGCCGTTCTGATCGGGATCCGGCTGGTGTCCGGGGAGTTGCCGCTGGCGATCGGGCTCGGTGTGCTGATCCTCGCGCCCGAGTGCTACCAGCCGCTGCGCGCTGTCGGGGCCGCGTTCCACGCGAGCGAGGACGGCGTCGAGGCGGTTCGCCGGGTTACGGACGTCCTCGCGGAACCTGTCGTCCGGGACGGCAGCACGGTCCCCGTTCGCGGGGAAGTGCTGGTCAGCGGGCTCAGGGTGGCCCGGCGCGGCGGCTTCGCGCCGGACGGCGAGTCGTTCTCGGTGCGGCCTGGGGAGACGGTGTGGCTGCGTTCGCCGAGCGGCGCGGGAAAGTCGACGACCCTGGGCGTGCTGCTCGGGTTCGCGCGGCTGGCGTCGGGCCTGGTCACGATCGGCGGCGTCCCGCTCGATGAAGTCGATATGTCGATGTGGCGGAAGAGTGTCGCATGGGTTCCGCAGTCGCCGGCGTTCGCCGGCGGGACCGTTCGCGCCGAGCTGGAACTCGCCGGCGAGGTTCGGGACGAGTTGGACACGCTGGGGCTGGCGGACCTTGCCGATCGGCCGATCAGCGAATTGTCCCCGGGACAACGTCAGCGCGTCGCTGTCGCGCGGGCACTGATCCGCGTCCGCGAAGGCGCGTGGTTACTCCTCATGGACGAGCCGACAGCGCACCTCGACGGCGTCAACGCCGAGCGGGTCATGGCGGCGGTTCGGGCGACGGGTGCGGCGGTGGTCATCGCCGCGCACGACCGGCCGGACGGAGTCGTGTTCGACCTCGACCCGCCGCGGCTTCCCACGACCAAGTTGGTGACGTCTACCGAGGTCAAGCCACTGCGACTGCGTTCGCTCGTCAGTCGACGACTGCTCGTCGGGGTGCTGCTCGGGGCGTTGGCGGCGCTGTCGGGGATCGCGTTGACGGCGACCTCCGGCTGGCTCATCGCGAAGGCTTCACAGCAGCCGGCGATGTTGACCCTCTCCGTCGCGATCGTCGGCGTGCGCGCGTTCGGGCTCGGGCGCGCGGTGCTGCGGTACGCCGAGCGGGTGATCACGCACGACGCCGCGTTCCGCATCGCCGGGGGCCTGCGCGTGCGAACTTGGGAAGCGCTGGTCCGACGCGGCCCGGCTCGGGCGTTCCGTGCCGACGAAGGACAACGCCGGCTCGTCGACGACGTCGACACCGTGCGCGACCTGCTACCCCGGGCGGTCACGCCCTCGTTCGTCGCGGCGCTGGTCGCGCTGGGCGCCGTCGGTGTGCAGACGGCCGTACTTCCGGCCGTCGGCCTGGCGCTGGCCGTCGCGGTACTCGTCGGAGGGCTCGCTGCACCCTGGCTGGCACTGCGTTTCGAGCGCCATGCGACGTCAGCTTTGGCTGCTGGACGTCGTTCTGTGGCAGCGCAAGTCCTCGGGCTGTTCGAGTCCGCGGCCGAGTTGATCGCGTTCGGTGCTCATGTCGGACGACGCCGTCGGCTCGCCGCGACGGACGCCGTGCTCGTCGCCGACGCACGTCGTCAGGCCGTCGGCACGGGCGCGGCGGAGGCGCTGATCACGCTGGTCTGCGGCGCGGCCGCGGTCCTCGGCACCGGTCTCGCCGCGGACGCCGTCGCGGCCGGGCGCCTGGACGGCGTCCTCGTGCCGCTCCTCGCGCTGGTGCCGTTGGCGCTCGCCGAGGTCCTCGCCACCCTGCCGCCGGTGGCGCAGCACTGGGACACACTGCGCGCGGCTCGGGTGCGGCTCGCGGACTTCCCGGCGAGCGACGTCGACGCCAGGGCCCAGACGTCCCGGAGTATCGACGTCACGCACGCCGACATCGCGTGGCCCGACAGGGAACCGGT
This sequence comes from Amycolatopsis sp., assembly GCF_025464955.1. GTDB lineage: Bacteria > Actinomycetota > Actinomycetes > Mycobacteriales > Pseudonocardiaceae > Amycolatopsis. Next base: position 305,997 of record NZ_JAODNM010000124.1, on the reverse strand, counting down.
GCTGTGGGACGTCGATCTGCACATTCCGCACGGCACGCAGGTGGCCGTCGTCGGGCCGAGCGGCGCCGGCAAGTCGACGTTGATCGCGGCGCTGCTGGGGTTCCTGCCGCCGTCGCGGGGCGAGATTTCGGTGCCGGCCAAGGTCGCGTGGGCGCCGCAGGAGCCACAGCTCGTCTCGACGACCGTCGCGGAGAACCTTCGGCTCGCCAAGTCGGGCGCGACCGACGAAGAGCTGCGTCACGCCCTGGACCTCGCCGCGCTCGACGACGTCCGGCTGGACACCGTGCTCGGCAGCGCGGGGGCGGGGCTGTCCGGTGGGCAGGCTCAGCGTGTCGCGCTCGCGCGGGCACTTCTCGCCGCGCCGGAAGCCGACTTCGTGCTGCTTGACGAGCCGACAGCGCACCTCGACGAGCTCACCGCCCGGAAGCTGCTGGCCAACCTCCGGCGCGAGCTCGCCGGACACACCGTCGTGCAGGTCACCCACCACCGCGACGAAGCCGTCGACGCTGACCTGGTGCTGGAGGTTCGTGAGGGTCACGTCATAACCAAGGAACCCGCCGGACGCCTAGTCTGATGACGCTCATGGATCCCACACTCGCCGCGCGCGCGTTGTCCGCGGCCACCGAAATCACCACCGCCGCGCTGTCCGGTGACGACCCGGGCGCGGTGCTGGAAACTGTGGTGCGCCGGGCCGTCGAACTCGCCGAAGCGGACCTCGGGCTGGTCATGGTCCGATCCGGCGACGGCACCGTGGTGGTCGAAGCCGCGCACGGCGAGTGCCTTGCCGACCTTCGCGGTCTCGTGCTGCCGTCGGCGTCGGCGGCGGGGCAGGTCGCGCGCGGCGGCGAGCCCGTGGTCAGCGTGGACTTCACCACCGATCCCCGCACCGCGCCATTCGTCCCGCCGGAGCTGACGGGGTTCGGCCCGTTCGCGGCCGCGCCGTTCGGGGCAGGCGGGCGTGTGCTCGGCGCGTTGACGGTCTATCGCAGGCACGGTTCCGGGATTTTTTCCTCGTCGACGGTCGAGGTGCTGACAGCGTTCGCGGCGCAGGTCGGCGTCGTGCTGGCGCTCGCCGAGGGCGCCGTCGCCCGCAACCGCGTCTCGCTGTACCAAGAGCGTGAACGGATCGCGCGCGAGCTGCACGACGTCATCGTGCAGCGGCTGTACGGCGCGGGGATGCAGCTCGATCGCGTCCGCCGGCGGATGCGGAAGCGCTTCGCGCAAGCCGACGGCGTGCGCCTCAGCGAGGCGATCGACCAGCTGGACCAGACCATCGAGGAGATCCGCGGCACCGTGCGCGCCCTCCGGTCACCGGAGCCGGAACGCGAGTCGCAGCCCGCGATCGACCTCGCGGAGTCCGCCCGCGGCGAGGTCCGCATCGCCGGTGAGCTGCTCGGCTTCCCGCCCACCCTGGAGCTTTCCGGCGAACTCGCGGACATCCCGGCCGAACGCGCCGACCACATCCGCGCCGCCCTGCGCGAAGCTCTGTCCAATGTGGTCAGGCACTCCGGGGCCAGCGAGACGCGCGTGACCCTGCACCGGGACGCCGAGGGTGTCAAACTCCGCGTCCGCGACAACGGGTCCGGCGTCCCCGAGGGCGTCGCGACACGCGGCTTACGGCACCTCGCCGAGCGCGCCGAAACCGCCGGCGGGAAGTACTTCGTCAACTCCTCGCCGAGCCTCGGCACGCTCGTCGCGTTCGACCTTCCGCTGGACTGAGTTGCTAGCGTGGACCACCTGTGACGGAGGGGACACGTCGTGTTGGAAGTCATTGCCAGTGAAGCGGCCAAAGTCGTGGTCGCCGGGGTGTTGGGCGCGGTCAAGGACGTCGTGTCGCGCAAGCTCGCCCAGCGTCGCGAAGGCGATCTGACCGCACTCCTCGCCGACCACGAACGGCTCGCGGTCGCGATCCAGGACGCGGCCGAAGCCGATTCCGAGTTCGCCGAACGACTCGACGACCTGGTCTCGGAGCTGCGGCCGTCCGGGGACGCGGGTTCCGACGTCCCGGCCGCGCCCGCCGACTTCGTCGACCGGGATGCCCAGCGGGAACGAGCGAGCCGTGCCGGCGTGCACGTCATCTCCGGTCCGCGCGGAGCCGGCAAAAGCGCGCTGGTCTACCGCATCGCGGAGCAGCTGAGCGGATCCCACCCCGATGGGCAAATCTACGTCGACCTGGCCGATTGGCGTGAGGGCAATGCGCTGCGCCGCAGCGAAGTCGCCGCGCACATCCTCGGCAGGTTGGGCGTCGAGACGAGCTTGGTGAGCGCGCCCGGCCCCGAGCTGTGGTCGCAGTACCGGTCGGTGACAGCGCGGTGCCGGTTCCTGCTCGCGCTGGACAATGCCGAGAGTGTCACCGATGTGCGCGAGTTCGTGCCGCCGTCCGCGTCGGGGCTGGTGCTGGTGACCGCCATCAAACCGGGCGACGACCTGCTGACGGCGTTCCCGTCCGAGATCGCGCTCGGTGCACTCGACGTCGAGGATGCGTTGGCACTGCTGGAGAGTGTCACGAGTCCGGAAGCCGTGACTGCCGAGCGGGATGCCGCGATCGACCTGGTCGAGCGCTGTGATCGAATGCCGTTCGCGGTGCGCCAGGCCGGAATCCGGGTGCGCAAGCGTTTGCTTAGGGGGCCGGGCGCGATCGCCTCGGTGCTCGCCGACTTCCGGCGCACCGGAGTACTCGGCGGGGTCGACGTCATCGCGGCAGCGTTCGAGGACACCTTCGGCGAACTTTCGCCGGACGCAGCCGAGCTGTGCCTGCTGGTCGCGTCACACCCCGGGCCTGACTTCACCTCGCAGAGCGCCCAGGCGCTGCTCGGCCGCCCGGTCGAAGACGCGCTCGACGAACTTGGCGACGCCGGGTTCCTGGCGCCGACAAATTCGTCGCGCCAGAAGCTGTACAACCTGGTCAGAGAGGGTGCGCGTCGGCGCGGCCCGCGTGAAGAGGCGACTGAGCGCGCGCTGACGTTCTACCGCGACCAAGCTGTCGCCGCCGACTACTCGCTGGGGATGGACAGGCTGCGGTGCTACCAACCGCTGCCGGGCGTGGTCGCGGACTTCGGCAGCCGTCCGCCGCTCGACTGGGTTGACGACGAGCGCGAGGCGTATGGCGCATTGGCTCGCGAGGCGCACCTGCGCGGTCGGGATGTCGAGCTCGGGCAGATCTGCGGGGCGCTCGAAGTCCTGATGCTCAACCGTGGGCACCACCGGCTGTTCATCGAGATCAACCACTGGGGGATCCAGAGTGCCCAGCGGCTCGGCGACGCTGCGCTGGAGGCTCGGATCCTCAGCCAGCAGGGTCGCGCGCACTTCCTGCTGCACGAGTTCCAACGGGCCTCGCCGCTGCTGCGGCGGGCGATGTCGCTGGTCAGCGGCTTGGGTAACCCGGGGCTCGAGTCGTCGGTGCTGGAATTTTCCGCAAGGTTTCACGAGGAACAACGCCTTTTCCCGGTCGCCCTGGACCTGATGAACCGCGCGGTGACGCTGGATCGCGTGATGGGAAAACCCGGCACGCGAGCTCTTGGGCTGCATACGCGGATGCTGGCGAACATGCAGGTCAAGGTCGGCAATTTCGAAGGCGCGCTCACCCTGCTCACCGAGTCGGCGGCGATCGCCGACCTCCTTGGCGAGTCGCGGAACATCGCGCGGGTACTGACTGTGCGGGCGAAGGCGTTGTCCGGCCTCGGCGCCTACGCGGAAGCTGAGCAAGCGCTGCAGCGAGCCTGGTACCTCGCCGCGGAAGCCCGTGCGACCCAGTACACGACGGAGTTCAACGAAGACTTCGGCGACCTCGCCTATGCCCGAGGCGACCGCGCGACGGCGTACGCGCTGTGGCAACGGGTGTGGCAGACGTACTTGGACGCCGGACATCCGCGCGAGGCGGAGTTCCGCGGGCGACTGGCCGCTCTCAGCCCGCGATGACCTCAGCAGTCCGCTTTCCGAGCTGGATTCGCTGCGCGCCAACGATTTCCTCGTGCCTGGCGAGGCGGAAGTAGGCCAGGGACGCCAGCGCGAGCGGGTCGACGCCCGCCGCGCTGAGTCGTACGGCCGAGCCGCCGCGCGGCAGGACGTGACAGGTGCCGTTCTCGACTGACGCGGCAAGCCGCGCGGTGGGCCAGTGGTCGAGCAGGTCGCCGAGGGTGTCCGGGCCGAGGTCGGTGTAGACGACGGCGGCCGCGTCCAACTCGCGTAGTTCCGCGGCTTCGGCGTGCGCGACGACATGCTGGAACGGGCGGACCGGGGGTTCGGGAAGTCTTGGTATCAAAGGGAAACGGCTCACGGAGACGGTGTCGTCCAGTGCCTGAGCCGAAACGAGGAACGCGGTGATGTCGGCAGGTTCCGTTACTGGGGAGGCTACCGGCGGGAAGGAGGGTTTGACTGTGGGTAAGGGAAGCGCGAGGCGGTCGTAGATGTGCCGACTCAGCAGCTCCGCCGACCGGCCAGGGCTGTCGACGGCCTGCTTGACGACGGGTTCGTGATCGCCGGGGCGGTGTGCCCGGCGCGCGATGTCGAGCTGCGCGGCCAAGTCGCCGTCGTGATCTAGCCGGGCGGTCCGGGCCGCGAGCGCGGCCAACGGGGAGTCGGTGACCGTCGTCGCGGTGTCACCGGCGGCCATCAAGAGCGGTTTGTCGACGGCGGCGGCATAGAGCGCGGCCGATCCTTCATCGGAGATCACCAGGTCGGCAGCCAGAATCGTGGCCTGCCAACCCTGCTCCGGCGGGATGACCGCCAGACCCGTTTTCGCGGGAGCCCCGAGCCAGGCCTGGAGCTGCCAAGCGCTGTGCGCGGACCAGACACCGGGATGCAGGATCACCGCGACCTGGTACTCGTCGAGCGGCAACTCGGCCAGCAGCCGGTCGGGTAACTCCGGCCTGCTGCCGTACAACGAACCCGGGCCCCACGTCGAGCACAACACGACGAGCGTCCGGTTGCCGGTGGCGAGCGCGGCGCGGTAACGGGGCGTCAGGTGGCGGCTGACGAGCATCCGGTCGTGGCAAGGATCGCCGACGACCACGGCATGCCCGAGCGCCTCCGGGCACGCCGCGCGCAACTGGTCGCGCTGCACTGGATGGGACAACGCGATCGCGTCCGGGACAACTTGCCCATGACGCAGCAACTGGTTCGGGTTCATCCCCGACACGACCTGGCCTGCCGGATAGAACTTCTGATACCCGATGCCGTGGGGCAGCAGCAGAACGGGCGCGTCGAGTTCGTGGAGGCGATCGTTCTCGCTGGCGGCGATCGCGAGGTCGAAGCGGGTGGCGACGGCTTGCGGCCACGTGATGACCGAGGCGTCGAGCCGGCGCAGGAAGGTGTCGATGCCGGGGCTGAAGACGGCCCGGTTCTCGTCGTCGTGGGTGAACACGACCTGGATGCGGCGGTCGTGTTCGAACAGGGAGAGCACGTCCAGCAGCCGCGTCGCCGTGGTGACCGTCCGGATCACCACCAGGACCTGCCGATCGAACCCCACGGTCAGCCAGTCGCGGTACCCCGGGTCAACCGGAACCCTGCGCCAGAACTCCGGGGGGGGGGTGCGCTTTTCGGCCACTACTTGCCCCGGCGCGCGATCCAGGCCGCGGCCTGGGTGCGGCGCTGCATGCCGAGTTTGGCGAGCACCGAAGTGACGTAGTTCTTGACCGTCTTCTCGGCCAGGAACAGGCGCTCAGCGATTTCGCGGTTCGACAGGCCCTGCCCGATCAGGTCGAGCACGCTCCGCTCGCGTTCGGTCAGTGCGGCGAGCTCGTCCTCGGGCGGGTGCCGCAGTTTGTCGAGCACGCGGGCGGTGGTGAGCGGATCGAGCAGCGACCGCCCGGCGGCGACTTCGCGGACGGCGTTGACCACGTCCTGGCCCTTGACCTGCTTGAGCAGGTAGCCCGAAGCGCCGGCCATGATCGCGCCGATCATGGCCTCCTCGTCGTCGAACGCGGTGAGCATCAGGCACTGCGGTGCGTTCGGCCTGGACCTCAGCTCACGGCACAGCGTGACGCCGTCACCGTCACCGAGCCGCACGTCGACGACCGCAACGTCGGGCTCGACATGCAGCGCGACAGCGAGCGCTTCGTCGACGCTGCCCGCTTCGGCGATGACCTCGATGTCCGGCTCGTCACCGAGCAGCTCCCTGAGCCCGCGGCGTACGACTTCGTGATCGTCGACGAGCAGCACCTGGATCGGCATACCCCGAGGTTACGTGGCTGCCCTGACAGTGAGGGGCCGGTAGTGAGCCTGCGCTCGGGTGATCTGGCCCATGACCATGATGATCAGCACCGCCGCGGCGACCTTGCAGATCATCGACACCGTGTCGATGACGGCGACGGTCTGCAGCTGGTCGGAGCTCGGCGTGCCGTACAGGACGCCGATGGCGAGCTCGTCGATGAGGTTGTACGCCACGAAGAACGACCACCACCAGTCGATGAGCGGACTACCCGGCAGCAGCCGGAGGTCCAAGCGATTCGGCCCGTCCACCGGCCGGCTCGCCTTCCGGATGTCGGAAACGATCCGGCGGGGGAACCAGAAGTTCACTACCGGGCAGATCCAGGCGCCGATCACCCAGCCCACGCCGTGCTCGTGCTGCGCGATCGACAGCAACTCCGCCGTTCGCCGGGCCTCCCACAGCCACCAGACGAAGACGACTGCCGCCGCGAGCATGATCCAGGTGCTGAATTGGCCCGCCCGGTCGAGGAAGGTGACGTCCACGGACTCGGTCGACCCGGCGAGGTAGTCCCGGACAGCCAGGTAGTTGTGCCAGTGCGACCAGGACTTGGCGGCGGCCGCCAGCGTCGAAGCGACGATCAGCGCGGACGCGGCGATCCGGAGGACCTGGGGCAATGGCGTGGAGTGGGGTGCTTCGGTGGGCATCGCTGGATCTCCCCAGTTGGGTCCCGAGCGGAGAGAGCCGGACTCCACGTCTCATCGTCCGATGATCCGGATTTGTTTCAGTGGCGGCCAGTCCATGCCTGCCGCGAGTACGTCTTCCGACTTTTTTCGCGGCGGTGTCGAATGGTGTCGAGCCAGTTCGTAGCCAAGGTGAGAGACCGGCACCGGGCCGGTCGCCACACACCAAGGGAGCTCACGATGAAGGAGTACCTGCTCGCCGTCCAGTTCGACGAAAGCGCGCCGCCGGAGTCCGAAGAGGAGATGCAGGCCCAGATGGCCCGGACCGGCCAGGTCACCGACGAGATGAAGGCGGCCGGTTCGTGGGTGTTCGCCGGCGGTCTGCAGCACTCGCACGCCTCCACGGTCGTCCGGCCCTCGGGCGGCACGACCACGATGACGGACGGCCCGTTCGCCGAGACGAAGGAACAGCTCGCCGGGTTCTGGGTGATCCAGGTCGACGACCTCGATCAGGCGCTGGTCTGGGCCGACAAGTGCGCGCTGGCTTGCGGGCAGCCGATCGAGGTGCGCCCGTTCGACGACGCGTCGCGCCGGCACTGATGGATCTGGACAGCGTCTACCGGACGGAGTACAGCCGGTGCGTGGCCACGCTGACGCGCCTCCTTGGTGACATCGGGCTCGCCGAGGAAGCCGTCCAGGACGCGTTCGCGGTGGCCGTCCAGAAGTGGGACGAGGCGCCGCCCAATCCCGGCGCGTGGATCGTGACCACCGCCCGCAACCGGGCGATCGACCGCCTGCGCCGGGAATCCACCCGCGAAGCCCGTCACGCGCAGGCGCTGCTGCTGCACCAACCCAGCGGCGTCACGGCGCCGGAGGAGGTGGGACCGGTGCGCGACGATCCGCTCCGCATGATCTTCACCTGTTGCCACCCGGCCCTGTCGCCGCTCGCGCAGACCGCGCTTACCCTCCGCCTGCTCGGCGGGCTGGAGGTGGCGGAGATCGCGCGGGCCTACCTCGTGCCGGAGGCGACCGTCTTCCAGCGGATCGTCCGCGCGAAGAAGAAGATCCGCGACGCGGGCATCCCCTACCGGGTGCCCGGCGCCGCGGAACTCCCCGATCGGCTGCCGCCGGTGCTCACCGTGCTGTACCTGGTCTTCAACGAGGGATACACGTCCACGTCGGGGGAACTGCTGCGGGCGGACCTGTGCCTGGAGGCGGTTCGGCTGGCGAGGGCGCTCGCCGAGCTGATGCCGGACGAGCCGGAGGTACTCGGGCTGCTGGCGCTGCTCCTGCTCACCGATGCGCGTCGGCCGGCGCGGCTGGGGCCTTCGGGTGAGCTGGTGGTGCTCGCGGAACAGGACCGGTCGTTGTGGAACCGGGAGTTGATCGCCGAGGGGCATGACCTGGTTCGCCGGTGCCTGCGCCGTGCTCAGCCGGGGCCGTACCAGCTGCAGGCCGCGATCAACGCCGTGCACACGGACGGCCCAGCCACCGACTGGGCGCAGGTGCTGGCGCTCTACGACCAGCTGCTGCAGCACATCCCGACCCCGATCGTGGCGCTCAACCGCGCGGTCGCCGTCGCCGAGGTGCACGGTCCGGCGTTGGCGCTGGCCACCATCGATGAGCTGGACCTGCCGGGTTACCACCTGTTGCCGGCCACCCGCGCGGACCTGCTCACCCGCCTCGGCCGTTCCGCCGACGCCGTCGCCGCCTACGGCGAGGCGATCGCCCTGGCCACCAACGACGCCGAACGAACTTTCCTGGAGAACCGACGGGCGCGCCTGACAGACCCGGCCTAGGTGCCTCCGGTGAGGAGCGGCCGCAGCCAGTCCGGGTTGTCGTGGTCCGAAGCCGGGATTTGGAAGTCCCCGATGCGGATCGTCGGCAGCCAGCCGTGCTGCGGTGGGATGAGATCCGCCAAGGCGTCGCGGAAGGCCCGTTGCCGGTGACGTCCGCCGGCGCCGGGGAACATCGGCGGGCACGGCCGGGCGAATCCGCCGCCGGGCTCGCGGCCGCGAAGCGCCAGTGACTGCTCCAGCCACAGCTCACGATCGAATCCCAGCGCGCTGTCCGCGGGGTAGAGCTCGAGCGTCTCGGCACGGGGGCCGGTGAAATGCTGGACTTCGTCGACTTCGATGACCTGAAGCACATCACCCGGGTGGCGAACCAGGATGTCCAGCCGACGCCGTTCGCGCGCGGGCGCCTGCTCGGGCAGCTCCCAGCCGGTGAGCCGCTGGTAGATCTGCGCGAGTGCGGGCCACGCGTCGCGATAGTCCTCTCTGGCCGGCCGTACCAGCCAACTCGGGCACTTCTCGTACGACAGGACAGCGTCGCCGAGGATCTCGGCGGCCAGCCTGCCGACGAGCGTCTGCGGCCGTTCCCTGGCTGATGCTTTCGTGATGGTGACCTCCCGGTCAGTCCTGGCCGGGCACGATCCGGCTCAGCTCGAGTTTCCGGTAGGTGCCGGGATCGTGGCACCAGACGTCGAGCTGGTCCCCGTGCAGCTCAGGGTTCGCGACCAGCAGTTTACGTTTGCCGCCGTCCGGCTCGTCGTAGACGATCCAAACCGGGAACCCGGCTTCCAGCTGCCACGTCAGCCGCATCCACGCGTTGCTGCGGTCTCCGGGGAGAAGACCCAGCAGCTTGCCCCGCTGTAGCGGGCGGCCGGCGGCCCGCGGCTCCCGCAGCAGTCGCTCGGCATGCTCGAACGGATCCTCGCGACCTTCGGATTCGGGCAGTTCGAGGTATTCGGGCTCCGGAGTCACAGTCACGACCGGGACCGTCGCGGCCCGCACGGCGATGGTGCCGTCGGCGGCACGATGCATCGGTGCGTACCCGGCGTCACGGAGAGCCGCGAGTGTCGTGACGGCGTCCGCCGAGGAGGTCAGCACGGTCGGCGCGACGACACGCAGCGCGAACTTGGCCAACCTGCGGTGGGCGGCGATTTCGGCCAGCAGACCGGGATTTTCCCCGATCACGACCGATCCGACCTCGAGTACTTCGACCTCGCCGTGGCGGCGGGCGACGTCGTTGATCAGGTAGACCAGCGGCTGGGGGAGGTCGCCGTGAGCCACCGCGGCCAGCTCTTTGGTCAACGCCGCGGCCGTGTCGCCGTTGTCGAAGGCCCTGCGCACGCTTGTGGGACTGAACCGCCAGGTCGAGGCCGATCCCTGGGATTCCCGGTCGGCCGCCCGGTCCAGCAGCGCGGTCAACTCCGTGCTCGGCGGGCCGGTCACGATCGCGGTCAGGTCGGTGCCGAACAACGCGGTGGCCCAGGCGCTCGCGACGAGTTCTTCGGTTGCCTTTGCCAGACCCAAACCACTGACGAACGCCTGAGCCAGCCCGGCGGCCGCGTTGCCCGCCACCGCTCCGATCAGTGCTGCCTCTCTGAAGCACAGGCTGACCGCGATCGGTATGGCGTCCGGCGGGACCATGGGGGCGTGCCAGGCGACCAGCTCGGCGAACTTCGCGACGTCGAGCGGTGCGGCACCGGGCCCGAGTTCGGTCAGCAGCCGGATGATGACGTCACGGACGTCCTCGATGCCGCCGTCGAGCCTGATCGGCGTCGTCCACCACACCTCGACCAGATGGCGCAGCCGCGTCGCGGAGGTACCGGCTCGCCAGTGCGCGAACTGTTCGCCGGGCACGAGCCCGGTCGGTGGCTCGGGGGGTGGTTTGCGGGGCCGCCGCCCGGGCGGTGGCGGTGGCGGTGGTTCGGCTTCGAGCAGTTCGCCTTCCACGGCGAGGTCGAGGGCGAGGGTGATTTCGTCGGTGGTCGCGCCGGCGTCCTTCGCCAGTTTCTTGATCACCCGCGTACCGACAGTGCCGTTCTTGAGCCGGGGGAGGGGTTCTGCGCCGGCCTTTTCGACGAGGGTTGTCACCCGGTCGAGCAGACGCAACGCCGCGGCCGAGGTTTCGGCGGCGAGCTGTTCCGAGGCGATGGTCGTCACCGGCACGGCAGGCGGTTCCGGGGTGAACGGCAGTTTGTAGTCCGCGCCGCGCAGCGCCAAGCCCACTTCGAGGGGCATGTGCGCGTCGCCCTCGAAGGTGGCGACCAGCAGGCAGCGCTTGACGGCCCAGAGCTCGGGCGTCGGGGCCTTCTCAGCCGGGCGTCGGTAGTCGTAGAGCATGCCCAGGTCGATGGGGAGTTCCGGACCGTTCTGGACGAAGGCTTCGAGCAGTTCCGTCGAGCCCTCCGGGCCGCTCGCCGCGAGCTCGCGGACCTGATTGCCATCGCGGAAGAACTCGAGGACTTCGTCGACGAGTGCCTGTTTCAGTGAACGCATGGGGAGATCAAGCGCCCGAGCGGTTTCCTGGAGCTGGTGGACTGTCATCCGCGAGAGGATCGGTGCGAGTGGCTGGCCCAGTCCGTAGCGCGCATAGCCGTCGGTCTGCAGGAGAGCGGGGAGCCTGATCGAACCGCCCTCCAGCCAGGCGAACGCGAACGCGGACAACTGGTCCACCGCGGCCGTCACCTCGGAGACCGAGGCGCCGAGCACGGAGGCGACCGCGGAAACCGTGATGCCCTCGTCGTCGCCGAGCGCGGCGCACAGCTGCGCGGCGCAAAGGACCTGCACGGCCGGAGTGGTCAACTGCCCGGCGGCGGCCTCGAGAGACTCGGCCTGGCACAGTCGCGCGACCACGCCGCCCAGCCGCCTGGGGTAGGGATGCTCCAACACGTCGGGTCGGTTTTCGAGTACCTGCGCCAGCTTTTCCTTGCTCAGCCCGGCAAGCCGGTTGAGCAGTCGTTCGTCGAGCGCGCCTGGTTCGGTGTACTGCATGCAGCGTTCCTAGCTACCGGAGGACGGATTTGTTTCGAGGTTAGCCGGACGTCGGCAAATCGCGGCACTCCGGTGCCGTCGGCGGTTTGCCGGGAGGATCGACGTATCCGCAGGTCAGCGTCCATTTGAGGGGTTCAACCCGCGTGTGGATGCCCGGGCGAAAGGGCATCTCGTACCGTTTGTGGTGACCTTGTCGGTGGTGGGCCGTACGGTGCGAGGAGATGTTCGTCCAGCAGACGGGGAGGGTGTGTGAGATCCGAAGCCGGGCTGTCTGCCGTCCCGCGGGTGCCCCCAGAGATGTTCCGTTTCACCACGGGCGACAGAGCTGCCTTGTACACCGCGATTTTGCACGCGTTCGGGGAAGCGAACGAGCGGTTGGAGACCGCGCTCGGCCTCGACGACGTGCGGGCCAGGCTGCGCTCCGTCGGCTGGTTCGGCGAGCTTGACGACGAGGATCTCGCCGCCGCGCTCGGCCAGTTGCGTGAGTGGCTGCTGCTCGACGTCATCCAGAACCACGCCGAGAACTACCGCACGGCGAGCGAGTACGAGCGGCGAAATCTGCAGTACTCGCTGACCAAACGTGGTGAGGCGGCGTTTGCCGGGGTCCAGCACGCGCTGACCGTGCTCGCCTCCACCGGCGCGTTGCAGACGGCTGTGCTCGATGCCATTTCCGATCGGCTCGACGAGCTCGGCAGGCTGTTGAGCGAGTCGTCGTCGACCCATCGCCGCGTCTTCACCACGCTGATGGAACTGGAGTCCCATCTCGACGCGCTCCGGGGCAACACCAAGCAGTTCAACGGCGAACTGCAGCGCCTGCTGCGCGCCGAAGGGGCGGACCTGACGACGTTCCATGAGGTCAAGGGCGCCACGGTGACCTATCTCCAGGAGTTCTTGACCAACCTGGACCAGCGCGCGCACGCGATCTCCGCGGGTATCGAGCGGGTCGATTTCCACGGCGTGAGTCTGTTGCGGCAGCGTGCGCTGCTGGGGGCGGAGCTGCCACCGACAGCGGGTGAAGATCCGGCGCCCGCCTGGCTGGAACATCGTCGCGCCCGGTGGGACGGGCTGCGCGCCTGGTTCCGCCCCGAGGACGGCGGCCCCGCGCGGGCCGAGCAGCTCCACACCGTCGCCCGGCGGGCGATCGTCACCTTGCTGCAGGTGCTGGACCGCATCACCGAGTCGCGGCGGCGGGCGAGCAGCGCGGTGGCAGACTTTCGCGAGCTGGCGAGATGGTTCGCCGCGGCGCCGTCCGAGACCGATCTGCACCGCCTGTGGTCGACGGCGTTCGGGCTGAGCTCGGCGCGTCATGCCCATCTCGGTCATCCCGATCCGGAGCTCATCAGCGCCGCTGCCACCTGGGAGGAAGCCCCCGCGGTCGAGGTCTCGGCGTTGTTGCGCAGTGCGGGACGAACCGAGCGGTTCAGCCGCACGGGCCGGGTCCGGGACGTCACCGAGATCAAGGCCGCGCGCGGAGAACTGGCGAAGCTCGAGCGAGCGGAACTTCAGGCCGCGTGGAGCCTGCTCGCCACCGACGGTCCGGTCCGGCTGTCGGCTTTCGGGGAGTTGGAACACGCCGTTTTCCAGCGCCTACTGGATTTGCTGGGCAGGGCGCTGTCGACAGCGCCGGATTCCACGGGTGTCCGGCAGGGGACCACCAGCGACGGGAAGGTCGAGATCCTGCTCACCGCACCCCAGGACGCTCGCGGCGCCGTGCTGTACACCCCGAGAGGCCGGTTCGCCGGTCCCGATTTCGTGGTCGACGTGCGGGTCGCCGGCGTCCGGCAGCGGCGGGAGGAGACGGGATGAGCAACCTCGCGAACCAACTCGTCATCGCCGAACAGGAAGACGTCGCCCGCGGTATCCGGCTTCTCCTGGCCACCCCGTTGCTCAGTGAGCGGCTCGCGCCGGAGGCGTTCGACCTCATCCGGCGACGCCGCGAACCGATCGCGAAATGGTTCGACTACTACTGCGGCTGGCAGCTCCTCGTCGAGCCGCGGCTCGGTTATGTGCGGCTGACGAAGGTCCGGGCGCAGGCCGACCCGACTCGTCCCGCGCGGCGGTCACGCTCGGGCAAGGCACCGTTCGATCGTCGTCGCTACACGCTGCTGTGCCTGGTCGCGGCCGAGTTGCTGGCCGCGCCGGTCACCACGATCGGCCTACTCGCGGACAGGGTCACCCAGGCCGCGGCGGCCGATCCGGTGATCGACCCGTTCGACACCTCCGCCCGCGGCGAGCGGATGGCGTATGTCGACGTGCTGCGGATGCTGGAGTCCTATGGCGCCATCGAAGTGGTGGACGGCGCCACCGAGGCCTTCGTCGGCAGTGAAACGGCGAAGGTGCTTTACCGGGTGGATTCGACGCTGGTCATGCGGCTGCTCGCGGCGCCCAACGGGCCGTCCCAGTTCACCCTCCCCGCGGACGACATCGCCGGCCGGTTCGACGAACTGCTCGCCGCATTGCGGCGCGAACGGCGCTACGGGGACGCGCCTGACGCGGCACACGCGGCGGACGGCGCCTCCGAGGTCCAGCGGAACCTTTGGCTCCGGCATTCGATCTTCCGGCGGTTGGTGGACGATCCGGTCGTGTACCGCGCGGAACTGTCCGCCGCGGAGCTGGCCTATCTGTCTTCACCCACCGGCCGTCAACTGCTTCGGCGAGCGGCCGAACAAGGAGGCTTCCTTCTTGAAGAACGAGCCGAGGGCGTGTTGTTCGTCGATCCGGACGCGCTGGCCACCGATGGCAAATTCCCCGATGACTCGAGCAACGCCAAGGTCGCCGCGCTGTTGCTGCTGGACGTGATCACGGCGTCGGCCGTCGGGGTGGCGCCGGAGCAGCTCAGTGCGGAAGCCGATCGCCTGCTGCGGGAATTTCCCCGGTGGGCCAAGGGATATCGTGGTGACGAAGGCAAGGAGCAGTTGGTCACCGACGCGGTTGCGGTGCTTTCCGAGTTCGGGTTGGTCGCGTTTTCCGGCGAGGTCGTCGTCGCGTTGCCCGCCGCTTCCCGGTATGTCGTGACCGGCGCTCGGTCGTCGGAGGAGGCGGTATGACGATCACCGAACTTCCCCGCGGCTCGGCAGTCGAGGCGCCCTCGGGTGTCTCGCGCTGGATGCCTACGCGCGCGGGGATTCTCAACGTCTGGCGGTACTACGACGAGGTCTTCGAGTTCCACAAAGGACGGTTGCTGCTGCACGGCCCGAACGGGACGGGCAAGTCCAAGGCGCTGGAACTCCTGCTGCCGTTCCTGTTCGACGCGAACCTGCGGGCCAACAGGCTGTCCACGTTCGGTACCGGTGAACGGACGATGCACTGGAACCTGATGGGCGAAGGTGCGACAGGGACGACGCGGGTCGGGTACGTCTGGCTCGAGTTCACGCTCGGCGAAGGCGGTTGGTTCACCTGCGGCGCGCGGTTGCAGGCGAGTGCCCACACGAAGATCGTGCATGTCGACTATTTCACGTCCACCCTGCGGATCGGCCTGCCTGACGGGCTGGCCGTCATCACCGAAACCGGGCAGCCGCTGACCAAGGCCGCGTTGCACGAGGCGTTGGGGGAGCAGGGCACGCTGCATGATTCGTCGGCCGGCTATCGCGCCACGGTACGAAAGACGCTGTTCGCCGGCCTGTCGGAACAGCGTTATGACGCGTTGATCACCGCGCTGCTGCAGTTGCGCACACCGAAGCTGTCCCAGCGTCTCGATCCGGCGTTGCTGTCGACGTTGCTGTCTCGCGCGCTGCCACCGCTGGGCGAGGCGGAAATCGCCGAGCTGGCCGAGGGCTTCGAGCGGTTGGACAGGCAGCGTGAGCAGCTCAAACTGCTCGACGACGAAGTCGAGGCCGCGCGTCGGCTGGCTGCCCAGCAGCGCGGGTATGCCCAGCGTGTGCTGCGCGCGTCAGCAGGCAGTCTGGTCTCCGCGACCACGGAACTGGACAAGCTGAGCAGGACGGCGCGCGAGTCCGAAGAGGCCTACCAGGCTGCGGTCGTCCAGCACCACGAAGCCGTTGGGCGGGCGGATGGCCTGGAGTCCAGGCGCGATCAGGTGGAAGCGCGGATCGACGGGCTGACCGGCAGCGAGGAGTACAAACAGTGGGACACGCTGCGCGAACAGGCCAGAGAGGCGCGACAAACGGCCGTGACCAGGCGCGCCAGTGCCGAAGCGAAGCAGCGCGTCGCCGAGGCTGATGCCCACCAAGCCCAGGTGGCTGAGGGGATCGCGAGCAGAGAAGCCGATGCGCTCGCCGAAGCCGCGGCGGACACCGGTCGCGGCGCGGAGCGCGCCCGGCTGGACGGGGTCTGGACCGAGATGGCGGCGGGCCCAGCCCAGGCGCGGAAGTTATTGCGTGCCGCGATCCGCAGCCGGCAGGAGCAGATCGAGTACGTGCGGGAGGCTGTCGGCGAGCACGCGTCGGCTGTCGACCGCCGGCGCGGCGCCGAAGAGGGGTTGGAGCAGGCTCGGACGGATTTGGCCGAGGCCATGGGAAAGCGCGATGAGCTGCTCCAAGCCTACGAAGCCGCCATCGAGACGCAGGTACGACGTCTTCGCGAATGGGCGTCGGCGTGTGGTGAGCTCAGCTTTCCCGACCTCGATTCACTGGCCGATCGAGCCGACTCCGAGGCGTCGGTCCTGGCCTTCGTCGATGCAGCAGCTGCTTCGGTGCTGCAAGAGATCACGGTCGAGAGGACGGTCGTGTCAGCGGCACGCGAGGCCGCGGCGGCAGAACGAGCGACGCTCGCCGAGGAACGGCGTCGCGTGGCGCAGGATGTCGACCTCCCACCTGGCGCGCCGGTCACCCGCACCGCCGATCGGTCCACTATGGAGGGTGCGCCGCTCTGGAAGCTCGTCGCGTTCGCCGAAGAAACCCCTGAACATGTCCGAGCAGGCGTAGAAGCCGCGTTGCAGGCCAGCGGGCTGCTCGACGCCTGGGTCCCGGCGCACGGCGGCATCGAGGTCCTCGGCCACGACACCTTCCTGGAAGCCGACTTTCCCGCGGTCGCCGGCGATTCGCTCGCTTCCGTGCTGCAGCCCGAACCCGGTGGCGCGGTTCCGCCCGAGCGGCTCCACCACCTGCTCGCCGGGATCGCCTACGGCGAGTTTGTGCCCGCCGGGCATCCCGTGGCGATCGGTGCGGACGGTTGGTGGCGGCTGGCGAACGCGAGCGGCAGTTGGGCGAAGGACGAGGCGGCCCACATCGGTGCGGTGGCCCGGGACAAGGCCCGCAGACGCCGAGTGGACGAGCTGACGGTGCAGATCGGCGAGCTCGACGCCACCGTCGCCGAGTTCGACGTCGCGCTCGATCAGTTGGCAGACCGGCGGGCCCGCGTCGACACAGAGCGCGCGAGCCGGCCGGGTCATGAGGCGCTGGACGCCGCCTCGAATGAGCTGAATCACGCCGAGGCCGGGGTGAGCTCGGCGAACAGGGCGGTTGCCCGGGTCGTGGAGCAGCTGGCGAGCTGTGAGCAGGCCGTGCGCGAGGCGTTGAAGGACTTGACGTTGAAGGCCTCGGAAAACGGTCTGCCCGCCGAACGCGACGGGCTCGCCAATCTCGCGCTCGCGTTGGACGCCTTTCGCGATGTCGCCGACAACTGGCTTGATGCGCACCAACGGTGGTCCGCGGCCAAGGAAAAAGCTGACCAGCGCGCCGAACAGGCCAGACGTTCGACCGAGGCCGCGGAGGAGGCTGCGGGGGACGCCCTGAATGCTGAGCGGGAGGCCAGTGTCCTCGCGGAAAAACTCGAGGCCGTCCGGAGCACGGTCGGGGTCGACTTCGATGAGGTAATGATCGAAGTCGGCACGTTGCGGGATGAGCTGGCCGACATCAAGGTCCGGTCGAAGGAGCTCAGCCGGGAGCTTCAGCAGCTCGCTACCCGGCTGGGCTCACTCGACAACCAGCGGTCCATCGACGAGGTGACGCAGCGGACCGCGGTCGAGAGCCGGAACTCCGCCGCCGAAAGGTTTCGGCACCTGGCGTCAGGCAGCTTCCCGGCCGACGCCGGCATCGAGCTGCAGACAGCCGAGAGCACACGGCCGACGCTGGAAGCGGCGCGGGCGGTCGCAGCGAAGTGGCCGAGCCTCCTGTACGCGCCGAAGAATCTGGGCGACGCGCTCCACCGGCTGACTGAAGAGGTGCACGCCTGTCGGGAGATCCTCAGCGATCGCGCGGACCTGGAGCTGGAAACCGACGAAGACGTCGGCGTCTTCAGCGCCGCTGTCAACGGATTGCGGGTCGGCGCGGCCGAGCTGCTCGATCTGCTCAGAGCCGAGGCCGAGCGCAGCCGCGGCGACATCACCGGCGCCGAACGCGAGTTGTTCGACCAGACGCTGACCGGCGACACCCGACGTCACCTGGCGGCTCGGATCCGGCAGGCCACCGGCCTGGTCGAGACGATGAACGAGCGGCTGGAGCAGGTACGGACCGCGTCGAAGGTCGCGGTGCGGCTCGTCTGGCAGATCCGCGACGACCTGCCCGCCGGCACGAAAGCCGCGCGGGAACTGCTGCTCAAGGACCCGGTCCGGCTCAGCGACGCCGATCGTGAATCGCTGCACCGGTTCTTCCGCGACCGGATCGAAGAGGCCAAGGCGGACGACACGGCGACCAGCTGGGAGCAGCAGCTCGCGCAGGTCTTCGACTACACGAGCTGGCACCAGTTCGTGGTCAAGATCGACCGGGCGAACGGCACCGGCTGGCAGCTGTTGACCAAGAAGCTGCACGGAGCCCTGTCCGGCGGTGAGAAGGCCATCGCGCTGCACCTGCCCCTGTTCGCGGCGGTGGCCGCGCATTACCAAGCTGTCCCGGAAGCACCGAGGATCATCCTGCTGGATGAGGTCTTCGTCGGGGTCGACACCGCGAACCGCGGCCAGATCTTCGGCTTGCTGGCGTCGCTGGACCTCGACCTCCTGCTGACCTCGGACCACGAATGGTGCGACTACCAGGAACTTCCGGGGATCGCGATCCACAAGCTGATCACCGGCGGCGACGGTGACGACGCGGTCACCACCGTGCGCTTCATCTGGGACGGCGCGGACCTCCTTCCGGACGACGCATGACGCTGTCCCCGGCCCTGCTGCCGCTTTGGCGTGCCGTCCACCACCGGCTTTCGTCGGGCACCGCAGTCACCACGATCCGCATCGGGCCGTTGGCCGTCGACGAGCGCGAAGCCTTGGCCGACCTGCTGGGCTTGGCGAAACTCCCTGGCGAACACGCGACAGTCTCGATGAGCAAACTCGCGGACGCACTCGCCCCGCTCGACGTCCGTACAGTCGTCACGGAGGTAGTGGGCCCCCTCGACGACCGAGCCTCCCGCCGCGCCGCGGAAGCCGCGGAACGAGCGGCCCTGTGGCAGTGGCTGGAAACCCACGACGTCGTCACCAAGCAGCCCGCTCTCGCTGACTGGGCTGCGCAAGTCCGTCGCTCCGGCACCTCCACTCGCGCGCTGCTCGAAGATGTCCTCCATGTCCTGGCGCGCCTCCCGGCAGACGGTGTTCCGCTGCCGACTTTCGCCGACAATCTCCTGGGCAATCCGCACGCCTTGGACGACAACACCAGGGAGTCCGGCCTGGTCCTCCGTGCGCTGGCGATGGTCTACGGCCTTACCCCACCGGCCACGGCCGTCGAGCGTCGTGCGCTCTGGGAACATGCCGGCATCGCGGACGACGCGCTGTCAGCGGTAGTTCTCGCCGCCGGCTTGAGCCCGGCAGGTGACGGAATCGCCGCGGTCATTCTGCGGGAATGCGCCCACACCGCCCAAGCCGCAGCGCTGACACTCGCCCAACTCCGAGCCACCACCCTGGCCGATACCCCATCCGACGTCTGGATCGTCGAGAACCCCAGCGTCCTGGCCGTCGCCCTCCGCCGCTTCGGTGCCGACTGTCCGCCCCTCGTCTGCACCTCGGGCTGGCCCAACAGCGCAGGCATCCTGCTGTTACGTCACCTCGCCGGCGCAGGCTCGGCCCTCCACTACCACGGCGATCTCGACGGCGAAGGCCTCCGCATCGCCGCCCACGTCATCGCCCGCACCGGCGCACACCCCTGGCGCATGTCCACCGCCGACTACCTCGCCGCCCAAACCCCCACGGGCCCACCCGTCGGCCGCGTCACCGACGCCCCCTGGGACTCCGACCTCGCTCCCGCTCTCCTCCACCACGGCACCGCTGTGACGGAAGAACGCGTGACAGACGGGTTACTCGGCGACATAAGGACTGCCGGCGTCAGCGACAACACGCTCGACCAGCTCACTGGGCAGCCCTGACGTTTCGCCCAGCCACTGTGCCCATTTCGGCAGCAGCAACTTGGCCTCGACGGTCAAAGAGTCTTCGGGCAGCCAATCGCTCAACAGGCCGAGGAAATGGTTGATGCGGAGTGGGGAGACCGAGAACCAGGTCTCCGGGAGCAAGCTTTCCATCCACTCCGTAGCCAACTCTTCCACGGCATCCAAGCGCGGTTTGGCGCCGAAGTGCAGGTGGTACCAGTCGGCGAACTGCGTCGCCATGTCCTCGTCCTCGGGCTCTGCGAAAAGCGATTCCGGGTCGACCAGCGACCTGCCCCGCAGGTGCAGTGCTTCGTCGAGATCCGCTATCCGCCGACGAGCACGGAACCAGTTGTCGAATGTGGTCCGCGATTCGTTTCCCATGACGTAACGCGGTAGCCGGCCGCAGTGGGCGAGCGCGGACAAGCCGACGGAGTGGCCTTCCACCTGCTGCAACTCCGCGTTGGCCGCCGTGTCGCCCACCATCTCGCGCCAGGCGTCCGCTGCTTGTTCGACGTCGTCGTAAACCCCGGCCGGCCCGAGTGCGATGAAACCCGACGCGTCGACGTCCCAGAGAAACACCGTGGGATCCAGGCCCTCGGGATAGGCGAAGTTCGCGACCATCCCGAACCGGGTCCCGTACGCATCACGCAGTTCCCAGACGTCACCGACAGCCGCGATCGAGCCGAGCTGACCCACCCATGGTGACTCCGACTTGCCGCGCCGCCATTTTCCCGCGCGTCGCAAGGCGATCCGGACTGTCTCCCTTACCTCTGAAGAGGTAAGGGAACTCAGCCCTTGCAACAACCGCCAGGGCCGTTCCCCACTGTCATCGCCGACCAGGGAGGACGCCTTGATCTGTGCCGTTGCGGTGGCTACGAGGTCCTCGAACCAGTCGTCGAAGAACAGGCCGGTGTTCTTGTTCTGGACTACGAGATCCAGCTCAGCGCCCAGCAAGGCTGCGGTGGTTTCCTCGATTTCCCGAGGTCCCTCAGCCGTCACTAGTGCTTCGGCGCCCTCGAGGACGGAGTTGATCGCTCCCTTGAACCACGCCGGCCGCGCAGGTGCCCCTGGTGGCCTGCCTCCTTGGCGGGCGGGGCTCTTCTTCTTGTTCTTCTTCGGCGTGCGGCCATGAGATACCGGCGACATGCGAAGCAGCCTACCGGCCGCTGTGGTCTGCGATTGGCGACCTCATCACCCGATCGACTTATGACTTTACTTCCTCAGATGAGGTAGCATATTCATAAGTCAGTTGGAGGGGGTCGCATGTCAGAGTTGCCGTCGTCGTTGTCGCCTGTCATCGCGGAGGGCGTCGACCGGGCTGCTGTGGCCGGTTTGCTCGCCGCGCTGGGGGTTCCTCGTGAGTACCTGGTGTCCGCTGTTCGGGCCGGGCTCGAGGAGCGGCGCGCGGCGACGGAGTTCGACCCGACCATCGCGGCCGGTCTCCGGGACTGGATGGGGCGAGTGCGCGAGCTGCGGCGCCGGCTTGTCGGTGCTGGGTGGGAGCTCGTCGACAGGTGGAACTCGCCGTTCGTCCGGAGCCCAAGCGGAGACGTGCTGCTGGGCGTCATGCCGGGCAACTCGGCGACCGGGATTCCGGGCGGCGATCTGCGGAGCGAGTCCGTCAGGGGAGTCACCATGGCCGCGCTCACCAGCTCGAACGAGTCCTTCCAGCTCTCGCTCGACCAGGACCTCGGCATTCGATGGAAAGCCGCTGACGAAGCCAAAGTGTGGCTTCTGGTCACCCATTTTGTGGCCGGCGGCGACCACGGTCGCGATCGGGTCCAGTTGGAACTCTCGCAACCGGAGCCCACTCAGGAGGGCCGGCTCGTGACGGAGTGGGCGTATCGCTGCTGTCTCAACCCGTTCGAGCCCGAGCCGGTGCTGGACATCGCCGATGATCAGGCGGCGCAGGGCCTGAACTTCGAAGTGGTCGCGCGCTGACCCCGGCCGTGCGGGACAGCCCGCGCCGAACAACAATGGCGGCATCATGGTTACCCCGGAGCGCATCACCCTGGCACGTCGGCGGCGAGGACTTACCGTCGCCGAGTTGGCGAGGCAGCTTGATGTCAGTGCGCAGAGCGTGACCAACTACGAGCGCGGCCGGCAGCAGCCGAGCAGGGCGACGCTCGCCAAGCTGGTGTCAGTCCTGGGGTTTCCTGAGGGGTTCTTCACGGCAGGCGCGAGCGTGGAGCTGCCAGACACGGCGGTGTCCTTTCGGGCGCGCAGCAAGCTGAGCCAGGGCAAACGCGCCGCCGCGGTGAGCGCGGGAGTGCTCGCGGTGGAGTTCAACTTCTGGCTCGACCAGACTTTCCGACTCCCCGCCGCCGACGTACCGACGCTCGACCATCCCGACCCGGAAACGGCCGCGGACATGACCCGCGCGCGGTGGGGCCTGGGTGTCGACCCGATCGTGAACGTCGTCCACCTCCTGGAGTCGCAGGGAATCCGCGTCTTTTCGCTGGCCGTCGAGCATTCCGAGGTCGACGCGTTCTCGTTCTGGCAAGGTGAGACGCCGTACGTCTTCCTGAACACCAAGAAGACCCCCGAGCGCAGCCGTTTCGACGCCGCTCATGAACTGGGACATCTGGTCATGCACGGCGGTGCCCGCGAGTCGCACGGCCCGGAGGCCGAGCAGGAGGCCAACAGGTTCGCCGGTGCCTTCCTGATGCCGGAACTGAGCGTCCGCGGCCGCATGCCGATGTCGCCGTTGATCGACCAGATCATCGAGGCCAAACGGATCTGGCGCGTGTCGGCGCTCGCGCTGACGTACCGACTTCACGAACTCCGCATGCTCACCGACTGGCAATACCGCTCGACCTGTGTCGAGCTCAGCAAACGCGGTTACCGGCGCGCCGAGTTCTCGGGCCTGGTCGGCGAGACTTCGCAGCTGCTGGGCAAGGTGTTCGCGGCCCTGCGCGAGCGCGGCCAGACCGCCCGGGATGTCGCCGCCGAGCTCGAGATCAGCCCCGGCGAACTCGCCGGTATGGTCTTCGGCCTGATCGTCGCCGCCGTCGGCAACGACGACCGGCCGCTCACCGTGCGGCAACTCCAGGACCACGAGACGCTTCCAGCCCCGGTGAAGCTGACGCTCGCTTAGCAGAGGCCATTTACCCCGGCTTGCTCCTCATGTTCTTCACGATCGTGGCGCTCTTCGGCGGGACATCAGTGGGTGCCGCGCTGGTGCTGGGAGGTCTGGGCATCGGGGCGCTGATAGGCGGGTGGCACGTGAACGAGCTCAACCCTCGCGGTTGATCGCGCCCTGGTTGGTCAGTGCCGGGAAACGGACCTCGTTGCGGTCGATTTTCGCGTTCGCGGCCGCGAAGAGGTCGAGGCCGAGGATGTCGGCGAGCCGGACGAGGTAGAGGGTGACGTCGGCGATCTCGTCGAGGACGTTCGCCTCCAGCGTCTTGTCTTCGCGCCAGGCCGCGCACTCTTCCGGCGTCAGCCACTGGAAGAGCGAGATCAGCTCACCGACCTCGCCGGACAGGGCCATGGTCAGGTTCTTCGGGGTGTGGAATGGCTCCCATTCGCGAGCGGCGGCGAAATCGCGGAGGCGCTGGATCAGGTCTTCGAGGTTCACGTCGCCAGTATGACGTGGCGCCCGGCACCGAAGTGCCGGGCGCGCACGGGTTACAGCGTGACCAGCGACAGGCCGAAGTGCTGCAGGATCGGGTTCACCGGCTGGAACCACGTCTGGCCGCCGCTCGAGCAGTTGCCCCAGCCGCCGGACGTGACGCCCTGAGCCTGGTCACCGCTGATGAACGAGCCGCCGGAGTCACCGGGTTCGGCGCAGACGTCGGTCTGGGTCATGCCGTAGACCGCGCCCTGGGCGTAGTTCACCGTCTGGTTCTGGCCCAGGATCGTGCCGCAGTGCCAGTGCGTGGTCGACCCCGAGCGGCACACCGACGTCCCGACCGGCGCGACGTTCGAGCCGTGCACCGGCGCGTCGCTGACGGTGCCCCAGCCGAGGACGACACCCACATTCCACCAGCCGTAGCCGGTTCGGATGAACGACCAGTCGTTGCCGGGGAACGTCGAGCCGGCGAAGCTGCCCATCTGAGAACCGTCCCAGCCGACGACCGAGCTGCCCGCGGTGCCGCAGTGCCCGGCACTGACGAAGCCGCCTTGCACCGAGAAACCGATGGAACAGCGCGTGTTTCCGTTGATGTAGTACGGATCTCCGCCGACGGTGCCGGCCGCGAAGGTCTGCGGCGCGGCTGCCGTTTCGACGGTGACCGGGCCGGCCTGCTTGGCTCGGTCGACGAACGCGCTGACGTCTTTCGCGCCCGGACGCACCGTGATGACGACGCTGCCCGACCGCGGATCGGTGTGCCAGCCGGTGATCCCGGCGGGGGCGGCTTTGGCGTGGGAGTACGAATCGATCTTGGCCTTGACGTCGTCGAGCTTGGCCTTGCTGACCGTCGACGTCGCGGTGTCCGCGCCGGTCGCGTGGACAGCGGCGGCGTTGGCCCCCTCGGTGAGGCCGACGACGAGTTTGCCGCGGCCGGCGTCGAACCACGCGCCACCGAAGGCCGCACCTGCGGCGGCCTCGGCTAGCGGCGCGACACGGGTCGCGGTGGATTCTTCGGCGAGCCGGACTCGGGCCTGCTGGGTGTTCAGGCCGAGATCCTGCTGCATCGCGGACAGCAAACCGGGCGAAAGATCTTGTGCGGAAGCAGTTCCAGCTGCGGAGAGTGTGCCTAGGACGAGTACCGCGGCGGTACCCAATCTGAACAAGGTTCTGCGGGCCATCACTTTTCTCCAAAAATCCGGCGGTGGGGAAGGGAGGTAAGCGCGCTTGGCACCGAGTGTGTGCGCTACGCCACAGTGCGTCCAGGTCTAGACCAAATTCTGACCGAAAGCGGCCAGAAACTACGCAGGGCTAGCGGCCGTATGGCGGATGTTCATTGACGTGCAAATTGCAGCCTGCATAGCGTTGGCGGAAGTCGGGTGCGGGGACCCAGCCGGCCAGCGGAAGGACCTCGGACCGCCGTGAAAAGCTTGAAGCGCGCCACGCTCGTGGTGTTGATTCCCTGCGTCGCGCTGGTACTCGTCGCACTCGTGATTGCCGGGTTCCTTGTCCAGCAAGCCATCCAGGCCCGCAACGCGGCCGGGGATCTGGCGAGGACGACGTCCCGCGTGACGAGCTACGTCGCGGCGGAACAGGTCGAACGCCGCCAAGCGCTGGTTCCGCGGGACGGCCGCGCCGCCGCATACGACCACTACAACCAGCTGATCGACGCCGCCATCGCGTCGCTGCAGGACACCGCGCAGCAAGCGCCGGACGCCGCCCTCGGGTTCGAGCAGCTCACCGCCGCACGGCTACTGTCCGCCGCCGACGGCATGTACCGCACCGACTCGCTCGCCGCCGCCGGGCTCGGTTCGGACGGCTTCCGCGCCTACGCCGGGCAGGTCGGCGCGTATCACGCGGACCTCGACGCCGTCGCCCCGAACCTCACCGCGCACGGCCGCGACCTGTACACCGCGCTGATCCAGAGTGAGGACTGGAGCCGGGTGACCGCCGCGGAGAACGCGTTGCTCGCCGGGGTCCCGCTGCCCGTGTCGCAGGGTGACTGGCGCGCTTCCGCCGCCAAGGTGGCGCGGCAACTGTCCGACCTCTATGCCGGGCAAAGTGCTTACGTTGTGCAGTTGACGACGGACAGTGGCCGCCGCACGCTCACCGGCGCCCTGTCCGGCGGCGCGGCGATTCTGCTGCTGGCCGCGCTCGTCTTCGTCGTCGCGTTGCGTCTGGCGCCGCGCCCAGAGCGTGTCGTGCCCGAGGAAGTCCCTGACGTCGAGGTTTTCGTGCCCCAGCCGCGGTCCGCGCGACTTCGGATCATGCCCTCGCCGAGCGCCGCTCCACTGGAGATGCCGGATATGCGGGTTATGCAAGCTGTACTCGAAGGGATTCGAAAACTGTGAAACGCTCACTCCGCGTAATAAATTAGACCGAAAAGAGCACGCAGTTGGCCCACACGGTGGCTCGACCGGTTAGGGCACTATGTACGGGGTGAGCTCGACGACAGATCTGCGCCCGTACCTGCGCACCTTGGACGCGGAAACGCTGGTCGAGCTGCTTCACGGCCAATTGGCGCGCGACCCCGAGCTACGGCAGTCGCTCGAGACCCGTGCGACAGTGACACCGGCGACAGCCGTTGTCGAGGCTCACCTCCTGCTGGACACCGCTGCGACGGCCGACGACTACGACTACGCCGCCAAGGTCGGTTCCGTGCTGGACACCCTTGAGCGCCTGCTCGACGCGGGAAGCCGCGCGGACTTGGCCCCGCTGGCCCGGCGCACGCTGGACGACGTCAGCCGCATGCTCGAGCAGATCGACGACTCGTCCGGTCTGGTCTACGACGTGCTGGAGCGTTGCGTCCAGCTCTACGCCCGCGCTTGCGCCGCCCACCCGCCCGACGTCGAGCGGCTCGCAGACTGGATCCTGCAGATCGAGTTCGACGGCCCCGGCTGGCCGGACATCGACCTCGCCGACTTCGCCCAGGCGTTGGGCGACAAGGGACTCAGCCGGATAAAGTCCACTGTGGACACCGTGCTGGCCGAGGGCGGTGAAGGCCCGAGGCAGGACACGGCGCAGCGTCTTCTCGAGGACCTCGCCGAAGTCTCCGGCGACGTCGACGCGCTGGTCGCGATCCTGTCCGCGAAACCCCCCAGGCTCGACGTCAGCCTGAAGATCGTCCGCGTGCTGCGAGGCGCTGGCCGGCACAGCGAAGCCATCGCCCACGCCGCGAGGGCACTCGCGCACGACAAGGGTCCGACGCGCGATCCGGTCGTCGACGCGCTGGCCGAGACCTATCAGGAAGCCGGCCAGGGCGACGAGGCGTTGACGCTGCGCCGCACCGAGTTCGACCGGAAACCGACACTCGACTCGTACCTCGCGTTGCGGGAAGCGGCGACCGAACTCAAGCAGTGGCCCACCCATCGCCGCGCCGCGCAGTCGCTGCTGCGCGAGCGCGCGGCCGAGGACTCCGACGCCGCCGACGAGCTCGTGCGGGTGCTGATCACCGAGGAGCGCACGGACGAAGCGTGGCGGGTTTCGACGCGCTTTGGCGGCTCGCTCGAACTGCGGCTCGAACTCGCCGAAACACGCGAAGCCGAGCATCCCGTCGAAGTGATCCCGATCTACAAGATCCACGTCGACCAGCTGATCGCGCACAAGGACCCGTCGTACTACCGCGAAGCCGCGAAGCAGCTGCGAAAGCTCCGGACGCTGCACAAGCGCGCCGACACCGCCGAGGAGTTCAGTTCCTACCTCGCTGACCTGGTCGAAACACACAAACGCAAAACCAGGCTCATCGCCGAAGTCCGCGCCGCCCGCATCGCCCTGCCGAAACCCGCGCGCGTCTAGGACTCACGAGCCCTGACAGCGCGTCGGTGCCCGGATTTCGTGGCGCAGTAAGGCAAACTGGCCCGCATGTCCGGGTATGCCGTCGTCGACCTGGAGACCACCGGGCTGACCCCGAACAGGCAGCACAAGATCGTCGAGCTGGCCGTGGTGCACGTGTCACCCGAAGGTGAGCTCACCGGCCGCTGGGAAACGCTGGTCAATCCGCTGCGTGACCTCGGGCCGCAGCGCATCCACCGCGTCACCGCCGCGCAGACCGCGCACGCGCCGACGTTCGACCTCGTCGCGGGGGAGCTGGCGGAGCTGCTCGCCGGCCGGGTCGTCGTCGCGCACAACCTGCGTTTCGACGGCGGGTTCCTCGAGGTCGAGTACGCGCGCCACGGTTACCGCGTGCCGCTCGGCCCGCACCTCGGCATGTGCACGATGCAGCTCGCTTCGCGTTATCTCCCACGGTCCGGGCGCAGCCTCGCAGCCTGCTGCGCGGCGCTCGACATCGTCATCTCGGACGCCCACCGCGCCAGCGCCGACGCCTACGCGACGGCTCAGCTGCTCGCCGCCTACCTCCGCATGGACCCGGGCGGCCCGCGGTGGGCCGAAGAGCTGGAGGTCGCCGCCGCGCACCCGTGGCCGGTGTTCACCCACCCGCGCGGCGAGTGGATCGCGCGAGAACTGGCGACGACCCAGGAGCACTTCTTAGCTCGTTTGGTGGATTCTCCGCCCTCGGCGAAAGTGCCGCAGGGGAACGCGCACTTCGAATACCTCGAACTGCTCGACCAGGCTCTGCTCGACAGGCACATCTCGGTCGCCGAAGCGGACGCGCTGGTCGCGCTCGCGACCGAGTCGGGCATCGGGCGCAAGGCCGTTCTCGAACTGCATCGCGCGTATCTCCGGCAGCTGGCCGGAGCCGCGCTGAACAGCGTGCTCGACAAGCCTGAGCTGGAGGATCTTCGCCACGTCGCCGAGCTGCTCGGCCTCGGCCGCGACGAGGTCGGCAAGGCGTTGCGCACGGCGTCGGCGGGGCAGGCGGCGCCGGTGGTACGGCGGTTCTCGCTCGCCGCGGGGGACAAGGTCGTGTTCACCGGCGAGATGCGGCGCGAACGACCGGAGTGGGAGCGGGCGGCCCTCGACGCCGGGCTGCTCGTTCATCCGGCGATCACGAAAAAGGTCAAGTTGCTGGTCGCCGCCGATCCGGACACGCTGTCCGGGAAGGGCCGCAAGGCCCGCGACTACGGCATCCCGGTGATCACCGAAGCCGCCTTCGCGGGCATGCTCGACCGCGGTATCCGCTGACCAGAGGAGTGCGATGAAGGCGATCACCTATTCGACCTACGGCGGCGCCGAGGTACTCGAACTCACCGAGCGCCCGACGCCGAAGGTCGGCCCGGACAGCGTGCTGGTGAACGTCCGCGCCGCGTCGGTGAACCCGGTCGACTGGAAGATCCGCGCCGGTTACCTCGACTCCGTACTGGACGTCTTCTTCCCGGCGATCCCCGGCTGGGACGTCGCCGGCGTCGTCGAGCGCACCGGGCCCGCGGTGACGGAGTTCGCCGTCGGTGACGAGGTGGTCGGTTACGTCCGCGAGGACGTCCTGTTCAACGGGACGTTCGCGGAGCAGGTCGCGGCGCCCGTCCGCACGCTGGCTCGCAAACCGCGCAACTTCAGCTGGGCGCAGGCCGGTGGGCTGCCGCTGGCCGGGTTGACCGCCTACCAATGCCTGGTCCACGCGCTGAAGGTCACCGACGGCGACACTGTGCTCGTCCACGCCGCGGCCGGCGGGGTCGGCTCGCTGGCCGGGCAGATCGCCGTCGCGCTGGGCGCGCGCGTGATCGGCACGGCGTCCGAACGCAACCACGAGTACCTGCGCGGGCGGGGCATCGAACCGGTGACCTACGGCGACGGACTGGCCGCGCGCGTCCGCGAGTTGGTCCCCGAAGGGGTGAACGCGGTCCTCGACCTCGTCGGCGGTGACGCGCTCCAGACCACGCCGGACGTGCTGGTCGAGCCGGGGCGTGTCGCTTCCATCGTGGACGGCGAAGGTGTCGGCAAACTGGGCGGTCACTACGTTTTCGTGCGCCCGGACGCCGTTGATCTGGCCGCGCTCGTCGACCTGGCCGAGGCGGGCAAGGTCACCGTCGAGGTCGCCGAGACGTATCCGCTCGCCGAGGCCGCCGCCGCGCACCGATCGAGCGAACAGGGGCACACCCGCGGGAAGATCGTCGTCCTCGTCGGCGGGTGACGTCAGCGGCGCCCGAGCGGTGAGCGCCGAGTGGCCGGTGGAAACATGGGCACCATGAGCCCGGTCAGTCGCGTGCGTAAGAAGAACGCAGAGCCCACCCCGCAAAGTTTGAACGGCCTGTTCAAGGACATCCTCCGGGACTTCTCGTCGCTCGGCGCCGACCCGGACCCCCTGGAAGTCGAGCTGCTGACCTCCGAGGTGGTCGGGCAGTGGTGGGACCTCCCGGTCGGCGAGGTCCCAGCTGACGCCGACGACGAAGCTGTCGACGAAGAGCTGCCGGTCGGCCTTGAGCTGATCGCGTTCGTGAGCCGCAAGATCACCCCGGGCGCTGCCGCGCTGCTGGCGTCGATGAGCGTGCTCAGTGAGACGGCCGAGGAGCGCGAGGCGGCGTCCGCGGCGCTGGAAACCGTGCTGAGCCGCGGGATCCCGGCGCCGGACTGGACCGGTTCGCTGGGCCGGGTCACCGTCGTCGAATGCTGGCGGACCGGTGACGTCTATGGCGACGAGTCGTCGCTGCTGTGCATTTTCGGCTATGGCGAACAGCGCCACGGCCTGCTCGCCCTGCTCGACTTCAACGAGCTCGGCGGCCGCGTGCGCGACGTCGTCGTGATCGATGCCCCCGAAGAGGTCCTCGCGGACATGCGCGGACAGGCTGCGTCGGACGGTGACCTGGTCACGCTCGAGCAGGTTTCGCCGGGCAGAGCGCGTCAGCTGCTGGCCGACGGTCTGGCCGCGACGGACGCGCTGGAGGAGCCCGAGGTCGGCGAGGACTACGCGCGTTTCCGTGCGCTCGCGTTGAACCGCTGCCAGGCCCTGCCCGAGGCGGAGCCGTCGCCGGTGTTCGAGGAGCTCTCGGATGAGGACCGCGACGCGATCGTCGAGGAGTTCCTGTCTTCGGCTGACGTCGAAGACACCGAAGCCGCCCGCGTCTGTGCGCGGCTGATCGTCGATTTCGGCTGCGAGAACGAGCCGGGAGACCCGCTGCGTGTCGGGCCGGAGAAGATCGCCCGGTTCCTGGAAATGATCCTGGACACGGACACTGATGCCGAAGCTGATACTGAGGAAGACGTCGACGAGTTCTTCCCGGACCTCGACGAAAGCGGCGCTTCGGAGCGTGACGAGCTTGTTGAGCTCGACCAGTTGGACGAGGAGCTCGAGGAGTTCGAAGGCGAGCTCGACGAGGACTTCCAGGCGGCTCTCCCGGAGGTCCTGCTCGCTTGGACGCAGTGGGCGGGCACGCGGGCGAAGCTGTCAGAGTCCGCCGTCGCCATGCTGCTCGGCACGGTCGAGGAGTATCTGGAGGAGTTCGACCGCGACGACACCGCGATCGACGTCTACCTCGACGGTTCCGAGGAGTTCGAAGACGCCGGCGAGCTGGCAGCGGCCCTGGACCGGCGGATGTTCGCGATTCCGTCGGTGTCCACCGACATCGGTGACGAGGAGGTCGACCTGGAGCCGACCGATCCCGAGCAGCGGCGGCTGCTGGTGATCGGTGAGCACCCGGAGTACCACGAGTCCCTCGCCGACGACACGTTCGACGGCGAACCCCGCATGCAGCTCGCGTTGAAGACGGCCATCGTCGACCAGCTGTGGGACAACGAGCCTGCGGAAACCTGGCTGGCCGCGCAGCGGCTGCGGGAAAAGGGCTTGGAGCGCGACGAGATCCTCGATGAGCTCGGTGGCGTGCTCAGCGGGCAGCTGCGGCCGACCGATGCCGAGGAAATGCGCTTCGACCTGGAGGACTACCGCCGGGCGCTGGACGCGATCAGCTGAGTCGAAGGAAGCGGGCGGGCGCGAACGGGCCGTTCGTACCCGCCCGCCCTTGTCTCTGCGGCCAACTCTGTCTAGTCTGTCTAGATGGGACAAGAACCGGCATGGCAGGTTCAGGATGCGAAGCAGCGACTCAGTGAGCTTCTGCGTAAGGCGGCGGCGGAGGGTCCGCAGTTCGTCACCAGGCATGGGGAGGAGGTGGCTGTCGTGCTCGATATTTCGTACTACCGGCAGCTCACCGGCGTCGAGTTCGAGCTGGACTTCAAGGCCGCGTTGAGCGGCGCGCGTCAGGACGAGGATGAGCTGGCCGACGCCCTGGACGAGATCGTGGCGCAGCGGCGGGCGGATCTGCCGCGCGAGGTGGAGATGGGCGTAGACGGGTGAGTTTTCTGCTGGATACGAACATCGTGTCCGAGGCTCGTCGCCGGACGCAGAACCGCGGGTTCGCGGCCTGGTGGGCGAGCGTCCAGTCGGGCCGCCTCTATCTCAGCGCGTTGACCGTGGGGGAGATCGAACGCGGGATCGAGAAATTGAGGCGTCGCGGGGAAACCCGCCGCGTGAAGGAGCTGGACGTCTGGTTGGAAAATCTGGTCCGCCAGTTCTCCGACCGCATCCTGCCGGTCGACGTGGCGGTCGCGGCGGAATGGGGCAGGCATCGGGCGGCCAAGGCGATCCCGTCGATCGACGGGCTCATCGCCGCCACGGCCACCGCCCACGACCTGACACTCGTCACGCGGAACGTCGCGGACATGGCCGGCACGGGAGCGCGGTTGCACAACCCGTTCGCCTGACTGGACCTGTCCTCAGCCCAGTCCTCAGCCCAGCGGGGCCACCGTCGGTCCCGGAGTGGTTGTGGTTGTGGTGGTCTCCGAAGGCTTCTTGGCTTTCCGGAGCCGGTCGCCGAACGCGTCGTCGAAGTCGACGGCGAAGGTGCCCAACGCCATTGCCACCAGCAGTCCGATACCACCGACCGCACCCACCCAGGTCAAGATGATCGAGAACATTTTGGGTCTCCCCCCAGGTCAAGGTCGTTTTCCTTATCTAAGGGTCGCTCCGAGGTCGCCTTGTTGGAATCGGCCAACCGGTTATACGTGCGGTCACTGGATCGGCCGTTCGGCCGACCCGTGGGGCTGGTGGGACCAACTGCGACGGTGTGCGATCGAGCGGGCGCCAACGGTGAGAATGTCCGGTTCCTTCGGGTGAACCGTGAATCCCTACCCGGCGGCCGCTGCAGCGTGCTCGGCACCGTGCCAGGCGGTGCGCGGGAGCGCCGCGCTTGAGGGAACAGCTAGAGCTTGCGCAGCCGGACCCGGTTGATCGAGTGGTCGGCGTCCTTGCGGAGCACGAGGGTCGCGCGCGGCCGCGTCGGCTTGATGTTCTCCACCAGGTTCGGCTCGTTGATGGAGCTCCAGAGGTGCTGCGCTTCGGCGCGGGCCTCGTCGTCCGGCAGGTCGGCGTAGTGGTGGAAGTGCGAGGTCGGATCCGCGAACGCGGTATGGCGCAGTTTGAGGAACCGCTCGATGTACCAGTGCTCGATGTCCGAGCTGTTCGCGTCGACGTAGATCGAGAAGTCGAACAGGTCGGAGACGGTGAGCCGGGGCCCCGGCTGGAGCACGTTCAAGCCCTCGACGATCAGAATGTCCGGCTGCCGTACAACCTGCTCTTCACCAGCCAGGATGTCGTAGGCGAGGTGCGAGTAGACGGGCGCGCTGACCCGCTCCGCGCCGGACTTGACCTCGGTGACGAACCGCAGCAGCGCGCGGCGGTCGTAGCTCTCCGGGAAACCCTTGCGGTGCATGATGCCGCGGCGGACGAGCTCCGCGCGGGGGTAGAGGAAGCCGTCCGTGGTGACCAGGTCGACCCTGGGGTGGTCCGGCCAGCGGGCGAGCAGCGTACGCAGGATGCGGGCGGTGGTGGACTTGCCGACGGCGACACTTCCCGCGATGCCGATCACATACGGCACCTTGGTGGCGAGACAGTCCTCACCGAGGAACGTCGTGGTCGCCTTGTACAGCCTCTGCCGGGCGGCGACCTGCAAGTTGATCAGCCGGGACAGCGGCAGGTAGACCTCGGCCACCTCCACCAGATCGACCTGCTCGCCGAGCCCGCGCAAGCGCAGCAGCTCGTCGGCGGTCAGCGGCAGCGGCGTCGAGCTGCGCAGCTCCCGCCATTGCTCACGGTGCAGTTCCACATAAGGACTGAGCTCACGGACCCGCGGCATCGTCACTCCTCGCCCGTCGCCTGAACTGGCGTTGTACAACTGCGTACGGGTTTTAACGGTAGGGCCTACGGCCGGTGAACGCGCTGTGATGTTCTGCACCCGAAATCCGTTGTCACCTTGGGTGACGGACTTCAGCGGGTACCGAAAACCTCTTCCCAGGCGGCCGCGACCTGGCGCGCGCAGGTCTCCGGGGCGACTCCGCCGACGCCGGTGCCGAGTCCCGGCATCGCGATCGTGTCCACCGTTTGGCGGACGCCGACACCGTGCTCCAGCCGGCCGTCGCGCCACTGCAGGAACACCGCCCGCGCGGCGAGGTACGGATGCACGGTGTCCTCGGGCAGGTGTTCACCCGGTTCGCGCATGGTCGGCGCGCTGATCAGCCAGGCGGGTTCGGTCTCGCCGGTCGGCACCACGAGGGCCTCGCCGATCGGCAGCTCGCCGCCGTGAAAGGCCAGCACGGCACTGCGGACGTTCTGTTCGACCCCGGGAAACGCCCGTGCGTAGACGGCGTCGATCCCGCCCCGCATCCAGCCGTAGGAGTTCGCCGGGCTGACGATGGCCTGTGCGGTGACGTCGAGCACCGACCCTGGGTGGACCCGCACCGGACCGGTCATCCTGCCCAGCACGGCTCGCCATGCGCGGGCAAGCGGTTCGTCGACGGCGCACAGCACCAGTTCCGGCGCGGGAGAAGACACCCGCTCGGTCATACCGTCAGGGCCGGTGTGTGTGCCCGATTCAGCGGTCACCCGCCCAGCATGGCAAAAAAGGCCACCGCGCGTAACCGCTTTCCGTGGAGTCTGTGCGAGTGAACGCCGTCACCGCGGGGTTGCGTAGCCTGGCGGGGTGTCGCGAATCGCTTATTTGGGCCCACGGGGAACGTTCGCCGAGCAGGCCACCCGCACCCTTGCCACGTCCGACGACGAACTGATCCCCGCCGAAACCATCCCGCTGGCGCTCGCCGCCGTGCGGGCCGGTGATGCCGATGCAGCCTGTGTGCCGGTGGAGAACTCGGTCGAGGGGCCCGTGACGGCGACCCTGGACGGGCTCAGCACGGGCGAGCCGCTCATCGCGGTGGCCGAGGCGCTGCTGCCGGTCCATTTCAGCATCCTCACCAGGCACGACGCCGGCGAGATCCGCACGGTCGCGAGCCATCCGCATGCGCTGGCGCAGGTCCGGCACTGGCTCGAGGCCAACCTCCCGGGCGCTCGCCCGGTGGCCACGTCGTCGACGTCCGCCGCCGCGGTCGAGGTCCAGAACGGTGATTTCGACGCCGCGGTGAGCGCGCCGATCGCTGTCGAGCACTACCCGCTGAAGGTGCTCGCGACCGGCGTCGCCGATGTCCTCGACGCGCAGACCCGGTTCCTGCTGGTCACGAAGCCGGGTTCGCTGCCGGAGCCGACGGGCGCCGACCGGACGTCCATCGTCGCCTCCACCCCGAACCGCATCGGGACGCTCGCCGAGCTGCTCACCGAGCTGGCTTCGCGCGGGATCAACCTGACCAAGCTCGACGCCCGGCCGACGAAGAGCAACTTCGGCGAGTACCGGTTCTTCGTCGACTTCGAAGGCCACGTGTCCGAAGCGCGGATCGGGGACGCGCTCGCCGCGCTGCGCCGCCGCTGCGGCGATGTCCGCTTCCTCGGTTCGCACCCGCGCGCCGACGAGGTCCGGGCGACTATCCAGCCGGACGCCGCCAACGAGGACTTCACCCAAGCCGCCGGCTGGGTCGCGGCCATCCGAAAGGGCGAACTCGCTTGAAGCTCTACCTGGTCCGGCACGGACAGACGATCGGCAACGTGCGGAAGTCGCTCGATACGGCATTGCCGGGACCGCCGCTGACCGAACTGGGCCTGGAGCAGGCGAACGAACTGGCGGAGCGGCTGGACGGCGAGCCGATCGTGGCCGTTTACGCGTCGGAGGCGACTCGCGCGCAGCAGACGGCCGCGCCGCTCGCGGCGAAGCTCGGCCTCGACGTCCAGGTCGTCGCCGGGGCGTATGAGGTCCAGGCCGGCGCGCTCGAGGGCTTGAGCGACCCGGAGTCGGTCAAGACCTACCTGACCACCGTCGAACCCTGGACCAGGGGCGATCTCAGCTCGTCGATGCCCGATGGGGAAAGCGGCGAGAGCGTCCACGCGCGGATGACGGCCGCCGCCGCGCAGATCCGGGCGAAGCACGAGCAGGCCGACCCCGACGGCATCGCGGTGCTGGTCAGCCACGGCGGCGCGATCCGGCTGGCCGCGGACTGGCTCTCGGATAACGTCCGGCCCGAGGTCGCGAACTCCGCCCTCATCCCGAACACCGGGGTCGTCGTCCTGGAAGCCGTACCCGGCGGCTGGCACTGCCTTCGCTGGGTCGACACCCCGCTCTGACGCTGTGACATCGTGACGCTGTGACGACCGCTAACCGCGGTAAGGCAGCGTCGGCCAGGATTCCAGCCGGTAGGCGCTGTCCCAGAACATCCACTCGTACTCGCACGCCCGGGTGAAGGCCGCCAGCATGCGCTGCCGGGTGCCGGGGTCGGCGGCGGCCGCGGCGCGGTCGACAGCGTCCCGGCACGCCTGTACCGAGGCCGCGAACTCGTCGTCGGCGTAGGTCTCGATCCACGCCCGGTACGGGTTGTCCGCCACCTGTGTGCGGCCGAGGATGCCGCTGCCGACGTGCTGGTACACCCAGAAGCAGGGCAACAGGGCCGCGACCAGCTCGCCGTAGCTCGCGGTTTGCGCGGTGGCCAGCAGGAACGACGTGTAGGCGAGGCAGGTCGGGGAGGTTTCGATCGCCGACAGATCCGCTTCGCTCAGCCCGAAGCTCTCGAAGTAGTCCTCGTGCAGGGCGCGCTCGACGACGACAGCCTCACGCGCGGCGCCGGCGAAGAACGTCAGGTCGTCCGGTTCCGGCGCCCGCGCGGCCGCGACAGCCAGTGCGCGGCCGAAGCCGACGAGGTACCGGGCGTCCTGTGCGAGGTAGAACTGGAACCGCTCCCGGGAGAGTGATCCGTCGGCCAGCTCCTCGTTGAACGGGTGGTCAAGCACCGCCTGTTGTAGTTTCACAGTGTGGAGCCATGCTTCGTTACAAAATTCCGTCATGGTCGCCATTCGGTAAGTGGGTGATTCACCGTTTCGGGGGGTGTGACGCAACCGGGCCGGTTGATGAGACGTCTACCGATTGGTAAGTCAACTGGTAACTGGAGGTGTAAGACCATGGTGCGAAACAAGATCACGCACGTCGGGGTGGTCGCGGCCGGAGCGGTGCTGGCCACCGTGCTCGCGGGGTGCGGAAGTGGTTCCGGCAGCTCCGCGTCGTCGACACCATCCTCCCCTGCATCGGACACTTCGACCCCCGCTTCATCCTCGTCCAGCGCGACACCGAGTCCGGCCGGGAGCAGCAACTCCGCCACTGAGCCGCCCGCGCAGGCGAGCAACACCGACGGCTTCTGCAAAGCCGCCGATGTCACGCTGTCCTTCGGCCAAGGTGACGCCGCCGCGGGCACGGTCTACCGGCAGTTGGTGATCACCAACTCCAGCGGTCGCAAATGTATCGTCCAGGGGTTCCCCGGCGTCTCGTACGTGGCCGGCGCAGACGGTCACCAGGTCGGCCAGGCGGCGGTCCGCGTCGGGACCAAGGGCGCGGCGTTCACCCTGAACAAGGGCGACAGCGTCCAGGCTGACATCGGGTTCGTGCAGGTCGCGAACTTCGAACCGGCGACCTGCCGTCCGACGGCGACCAACGGGCTGCGGATCTACCTCCCGCAGGACACGGCGTCGAAGTTCATCCAGGACCCGGGCACCGGCTGCGCCAACGAGAAGATCCCGGGCGACCAGCTCACCGTCAAGACCGTCGCCAAGAGCTAGAACCTCGCGCAGAGCTGCTTCGCGTGCGCCAGGCTCGCCTGGCCACGCGGGTCGTCGAAGCGCAGGTTGGACACCATCGTGTTGACATCGGAAATGTCGTCCGACAGGGCCCGGTAAGCCGGATTTTGTTCGGCGGCGGCCGCGGCCAGTTCGCGGGCCGCCGTCATCCGGTGCTCGACGCCGTCCGCGAGCACGGGTGCGCCCAGCGGGATCTTCTGCCCGGGAGTGGGCAGGTCACCGAGCCGGTACAGCGCCGAGCAGGCGGCCTGCGCGTCGTCGACCGAGCTGGTCTGGACACCCGAGACGTTCCACAGCACCCCGATCAGGCCGCAGCCGAGCACGAACCCGGCGACGGCGGCGAGCACCAGGGGCCGTCGTATCCGGCCGTCGTCCGGCAAGGTGGCTTCGGTGCTCACGGTGAGCCCGATGTTGCCGGCACTGTTGGCACTGCCGGCACTGTTCATGGTGACCATGCCGAACCTCCCAGCCAGGGGTGATGTGCCATTTCAGCACCGAAATGGCGGCTTTACACCCCTTGCTGGCGTGACAGTTCGGCCTCGGATCCGAGCGACAAGTGCCGCAGCGAGACCAACGCGAACGCAGCGGTACCCAGCAGTAACAGTCCGGAGACGCCGAACGTGCGGCTCGCTGTCCCGAGCGCGTCGGTGAGCACGCCACCCAGCAGGGCGCCGACCGGGATCGCGCCCCAGACGACTGTTCGCCAGACACCGAGGACCCGGCCGAGCAGTTCGCCGGGCACGAGCGTGTGCCGGACCGTCCCGAGTACGACGTTCACCGCGACCACCGCCGCGGCGAACACCCCGAACAGGACCGCCGACACCACCGGTTGCCCGCTCAGGCCCATGCCGCCGAACCCGGCGCCGCAGCACGCGATGCTCCACAGCAGGACAGCGCGCCGGCTCGACGCCTTGACCAGCCTCGGTGTGACCGCGGCCCCGGCGAGCCCGCCGATACCGCCGACGAACGCGAACAGGCCGAACGTCGTGTTGCTCAAGCCCAGATCCTGTAGGGCGTAGAGCACGAGTTGCGCCTGCGCGAGTTCGCTGGCCAGGCTGACGAGTCCGGCGATGATCACCAATCGCAACAGCAGCGGGCTGGCCTTGAGCCAGCGGAGGCCGTCGGCGAGATCCTGGCGCAGGCGGCTCGGCTCAGCGGCCGGTTTCGAGTCGCGAGGGCGTGCTCGGTAGGTGCCGGTCAAGCCGACCAAGAGCGCGGCCGCGATCGCGAAGCCCGCGGAGTTCAGCAGGAACGGGAACGCCGCGAACAGCCCGAACGTCAGACTGCCGACAGGACCGCCCAGGAACGTCTGCCCGACGATCTCGCAGGCCTGCAGCTTGCTGTTCGCGTCCTCGAGGCGCTCGCGGTCGACCATCGCCGGGATCATCACGTTCGCCGCGCTTTCGGCGACAGTCTCGGCGGTGCCGATCACGAGCGCGGCGGCGTAGACGACCCAGATGGACACCGCCCCGGAGAGGGCGAGCGCGGCGACCCCGCCGACGACGACAGCGCGCACGACGTTCGCCGCGATCATCGCCCGGCGTCGGTCGACGCGGTCGACGAGCGCGCCCGCGAGCACCGCGAACAGGAGCCACGGCAGGAACTGGGTGGCGGACAGCCCGGCGATGAGCACCGGATCGCGCGTCAGCGTGGCGGCCAGCAGTGGGAAGGCGACCTTTCCCATGCCGTCGCCCAGGTTCGACACCGCGCTGGAGGACAGCAACCAGGTGAGGCGGCGGTCCGGGCGCGGGCTGGTGGGGACAAACTCTGCTTCGGCCAACAAGTACCCCCAGGTACATGGTGGAACCGGTGCTCAGGCCGCGGGCACGGCCCATCAGCCAGGATAGCCGAAAGTGGTTGCCCTATCACCATCCGTAAAGCCGCACTTGGCGCAACGAGGGCACTTTTGTACTTTTGTGCCCTCGTTGAAGTCGCAAGCAGGGCACTCTTGTACAAAAGTGACCGCCCTGGACCGGAGCGGTCAGCCCCAGCCGAGTTCGTGCAGGCGTGCGTCGTCGACGCCGAAGTGGTGCGCGATCTCGTGCATCACCGTCACCAGTACCTCCTCGACGACCTGTTCTTCGGTGTCGCACAGGAACAGGATCGGGCGGCGGTAGATCGAGATCCGGTCCGGCAGGACGCCGCCGTAGTGCGAGGTCCGCTCGGTGAGCGCGATGCCGTGGTAGAGCCCGAGAATGGTCGGCACCTCGGGGTTGAACTCCTCGACCAGCACGACAACGTTGTCCATGGCCTGGGCGAAACGGACGGGCACGGCGTCAAGCGCGTCAGCCACCAGCTCCTCGAACCGCAGACGCGTCATTTCGACAGGCATTGGTCAGTTGCCGCCCGTTCCGCCGGGCGGCGGGTTCGCTCCGGCGTCGGAAGACGCGCCGCCGGACGCGGGCGGGCTGTCGCCGCCGGTGCCCGCCGCGCCCTTGATGCTGCCGGTCACCGGCGCGAGGCCGCTCTTGTCCGGCAGCGTCGCGGCGACCTTGCAGTTGACCGTGGTCGACCCGGCGTCCCAGCTCTCCTGCTCACGCACGTCCCAGGTGAGGATCAGCTTCTTCGCGGAGAGGTCGGCCTTGCCGTCGTAGTCGTCGGCGGCCTTGCCGCACTGGGTGTCGAGCCAGGCCTTCTGGTCGTTTTGCGACGGGTAGCTGTCCGGGAACTTCGTGCGCAGGTCGAGCGTCGCGATGATCTCGTAGGAATGCGGCAGGTTGCAGTCGACGGGGTCGCCCACGGTCTTGCCGTTGAGCCCGAGGCAGGTGCCGGGGTTCCAGACGTAGGACTGCTGCTGGGTTTTCGCCGGGCCGGTGGTCGGCTGGATCCCGCCGCCGGGGCCGGTCCACTCCAGCCCGCAGCGCATCTGCCGGTCGCCGCTGCCCCACTGGTCGACGGTCGGCCGCAGGATGTTCACCATCAACCTGCCGTACGGGTCGAGGGGGCGGCCGAGATACGCCTTCGCGCCATCGCTGCAGCTGGCCTGGGAGATCTGCTGCCACAGGTCGAGGTTGGGCCCCGGTGCCCCGGACGGGTACTTGGCCGTCAGGTCGACGACCTGCGTGACCTCGAACAGGTGCGGCTGGGCGCAGTCGACCTTGTGCGCGTCGGCGGCGTCCACCTGCGTCCACGACAGGCAGCTGCCCGGCGGCGAGTGGAACGCGGCGTCGGCCTCCGCGGACAGGTGCCCGGCACCGCCGCCGCTGCCGCCGTTGGCGTTGCTTCCCCAGGAAAACGTCACGCTCAGGGCGAGCGCGAGGATCGCTCCGATGAACACCCCGGCCATCACCAGGCGGGTGCTCAGGGAATCCAGGGGCGAACGGAACCGTTCGAGGTTGCCAGACATCGAGTCCCATGATGCCCGCGATTGCCGAACTCGGCGCGGGAGGGTGCGGCCGGGATCGGGGTACTGGACACTTCGGGCACGGAATGCAACTAGGGTGGGCAGGGCCCACAGCTCGAGTTCGTGGCGGCAGGCGATTACGGAGCGCTCGATGACGGATGTGAACGACCCGGAGGGGCAGAGCCCCCTCGGCGAACCCGAAGAACCGCCCAAGCGTGGGTCGATGCGGTTCCAGGATGAGAACACCGCACCCCGAGAGCTCTCCCTCGCTGAGCAGCGGGCACGCCGCCAAGCGCTCATCGAGGAGAACGAGCGCGAAGCGGCCGAGTCCGAGGCCGCCGAGGTCGCCGCCCGCAAGGCCGGGACCAAGCGCAAGATCCTCATCGGCAGCGGCGTCACCATCGGGCTGGTCGGGCTGATCGCGACGTTCTACACCGTCGCGAAGCCGAACGAGGTCACCGCGGTGTGCACCGACGGCAGCAGTACGGTCGTCGCCGACCAGGACTGCGACCCGGCGTACCTGCAGAGCCAGGGCGCGACGTACAACGCGGGCACCGGGTTCTGGGTGATGCCGCTGTTCCTCGGCGGCGGCCAGTACCGCTACAACTACGGCGGCTCGGGGAATGTCGGAAGCCGGGTCTCCGGCGGCTCGTTCAGCGCGCCGTCCACCCACTCGAACGTCAGCACCAAGACGGGCAAGTCCGTGCAGCGCGGCGGCTTCGGCATCGGCAAGAGCAGCAGTGGCAGCAGCGGCGGGGTCAGCGGCAAGACCGGCGGCACCGGCGGCACGGGAAAGAGCGGGGGCTCGTAGGTGCGCAGGGATTCCAGTGCCCCACGGCGTGACTGGCAGAAGACCGTCGAAGAACAGGGGCTGGTGTTCGGCACCCCCGCGCGCGACGGCGCGGGCAAATCGCGTCCGTACTGGGACGAGTCCGTGCACTACGTGTTCGAGATGGACGAGATCCTGTCCCTCGAAGCGGACGTCGAGCTGATGCACTCGATGTGCCTCGAAGCGGTCGACAACGTCATCCTGACCGAGCGCTACCGCGACTTCGGCATCCCGGAGTGGACCTGGCCGCATATCGCCGAGTCGTGGAAGCGGCAGGACCCGCACGTCTACGGGCGGTTCGACCTGCGCTACGACGGCGGCGGCCCGGCCAAGATGCTCGAGTACAACGCCGACACCCCGACCACGCTGCTCGAAGCCGCGATCGTGCAGTGGCACTGGAAGACCGACGTCTTCCCCGACGACGATCAGTGGAACTCGATCCACGAGAAGCTCGTCGAGCGCTGGGCCCAGATCGCCGACAAGCTCCCGTCGAACGAGCTGCACTTCACCTGGTCCTCAGCCGATCCCACCGGTGAGGACCACGTCACCACGGCGTACCTGCAGGAGACAGCGGCCGAGGCCGGGCTCGACACCGTCGGCCTGGCGATCGAGGAGATCGGCTGGGACCCGGTGCTCAAGCGGTTCGTCGATCTCGAAGAAGCGGCGATGAACACCGTGGTCAAGCTGTATCCGTGGGAGTGGATGGTCGAGGAGGAGTTCGGCAAGTCCGCGCTCGCCAACCAGCCGAAGACCCTGTGGATCGAGCCGACCTGGAAGATGCTGCTGTCGAACAAGGCGCTGCTCGCGGTGCTCTGGGAGAACTACCCCGGGCACCCGAACCTGCTGCCGGCGTTCGTCGACGACCCCGGCCTGCTCACGGAGTACGTCCGCAAGCCGAAGCTGGGTCGTGAGGGCGCGAACGTGCAGATCGTCGCGACCGGCTACGAGACCCAGACAGGTGGCGTCTACGGCGCCGAAGGGTATGTCTACCAGGCGTTCGACCCGCTGCCGGAGTTTCAGGGCTACCGCCCGGCGCTCGGCGCGTGGGTGGTCGGCGACAGCGCGGCGGGGCTCGGCATCCGGGAGACTTCGGGCCTGGTCACCGACGACGGCGCGGCTTTTGTCCCGCATCGCATCCCCGAGTCGTAGAAGAGACCTCACAGCGGCATAATTCGGGCGCCACCCGGCTGCGTCCAAATCAGTGGGAGACCCGATGACGACCACGCTTGCGCTGTCCAGCACGTTCGGCCATGACCTCGTCCGCGGGATCGGGGCGATCCTGCTCTACGGGGTCGTCGGCCTGCTGCTGATGTTCATCGGGTTCTACGCGATCGACTGGACCACGCCCGGCAAGCTGTCGCAGCTGGTCCACCGCGGCCTGCCGAACGCCGTGATCGTCACGGCGTCCGGGCTGCTGTCGATGGCGTTCATCATCGTGGTGGCCATCGCCAACTCCGACAGCGATCTGACCGGCGGCCTGATCACCGCGCTGGTCTACGGCCTGATCGGGATCGTCGTCCAGGTCATCGCCGTCCGGCTGCTGGAGTGGGCGACCCGGATCAACGTCGGCGAGACCATCGAAAGCGAGAAGTTCGAGCCGGTCAGCGTCGTCGTCGCGGCCGCGCACATCGCACTGGGGCTCGTC
This sequence comes from Amycolatopsis sp., assembly GCF_025464955.1. Lineage (GTDB taxonomy): Bacteria > Actinomycetota > Actinomycetes > Mycobacteriales > Pseudonocardiaceae > Amycolatopsis. The sequence continues at coordinate 262,874 of NZ_JAODNM010000124.1, read as the reverse complement.
ATCGCCGTCGCCATCTCCTGAGTTCCACTACCGTGGGGTAGGTGCGCCTACTGAGGACACCGGACGACCGGTTCGCGGACCTGCCCGACTTCGCCTACGCGCCGCACTACGCGGACATTTCGGACCCACAGGGCGGCTTGATCAGAGTCGCTTATGTGGAGGCAGGACCAGCGGACGGACCACCCGTCCTGCTGCTGCACGGCGAGCCGAGCTGGTCGTACCTCTACCGCAAGATGCTGCCCGTGCTGGCCGACGCGGGCCTGCGGGCGATCGCGCCGGACCTGGTCGGGTTCGGCCGCTCGGACAAGCCGGGCGACATCGTCGACCACAGCTACGCCCGCCACGTCGAGTGGATGCGCGCGCTCGCGTTCGACGCCCTGGACCTGCACGACGTCACGGTCGTCGGGCAGGACTGGGGCGGCCTGATCGGGCTGCGGCTGGTCGCGGAGAACCCGGAGCGGTTCGCCCGCGTCGTCGCCGCGAACACCGGCCTGCCGACCGGCGACACCGACATGCCCAAGCTCTGGTGGGCGTTCCACGACGCGGTGGAGAACGCGCAGGTGCTCGACGTCGGCCGGTTCGTGCAATCCGGCTGCCGTACCGAGCTCGCGCCGGAGGTCCGCGCCGCGTACGACGCGCCGTTCCCCAACGAGATGTACAAGGCCGGCCCACGCGCGATGCCGTCGCTCGTGCCGACCCGTCCGGACAATCCGGCGTCCGAGGCAAACCGCGCAGCCTGGGCGACGTTGACCGAGCTGGACCTGCCGTTCCTGTGCGCGTTCTCCGACAGTGACCCGATCACCGGCGCGATGGGCCCGATCCTGCAGCGTTCGATGAAGGGCGCGGCCGGGCTCGAGCACCCGACGGTGCCCGGTGCCGGTCACTTCCTCCAGGAGGACGCCGGCGAGCAACTCGCTGCCATCGTGGCGAAATTCGTCCGCGGCTGACCGCGGTCGAGCCTTATACCGAAACTGGTTCGAGGTCGCCAGTGGCATGCGGATACGCTCTGTCGCGTGATTGACCCCAGGATTCTGCGCGACAACCCGGATGCCGTGCGCGCTTCGCAGCGCGCCCGTGGTGAGGACGAAGGAGTGGTCGACAGGCTGCTCTCCCTCGACACCAGTCGGCGTTCCGCGATCGCGCGCGCCGACAACCTGAGGGCCGAGCAGAAGACGTTGGGTCGCTCGGTCGGCAAGGCCGCCGGTGACGAGCGGGCCGCGTTGCTGGCCAAGGGCAAGGAGCTCGCCGCCGAGACCAAGGCGGCCGAGGCCGAACAAACCCGCGCCGACGAGGAGTTCGCCCAGCTGCACCGCTCGGTGTCGAACATCGTGCACCCGGACGCGCCCGCCGGCGGCGAAGACGACTACGTCGTGCTCAAGCACGTCGGCGAGCCGAAGAAGTTCGACTTCACCCCGCTCGACCACCTCGACCTCGGCGAGGGCCTCGGCGCGATCGACATGGAACGCGGCGCGAAGGTCTCGGGCTCGCGGTTCTACTTCCTCACCGGGATCGGCGCGCAGCTGCAGCTCGCCTTGCTCAACATGGCCACCTCGCAGGCGCTCGCGAACGGCTTCCAGCTGATGATCACCCCCGCGCTGGTGCGGCCGGAGATCATGGCGGGCACCGGTTTCCTCGGCGCGCACGACGCGGAGGTCTACCGGCTGCGCGACGACGACCTGTACCTCGTCGGGACGTCGGAGGTGCCGCTGGCTGGTTACCACTCCGACGAGATCATCGAGGTCGCCGAGGGTCCGCGCCGGTATGCGGGCTGGTCGTCGTGCTTCCGCCGCGAAGCCGGCAGCTACGGCAAGGACACGCGCGGCATCATCCGCGTGCACCAGTTCGACAAGATCGAGATGTTCACCTACTGCCGTCCCGAGGACGCCGAGGCCGAGCACGCCCGGCTGCTCGGCTGGGAAGAGGAAATGCTCGGCAAGATCGAGGTTCCGTACCGGGTCATCGACACCGCCGGCGGCGACCTCGGCTCCAGCGCGTCGCGCAAGTTCGACTGCGAGGCCTGGTTCCCGTCGCAGGAGGCGTACCGCGAGCTGACGTCGACGTCGAACTGCACGACGTTCCAGGCACGGCGGCTCGGCGTCCGCTACCGCGACGACAAGGGCAAGCCGCAGATCGCCGCGACCCTCAACGGCACGCTCGCGACCACACGCTGGATCGTGGCGATCCTGGAAAATCACCAGCTCGAAGACGGTTCCGTCCGGGTCCCCGAAGCGCTGCGCCCCTATCTCGGCGGTCTCGAGGTGCTGAGCCCTCGCAAGAAGTAAAGTGCGAGCGGTCGGGGGAGGGAGATCATCGGTGAAGCGACTCGCGTTGCTGGGTTTGGCGCTTTCGGGGACGGTCCTGCTCGGGGCCTGCACGTCCACAGTGGTCGGTTCGGCACAGCCGGTACCGGGCCAGGGACCGGTCAAGAAGGCCGATGACCCCTGCACCCTGGTGACCGCCGCACAGGCGACGTCGCTTGGTCTGACGACTACGCCGAAGGCCATCAAGGGCGACCCGGACAAGATCGTCCCGCCTTCCTGCCACTGGGAGATCAGCGACCCGGCCGCGCCGACGAACTCGCTCGACGTCGGCTGGGCCACGGACCTGTCGTTCTCCGACTACATCAACGGCGCGCAGCTGATGGACACGGTCACCGCCGGCGGCCTGAAGTGGCAGCGCTACGCCAACATCCTGGGAAGCTTCTACTGCAGCCTCGACATCGTGCTGTCGCCGACGTCCTTCGTGACCGTGGATTCCTACAACGACTCCGACGACACGAAGGCGTGCGACCTCGGCAAGGCGGCGTTGCCGTTCATCGGCTCCCAGCTGCCGGGCGGCGCGCCCGCGCCCGCTCCGTCGGCGCCGAGCTCGACCACGCCCTCCGGCCCGCTGGCCACAGTGGACCCGTGCAAGCTGCTGACCGCGGCTCAGGTCACCCAGCTCAACCTGACCGGCCCCGGGCAATCCATGGGCGGCGGAACCACCAAACTCGCCCCCGGCTGCGAGTGGAAAGACACTGACGGTCCCCAAGGCGTGAAGGCACTGGACGTCTGGGTCGATCCGTCGACCCCGGCCACCGGCTGGCCTGGCCTCGACGTCGAAGGCCAGCCCTTCCCGTCAGCCGGGAAGAACTGGACCGTGTTCCCAGTGGCCGGCGGCCTGCCGGGGAACTGCTCGGCGACGCTTGCGGTGACCGACAAGTCGTCGGTGATGCTCACGAGCGGCAACCTGACCGACAGCACCAAGATGTGCGACGAGGTCAAGGCCGCGATCCCGCTGGTCACCGGAAACCTGCCCGCCAGCTGAGGCCGATCACGCCTTGAGGGTGGTTGGTCGGTTGAGGTGCGGGTTCGGCTTTACTGCAGCAAGGACCGGGGCGAGTTGGTGAACGCGCAAGGGGTTCGAGGGCCTGTCGCGTCGTGTCGTTGTGACTGGTGCGGCTGATGCGGCAGGTGGGGCGTTGTGACCTGTCGTGAAGGCCACCTTCATGGCGTAAGGCGCACTCAACTAGGCCTTCACGAGGTCCCTGCCCTAGCCCACGCGGTCGGCGATGTGCTTCGCGATCTCCAGCGCGCTGGTGGCGGCTGGTGAGGGCGCGTTGAGGACGTGGACCTGGTTGGGCGCGGACTCGATGAGGAAGTCGTCGACCAGCGCGCCGCTGGGCAGGAGTGCCTGCGCTCGGACACCGGAGCCTTGGCGCACGAGGTCCTCCGGACGCACCGCGGGCACGAGGCGGGCGAGGCTCGCGGCGAAGCGGCGCTGGGAGAACGAGCGGCGCACCTCGTCGAGGCCTGTCGGGTAGGCGTACTTACGCGCGAGTTTCCACACACCGGGGAAGGTCGCGATCTCGGCGATGTCCTTCACCGAGATGTCGCCCCAGCTGTAGCCCTCGCGGCTGAGCGCCAGCACGGCGTTCGGGCCGGCGTGGACGCTGCCGTCGAGCATGCGCGTCAGATGGACGCCGAGGAACGGCAGCGACGCGTCCGGCACCGGGTAGATCAGCCCGCGCACGAGGTGACGGCGTTCGGGCCGCAGTTCGTAGTACTCGCCGCGGAACGGCACGATCCGCGCGCTCGGCTCGAGGCCCGCGAGGCGCGCCACCCGGTCGGACTGCAGCCCCGCGCAGTTGACGAGCGCGTCCGCGCGGATGACTTCGTCGTTCGTCGCGACCTCGACCCCGCCCGCCGAACCCGCGCGGATGCCGAGTGCCGTGGTGTTGAGGCGCAGGTCTGAGTCGGCTTCGTCGAGCAGCCGCACGAGCGTGGTGCACACGACGGGAAAGTCGATGATCCCGGTGGATTCGACCCGCAGCGCGGCGACGCAGGACACCTCAGGCTCATACTCGGCGGCTTCCCGCGCCGAGATCAGCTTCGCCGGGACACCGTTGGCTTCGGCGCGCTCGGCGAGCACCTTCAAGGCGGGCAACTCGGCGTCGGAGGTGGCGACGACGAGCTTGCCGCAGATCTCCACCGGGACCCCGTACTGCTTCGCGAAGTCCACAATGGACCGATTGCCCGCGGTCGACATGGTGGCCTTGGCCGAGCCGGGTTTGTAGTACAGCCCGGCGTGGACCACATTGGAGTTGTGACCGGTCTGGTGGGCGGCCCACCGGTCCTCTTTCTCCAGCACGGTGACGTCCGTGCCGCGCCTGGTCAGCTCCCAGGCCACGGCGAGTCCGAGTATCCCGCCACCGATCACCACGACAGTGCGCACGATCGACCAGGTTACGCGCTGTCGACGCCCGCCACAGTCAGCACTTTGGGGGAGTTCATCTCGCGGCCCAGCGCGTAGGAGCTGTCGAAGGCATGCTCACCGGTCAGCTCGCGCGCCGCCGTAGCCACCCTGGCGACGTCGGGATCGCCTGCCATCGTCGTGCCGCGCAGCGATTCGCCCGCGCCGAGCAGGGTCGCCGCACGGCCGGGGTCGCCCTCCAGCAGCGCGACGCCCGCCAGCGCTTCGACGGCGAGTGCGGAGGCTGTGCTGTTCGTGTGATCGACAGACGAGAGCAGGGCCTGCCGATGCCGTGTGGTCGCTTCTTCGACCTTGCCCTCGGCTTCGGCGACTCTGCCCAGCACGATCAATGCCCGAGACCGGACGCCTTCGTTGCTGAACGCGCCGGTCGGACACTCGGCGAGGGCCTGTTCACCCAGCCGCCGTGCCGTACTCAGGTCGCCTTCGAGCCGCGCCAGGTCGGCGAGGCCGAGCATCCCGGCCGCACGGCTTTCCGGCATCCCGGCGCGGACCGCCACTTCGTAGTCGGCTCGCGCGCCCACCGGGTCGCCGAACCGCGCCCGGCATTCGGCGCGCTTGCACAGCAGGTCCGCGGCGTCGTCGTTCGAGCCGAGTTGGCGCATCAGGTCGAGCGCCTCGTCCATCATGGCGAGCGCTTCGGGAGCCTGCCCACGCCACGCGACGAGGATGGACAGGTCCCCCAGCGCGGACGCGGTCATCCAGCGCTCGCCGGTCGCGCGGCACAGGACCAGCGCTTCGACGAGCCCGCGCTCTGCTTCGGCCAAGTCCCCGATCAGCAGCCCCCGCAGCCCGGCCCCGAGTTCCAGCAGGCCTTGGATCCACAGGTCGCCGTTGGCCCGCACGCCCGCTTCCCAGTCGCTGATGGTGCTCATGTCCTTCGGCGGTCCCATCGCGACCCCGAGCAACAGATGGAGAATCGGCCGTTCCGGTATCCACGGCCGGTCGCGGACGAACTCGTCGAGTACGGCGCGGTGTGGCCGGACGGGCTCGGGATCCGGCATCCCGCTCATGGCGCTGAGCAGGCACAGCAGGAATTCCTCGGGCAGGCCGGCCGGTGGTTCCGGGCCGAGGGTCTTCACCAGTTCGAGGCACAGCTGCGCGCCCTCGAACCGGCGCCCCCGCATCCACCAGTACGTCGCCAGCGCGGCGACGAGACGCAGTGCCAGCTCGTGGTCAGCGTCCGTGGCCCAGCGCAACGCCGAGAGCAGGTTGTCGTACTCGGTGTCGAGCCGCGCCAGCCAGTCCAGCTGATCGGCCGTGAGCAACTGTGGGTCGGCTTCTTCGGCCAGCGCGAGGAAGTACGCGGCGTGCGCCGCCCGCAGGCGTTCGGTCTCGCCGGCCTCGGCCAGTCGTTCGTCGCAGAACGCGCGGATCGTCTCCAGCATGCGGTAGCGGCCACCGTTGGCCTCGACCAGCGACTTGTCGACCAGGCTGGTGGTCAGCTCGACGGTGTCTGCCAGCCCGGACACCCGCTCGACGGCGTCGAGCGTCGCGCCGCCGGAGAACACAGTCAGCCGTCGCGCCAGCTCCCGCTCGTCTTCGCCGAGCAGCTCCCAGCTCCATTCGACGACCCCGCGCAGCGTGCGGTGCCGCGCTTCGGCCGTCCGGCTTCCCCGTGACAGCAACCGGAACCGGTCGTCGAGCCGGACAGCGATCTCCCCGACCGGCAGCGATCGCACCCGTGCCGCGGCGAGCTCGATCGCGAGCGGCAAACCGTCCAGCGCGGCGCAGATGCGCTGGACGTCACCGATCGTCGAGTCGTCGACGGCGAAGTCCTCGCTCCCGGCCGCAGCCCGGTCGGCGAACAACCGGATCGCCGGGTAAGCGAGCGAGTCGACGGCGGAGGTGCCCGGCGGCGACACGTCAAGACGCGGAACGGGCGAGATCAGTTCGCCGGTGATGCCGAGCGGTTCGCGGCTGGTGACCAGCAGGCGCACCCCGGGGCAGTCGGCGAGCAGGGTGGCGGCGAGCCGCGCGGCCGCGTCGACGACGTGCTCGCAGTTGTCGAGGACGAGCAGGGCCGGCCGTTCGGCGAGCGCGCTGACCAGCCGTTTCGTCGGGTCCGGCGGTGGTACTCCCGGAGTCACGGCCAGCGTGGTCTCCCGCAGGCCGAGTGCGGACAGTGCGGCTTTCGGCACGTCGGAGCCGGTGAGCGGCGCGAGTTCGACGAACGCGACGGAACCCGGCTGGCGCCCGGCGGCTTCGATGGCGAGCCGCGTTTTGCCGGCGCCGCCCGGGCCGGTGAGGGTGACGAGCCTGCCCCGGCCCAGTAGCTGTTCGACGCGTCGGAGGTCGTCCGAGCGGCCGACGAAACTGGTGATCTGGGCGGGCAGGGTGCGTTGGGCTGTCGACGTCGATTCGCCGCGCAGCACGGAAAGATGGGTTTCGGCGAGTTCCGCACCCGGGTCCGCGCCGAGCTCGTCGGCCAGCGCGCGCCGCGTGTCCTCGTAGACGGCGAGTGCGTCCGCCTGACGTCCGCCCGTGTGCAAGGCCCGCATGAGCAGGGCGATCGAGCGCTCGCGCAGCGGATCGGCCGCGACCAGCTCCCGCAACTCGGCGGCGACTTGCTGGTGTCGACCGAGGGCGAGGTCGGCCTCGATCCGGTCCTCGGTCGCCGTCATCCGGAGTTCGTGCAGCCGCGCCGCCTGCGGTTCGACGAACGGCGCTTCGGTGAGGTCGGCGAAGGCGGGACCGCGCCACAACGCGAGCGCCTCCCGCAGGTCCGTCGCCGCGTTCGCGGGCTCCTTGGCCGCAAGCGCTGCGTGCCCTTCAGCTGCCAGCCGCGTGAACCGATGCGCGTCGACGTCGTCAGGATCGACGTCGAGCCGGTAACCCGCGGCGCTGAACTCGACGGCGACGTTGGTGGCCTTGAGGACGAGGCGCAGCCGCGAAACCTGCGACTGCAACGCATTCGCGGAGCCCTCCGGCGGGTTCTCTCCGTACATCCCGTCGATCAGGCGCTCGGCTGAAACCACGCGGCCGGCGTCGAGCAGCAGCAACGCGAGCAGCGTCCGGACCCGCGGCCCGCCCACCGCCAGCACCGCGCCGCCGTCGCCGCGCAGCGCTGTGGGTCCGAGGATCCCGAATCGCATGGTGTGAGGGTATCCGGACCAGGGCTCGTGAGTGTTCCGGCCGGTTCTGGCCGTCCGGCACACTCACGAGTCCTGACCTGCGGATTCTCGGGGCGCCCGGGAGGCGTAGGCGCGCCTCTCTACACTTCAGCGCGTCCCCACGCAACGGGAGAGGTATGACTGACAGCATCGCCCTCGGCCAGCCGACGGTTGGCGACGAGGAGCTCGCCGCGGTCGCGGAGGTCTTCCGTTCCGGGTGGCTCGCCGGCGCCGGGCCCGCCTGCCGGCGCTTCGAAGAGCGGTTCGCGAAGGTCGTCGGTACGCGCCACGCACTCAGCACCAGCAACTGCGGGTCCGCGTTGTTCCTCGGCCTGAAGGTCCTCGGGGTCCAGCCGGGTGACGAGGTCATCGTCGGCGACTACACGTTCCCCGCGACCGGCCACGCCGTCCTCCAAGCCGGTGCGACGCCGGTGTTCGCGGACGTGCGGCCGGACATCTTCTCCGCCGATCCCACCTCGATCGAAGCCGCCATCACCCCGCGCACGGTCGGCATCCTCGCCGTCGACGTCGCGGGCCAGCCTGGTGACTACGACGAGTACCGCGCGATCGCCGACAAGCACGGCCTGTGGCTGTTCGAGGACGCCGCCTGCGCCGCGGGCGCGACTTACAAGACGCGCCCGGCCGGCAGCCTGGCCGACCTCGCGGCCTTCTCCTTCCACGGCCGCAAGGGCATCACCGCCGGCGAAGGCGGCGCGCTCGTCTCGGACCGCGAAGACCTCATTGCCCACGCTCGCAAGCTGCACACCTACGGCATCGAGCCGGCGATCACCCGCGAAGGCTCCGGTGAGCTGCCGATCCCGAGCTTCCACGAGCTCGGCTACAACTTCCGCCTCTCCGACATCCAGGCCGCGATCATGGGTGTCCAGCTCGGCAGGCTGCCGGACCTGCTCGCCACGAGGCGTTCGGTCGCGAAGCGCTACCACGAGGCGTTCGACGGACTGCCCGGCGTGACCGTGCCGGTCGCGCTGCCCGACCGCGAACACCCTTGGCAGGCGTACATCCTGACGATCGCGCCGGAGATCAGCCGCGACACACTCGCGTTGCGCGTGCGTGAGCAAGGCGTCCAGTGCAACTTCGGCACCTACGCCTCGCACCTCCAGCCGTTGTACGGCAAGACGGAGTCGCTGCCGGTGTCGGCGGACATCTTCGCGCGCCACCTGGCCATCCCCATGCACGCGAACCTGACCGACCAGCAGGTCGACCGGGTCGCCGAAACCGTGAGCGCCGCCGTACTGGCCCTGTCGTAGAACCGGCGCTGCCCTGAAGCCGGCACTGTCCTGAAAGTACTGTCCTAAAAGGAGTAATCCCGACTGTGTCAGACACGTCAGACAAGAAGGTCTTCTTCACCGGGGCCGGCGGGTTCATCGCCGGCCACGTCGTCCCGCTGCTGCTCGACGGCGGCTACTCGGTGCGCATCTTCGACAACATGACCCGCGGCGACCGCGCCCGGATCAACGACTGGGTCGCCACCGGCAAGGTCGAGCTGGTCGAAAAGGACGTGCGGTACGGCGGCGCGGTGCGCGAGGCCATCCGCGGCTGCTCCCACGTGATCCACTTCGCGACGGTGTCGATCAACAAGTCGATCGCCGACCCGCACGAGTCGATCGACATCAACATGACCGGTAACCACAACGTGTTCGCCGCCGCGGCCGACGAAGGCGTCGAGCGGCTCGTGTTCGCGTCGACGGCATCGGTCTACGGCGAGCCGAAGCGCCTGCCGATGCACGAGGACGACGAGCTCCGCCCGCTGACGCCGTACTGCATCTCCAAGCGCGCCGGTGAGGACCTGCTCGGCTTCTACGAGCGGCAGAAGGGCTTGTCCTGGAACGCGTTGCGCTTCTTCAACGTGTACGGACCCGGCCAGAAAAGCGAGGCGTACTACACCTCGGTCATCAACCACTTCATCACGCGCCTGCGCGCGGGCCAGCCGCCGATCATCGACGGCCGCGGCGACCAGTCGATGGACTTCGTGCACGTCCACGACCTGGCGCGGTCCGTGGTCGCGGCGCTGGAGTCGGAGCGGTCGAACGTGCCGATCAACATCGGCACCGGCATCGACACCTCCGTCGCCACGCTGGCGAAGATCCTCATCGAGGCGGTCGGTGTCGACGTCGAGGCGCAGTTCAACGAGCGTGACGTGCTGGTGTCGCGCCGCGCGGCGGACATCACGCGCGCCCGTGAGATCCTCGGCTGGGAGCCGACGATCACCGTCGAACAGGGCATGCGCGACCTCGTCAAAACGATCGTCGGCGCGTCCGGCAAGTGACCGAGCTGCCCGCGAACAAGTACAACCCGCAGGCCTGGATCAGCGGAGATCCCGAAATCGGTGCGGGCACCTGGATCGGTGCCTTCACCGTGGTCGACGGGTCCGGCGGGCTCAAGATCGGGTCCGGCTGCGACCTTTCGTGCGGCGTGCAGATCTACACGCACAACACCGTCCGCCGCTGCGTGTCCGGGCGATCGTACGACCAGATCGACCGGGCGCCGGTGGTGATCGGGAACAACGTGTTCTTCGGCGCGAACTCCGTCGTGCTGATGGGCGTCACCATCGGCGATTCGGCGGTGATCGGCGCGGGCGCGGTGGTCACCAAGGACGTCCCGGCGGGCGCGGTGGTCACGGGTGTCCCGGCCACGCGGACCGGGACCGTGCGGCTCGACGGCGCAACGCCGCGCCTCGAGTATCTGAAGGAGCCCGAGCAGTGAAGATCGCCGTGGTCAACAACTTCTACCCGCCTCGAGTGGGGGGAAGCGCGCACCTGTCGGAGTCGCTGGCGAAGGGGTACGCCGTGGCCGGGCACGACGTGCTGGTCATCACCGCCGAGCACGCCGAAGCGCCGTCGGACGCCAACGTCGACGGCATCAGGGTCGTCCGCTTCCCGGCCTTCCGGATGCCCGAGACGCGGCTCGCGGTGAACTTCGACATCGCGTTCACCACCCGGCCTTCGCTGCCGCGCCGGATGCGCAAGCTGCTCGACGAGTTCCAGCCCGAGGTCATCCACCAGCACGGCCAGTTCTTCGACCTCACCTGGGCGAGCGGGCTGTGGGCACACAAGAACGGCGTGCCGACCCTGCTCAGTGTCCACACGCGACTGCAGAGCCCGAGCAAGCTGTACCAGGCCGTGTTCACTGTGCTCGACGCGCTGGTGGTCGCGCCGTTCATGCGCCGGTACAAGCCGACGTACGTGGTGATGGACGTCCACATGAAGGAGTACATCGAGCGCAAGTACCAGCGCGGGGTGTCCGGCACGGTCGCCATTCCGGTCGGGGTCGACCCGGAATGGGTCCGCGACGGCGATCCGTTGCTGATGCGGGACAAGCACGAGCTCGGTGAGGACCCGGTCATCCTGTCCACCGGGCACGTCATCCCGCTGCGCGACCGGCTGGCGCTGGTCGAGGCGCTGCCCGCGGTACTGCGCGCGGTGCCGGACGCGAAGCTCGTCGTCGTCGGCGGTATCTACTTCGACGCGTTCCTGCACCGGGCTCGCGAACTGGGTGTCGAGAAGGCCGTGATCACCACCGGCGCGGTGCCCAAGTCCGACATCCCGCACTACCTGGCCGCGGCGACCGTGGAAAGCCACGAGTTGCAGGGCTACGGCTTCGGCACCGCGAGCCTGGAGAGCATGGCCGCCGGCGTCCCCGTGGTCGCCGCCGTCCGCGCGGACAACTTCCTCGACATCAAGCTCGTCGACCGCGGCAACGTGCACCTCGTCGACGTCGGCTCGGCCGCGCAGCTGGCGGAGCGGCTGATCGAGACGATCACCGACCCGGCCGAGTCCAAGGACATCGCCGGGGCGGCCGCCGAGCTGGTGAACGAGAACTTCTCGATGAAGGCCGTCATCGCCAAACACCTCGACACGCTGTCCTCGCTGGCTGGGGTCACCCCGGGCGTCTGATCGGACGTGAAGGCCACCTTCATTGCGTAATCCGTTGTGAAGGTGGCCTTCACGTCCAATCGCCGAGCCTCAGCCGTGGCTGACGCCGGTGCGGCCGGATGGCAGCGTCTTGCCGGCGGCGTCGAACGCGGTGATGTGGGTCGGGTCACCCGCGGTGCCGTCGAACCAGAAGATCACGATCTTCGAGTCCTGGCTCCACGCGGCCTGGTGTGCTTGGACGGTCTTTCCGCCGACCTGGGCGGTGATCTTCGCGGCCGGGCCGGAGTAGTAGCCGAAGGTCGGGACGTCGATGCCGTTGACATTCGCGCCGCCGCTGATGCCGTGGAAGCCCGCGTCCTTGTCGGTGCCCGAGGTCTCGTTGGTCAGGTACTCGCCGGTGGTCTTTCCTGCCGCGTCGCGGGTACCGGCCATGACGCCGAACGTCGTGTGCGGGAGCGCGGGCTCGTTGATCGCGACGCCGTAGAACACCAGCTCACCGCCCGCGGTCTTGACCCCGCTCGAGATGACCGCACCCAGCGGGGCGGGGTTCGGGTTCTCGTCGGCGGGTGCGGCTGCCGCGCGCTGCTCGGCCTGCTGAACGGCGGCGGCCGGTGCGGCGGCGACCTGCGTCGGAGCGGGGGAGGCATTGGCCGTGAGGACGCCGGAAAGCGCGATCGCGCCGCAGACCGCGGCCACGCCGCCGCCGATCAGCAGACCGCGGGTACGACCGGAACGGTGGTTTTCGGACTTCATCTATTCTCCCTGTGCTCGAAGTGAAGATCGTTTCACCGGGTAGTACGGCCAAGCCCGTGGGAAAGTTGTGGTGGTCCCCGCTCAACCTTTTCCGTCGTTCAGCCGTCGCACCCGGTATGAGGAGTCCGAATGGCGCGTGGTGACGAGGAGTTCGTCGAGTTCGTCCAGGCGTGTTCTTCGCGGCTCGTGCACGCCGCGTACCTCCTGACCAGCAATCGGCACCAGGCCGAGGACGCGACGCAGACCGCGCTGGCCCGTACCTACGCGGCTTGGGCCCGAATACGGAACAAGGACGCTTATGCCTACGCACGCACAGTGCTCGTCAACCACATCATCGACGGCTGGCGACGTCCGATCCGCGAGCACGCGACCGAAGAGCTGCCGGAGGTGCCCGCCAAGGGCGACGTGGCCGATTCGGTGGCGCAACGCCAATGGCTGCTCGAGATGATCGCGGGGCTGACCCCCCGCGAGCGTGCCGTGGTCGTGATGCGGCACTTCTTCGATCTTCCCGAAGCCGAGGTGGCCGAGGAGCTCGGCGTTTCCCTCGGCACTGTCAAGAGCACCAACTCGCGCGCACTGGCCAAGCTGCGCGTCACGATGGATCCGGCCGATGTGAGCATGAGCGGAGGAGCGGGCCGATGACCGACCTGGAAAGCTTGCGGTCCGCACTGCGGGAACCGCCGTCGGAGAGCTTCAGCGCTCCCGATCTGGCGAAGATCATGGCCGATGGCGGCCGTATCCGCCGTCGACGTCGGCTCGCTACCGGTGGCGGTGTCGCCGCGGCCGTCGTCGCGGTGGTCGTGGTCATCTTCGGGGCAGGCCAGCTCGGGCGGTCCGGCACGGTCAGCACCCCGGCCGCCGCCCCCACGCTGTCGGTCGCGGTGCCCTCGGCGACCTCGGAGTTCCCAGTGCCCAAGCACACCCAGCTGGGTACCCTCGTCGACACCGGGATCAGCTCGTCCCAAGGCGAGTTGATGATCTACGGGGTCAAGATCGACGGCTCGGTCGCTCCCGGTGTCACTTTCGGGATGATGGCCGGCGTCCGCGACGCGACCGGGAGCGTGACGGACGTCTACCTCGGCAACCAGACCTCGGGATCGGACGTGGCGCCGGGCTTCCACAGCCTCAACGGCACCCTGAACGCCGCCGGGACGTTCATCCCGACCTTCGGCTACTACGTCGGCCCGGCCGCGAAGATCACCACCACCGTGCACGGGCAGACCGTGCAGGCGCACCTCGCCCAGTGGAGCGAGAACTCAGCCGTCAAGATCCTCTGGTTCGCCCAGCAGGACGTGCCGGACTCGAACCTGATGACCCCGCCCAAGGCCTACGACGCCGCCGGCAACCTGCTCTCCCACTGAGCTTCAGGCAGGAAGCGACGCTTGCGTCAGGACGTCGGCGACGACGCGGTGGGACGGGAGGATCGAGTCGCGTTCCTCGGCGGCGTCGACCTTGCCCTCGATGAGGTCGACGAACCGGTCCAGCTGGGTGGCCAGCGGTTCGCGCGCGCTGACGAGTTCGGGGATCTCGATGACGGTCTGCTGCCGGTAGCCGAGGCCGTCCTCGGTCACCGAGTCGTGCGAGATGTGCCGGTAGATCGTGACATCGCGGCGGAGCAGGTCGATCTCGATCATCCGGTCCAGTTCGGACACCACGAGCGAGCGGACCTTCTTCTGACCCAGCCTGGACGCCGACACGGTGGCCAGGCCGGTGGGGAAGGATAGGACCGTCTCGATGGTGTCCTCGGCGCCCGCGGCGGACTGCGGGTGGAAGTACCCGGCGCCCGAGGTCACCCGCGACGGGGTCGCGCCGCCGAAGAACTGGATCGCGATGTCGACGTCGTGCACCAGCAGGTCCCACGCCACCCCGGTTTTGATGCGCGGCGCGTACGGGCCGTGCCGCATCGCCATCAGGTGCACCGGCTCGCCGACGAGCGCGAGCGCGGTCATGACCGCCGGGTTGTAGCGCTCAAGCAGCCCGCACATCAGCGGGACGTCCTTGGTCGCCGAGAGCCACACGATCTCCTCGGCCAGCTCGAAGCTGTTCGCGACCGGTTTTTCGACGAGCAAAGGCTTGCCCTGGCCCAAAATCTCCTGTGCCAGCTCGTGGTGCGCCTCGGTGGCCGAAGCGAGTACGACGGCGTCCACATCGGACAGTGAGCCGAGCTCGGGTGTCCACTTCGTACCGAAGCGGTCCGCCACCGCACGGCCGGCCTCTTCCCGGGGGTCGATGACGCGAGTGAGCTCCACCCGGTCGTTGCCCGACAGCACGCGCGCGTGCAGCGTGCCCATGCTTCCGGTGCCGACCAACGCGATGCGGTGGGTCACGCGCCGAGCACCTCGCGAACGGACTCGATGATGTAGTCGATGTCGGACTCCGTGAGCTTCGGGTGCACGGGCAGCGAAAGTGCCTGTACCGCAACGGAAGAGGCCACCGGGAAGTCCGCGGCCGAGACCCGGGGGATCAGCGGGTGCCCGGTGTAGCAGTCGTAGTCGAACACCAGCTTCGGGTAGTAGATCCCGTTGCCGACGCCCTTTTCGGTGAGCGCCGCGGCGAGTTCGTCCCGCTCCAGGAACGCGTGCGGGCCGACGAGCACGGTGTACTGGTGCCACACGTGCTCGCGGCCGGGCAGCACCTGCGGGGTTTCCAGGCCGGGCGTGCCGGCCAGGCCGTCCGAAAGCCGCTTGGCGTTGGACTGGCGGGCCGCGGTCAGCTCGTCGAGCTTCTCCAGCTGCGGGATGCCGACGGCCGCGTGCAGATCGGTCATCCGGTAGTTGTGCCCGGCGACCTCGTACTGGTAGCGGGCGCGCATGCCCTGGTTGCGCAGCAGCCGCAGGCGATCGGCCAACTCGTCGTCGTCGGTGGTGATCACGCCGCCCTCGGCGGTGGTGATGTTTTTCGTCGCGTACAGCGAGAAGCATCCGACGCCGAACGAGCCCGACCGCTGGCCTTCGAACGACGCGCCGATGGCCTGCGCGGCGTCCTCGACGAGGTGGAGGCCGTGCTCGGCGGCCAGCGGGGCGAGCTTGCCCATGTTCGCGGTCTGCCCGTAGAGGTGCACCGGCATGAGGACCTTGGTCCGCGGGCCGATCGCCGCGGGTACCGCGTCCGGGTCGATACCGAAGTCTTCGCGCTTGATGTCGGCGAACCGCACGGTCGCGCCGGCCTCGAGGATGGCGTTGAGCGTCGCGACGAAGGTGAACGGCGACGTGATGACCTCGTCGCCGGGCTGCAGGTCGAGCACCTGGAGCGACGCGACCAGCGCTGTCGTCCCGTTGTTGACGGCCACCGCGTGCTTGGTGCCGGCTATCGCGGCGAACGCGTCTTCGAAGCGCTTGACCATCGGTCCCTGCGCGATGGCGCCGGACCGGAGCACCTCGACGACGAGGGCTTCCGAGTCACGGACATCGACCACGGTAATCGGGATCATTCACATCTCTCGCTGGTGGCGGGCGGTTTTGCCGCCTCGGGTACAGTGGGCCGCCGGTTCGCGGTGTGGCTCTCGACGCGGGCCCACGTTACGGGCAGGCACGTCAGCCGCTTACTCCAGGCTTGCTACCAGCCGCGACGAACGGACTCCACCTGGTGAATCGCATCCACCCAACAGCCGTCCTCGGCGAGGGTGTCGAACTCGGCGAAGACAACGTCATCGGTCCGTTCGCGGTGGTCGTCGGGCCGACCACGATCGGCGACGGCAACTGGATCGGCCCGCACGTCACGATCGGCACCCCGGGCGAGGACCGCGGCCGCGAGCATCCCGCCGCTTGGGACACCGCCCCGACGGGTGATCCTGACCACGACGGCCACGGCATCGCCATCGGCAGTCGCAACCGCATCCGCGAGTACGTCAGCGTCCACCAGGGGACCTGGCGCACCACCACGATCGGCGATGACGGTTACTTCTTGCGCAACAGCCATATCGCGCACGACTGCCTCATCGACGACGCCGTGACCTTGGCCTCCAACACCGTCCTCGGCGGGCACGTCCACATCTGGTCCAGTGCCAACCTCGGCATGGGCACCACCGTGCACCAGCACGTCCGGATCGGCCCCGGCGCGATGGTCGGCATGCTCTCCGCGGTCCGCCGCGAGGTGGGCGCCTTCACCATCGCCGTCGGTAACCCGGCCAGGGTGACCGGCGTCAACGTGGTGGGCCTGTCCCGGCGCGGCCTCGACGAGGAGACCATCGAGGCGCTGGGGCCGTGGCTCAAGGGCAAGGGCGACCTCGCCGCGGATGGGCTGGCCGACCGGCTGCCCGGCGACCTCTCTACCTTGGTGAAGGCATGGGACGCCCGCCCGCTCGAGAACTGACCGAAGGAAGTACATGACCGCGTCTGTGGCCACCAAGTTGCGCGAGATCTTCGTCGAGGCGCTCGACCTCGACGAGGACGTGGACGTCGAGAACCTGAAGTACCGCGACCTCGAAGCCTGGGACTCGGTCGGCCACATGGCGCTGGTCGCCGCCATCGAGGACGAGTTCGACGTGCAGTTCGATACCGACCAGGTGATCGACATGAGCAGTTTCAAGGTCGCCGCGGAAATGGTCGTCGAGCTGCAGTCGCCGGATGCCTGACCTTTCCGGCCGGATCGCGCTGGTCACCGGCGGCACGCGCGGGATCGGCCTGGCGACGGTCCGGGCGCTCGCCGAGGCGGGCGCCACCGTGGTGCTGACCGGTCGCGACGAGGCGAAAGCGAAAGACGTCGCGTCGGCTGTCACGGGCACTGTCAGCGGCCTGGCGCTCGACGTCACGGACGCGAAGGCCGTCGCGGCGCTGGTCCGCGGTGTCGCCAAGGAACACGGCAGGCTCGACATCGTCATCGCCAACGCCGGGATCATGGAAGACGCGCTGCTCGGCATGATCCGCGAGGAGCTGGTCGACACCACGTTGGCCACGAACGTCGCCGGCACGATCCACACCGTGCAGGCCGCCGCGCGCGCGATGATGCGTAAGAAGTCCGGCTCGATCGTGGTCCTCGCCTCGATCGTCGGCGAGCACGGAAGCGCTGGTCAGACGGTGTATGCCGCGTCGAAGGCGGCAGTGGCGAACATCGCGCTGTCCGCGGCGAAGGAGCTCGGCCGGTCCGGCATCCGGGTCAACGCGGTCGCGCCCGGCATCATCGAGACGGCACTCACCGAGGGCCTGAGCGAGGACGCCGTCACCGCGAACGTCGGGCGGACGCCGCTGGGCCGCCTCGGCAAATCCGAGGACGTCGCGAAGGCCATCTTGTTCCTGGTCAGCGACGACGCGTCCTTCATCACCGGACAGGTGCTGGGCATCGACGGAGGCTTGACGCTGTGACTTTGGTGGGCGCCGGCGCACGGCTGATCGAGGTGGCGAGCGGCCGGACGCTCGCCGGTGAAGAGCTGGACGCGGCCGTGTCGCGGCAGGCTGCGGCGCTCGAGGGACTGCCATCCGGCGTGCTGTTCGCGCGGATGCCGGTCGAGCTGGACAGCGTCCTGCGGTATCTCGCCGCGTTCGGCGCCGGCCGTGCGATCGCGTTGATCGATCCCGCGCTCGACACCGAGGTCCTGGTCGAGCTGATCGAGCGATTCCGGCCCGCCGCCGTGCTGGCCGCGCCGGAAGGCGCCGCGCCGCCGGGGTACGCGGCGAGCGGAGACAGCTGGCGGCGCGTCTCACCCGAAGGCGTCAGCCCGCATCCCGACCTGGCCGTGTTGCTGCCGACCAGCGGCTCGACCGGGAACCCGAAGCTCGTCCGGCTCTCCCGCGACGCGATCCTGTCCAATGCCGAGGCCATCGCGGAGGCGCTCGGGATCGACGCCGACGAGGTCGCGCCAACCAGCCTGCCGCTGCACTACAGCTACGGCCTGTCCGTGCTCAACTCCCACCTCGTGCGCGGCGCGACCGTGGTGATCGAGGCCTCTGGCGTGCTCGGCCGCGGGTTCTGGGACGCCGTCGCCGAGCACAACGTCACGTCGCTGGCGGGTGTCCCTTACCACTACGAGATGTTGCGGCGCATGAAGTTCGACCCCGCGAAATACCCGACCCTACGCACGTTGACGCAGGCCGGTGGCAAGATGCGGGACGAACTCGTAGCCGAGTTCAACGACCGGATCCGCGCGGTCGGCGGCCGGATGCACGTCATGTACGGGCAGACCGAAGCCGCGCCGCGCATGACGACGCTGCCCGCGGACAGACTCGGCGAGAAGCTCGGTTCCGTCGGGCCCGCGCTGCCCGGCGGCAAATTCGGCATCCGCCGCGACGACGGGTCCGAGACCACGCATCCCAAGATCACCGGCGAGGTCGTCTACCGCGGCCCGAACGTCATGATGGGTTACGCGGAGACCGAGTCCGAGCTGGCCGACGGCCACACCGTCGGGGGCGTACTCGCCACCGGTGACCTGGGCTATCTCGACCAGGACGGCTATCTCTTCATCACCGGCAGGCTCAAGCGCATCGGCAAGGTCTTCGGTAACCGGATCAGCCTGGACGACCTCGAACAGGCCGTCCGCACGGCCGCGGTGGGGATCGACATCGTTGCCGCGGTCGCGGCCGGGGACAAGGTGGTCCTGTTCGCCGAGCTGCCCGAGGGCGGAGCCGCCGCCAAGGCCATCTGCAAGGACGCTTCCCGCGCGCTGTCCGAACGGCTGCACCTGCACACGAGCGGGTTCGACGTCCGCCCGATCGACATCGTGCCGCTGCTCGCCAGCGGCAAGATCGACTACCGGCGGCTGGAGTCCCGGCTATGAGCGTGTTCACGTTGTCCACTTCGGAACGTGAGCAGTTCTTGCTGCCGCGGCTGGCCGAGCTCACGGCGTTCCACCGGGCGAATTCTTCGGGCTACGAACGG
This sequence comes from Amycolatopsis sp., assembly GCF_025464955.1. GTDB lineage: Bacteria > Actinomycetota > Actinomycetes > Mycobacteriales > Pseudonocardiaceae > Amycolatopsis. The sequence continues at coordinate 243,556 of NZ_JAODNM010000124.1, read as the reverse complement.
ATCCTGTCCTCGCTGGGAATCGCGCCCGACGTCGAGTTCGGGTCCATCGCGGACCTGCCGTGGCTGCCGGTCCGGCTGTTCAAGACACACGACCTCAAGAGCATTCCGGACGACGAGGTGTTCAAGACGTTGACGTCCTCGGGCACCACCGGCTCCGGCGCGTCGCGGATCTACCTCGATAAGGCCGCGGCGGGCGCGCAGACCAAGCAGCTCGGCGCGACGCTGCAGGAAGTGCTCGGCAACGAGCGCCTGCCGATGCTGATGGTCGACACCGTCGGCATCATCAAGAACCGGCGCTCGTTCTCCGCGCGTGGTGCCGGGGTGCTGGGCATGGCCAACTTCGGCCGCAAGCACGTGTACGTCCTCGACGAGAACGACCAGCCGGACGTCGAGGCGGTGAAGGGATTCCTTGCCGCGTATGGCGATAAGCCGTTCCTGATCTTCGGGTTCACGTTCATGGTGTGGCAGTACCTCTACGAGGTCGCGCGCGAGCACGGGCTGGACCTGTCGAACGGCATCCTGATCCACTCCGGCGGCTGGAAGAAGCTGATCGACCGCGCCGTCGACAACGCGGAGTTCCGCCGCCGGTTCAAAGAGGACACCGGACTGACCAGGATCCACAACTACTACGGGATGATCGAGCAGATCGGGACGGTGTTCCTCGAAGGTCCGTCGGGGAATTCCTTGTACTGCCCCGATTTCGCCGAGGTCGTGATCCGGGACCCGCACACCTGGGCGGAGCGGCCGGTCGGTGTGCCAGGCGTGATCGAGGTCGTCAGCACGCTGCCGACTTCGTATCCCGGGCACGTCCTGCTGACCGAAGATCTCGGCGTCTACAACGGAATCGACGACGGCGACTGGCCGGGCAAGCACTTCTCGGTGCTCGGCAGGTTGCCGAAGGCCGAAGCCCGCGGCTGCTCGGACACCTTCGCGGGAGCGTCGGCATGACCCTCACCCAGCGTTTCCCCGGTGAGGCACCGGTCGACGTCGACGTGCTCGTTTCGGAAGTCCAGGACGAGCCGGAAGGCGGCAGGCTGACCGTCGGCGACCCCCGGATCGTCGAGTTCCTGACCAAGTTCGCTCGACGACTCCTCGCGCCCGCGACAGCACGGCGTTACCCGGAGCTCGCGTCGCTCGGCTTCTTCCTGCGCAAGGGCGAGATCGCCAAGGTGCTGTCCAAGCTGGACACCGACGGCGATTCGTACCGGTTCCCGCGCGGGCTCGTCTTTCATGTGCCACCGGCCAATGTGGACACGATTTTCGTGTACTCGTGGGCGTTGTCCGCGCTGGCGGGAAACCGGAACGTGGTGCGGGTGTCGTCCCGTTCGGCCGGTGCCGCCGAGACGGTCATCGAGACACTGAACGCCGCTTTGTCCGATGTGGACCCCGCGACCGCGCGGCTCGTCGCGGCGACGCAGCGGATGGTGACCTACGACCGCAGCGAGGAGATCAGCGGTGCCCTCTCGAAGGCCGCGGACCTGCGGGTCATCTGGGGAGGGGACGCCGCGGTGCACGCTTTGCGGCAGTACCCGCTGGCCCCGCACGCCCGCGATCTCACGTTCCCGGATCGTTCGTCCTTCGCGATCGCGTCGGTGGCCGGCTGGCAGGGTTCGTCCGAACAGGAGCGCAAAGCCGCTGCCGAAGGCTTCTACAACGACGCTTACTGGTTCGACCAGGCCGCGTGTTCCTCACCGCGGGCGATCTTCTGGGTCGGCGACGTCGAGGGCGCGGCGGAATCGGGTGCGCAGTTCCGCAGCCTCCTCGCCGCTGTCCTCGCCGAGAAACAGCACGTCACCGAGCCCGCGATGGCTGTCCAGAAGCGAGTTTCGGCCTATGGTGCCGCTGTCGACGGGCTGATCACGAAGATCTCCTTCGACGGCGCCGGAGCCGACACCAACGGCCTCGCGACCTTGGAACTCGCCGACGCCGCTTCGCTGCCGCGTGAATGGCTCGGTGCGGGTACGTTCGCCAACTCCCGCGTGTCTGCGCTCACCGACCTCGTGCCGATCGTGCGACGCAAAGACCAGACGGTGACGCAATTCGGGTTCACGAAAGAAGAATTGGTGCTATTCGCGGCCGAATTGGCCGGCCGCGGAGTTGACCGGATTGTTCCGTTTGGCTCGGCGTTGACATTCTCCGCGATCTGGGACGGCTATGACCTGCCCGCCGAATTCAGCCGCCTGGTCACTGTGCGGGTCTGAGCAGCAAGTATCGTGCCCGCCGTGGCCTACAGGGAGACCAGGATCTGATGACGACCGTCGAGTCCGAGCTGCCGGATCGGCAATCGCCGGTTGTCGAAAAGCAGCCGAAGTCGACCAAAACCAAAATCATCGACGTCGCCCGATGGGTCGCCCTGACCGCCGTCGTCGTGTTCGCGGGCAAACAGCTCGCGTCGAATTGGGGCGCGTTCTGGCGGACGCTCGCCGACGTCGCGTGGCCGTCGTCGATCCTCAGCCTGCTGGCGCTGGTGGCCGGCATCGCGGTGACCACGTACGGCTGGCAGGTCATGGTCAACGACCTCGGCAAACCCATCCGGTACGCCACCGGCGCGCAGATCTTCCTGGTCGGCTCGCTCGGCAAGTACGTGCCGGGTTCGGTGTGGGCGTATCTCCTGCAGATGGAGCTCGGCCGAAAGGCGGGGCTGGCCAGGGCGCGGACGTTCACCGGCTCGCTGATCCAGCTCGGCGTCGGCATCGTCGCGGCGCTCGTGTTGTCGCTGCTCGCGATGCCTGCCGTGTTCAGCCACAGCCCCAACGCGTGGTGGCTCTTCGTCCTGATCCCGTTCGGCCTCGCCGCGCTGCACCCCAAGGTACTGACCTGGGGCACGTCGCTCGTGCTGAAGATCCTGCGGCGGCCGCCGCTCGACCACGAGCTCGGCTGGCCGGTCATCGGCAAGGTCTTCGGCGCTTCGGTCGTCGCGTGGTGCTTGCAGGGCGTGCACCTGTGGCTGCTCGCCAACTCCGTTGGCGCCCCCGGTTTCGGCGGGTTCATCCTGTGCGTGGGCGCGATGGCCGTCGCGATGACGGCGGGCACGTTCGCGTTCATCCTGCCCAGCGGGGTCGGCGTCCGCGAGGTCGTGCAGATCGCGGTGCTCACCGCGAGCGGGCTGACAGTGGTCCAGGCCACCGCGTTCGCGCTGGCTTCGCGGGTTATGTTCACCGTCGCCGACCTCCTGACCGCCGGTGGCGCCGCGCTCGCTGCCCGGCTCCGGCCCGCCTGACCGACTTGCTCGATACTGATAGCCGAGGTCCGGATCGAAGGGCGGGGAGCACTTGGTGTTCGTGCTGGGCTGTGGGTGGCTGGTACTCGCGGTGTTCGTCGTCGCCGCCTGGCCGAAGATCAACGCCGAGAAGTCGTGGCGCGTCGGCGCGCTCCTGCTGACGCTGGCGTTTTCCCTCCTCAACCAGCTCGTCTTCTCGACCGTGGCCGAGGACGCCTACATCACCTTCCGGTACGCGCTGAACATCGCCGAGGGCTACGGCCCGGTGTTCAACCCGGGTGAGCACGTCGAGGGTTACTCGAACTTCCTGTGGATGATCGTGATCGCGCTGCCGAAGGCGATGTTCGGCTGGGACATCGTGGTCACCGCGTCAGTGTTCGGGGTGCTCTGCGCGCTGGGCTGCGTGGTGATGGTCTACCTGCTCGTCAACCGGATCGTGGCGTCGGCAGAGCGGGAGCTGCCCGCGCTCGGCATCGCCGCCGCCGTGCTGACCGCCGCCGCGAGCGGTCTTGCCGCGTACGGGCCGTCCGGGCTCGAGACGCCGTTGTTCCTGTTGCTCGTCCTGGGTGTGTTCTACGCACTGACCACCCGGCATCCGGTGGTAGCCGGGGTGTTCGTGACCCTGGCCGGGATGACCAGGCCGGACGGGCTGCTCATCGCTGTGCTGTGCGGCCTGTGGCTCATCTGGGCGGCGATCCACCAGCGACATACCTGGTGGGCACCGGCCGGGTACGCGCTCGGCGCACTGGTGTTCGCGGTGCCCTGGACGGCATGGCGAGTGACCTACTACGGCCACCTGGTGCCTAACGCGATCGCGGCGAAGAGCGGCGGTTCGCTGGGCTGGCAGCTCGGCCAGGGCTGGCACTATCTGACGCAGTTCTCCTTGGTACACCTGGGTTTCCTGCTGTTGGCACTGGTCACGATCGTGGCCATGGTGGCTCGCCGCGGCCGCGGTACGCCCGTGGCGCGGTCGATGGTTTGGCTCGTCCTCGTCGTCACGGTCGCGTACACGGCGTTCGTGACGTACGCCGGTGGCGACTGGATGCCGGCTTGGCGCCTGCTCGCGCCGGTGCCACCGCTGATCGCCGTGGCCGCCGCGTCCGCGTACGGCGTCCTCGCCAAGGAGGGCGCGCGGCGGCCGAACACGCGGCTGGTGCCGCTGGTCGCGTCCGTGCTGGCCGGCCTCTCGGTGCTGGTCACCGTGGCCAGCCCGAACGTGCTGGACCGCATGCACGGCTGGCGGACCGCGATCTCGCAGCTGTCCGAGATCGGGTCGTGGCTGGGGACGAGCTTGCAGCCCGGAACCGTCATCAGCACCTACGCGAACGGGACGCTGTCCTACCACGCGGGCACGCAGATCGTCGTTGTCGACGTCCTCGGCCTGACCGACGAGCACATCGCGCGTGACGGTCAGCGCGACGAGAACGCCGGCCCGATCGGCCATATCGCGAGCGACTACGACTACGTCGTCAATGTGCGTCGTCCGTCGGTCTCGGTGACCACCGGGAACGGGTATTCGAACCACCAGGAGTGCGGGTTCGACGCGCGTTACGGCGGTGACGACCAGGTCGCGACGTTCCAGCGGGCGGGTCTGCCGGAGTGGGTCACCCTCTACCTGCGCAACGACCAGGCCGCGACGCTGATCGCCGACCTGGCGAAAGACCAGCGTTTTGTTTATGTGGCCTGTCCCGCTTGAGAGCACCAAGCCAACCTACGGTCGCGTAACCTGACGAGATGGCTGAGCTCGTTTACCCGCCCGTCCTGCTGACGGCAAAAACCCTGTTCCGGGTGCTCGACAACCGATTCAAGATCGCGGGTACCGAGCACATTCCGGCCACCGGCGGTGCCGTGATCGCGTGCAACCACATCAGCTACCTCGACTTCATCTACTGCGGTCTCGGTGCCCTGCCCGCCAAGCGGCTCGTGCGGTTCATGGCGAAGAAGGAGATCTTCGACAACAAGATCGCCGGCCCGCTGATGCGCGGGATGCACCACATCCCGGTCGACCGCGACGCGGGCATGGCGTCCTTCCGTGAAGGCGTCAACCGGCTGAAGGCGGGCGAGGTGGTCGGCATCTTCCCGGAGGCCACGATCAGCCGCTCGTTCACCGTCAAGGAGATCAAGTCGGGCGCGGTGCGCATGGCGGCCGCGGCCCACGTCCCGATCATCCCGATGGCGCTGTGGGGCACCCAGCGACTGTGGACGAAGGGCCGGCCCAAGACGTTGACCAAGCGGCACATGCCGATCTCGGTACTGGTCGGCGAGCCGATGCTGCCGGTCAAGGGCGAGGATCGCGAGCTGCTGGCCAAGAACCTCCGGACGCGCATGTCCGAGCTCCTCGACCAGGTCCAGGCCGAGTACCCGGAAGCACCCCGCTCACTGGACGAGAAGTGGTGGCTCCCGGCGCATCTCGGCGGCACCGCGCCCACCCCCGAGGAAGCCGCCGAACTGGACGCCAAGCGCGACTAGGCGCGGGTCGGCGGGTGGTTGCGGCGTTCCCTCAAGGCCACGACATGGCGACTTTCGGTAGGGCAGTGAGGTTGTGAAGGCCTAGTTGCGTGCGCCTTACGCCGTGAAGGTGGCCTTCACGTCAGAACCAGCGTTCCAGGACTTGCGCGACGCCGTCCTCCGAGTTGGGGCCGGTGACCTCGTCGGCCGCGGCGAGCACGGCAGGGTGGGCGTTGGCCATGGCGACCCCGTGGCCCGCCCAGCGCAGCATCTCGAGGTCGTTGGGCATGTCGCCGAACGCGATGATCCGGTCCGGCCCGACCCCGAGCCGGTCGGCGACCTCGGCCAGCCCGGTGGCTTTGGTCACCCCGTGCGCGGCGACTTCGATCAGGCCGCTGTTGGACGAGAAGGTGATGTCGACCGTGCCGTCAAGGATTGTCCTGGCCGCGGTCGCCATCTCGTCCGAGGTCATTCCCGCGTGCCTGACCAGCAGTTTCACCGCCGGGTAGCCGAGGACTTCGGCGCGGCTGGCGGTCTCGCCTTCGCCGTCGCCCCACGGGTTGCGGTAGCCGTGCTCGTACTCGTAGTTCTTCACGTCCGGGTCGACAGCGCGCTTGCCGATGCGCTCGACGGCCAGTTTGGCGCCCGGCAACGCCGTGTCGAGCGCGGTGGCGACGTCGTGCAGCTGCATCGGGTCGAGCAGCCCGTGCACCTCGACGATCTCGTCCGCGCCGACGTCGTACAGGATCGCGCCGTTGGCGCAAACCGCGTAGCCGGTCAGGCCCGCGGCCTCGGCCACCCTCGGGATCCAGCGCGGCGGACGGCCGCTGACCAGCACGAACGGCACGTCGGCGGCGGTGGCCCGGCGGATCACCGCGACGGTCCGTTCGGTCAGCAGCTCCAACGGGCCGAGCAGGGTGCCGTCAACGTCCGATGCGATCAGCTGGGGTTTGTCCACGGATCCCATTGTTCCTGAACGGTCCCCGTCGGCAGAAGTGTCGGTGGCGACCGCTAGCGTGTGCCGCCGTGCGAGTAGGCATTGTGATCCTTCCCGAAGACCGGTGGTGGGCCGCCGAGCCCAAGTGGCGCGCGGCCGAGGAATACGGCTTCGACCACGCCTGGACGTATGACCATCTCGGGTGGAGAACCCTGGTCGACGGGCCGTGGTTCAGCGCCGTGCCGACGCTGACCGCGGCCGCCATGGTGACCTCGCGGATCCGGCTGGGCACGTTCGTCGCGTCACCGGTGTTCCGCCACCCCGTCCCGTTCGCGCGCGAACTGATCACACTCGACGACATGTCCGACGGGCGGTTCATTCTCGGCGTCGGTGCCGGGGTCGACGCGAGCAGCTACGACGGCCAGGTCCTCGGCGAGCCCGAGTTGACAGCCAAGGAGCGCGCCGACCGGTTCTTCGAGTTCGTCGAAGCGCTCGACGGGCTGCTCACCACGGACAAGTACGACCACAAGGGCGCCTATTACGCGGCCGTCGGCGCCAGGAACGTCCCAGGCCCGGTACAGCGGCCGCGGCTCCCGTTCGTGATCGCCGCGAACGGTCCGCGCACCCTGCGCCTGGCCGCGCGGTACGGCACCGGTTGGTCCACCACCGGGCTGAAGAACAAAACCGTCGACGAGTGGTGGAACGGCGTCGCCGGGCTGGCCAAGCGGTTCGAGGAAACCCTGGCGGAGGTGGGCCGCGACCCGTCGACGATCAACCGCTACGTCAACATCGACGCGTCGCCGGTGTTCTCACTGAGCAGCGTCGAGGCCTTCGCCGACGCCGCCGGCCGTGCCGGGGAACTCGGCTTCACCGACATCGTGACTCACTGGCCGCGCTCTGGCAGCCCGTACGAAGGCCGGGAGACCGTCCTCGAAGTGGTAGCTGGCGACTTGCTTCCGAAACTTCAAGAAACTCCCTGACTGTTAGTACGAACGGGTGATAGTCGCCGGTTCAGGAAACCGATTACCCGCTCCAGGCGTCGACTGTGATGAGGGGAGCGGGTTTCGGCCCGCACCGGATTCACCCCGGGGGTGAATGGGGGATGAGTAGCCCCCGTGGACGCGGACGGGGCAGCCGCGGCCACGGGGGCTACTGCTTTGTCCGGCGCAGGTCTCGTGAGTGTTCCGGCCGGTTCTAGGCAGGTTCTAAGCGGCCGGAACACTCACGAGCGTGTAGATGACCGCGTGCGGGTTCACGTAGTCGCGGCGGAGGAAGTCGAGTCCGTCGAGGTTGCTGATGCCGGGCGCGCGCATCAGGCCGGGCTGGATCGCGCCCCAGCCGAGCAGGACGTGGTGGATGTCGAGCCGCTTCACCGCGGCGCGCACCTCGGGGTCGGTGTCGTAGTCGCGGAAGTGGAGCGCGAGGTACGCGGCGTCCTTGGGCGGGACACCCGCGTCGTAGTGCCCGGCGACCGGGCGGATGCCGGTGATGGCGTAAAGCCACGCGGTGCCGTCGATGCGGTCGTTGAGGACCTTCTCGTTCGGCCCCACGCCCATCTTCTGCAGGACGTACATCGCGGTCAGCTCGTCCACGCTGACCGGCGGCTGGCCCACGTCCTCCGGCTCGCCGTTGTTGAACGCGTAGCCGACGGCTGTCGCGTTCGCGGCCGCGTAGAACCCGTTGGTGAGCACGCCGCCGACCGCCAGTACGACCACCGCGCCCGACACCCCGAGCCGCATTGCCAGCCGAGGCCTCGACCGCAGCCAGCCCCAGTACGAGAAGCCCTTCGCGATCCAGCGTTGCAGCTCGGCCAGTCCGTGCGCGGCCAGCAGGCAGAGCGGGATCGCCGCCAGCGCCATCAGCCGGTACCGGTCGTTCCACCATGGCCGGGAGAACGAAATCACCCACGACAGCCCGCCGAAGCAGGCGACCAGCACGAACATCGCCGAAAGCAGCACCGCGGACAGCCCGATCCACCGCAGCCGGCGCAACGTCCACACACTCAGCAGCCCCAGCACCATCAGCACCGAAAGCCACGGCTGAGCCGTCGGGAGGATCTGCCGGAACTGCCGGAGCTCGTCCAGCGCTTCGGACACCTCGATACCCGACGCCCAGGCCGTGTACGGGTAGCCGCTCGACGTCACGCCTATCGCGCCCAGAACGTGCGGCGCGGCGACCACGACGGCCCCCACCATCACCGGGAGCAGCCGGAGCAGGTCACGGCCGACCTTGCCTTCGCGCGTCAGCCAACGCTGGACGAGGAGCGGGAGAGAGAACAGGATGCCGCCGAACAGCGCGCTCGAGTGCACCGCCAGCAGCCCCACGGCCGCCAGCGCGAGCACCATGCCGCTGTCCGGGGCCGGACGCGCCAGGAAGCGCTGGACGGCGACAGCGGACAACGGCGTCAGCACGATGCACAGCGCGTAGGGCAGCAGGCCGCTCGAAACGGACTCGTAGGCGCCGGTCGTCGCGGCGCCCGCCACCAGCGCGGCGCTGCCGGCAAGCACCGCGCGGCCGCCGAACTGGCGGACCAGGGTGACCATCGACAGCGCGAAGATGCCGGCGATCGGCACCGTGATGGCGTTGAGCACGGTCGGGATGGTGGCGCCCGAAAGCGAGTACACCAATGCGCCGACCAGGTGGTACGCGTTCGGATAGAACTGCGCGGCGCCCGGCTGGTACCAGTTGACCGTGCTCATCCCGAACAGGCCGCCGTCGCCGGTGTCGGCGATGTAGCGGATGCCGTTGGCGTGGAACACCGTGTCCCAGCGCTGGAAGATGGCCCCGGTCCCGGCGGAGCCGCGCAGGAACACGATCACCGACAGGGCCGTCGCGACCAGCACGAATCCGAGGACGACGAGGTGGGCGCCGCGGCTCCAGTCCACCGGCGGCCGGTCGGGTTCGGCCGCAGACCAGCTGCGGCGCAGGCCCAGCCGTCGAAGTCCGTAAGCCGCGGCCGCGAGCAGCAGCGTGCACGCTGCGGCCGTGCCGACGTTGTACTTCAGCCCGATCACCGAGAGCCACGGCCCGGCGAGCCCGAGCGCGGCGTAGGTGAGCAGGGGGGCGAGGCCGGCGAGCGCCCAGCCGCGGAGCCCGGCGGCGACGCCGATCAGCCCGCCGGGGACCGCAAGTACTCCGAGGTAGAGCGCGACCGCGCCGAAGTAGGTCCAGGACGTGTCCGGTGGGGGCACTGCTTCCTCAGGGTCGTCCGGCGATGGCCGACGTTCGTGACTGTCGGTTGCAATGTCATGGTCGGTGCGGTGCGCCCCGGGGACTTGCGTACCCTAATCGCCCGTGAGCGCGCACTCGAACCAAGCCAAGATTACTGAAGACGATTTCGCCGGTTACGACCTCGTCGTGGTCGGGTCCGGTTTCTTCGGTTTGACCATTGCCGAGAGGGCTGCGACGCAGCTCGACAAGAAGGTTCTCGTCCTCGAGCGCCGCAGCCACCTCGGCGGCAACGCCTATTCGGAGGCCGAACCGGAGACCGGTATCGAGGTGCACCGCTACGGCGCGCACCTGTTCCACACCTCGAACAAGCGCGTGTGGGAGTACGTCAACCAGTTCACCGCCTTCACCGGCTACCAGCACCGCGTCTTCGCGAAGGTGGCCGACCAGGTCTACTCGTTCCCGATGAACCTGGCGCTGATCAACCAGTTCTTCGGCAAGTCCTACACCCCGGACGAGGCGCGGGCGCTGATCGCCGAGCAGTCCGCCGAGATCGACACCGAGCACGCGCAGAACCTCGAGGAGAAGGGGATCTCGCTGATCGGGCGGCCCCTGTACGAGGCGTTCGTCCGCGGTTACACCGCGAAGCAGTGGCAGACCGACCCGAAGGAGCTCGCGGCGGCCGTCATCAGCCGCCTCCCGGTCCGCTACAACTTCGAGAACCGCTACTTCAACGACACCTACGAGGGCCTGCCCGTCGACGGTTACACCGCGTGGCTGGAGAAGATGGCCGACCACGCGAACATCGACGTCCGGCTCGACGTCGACTACTTCGACGTCCGCGCGCACATCCCGGCCGGCACACCGACGGTGTACACCGGCCCGCTGGACCGCTACTTCGACTACTCCGAGGGCCGGCTGGGCTGGCGCACGCTCGACTTCGAGCAGGAGGTTGTCGCGACCGGTGATTTCCAGGGCACCCCGGTGATGAACTACAACGACGAAGACGTCCCGTACACCCGGATCCACGAGTTCCGGCACTTCCACCCCGAGCGCGACTACCCGAAGGACAAGACGGTCATCGTCCGTGAGTACTCGCGGTTCGCGAAGGAAGACGACGAGCCGTACTACCCGCTCAACGCCACGGACGACCGCGACAAGCTGACCCGCTACCGCGAGCTGGCCAAGACCGAAGCCGCCGAGCGCAACGTCCTCTTCGGCGGGCGCCTCGGCACCTACAAGTACCTCGACATGCACATGGCGATCGGTTCGGCGCTGTCCGCGTTCGACAACAAGATCGCCCCGCACCTCACCGATGGTGCGCCGCTGGACGGTTCGATCGATGCTTGAGGGCAAGCCGAAGGGTGAGATCGCGCTCCTCGCCTCGGTGCAGCGCGCCATCGCGAACCCGACCACGGTCAAGGCCGCACGGGGGCTGTCCCACTTCGGCGAGCACAGCGCGGGCTGGTTCGCCCTCGGTCTCCTCGGCGCCGCTGTCGACAAGTCGAGGCGTAAGGAATGGCTGGTCGCGGCCACCGGCGTGGTCGGCGCGCACGCTGCGTCGATCGCGGTGAAGCGGGTCGTCCGGCGGCCCCGCCCGGACCATCCGACCGTCCGGGTCCTCGTCGACACGCCGTCGAAGCTGAGCTTCCCGTCGTCCCACGCGACGTCGACCACGGCGGCCGCGGTGCTCTACTCCGGTTTGACCGGGCGTAACCTGGTCCCGGCCCTCGTGCCGCCGATGCTGGCTTCGCGACTCGTGCTCGGCGTGCACTACCCGACCGATGTGCTCGCGGGCGCTGTCCTCGGCGGTGTGGTCGGGGGTGTTCTCCGTAAGAAATTCCGGCTTAGGGGTAACCGCTAGTGAGCGATTCACCGAACAAGACCGCGGAAAACGACGCGGCGGCTGAAGCTGTCGCGTCATCCGAGGCGATCGAGGCGATCGAGCCGATCGAGCCGGACATGGCGAGCGCCGAGCCGTCAGCCACGCCGGCCGGCCCGAACAGCCCGCTCCGGATCGCGCGAGGCGTCCTCAAAACGGCTCGGCCGCGCCAGTGGGTGAAGAACGTCCTCGTCTTCGCGGCGCCGTTCTTCGTGTTCTCCACTTCCGACGACCGCGGCAGCCTGCTGATGCACGCCGTGATCGCGTTCATCGCGTTCTCGCTCGTCGCTTCTTCGGTGTACCTGATCAATGACGCCGTCGACGTCGAGGCGGACAAGGCCCACCCGACCAAGCGGAACCGGCCCATCGCGGCCGGGATCGTGCCGGTGCCGGTGGCCTACGCCTCGGCTGTGGCGTTCCTCGCGGTCGGGATCGGCGTCTCGTTCTTAGCGCACCCGCAGCTGGCGATCGTGCTCGGCGTCTACGAGGCCGTGCAGCTCGGTTACTGCTTTGGCCTCAAGCACCAGCCGGTGGTGGACCTGGCGATCGTGAGCTCCGGCTTCCTGATGCGCTCGATCGCCGGTGGTGTCGCCTCCGGGATCGCCCTTTCGCAGTGGTTCCTGCTGGTCACGGCGTTCGGCTCGCTGTTCATGGTGGCCGGCAAGCGCTACGCCGAAGTCATGCTGTTCGAGCGGACGGGCGCCAAGATCCGGTCTTCGCTGAAGAAGTACTCGTCGAGCTACCTGCGGTTCGTGTGGGCGACGTCGGCGGCGATCATGATCATGTCGTACTGCCTCTGGGCGTTCGAGCTGCGCGGTGACTCGCACAACTCGGTGTGGCCGGTCGTCTCGATGGTGCCGTTCGTGGTCGCCGTGCTGCGCTACGCGGTCGACGCGGACAGCGGGAACGCCGGCGCTCCCGAGGAGATCGCGCTGGGCGACCGGGTGCTGCAGGTGCTCGGCGCGACCTGGATCGTCACCCTGTTCCTCTCGTTCTACTTCAACTGACAGGCGCAGTTCGGACAAGTCGTACAAGAAACCGACAGGTTCGCTTCAGGTTGGGCACAGGATCGGGGACGATCCTGGAGTCAGCAGGGCAGGCAAGTCGCCGGCCCTCAGCGACACCAGGAGCTCCCAGATGAACGAGCCGCAGGACCACGCGCAGACCCCGGAGCCCGAGACGACGCTGCCGGTGACCCCCGGGCCTGACGCCGGTGAGCAGCCGACGGTCGTGACGCCGCCGGCCACCGAAGCCCCAGAGGCCGCACTCGGCTCCGAAGCCCCGCAGACCCCGCCGGCCGCCGCGCCCACGGCTGCGTCGGCCGCCGAAGCGCCGCAGGCCGCTGCCCCCGGCCCACAGCCGGCGTACGCGCAGCAGCCGCCGTATGCGCCTCCTCCCGGGCCGAAGCAGCCCAGTTCGTTCCGCACGTTCGCCGGCCACCGCGCCACCCAGATCGTCGCGGCCGGGGTGCTGGGCCTGGCCATCGGCGGCGGAGTCGTCGGTGCGATCGTCAGCCACTCCGACGGCCACCGCGGCGGCCCCGGCGGCTCGTACTCCCGCACCCACAACTTCCGCGGCGGTGAGCAAGGCGGCTTCCCCGGCGGCCAGCAGGGCTACGGCCCCGGTGGGTTCCAGGGCGGCAACCAGGGCAACGGCCCAGGGGCCGGCAACAACACCTGAGTCCTCGGGCGGCTTGGTAACAGAACAGTAACGACGGGCGTGTACGCTTTCTCCGATGCGCAGCGCACCCGGTGAAACGCAGCCCACCGCCCGCCTGCTGTCCGCAGGCGGGCGGTGGGGCGTCCCAGCGGCCGCCGCGGTCGCCTCGACTGTGGTGTTTGTGCTGGTCAGAGGCCAGTTGATCGATGACGCGTTCATCACCTGCTCGTACGCGAAGAACCTCGCGTTCCACGGGCACTGGGGCCTCATCGAGCAGGGCACGGCCAACACCGCGACTTCGCCGCTCAACGTGTTCGCACTGGCAACACTGACGGTCGTCCTGCGTGACACCGTCCTCGCCGCCGGAGTCCTGTTCGTCGTCTGCCAGGTGCTGTTCGTCCTGGCGTTGCGGCGGCTGGGGGAGCACGCCGACCTACCGGCTTGGTTCGCGCCGCTGGCGACGGGTCTGCTGCTGGTCAACCCGCTGCTGCTGTCGTCCGTCGGCCTCGAAGTCGTGCTCGGCGCTGCCGGGGTCGCCTGGTTGCTGGTGTTCTCGGTCGAACGGCGGCCGGTCGCGTTCGGGGTCGCCGTCGGCCTGCTCGCGATGATCCGGCTGGACCTGCTGCTGCTGGCCGCGGTCGTCTTCTTCGCCCGCCGCACGTTCTGGGAAGGCATCTGGCGGTCGTTGTTCGCCGCGCTGGCCGTGGCGCTGCCGTGGTTCACCTTCAGTTGGGTCGTGCTCGGCTCCGCGGTGCCGGACACGCTGATCATCAAGACGTTGCAGCGATCCTGGGGACCGTGGAGTTTTGCCAACGGTCCGCTCGTCTACTGGCGGCACTTCCCCGAAGCGACCGTGCTGTCCTTCCTGCCGGTGCTCCTGGCCGGTGTGGGTGGCGTGCTGTGGCTTGTCGCGCTGCGAAGGGGGTCGGACGCCGCCCGCAGGCTGACGCCATTTGCGGCTCTCGCCGCAGCCGGGGGCCTGCACTACGCGGCCTACGGGTGGCTGACCGTGCCGCCCTATCACTGGTACTACGGCCCGGGCATCATCTGCGCGACGATCTTCGTGTCGGCAGGCATCGCGCTGGTGGGCGAGCATTACCGTGTCGGCGCGACCGCGGCACTCGTGCTCACGGCCGCGGCTGCCCTCGGGGCGTACCTGGTGCCAGGTGCGCCGCCCATCACGACGAACCACGCGACTTCGGCCCAGTACGAGGCGATCGGCAAGCAGGTCGCCGTCATCGCCGCTGGGCGGACGGTCCACAGCGCCGGCGAGATCGGCGCGCTCGCGTACTACTGCGGCTGCCCGATCGTCGACCAGTTCTCCGATCGTGGCACCGTCGAGCCGGAGATCGAGGCGAGCAAGGACCGCGCCGGCGACGTCGGCAAGGCGTTCATCGACGCCAACTTCAGGTTCTTCGACCAGTCCGTCGCGCCGATGACCGCGGACCTGATCCTGGGCGAGACCGCCGGGACACCGCCGCCCAACGCGCTGGCCGTCTGGCTGATCAGTTCGCCGTGGACCGGTCGGCAGCGGCTCTTCCTGGTCAATGCTTAGTCTGTCTTCTCAGTGGTTCGCCGCGCGAAAATAATCGCGCGGCGAGGGAACCGGTACGTTGTCCCTGCACTCTTAGTGTCGGCTTTGCGGTGTATGGGAGGAACGGGTGACACCCGAGGAGTGGCTGGCGAACTTCGAATCGAAGATCGCCGACGTGCGGGAGAAGGCAGCGGAGTTCCAGGAGAACCTGGAGGCGTCCGGTGCTTCCGCGGCGTCCGGTGACGGCTCGATCCGGGTCACCGTCGCGCCGAACGGTTCGCTGACCGACCTGGTGATCGCCGATTCGGCGGTGAAGGGGTCGGGCACGAAGCTCGCCGAGGACATCCTCAAGCTGGCGCGGAAGGCGCAGCGGGAGGCCGCCGTGCACGTCGCGGAGGCGTTCGCGCCGCTGGGTGGCGACTCGGAGGCCATGCACATGGTCACCGGGTACATCCCGCCGGAGGAACCGGACGAGCCGGAGACGCCAGGCGGGCCGCAGGAGCGCCGGCTGTTCGTCACCGACGAGCCCGAAGTACCCCACATGCCCGCCCCGCCACGGCCACCGACACCGCCGCCGGCCCGTCCGCGGCGGCCTCGGCCGGACGAGGACGACGAAGACTTCGGCGACAATTCGTTCTTGAGACGGCACTAGGGGGATCACATGACAACGGCGACTTCGGGTGCGGGCATCTTCGACACCTATTCGGGCCTGGTCGATTCGGTGGTTTCGGACTCGGAGTCCGAGGGGGAGAAGGTCGTCGGCGTCTCGATCGCCGCGGCCGGCGCCGTGGTGGACACCGTCGGGGCCATGGTGGACCCGCTGGGCGCGCTGCTCAACGCCGGTGTCGGCTGGTTGCTCGAGCACGTGAGCTTCCTGCGTGAGCCGCTGGACGCGCTGCTCGGCAACCCCGATGCGATCAATGCCAACGTCGACCAGCTGAAACAGGCCGCGGCCGAGATGCGCACCCTCGCCGACGAGCACCGGCAGGACCTCGCGACGATCGGCGACTGGAACGGTGAGGCCGCGGACGCGTACCGCTCGAGCCTGACCCAGGCGGCCGAGGAACTCGAGTCGCTCGGTAAGACGATCGACGGCACGGCCGCCGTCGCCGGGATCTCGGGCATGCTCGTGACGACGTTGCGCGGGATCGTGTTCGGCCTGATCTCCTCGGTGATCTCCGAACTGATCCGGGACGCGCTGATCGCCGCGGCGTCGGCGGTCGTCACCTTCGGCGGCTCGATCGCGGCCTTCTGTGGCGTCGGCGCGGCTCGTGCGGCGGCTACGGCGTCGAAGATCGCGAGCAAGATCTCGAAACTCCTGGAAGGCTTCGGCAGGCAGGGTGGCCGAATCGCGAAGCTGGCGGAGTCGATGGAGAAGCTCACGAAGGGGTTGGACCGGTTCTCGCAGGCCGGCGGCCTCGCCATGGGCGCGTATGACGCGGCGAAGCCGATGCCGGCCGAGGGGGCGTAGGCGGTGGTCAAACACGGTACGAGCCACCACACAACGACCGAGCACACGAAGCCGAGCACCAAACCGCGCGACAAGCCGGAGACCAAACCCGAGACCAAACCCGAGACCAGATCCAGACCGGGGCCGGACGAAACGCCGTCGAAGCCGAGCACCAAGCCCGGCGGCAAACCGGATAAGCCGGGCGGCAAGCCGAGTTCGGGAGGCAGGCCAGGCACGAGCGGCGGGCGAGGCACCGGCTTCAACGCCGATCCCGAAACCGTCCACGCGATGTCGACCAAACTCGACGCCACGGCCGGGCGACTCGACGGTGTCGCACAGACCGTCGGCGGGGTCCACTTCGACTCGCGGTCGCTGGGCCTCCTCGGCGCCGGTGCGGCCGGCGACGTCAACAACGGCATCGCCACCGCGCACACCCACGTCCAATCGGCCGCCGGCACCGTCCGCTCCGCCCGCGACCGCACGACGGAAGTCGCCCGGCGCTACGAGCAGACCGAAACCGATGCCGCCGACGCGCTCAACAAGAAGGTCAACGACGTCCCCGACACCTCGTCGACGAAGGCGTCCTCGGCCAGCCCCAGCACCTCGACGTCGCCCTCAAGTACGTCAACCCCCACTCCGACCCCGCACCCCACGACCCCGTCGGATCACGCCGGCACCCCCACCCCAGGCGACTCCACCCCACCCGGTGGCGGCCGCTCCAGCACCCCGCCCTCGTCGGCGGCCCCGCCCACCAACCCGCCGCCGCAGCACTGGCGGGACACGATCAAGGACAACTTCACCCCGGGCGAGCAGAAGGAACTGGACACGGCCTTCGGCAAGATGGCCGCCAAACCCAAACCCGGTGAAGTCCCCGGCTCCGGCCAGCTCACCCAACGCGAACGCGAACTCGTCGCCCGCGCCCAGAAACTCGTCGTCATCACCCCCGACACCACGATGCAAAAGGTGATCCCGCCAGGTCAGCTGGACAGATACCTGAGAAACGAAGTCGACGACAGCCCGGATTCGAGATTCAACTCGAACACAGTCGGCGGTTTCGTGGCCCGAGCGCAGGACGCCACGCACATGCGTACGCCGGCGGAGATCATCCAGGGTAACCGTCTTGACTACGAAAACAGTCCCTACAAGGTCTCTTCGAGGCCTGTTCACGTAATTGAATTTCCAGCAGGAAAAAGTGAGTATCAGACGCCTTTCGGAGCGCCTTTTGGTGGAGGGAGCGGTACTCGTGAGAACTGGCGTTCGGTTCAAGGTGCAGCTGACGACATGGTCGGAGCGGCAGAGTCCCAGGGCCACGATTCGAGTTCCTACCGCAGGGATGTGTCGAAATGGCCATACAGTGGGACAGGGATGACTGCAGATGCCCAGAACGGTGTTCCCGAGCGAATTCGACCTTATGACGATCTTAAGAGCGGCAGTACTATCTACGAATACGATTCTGCCGGAAACAAGACTCCGGTAGCGCGCTACCGTGGGCTGACGCTGGGGTGGGAGGACCTGAGATGAGTAACAAATACCCAAGATTCGATAGAATAGTAGAATTCAAAGGGATCATTTATACCGGAGTTGATGAACTGGATGACGACATGGTCGGTCTCACTCAGGTGGGCGGCGAGCGTCCACCTGATGACCGTTTTGAATACCTGGAAAAGTGGAATGCCTGGCAAGCTGAAGTGCCTCTTGTAGAGTGTCAGGCTGCTTATTATATCAAGAGTAAGGCCAGCTACCTGGGATATGAGTGCCAGGTTATCTCGATCTCGGATGACAAGACGGCGTTGGTCTACTATCTTGGCGGGAACACAGGGCGAGCAGAAGAAGATGGTTTCGTGCAGAGTGATCCCGGAACCTTTTCGAAGGTTGTCCCGATTTCGGAGCTCCGCGGGTATCGCGAGGAGTGGCAGGACCTCCTGTTCGATCTCTGGAGAGAAGATTCTTTTAAGCGAGTCGACGGCGAGGCCGCGCGAACGTGACGCAACCTATCCCCGGTTCTGGGCAGTTGACTCGTGAGCAGCGAGACCTGGTTGCACGCTCCCTCCAGTTCGCGCCGGTCGAGAGCAACACTGTCATGATCAAGGTCTTGCGTCCCGACGCGCTCAGTCGCTATCTACGTCGCGAGATGTCCGCTGGAGTTTCCGGACGGCAGCCGCCCTTCAATTTTCGGACGGTCGGCGGTATGGTTGCGCGCCAGCAGGATACGACGCACCTGCGAGGTCCAGAAGACTTCATCGCCGGGTTCCGACTCGATTTCCCAGGAAGCCCGTTCACGCCGAATATTCCGGTCATTCATGCGATGGAGTTTCTGGCGGTGGATCCGGACAAATTTGTTATTCCGCTCGGTGCGCCGACGTTGCCTTATCCGGGAATTGGTTACCCGCCTAACCAAGCAGACGTTCGAGTAGCAGCGTGGGAAATGTTTGATGCGGCGCGGCGCAGCGAGTTGGATCCCGGTACATACCGGATGGAGCTGAACCCTTGGCCGTACACAGGTACGGGGATTACGGCGAATTCGGAGATCGGCTTCCCGGAGCGCTGGATGCGATTTGGTGAAGTGCCGGAGTCGGCGACAATTATTGAGCACGACAGGCGGGGAGTCAAGGTGCCAGTGGCGATCTACCGTGGAGCTGCGCTAGGGTGGGAGAGTCTTCGATGACGATCCAGCGGCCCAGGTCGGGAATCTTCGCGACGGTGGATGGTCGGGAGTACGAAGCAAGTTCGTATCCTCATGGAGATCGAATAACCTTGGTGCACCGCGGCGAAGATCCTCCGCTTTCTGAACTCTTTTCCTGGAACGAAGCGTTCGGTGCTTGG
The DNA here is from genome assembly GCF_025464955.1 of Amycolatopsis sp. Classification (GTDB taxonomy): domain Bacteria; phylum Actinomycetota; class Actinomycetes; order Mycobacteriales; family Pseudonocardiaceae; genus Amycolatopsis. Next base: position 224,435 of record NZ_JAODNM010000124.1, on the reverse strand, counting down.
CTGGCCGTGGTTCCTGTTGAACACTGTGAAACATTGGTGGAGATAACCACCAATACGACTTATCTGGGAATGCCATGTCGTATCGTCGCGATTGATGCGGACGGATCTGTAGGGTTGTACTACGCCGGAGACGAGAAATCGGAAGCGCAGAAACGGGGATTTACCCAGATAGACGTCGGCACCTGGGCCAAGACGATCAACGTTTTCGATCTATCCCGGTACTATGAGTACCGGTATGACCTCCTGTTTCCATCGAGGGTTGGTTCTGACGACTCCGCTGCATCTCAATGACAGGTAAGGCCGGCCCGACGACAGTCGGTTCCAGTATCAAGGTGATCAGGCCGGCAAGCCTTGAACGGTAAGGTTTCGTCAGGATCGTGGGGGCAACGTTCTCCCTTCGACTACCGCGTGGTCGGCGGCATAATCGGCAAGGACAAGCCGTCTGAGCTCGGAGTTCAGCTCAGCCGCGCGGTGACGTCGAGTGCGAGGTCGAACTCCCGGCCGCCCAGCGTGCTGCCGGTGGTGATACCGAACTCGCCCCGGTCGATCCGGGTCGTGCCTCGGACGGTGAACTCGCCGTCCGAGACCGTCGCGCGTTCGATCTCGATGCGGGCGTTGTTGGCCACGTCGTGCACGGTCAGTGTGCCTTCGAGTACCCATCCACCACGGGTTTCGCGCACGTGGCCGTCGCGGAAGGTGATCTCCGGGTAGCGGTCGACGTCGAGGAAGCGCGAGGACTTGAGCTCGCTGTCCCGCATCCGGTTCCCGGTGTCGAAGCTGGTCGCGTCGATCTGCGCTTCGGCGACGGAACCGGTTACAGGGTTGGCGACGCGGATCCGTCCGCTGTTGATGGCGAACCTCCCGCGCACCGGCGCGAGCCCGAAGAGATGCCGCCCGGAGAAGGTGATCCTCGACCGACCGGGGTCGATCACGTAGTCACCGGGTGGCGGGATCTCGACGGACTTGCTCAAGTGGACGCCGCTCCGACGTGGTTACCGCCCGCAAAGGTCTCGCGCATGGTGCCTTCCCGTCGCTGCATCAGCTGGGTGATGACCTGCAGGATCACGATCGATGCGACCTGGAGCGTGGTGTCCAGCGCGGGCACCGAGTCGATAGGCAGCGTGTACGCCATCAGGACGTTCAGCAGGCCGCCCACAAGCGTGCCGAAACCCCAGATCACGGTGAGCCGCCGCCACATCTGCCGGAACCGCGGCCGGGTCTCCCAGAAGTGCTCCAGCGCCTCGGCCCGATTCGGGAGGAGCGCGATCGTGGCTTGGTAGGTGGTCGGCCGGTGCCCGACGACCAGGCTGGTGAACATCCAGACGGAGCCGAGCAGGCTTACCCAGCCGCTCCGGATCAGCAGCGTGCGCGGGTCGCCGCTGATGACCGCGGTGAGCACACTCAGCCCGACGATGAACAGCACGAACAGGCCCATGCCGTCCACCTTGCGGTGCTTGACCAGCGAAAACACCACTCGGGCGGCCGGCGGCAGGCCGCTCAGGAGCAGCGCCCACAGCTCGTCGACCCCGAACGCGCGGAGCAGGTAGTAGCCGCCGACGGGTGCCACGACGTCGCACAGGAGCGTGACGAGTGTCGTCCCGGGGGACGCGTTCGAGCGAACCGGTGTGTCAGCCATGCCCTGATCGTGCGCTCCTTGACTTCGGCGCGCATCAACCGATCAGTGGAGGTCGGCCCTCGTGAGCGTTCCGGCCGCTTACTGTGCCCTGCGGGGCACCCGCACCCGGGCGTGCCGGAACGCTCACGAGTCCTAGAACGGAAGTTTGCGGAAGATGGGGCGGGGGACGTGCCGCAGTACCGACATGACGGCCCGGAACGGCGCGGGAGCCCAGACGAGCTCCTTGCCCTTCTTGGCGGCGTCGACGGCGATCTCGGCGACCTGCTCGGCGGTCTGCGCGAGCGGCGCGTCCGGGAGCCCGGCGGTCATCTTGGTCTTGACGTGCCCAGGCCGGACGACGGTCACCCGCACGCCCAGCGGCCGCAGCGCCTCGCCGAGGCCCAGATAGAACCCGTCGAAACCGGCTTTGGTGGAGCCGTAAACGAAGTTCGACCGGCGGACGCGCTCACCGGCGACGGAAGACAGCGCGATGATCGTGCCGTGGCCCTGCTTCTTCAGCCGGTCCGACAGCGCGACGCCGACGGAGACGGCCGCCGTGTAGTTCACCGCGGCGAGTTCGACGGCCTTGGCGTGGTCCTGCCAGACCTCTTCGGGGTCGCCGAGCAGTCCGAACGCGACGACGGCGACGTCGACATCACCGTCGGCGAACGCCTTGTCGAGCACACCGGGATGCGAGGCGGTGTCCTTGGCATCGAAGTCCACAGTGGACACCTCGCCGCCCGCGTTCTTGATGCGCTGCACGGCCGCGTCCAGGCGCTCGGACTTCCGCGCGGCCAGGATGACCTTCAGTGGGCGCTGCGCGAGGTACTTCTCGGCGATTGCCAGCGCGATATCGGAGGTGCCGCCGAGCAGCAGCAGCGACTGGGGGTTTCCAACGGCGTCGATCACAGTTCCAACCTTCGGCTCATGTCCGAGGCGAAAACGCCATCGGGGTCTACGGAAGCGCGGACCTTGCGCCACTCGTCGATGCGTGGATACATCTTCGCGAACGTTTCGGGGGAGGTGCGGGAATCCTTGGCCGTGTACAGGCGGCCGCCGAAGGCGAGCACGTCCTCGTCCAGCTCCTGACAGAAGGCGCTGAGGCCATCCTTGACCGGGAAGTCCAGGCAGACCATCCAGCCGGGGTGCGGGTAGGACAGCGGCGCCCGGTTGCCCTCGCCCATGCGCTTGAACACGTTGAGGAAGGACACGTGTCCCGACTCGGCGATCTTGTGGAGGATCCGGGTGAGGGGCTCGTGGGCGTTCAGTGGAGTGCTGAACTGGTACTGCACGAACCCCTTCGAGCCGTACGCGCGGTTCCACTCGCCGAAGAGGTCCAGCGGGTGGTAGAACGCCGTCAGGTTCTGGATCACGCCACGTGCGTTTTTCGCCGTCTTGCGGTAGTACAGCTCGCCGATCGCGGTGAACGAAAGCTTGTTCGCCAACCCGTTCGGGAAGACGTCCGGCAGCTTCGCCAGCTGGACGGCGTTGAACTTCAACGGGTCCGCGCGCAGTTTCGGCGGCAGCTCGTCCAGCTTGGCCAGTGAACCGCGCTGGAACGCCCCGCGGCCCAGCTTCGGGCCGACCGACATCGAATCGAACCAGCCGGATGAATACGTGTAGTTGTCGTCCGAGCCGTCGCTGACGAGTTCGAGGGTTTCCTCGAGGTTCGCGGTGCGCTGGATGTCCGCCTTGAAGTACGCCGTTTCCGTCTTCGTCATCTTGATCCTGGCGCGCAGGATGATGCCGGTGAGGCCGATGCCGGCGACCGTGGCCCAGAACAGCTCCGAATCGGGACCGTCCGGGGTGACGGTGCGCACTTGGCCGTCGGCGGTCAGCAGGTCCATCGACACGACGTGGTTGCCGAAGCTGCCCGCGCTGTGGTGGTTCTTGCCGTGGATGTCGTTGGCGATCGCGCCGCCGATGGTGACCTGGCGCGTTCCGGGCAGCACCGGGACCCACAGGCCGTACGGCAGCGCCGCGCGCATCAACTGGTCCAGGCTGACGCCGGCATCGACGTCGACGATCGCGGAGTCGGGGTCCATCGAGTGGATCCGGCTCAACGCGGTCATGTCGATCACCAGGCCGCCGGCGTTCTGCGCGGGGTCGCCGTAGGACCGGCCGAGGCCGCGCGCGATGACGCCGCGTTCGCCCGCCCTGGTCACCGCTCGGCTGATGGCGTCGAGGTCCGTGGTGGTGAGGACCTCGGCGGTGGTCGGTGCCGTTCGAGCCCAGCCGGTGAGGGTGCGCCGCTCGGTATGGGGGTAGTCGGTCACGCGACCAGCGTAATGGTGCCGAACCCCGCCCGAGACATGCCCCTGAAGTGCCCGCTTCTACACTTCAAGCTCCAGCCGATCGAAATCCGTGAGGTAGAGCAGTGGTGGCGACCAACCCCCAGGCGAGTGTGACGGCGGAAAAACCGGCCGCTCCCGGGCTGCTCGGGCAGCTCATCCGCTTCGCGGTGATCGGTGGTTGCTGCGCGCTGCTCGATTTCGGCACCTACCAGGGCCTGCGCGCGCTCGGGATGTCCGCGTCACCATGGGTCGACGTCGCCAGGGCGATCAGTTTCATCATCGGTACCACCACTGCCTATTTTCTTAACCGCAAATTCACGTTCGCAGGTGGGCGCAAGACCGGCGCCGCCCAGATCGGGAGTTTTGTGGCGCTTTACACGGTGACGTTCTTCGTCGCGGTGAGTGTGAATGGCCTGATGCTGAGTCTTCTGCCAGAGTCGACGTGGAAGAGCACCCTCGGTTGGGTCGTTTCCCAGGCAACCGCGACCGTGATCAATTTCGTGATGCTCAAGTGGGTTGTTTTCCGCGAGCCCGCACCTGAGAAAACCCCCGTTCTTGAAAAGCCACTAGAGGAGAACTGAGGATCTATGCCCGGCAAAGCAGGAGCCGTGACCGCGGCCGCCCCAACGGCAGGCCCCAGCGTGTCGGCCGCTGACGAGACGACCTTCGCCGAGCGTGCTCCGCAGGGCAGGCTCACCGCGCAGCGTGGGCTGTACGCCGGCCCGTCGCCGGTGATCAGCAAGGACATGTACGCCGAGCTCGAGTGGGGCACGGTCGTGCGCGACCGGACGAGTGTCCGCGTCGAGCCCGGTTCGAAGGTGTCCGGCAACACCTACTTCGGCCGCTTCCCGGCCAGCTACTGGCAGCGCTGGACCACCGCGAAGGACGTCACCGTCGAGGCAGTCGTCTCCGGTGACGGCCTCCTCACGGTCGGCGCTTCCGACGTCGAGGGCGACGCTCGGGTCGTCGCGGCGCAGAACATCGTCGGCGCGAAGGCGCTGGCCGTGTCGCTCACCGCCAAGCTGGACCGGTTCTACGACGGCGGCGCGCTCTGGCTCGACCTCGAGACCGAGGGCGGCCAGACGCTGACCATCGAGCAGGTGCGCTGGACGGTCGAGGCGCCGGAGAAGATCCGGCCGACTGCGGTCACCATCTGCACGATGAACCGCGCCGACGACTGCCTCGCCAACCTGCGGGCCCTCGCCGGGGACATCTCCTCGCTGGACACCCTCGACGCCATCTACGTGGCCGACCAGGGCACCGACCGGGTCGACTCCCGCGACGGGTTCGCGCAGGTCGCGAAGGACCTCGGCGAGAAGCTGCACTACATCATCCAGCCGAACCTCGGCGGCGCCGGCGGGTTCACCCGCGGCCTCTACGAGGTCGCCGGGCACACCGAGACCGAGCACGCGAACGTCCTGTTCATGGACGACGACGTGCTGCTCGAGCCGGACCTGGTGATCCGGATGACGGCGTTCTCCAACCGCTCGGCGAACCCGATCATCGTCGGCGGCCAGATGCTGAACCTGCTGCACCCGAACCAGCTGCACGTCGGCGCCGAGTACGCCAACTTGAACACCCTCGAGCCCGGCCAGCCGGTCGAGCACAGCCTGTCCACCGCGGACCTGCTCGGCGTGGACGAGGAGACCCTCAAACCGAACCGCCAGGAGCGTCGCCTCGACGCCGGGTACAACGGCTGGTGGTCCTGCCTGATCCCGTACGAGATCGTCAAAGCCACCGGGTACCCGATGCCGTTCTTCTTCCAGTGGGACGACGCCGAGTACAGCTACCGCGCCCGCGAGCACGGCTTCCCCACAGTCACCCTTCCCGGCGCTGGCGTCTGGCACGCCGACTTCCACTGGAAGGACTGGGACGAGTGGCACCGGTACTTCAACCTGCGCAACTCGATCATCACCGCGGCACTGCACAGCCCGTTCAACCTCAACCTGCTTTCGCGTGTGCTCGTCGCGCAGCTGATCAGGTACCTGCTCGGGATGCAGTACGGCCTCTCGGCCACGCTGATCAAGGCCGTCGAGGACTTCCTCGAGGGCCCGGAGATCCTGCGTGACGGCGGTGTCGCCGCGATGAAGGACATCCGCCGCATCCGCGACGAGTACCCGGAGACGAAGCGCCACCCGGCCACCGACGTGCCGGGGATCGCGTCGAACGACATCGGGATCATCAACAGCGCGCCGCGGCCCAGCCTGCAGCGCGTCATCCTGCTCAAGCGCGTCTTCGACCGCCTCCTCGGCAGGCACAAGCACTCCCTCGGCGCCATCCCGACCGACGAGGCGAACTGGTGGCACGTGGCCCAGTTCGACACCGCCGTCGTGACCGACGCCAACCAGGAGGGCGTCCGCGTGCGGAAGTACGACCGGGCGAAGATGTTCGACCTCGCCCGGCGCGGCGCCAAGGTGATCAACCGGCTGCGCAAGGAAGGCGCCGGTGTCCAGGAGCAGTACAAGCGCGCCATGCCGGAGCTGACCAGCCGCGAAAACTGGAAGCGGCTCTACGAGCTTTGATCCGCGCGTCTTGTAGGGGCGTCAAGGACCCCTCGGGGCCACCCTTATGGCTTTGAACGCCACAAGGGTGGCCCCGAGGGAACGTCGCGAGCGGCCTCTAGTGCAGGCCGAAAACGCGGCCCTTGCGCTGCAGGTCGTCGATGTAGGCGACGGCGATGTGCGCGAAGTTGATCGTGACCTTGGAGCCGTCCTTCGTCTGGACCGACTCGATGGCGCTGCTCTTGACGAGTCCGGGCAGTTTTTCCTCGTACTTTGTGGCGTCTTCGTCGGTGACGGCGAACAGCAGTGGTTCGCCGCCCGCGGCCAGATGCAGGACGAGTGCGGGTTTTTGATCAGCCATACGACCACCACATCAGTGCGGGAGCGTCGCGGCAAGCGGGTTCGCTGAGGGCTGAGATACCGTTCGACGCAGGTAGGTGAGGATTTTGGCGATGCCGTACTCGTTCTCGCTGTCGCTGGCAGCCGTGGACATCCTGCTCGAGCAGGAGAACTTGGGCCGTGCCCCGTTCCCGTTCACCGTCGGTCACCTGGGCACCACATTCACCCAGCGCGCACAGATCCGCGAAGCGGTGTTCCGCGATCTCGAGTCGCGGGGCGTGCTGCGTGGCGGGCGCCTCGACGCCGACGTCGAGCTGGGGCTGGCGACGTTCGTGAGGTCCCGTCTGTCGATCTCGGCCGCCGCCAGTCTTGACGGGGGAAAGGCGCTGTTCGCCCGGGCGGCGTCCGACGGGCAGTTCGCGATCGTCGTCCGCCAGGACGAGAACATGCTGCGCTTCGAAGAGACCAGGCCCACCTCGATCGTCGCGTCGATCGTCGACCTGATCCCGCTGACGCCTGCCGCGCCGGGGCAGTCGGTCACCGTCGCCAAACCCGCGCCCGCGCCGCCGCGCAACCGCCGCCCGGACGATGCCGGGTACAACGCGTTTTCGCAGGTCAGCGCGCCGAGGTGGGTCTCGCCGCAGCTGCGGTCCGTCGAGCGGATCTTCGAGAAGCCGAAGCTGCGTGTCGGTCAGTTCACCGCGTTCGTGCAGGGCCGCCATGGTCGCGAGACCGACCTGAGCCCGCTCGCCTGGTTCGACACGGAGACCGGCCGGTACCTGATGACCACGCGTGAGGCAGCCGACGGCCAGAGCTGGCTGACCTACGCTCCGGCCGACAACGCACGCATCGCGCAGCAGCTGTTCGAGCAGCTCGAGGGCTATTTCTAGGCTGCGGGAACCATCCCGAAAGTCACCGCGTCACAGTGTCGATCGGCGGTCGATCGGCGGTCGATCGGCGGTCGAGCGGCGGGGGGCACTTCGCGAAACGGTCGCCCCGGGTCGGCCGCGGCTTGTAGAATGCGGCCGCGGACGTTGTACGGCGAAACTGTGGGGCGGTAATGCGTTTTCTAGCCAAGACCAGCGGGCGGGGTGCGCGATGACAGCGCCGCAGCCGCCGAAGAGCCAGCAGCAGCTTGCGGACATGCCTCCGGCGGCCCGTGAGCAGTATCTGCAGCAGCAGGCCGACGCGGGGTATCCCGACGACGGCAGCTGGTTCGGCAACCTGCTTAACGACTTCAAGCGGAGCCAGGCCGAAAACGCGGGCAAGCAGCGGGCCGCCGCGATCGGCACGAAGAACGTCACGACCCTGTCGTCCGGGCACGACGTCGAGTTCGTCCCGGGTCTGCAGGCCTCCGACGGGCTGTACCTGGGCACCGACCACGCCCAGCTGAAGCAGTACGTCAACACCAACCTCAACACCGGCCAGGTCACCGACGTCTCCAACGCGTACGCCGGCGTCCAGAAGGCGTTCGACAACTTCGGCACGAAGTTCAACGCCGCGGTCAACAAGTCGCAAGGCGCCTGGGAAGGCGACTCGGCCGAGGCCGCCCGCGGGTACTTCAGCAGTCTCACCAAATGGTCGGACGCGAACTCGCAGAACGCGCAGCTCGCCGCCGAGACCATCTACGAGCAGAGCAACGCCGCCGCGGCGGCCAAGAGCAAGATGCCGGACCCGGTCCCGTTCAGCTGGAACGACGAGTTCAAGAAATGGGCCACCGCCGGACCGCTCGATATGGGCACCGCGGTCGGCGACTCGTTCAAACTGCAGCAGCAGAGCCAAAAAGCCCACGAAGAGGCCGCCGGCGTGCTGTCGCAGTACGACAAGGACCTCTACACCGCCGCGTCGAAGCAGCCGGTGTTCGCCGACCCGCCGAAGTTCGCCGCGACCGGCGGCGGCGGTACGAACAACCCGATGCCGACCGGCGGCGGTGGCACACACTCCTCCTCCGACTTCTCCTCCGCCGGCGGTGGCGGAGGCACGTCGAGTAGTAGCGCGTCGCAGGGCAAGTCGACCGATGCTGGTACCCAGCAACAGCTTCAGCCGGGCAACACCACTGGAGGCGTGAACCTGGGGCAAGGACATACCAGCGCCCAGAGCTTCCAGCCGCAGGCCAACATCGCTCCGCCGCCTGCCGCTAGCAACAACAGCGGAATGGGCGGAATGGGCCCGATGCCGATGGGCGGAATGGGCGGCGGCATGGGCGGCTTCGGCGACGCCGAGGAGTACAACAGCAAGCTCGGGCGTGGCGGGTTCGGTCCCGGCGGCAGCGGCTCGTTGTCTGGCGGCTCTTCCGAGCCGGCCGCGGGCAGCGGCTCAGGCGCGGCGAAACCGGGCGGAGTCGGTGCGGCCGAGTCGGCCGCGGGCCGGGGAATGGGGTCCACCCCGGGGAAAACCGGCGCGTCCGGCGGAATGGGTGGCGGCCGCGGTGGCAAGGGCGAGGAAGACCAGGAGCACCAGCGTCCGACCTACCTCGTCGAAGGCGATCCGGACGAGGTGTTCGGTACCAACGAGCGCACCTCGCCTCCGGTCATCGGCGAGTAGCGCTACCGCATCCCGGCGAAAGTCGAGTAGAGCGCCCGAGTCACGTTTTCCCTGGTGCCTGGCTGGAAGCTGACCATCGCTTCCTCGCGTGGCCGTTCGAAGACGTACGTCAGTAGCCTGCCTTCGCCGAGGATGTCAGCACTGTCAACGGTTTACTCCGGCCGCCGGCCTTCGTCGCGTAGAACTGGTGGACGCCGGATCGCTTGCCGGCAGCGAGGTCCTTCGCCCGGCGCGCGGGGTCAGGCGGCGCGTACCCGGTGGACACCTTCAGCTCGTACGGCTCGTCGGCGCGCGGTTTCCGAGGACCGAACCGGGCGTTCGGAACGGTGATCGGGTCCATCCGCACCGGCGGCACCGGTGGCAGCAGACCGACCAACGACTCCGCGGGGTACTCGACGGCGACGGAATCTAGGCGCACCCTGTCGTCCTGGCGAACGAGCCGAACGGCGTCGGACCCGCGGACGGAGACGAGCGTCCCCGCCGATTCGTCGGTCTCCACGCTGCCCAGCCAAGCGCTGAACTGCTGCGTCCCTTGAGCCAGCACGCGGAGAACCTCACGGAACTCCTTGGTTACGGTGCCGCCCGCACCGAGCCCCAGGCCCACGAGCACGTCGAGCACCTTGTCCTCGTACTGTTTCTTGGTCTCGTCGCCGAGCCAGTAGTTGTCCGGGCCGAAGACCGCGGGCGGGCTGCCGTGGCCTTCCCATTCCCAGACCTTCAGCAGCACGGCTTTTGGCAGGTAAACCGGTCGGTTGAGGAGCACCTCGTCGCCCGGCTACAGACCGATGACGGGCGGTGCTGTCCGCTCGTCACTGCCGAAGATCTCGTCGGTGTCGGCTTCCATCAGGTACGACGGACGGCTGTGCTCGGCGTCTTCGCCGCCTTCGCCCTTGCCTTTTCCGGCGCCGCCCATGCCGCTCGTCCCGGCCTTGCCGGGTGCCGCGGAGCCGCTCGCGCTGCCCGATCCGCCGGGTCGCCCAGCCGACTCGCCCGGTGCACCGGCACCCGAGCTCGTTCCACCCGCGAGGCCTCGACCGGCGCCTGCCGAGCCCGCACCGGCTCCACTGCTTGAGCCACTGCTTGAGCCACTGCCGTAGCCGCCGCCCGAACCACTTGAGCCGCCGCCAAAGCCGCCGCCCATCGGACCGAATCCCGCGCCCCCACCGCCGAAGCCGCCGGGGGAGTACGTCGAGTTACCACCATTCGCACCGGGGCCGAATCCGCCCGGACCGAAGCCGCCCGGCTGGAACCCGCCCGAGGTCGGCGGCGGGGTGTAGCCCGCGGCCACGGTGCCGCCCGAGGGCAGTCCGGAGGTGCCGGGCTGGTTTCCCGGACCAGGAGTCGGAGGTCCACCGGGAGGGGGTCCGCTGGGTGGCGGCGAATGCTTGTATTCGGTGAGCCCACCGCCGGGGCCGTGCGTGGGTCCGCCGCCTGGGCCATGGGTGGGGCCGGGGGGCGGCGTCAGCGAAGTGGGGGCAAGCGTGACGTCGCCGATCTGGGACTGTGCCAACTGGCCGTAGTCGATGGTCCGTGAGCCGGTGTTCGCCGTCGACTGGCTCGAATAGTCGGTGTAGCGGGCGAGGTTTTCCTGGGCTTTCTGGTTGTGATCGTTGATCGCGTCTTCGGTGCTGGTGTTCCACGGAGTACCGACGTCCCAGGCGCTTCTTTCGGGAGCGGTATTCGTGACGTCCTGGTGGAGCGAATTCTTCATCGACTCGAACTGGCCGATCTGATCCTGCGCCAACGAGGAATTCCGCTGCAAAGTCGCCGAAGCGGACGCCGCCGTGTCGGCCAGCGGCTGGATACTCGCCCGTGCGGCATCCGAACCACTGCCGGTCCAGGCCGATTCCAACCCGGACATCAGATCACGACTACCGGACTCGATCTGGTCCTGGGCCTTGGACTGCTCGACACCGGCTTGGTGGACGTCCTGCAAAGAGGTCGTGCCAGGGCCTTGCATGACCCGCTGGACGAGATCGCCCGGTCCCAGTCCACCGACGGTCGGATTGTTCGCCCCACCACCGGCCTGGGAACCCAGATAACCGCCGATCAGCGCTCCCGCGGGACCACCGAGAAGCAAGCCTGCCCCAGCCCCAGTCACAATGTTGCTCAGGTCCTTGGCGCCTGATTCGACCAGGTGAGCGGCGCCCGACCCGATGTGCTTCGCGGCGTCCATCACGTCACCGAGGAGACCCATCAGGCCCTCGCCTTCATATTTGTCATCATCGCGTCAGCAACATCACGGCCAGACAGACATGCGTCCTTGTGCTGGGCGATTGCACCATCGCTGAGCCCCAGCGAAATAGAATAAGCCAGTTCATCGCTGATACCGACCACGATCACGCAGTTATCTTTGGCGCTGGGGTCGACGTGTTGCGACACGTACCCAATGGCTGGATAACCCTGGACGGAGTCGAGTACCACCCAGCGGGAAGCCGTAGGCTCTACTGTCTGGTATGCCAGGCTGATGCCATCGTGAACCTTGGTTTGGTAGCCGACAGAGAGCCCCGAACCGTTGCCAGCCTCGTTTTGCCAGAGGCACGCAGTGCCAAGCTGATCTGTGGTCGCCTTCGGCGGGGTGGTCGGACCAAGAAAATGAGTCAGCTGAGCGGCGGTAAATGCTGTGTCGCAGGGACTGCCGCCAAGCACTTTGGCAGGCAAAGGGTTCTGCACTTTGGGTGCGCCGCTGTGCGGCACCGCAGCATTGGACGACGAAGATGGATCGCTTGGCGCGGCCGAGGGTGTATTGGCCACCCCGGTTACCGTGCTGTTGGAACACGCCGAGAGCAACACTGCTCCCACAACCAGTGCTGTAGCGGTCAGACCGTACCGACGGACCATCAAAGTACTCCACCTGTCTTGTTCGCCGCGTCGGCTGCCTGATCATCGGCTTCCACGGTCTCCCCGAGGGCCGATTCTAGTTTCTGGATCAACGATGAATAGTGCTGGTTCTGGATGTGGAGGTGGCCTTGGTAGTAGCGTCCGGTGTCGTTGACGCCGTTCTGGCCGAGCACTGCCCCGTTGCTGGCGGGTTCATTCGCGGGCGGTACCCCCTGGCTCAGCCTCTCAGCTGGAAGGAACTGGGCTTGGATGAGTTGTCGGGTGGCTTTGGCTTTGGTGAGCATGGCGTGCATCTCGTCGGCGCTCATGCTGAACCCTTGGCCGCCGGCCGGGGTAGAGCCTCCGGCGGGGCTGTCGGTGTTCCAGAAGTTGAACTTGGCGAAGATGTCACCCGCTGTGTCGATCTTGCCGACCACTACCCCGGTTGTCTGCCCAGCATCGTCTGCCATGGAGTCCCCACCCCTCGTTCACCCATTCGGCCCAGTTGCGCGCCAAACTATGCACTACGCAAAATAACACGTTAGGCACGCAGAGTGGACCAAACCCACGAGATTGTGCGTTTGGCGAGGTCAGGCCATTAAGCAGGAGTTACGGCGTCCTAGAGGAACGAGTGCCAGGCGAGGGGGGACACGTGCAGAGCACCGGCGTGGGGGGCTTTGGAGTCGCGGATGCCCATGTCGGCCGGGTCCAGCGCGATCTCAACGCAGTCGTCCTTGGTGTTGCTGTAGCTGCTCTTCTGCCAAGTCGGGGTGTGCTGCGCGTGCATCAGGGAGCTCCTTCGCCGGGCTGGTCGTAGTCACTTGCGAGTTGTGCAAGGAACTCCCGTGATTCTCCCTCATCGAGTGCGTCGTACGTGAGCTGTTTGCACCACCCAAGGGAGCACCTATGCCCGCGGCGCAATTACCCGCGTAGCTGCCAGATGGTGATGGTGGGCAAGGAAAGCCGTCGGATGGCGAGCCTGTCGAGGGACGTCGTGTCGGCCGGGGTGCCTAGGGAGTCGGCCACGAGCCAGCGGACGCCGTCGCGGTAGAGGCCGTCGAGAAGGGTGGACGTCGGTGCGCTGAACGCCGTCTGTTCGCGGGTAAGCCTTGCCTGGTCCCAGAACGGCTGGTCGGTCCAGTGCTGAGGTGCGTCCCAGGCGGTGCCCAGATTGCGTGACGCGTAGGCCCAGCCGCCGACGTCGATGGTCCGGCCGGACAACGCGGACAGGGTGAAAGCCTTGGCCTGGCAGGGAGTTATCGGCTGAGCGCCGCCGGTCTGCGTACACAAGTGGTTCGCGGCAAGGATGTCGTGGGGGCCGGCGTGCTCGTCGAGCCAGTGCCCGCTCGTCAGGCCGTCGCGGGTCACCAGCAGGCTTCCTGGGCTGGTGGTCGCGATCTGGCTGTACGTCGTAACCGAAGCCGTCGCGTAGAACGCGGTGCTCAGCAGCCCGGTGCCGAGCACCGCGCCGACCGCGGCCACGGCGACGAACCGTCGTGAAGCGCGCCGCACAACCCAAGCCGCGGCGAACGCCACCGCCAGGCCGACGATGAGCAAGCCCAGAGGCTCCAGGTCGTGCCGGAAGGAGGGCGTCCAGTCCGTCGGCAGGCCGAACGCGATCACGGTCGACGCCACGGCCCCGGCCGCGGCCCCCGCCAGCGCTGTCCGGACCCACGGCAGTTTGCGGACGTGGTCCGCCGCCCTTGCCAGACCCCACGCCGAGCCCACCACGCCGAGCGGATACGCGGACAGCAGGAAGAAACCTTCGCTTTCGCCCGGATGCCGGAACACCAGAGTCGCCCCCGCGCCGGCGAGCACGATCCCGGCGAAGAACCACGTCGCCGGGTCACGGCGTTCCCAGCGCGCCAGGAACACGAACCCGATCAGGCGCGGCAGCAGCGGGACGTACAGCAGGACCGCCGTCACCAGCACGGCTGTGACCGGTACACCGGGCAACGTCAGTGCGAGGCCGTCGGACTTCGGCGTGGTGAGGCCGGGAAACAGCCGTCCGGCGTTGCGCACCAGGCCGCCGAAGACGTCGACATGCAGACCCGAACTGCCGCCGCTGTACACCGTGAGCGTGGCTGCGCCGAGGGTGGCGGCGGTAGCGGCGAGCACCAGCACACCCGCACGGACCCGCTGCCGGGTGATGAGCAGCGCGACCATCGCGAGCGCGGCACCGCCGAGCAGCACGGGCACGGCCGACGACTTCGCGCCCGCCGCGAAGAGCAGAAACGGTACGAGCAGCCATGTCGGGACGTCCGGGTTCGCGCGGCTCCGGAGGACGGCGACGGCGCAACCGGCCACGGCGAGGCTCGCGATCCAGCCGAACACCGTGGTGATACTGGCCCACCAGTACGTCTGGATCACGGCCTGGGACTGCCCATCCGGGCTCTGCGTCGCCACCGTGGTCCCCAGCGCGCCGAGCAGCACCGCCGCGAGCGGTCCGGCGGACACGCGCCCGGCGACCCCGCGGGCCACCACGGCCGCGGTGAGCACGGTCGCGGGCATCAGCGTCGACGGCGCGAGCCGGACCACCGCGTCGAACGGCGACACTCCGCCGCTGAGCAGGTGGGCGAGTACCGCGTGGCCGAACCAGTGGTACGAGTACGGCTCGCCCGCGACCATCGGGTAGGTCACGACCAGCGAATGCCGGAGCTCGCCCACCAACGACAGCTGGAAAATTCCGTCGGGGTAGGAGAAACTGCCGGCCGCTCCCGGATCGACCGGGTTGAGCCGCAGGAAGTCCACGGTCATCCAAGCGACCACGACCAGCATGACGGCGCAGAGCACGAGGTTCGGACGCAGGCCCCAGCCAGGACCCGGGCGCGCGAGCAGCCGTGGCCGGGCAGCGGGGATGGCGAACAGCGCCGCGACGACCAGCGGCCCGAACAGCCACGGAGGCGGAGCCCAGGGGAGCGCTGCGCCCACGGCCCAGCCCGCGATCGCGACGAGGAAACCGGCCGGAATGCCCCAGCCGACGTCTTCGATCAGGGCGGCACGCCCGGGACGCACCGCGCGGACCAGTGCGACCCCGGGCAGCAGCACCCCGAGCACTGCCGCGACGAACCACAGCACGACGTCACCGAGCGGGGAACCGGTCACCACCAGTGCGAATGCCCAGACCAGACCGACGCCGGTCCACAACGCCGGAACCCACGGCCGCGACTGGGCCGTGGGTTCGACGGGTGGCTCGGCAGAGCGCAAGGTGGCATTGTGCTCTGTCATCTTCAGCGTGGCACCGGTTTACTTGGAGAAGCGGAAGAACTTTTCGTTGCGGCCCTGTCGGACCAGCTTCAGCCACTGCAGGAACGCCTTGGGATCACGCTTGACGCCGACGAAGTACAGGCCGAAGCGCAGCACTTCGAGCGCGCCGATCTTGCGCATGCCCGGCTGCGACAGCAGGTATCCGCGGTTGCGGTAGGTGTAGTAGCGCTTGAACTCGTTTTCCGGGTCTTGCGCGTGGAACCGGCCGCCCAGCATCGGCTTGAACTCGTCCGAGCCGTCCGGGTGCAGGTACGTCGTCTTGAGCGAGGTCCCGAACGGCAGCCCCGACCGCACCAGGCGGCGGTGCAGCTCGACCTCGTCGCCGCGCAGGAACAGCCGGAGGTCCGGCACGCCGACGACGTCCAAAGTGGACGCACGGAACAGCGCGCCGTTCATCAGCGAGGCGATGCCGGGCAGGAAGTCCACGCCCAGCTCCTCGGACGAACGCTTCCACGTCAGCCCGCGGCGCAACGGGAAGGCGAGCTTGTCCGGGGTGTCGATGTTGACCACCATCGGCGAGATCTCGGCGAGGTCGCGCTTTTCCGCTTCGGACAACAGGATCGACAGCACGTTCTCGTCACCGGGCCTGCCGTCGTCGTCGGCGAGCCAGACCCAGTCCGCGCCCATCGCCAGCGCGTGCAGCATGCCGAGCGCGAACCCGCCCGCACCGCCGAGGTTGCGGTGCGAGGCGATGTACGTGTGCGGCAGCGGATAACCGCTGACGACGTCGCTCGCGGACTGCTCGGGCCCGTTGTCGACGACGATGAGGTGGTCGACCGAGTGCGTCTGCGCGGCGATGATCTTCAACGAGTCCGCGAGCTGCTCCCGCCGGTTCATGGTGACCACCACGCCGACCACCGAACCCGCGGCCATCGCCTCGCCGCTCACGTCACACCCCGCCGTTCGGCGCGGCGGTCTGAGCGGAGAGGCCGAGCCGCTCGATCGCCTCCTGGCTCATGTTCTCGAACGGGTCGCGGCCCTTGTACGCGGTGAGGACCTCTCGCAGCGAACCGTGCTGCTTGACGCGGCCTTCGTCCATCCAGATCGCCGAGTTGCACATCTCGATGAGCAGCTCGTCGGAGTGGCTGGCGAAGACGAGCAGACCGGACCGCTTGACGAGGTCCTTGAGGCGGTCACGGGCCTTGTTGAGGAACGCCGCGTCGACCGCGCCGATGCCCTCGTCGAGCAGCAGGATCTCCGGGTCGATCGAGGTGACCACGCCGAGCGCGAGCCGCACGCGCATCCCGGTGGAGTACGTGCGCAGCGGCATCGACAGGTAGTCACCGAGCTCGGTGAAGTCCGCGATGTCGTCGACTCGTTTGGTCATCTGCTTGCGGGTCATGCCGAGGTACAGGCCCCGGATCATGATGTTCTCGTAGCCGGAGATCTCCTGGTCCATGCCGACCCCGAGGTCGAACACCGGCGCGACCTTGCCGCGGATCCGCGCGGATCCCCGGGTGGGCTCGTAGATTCCGGACAGCAGGCGCAGCAGCGTCGACTTGCCGGCGCCGTTGTGGCCGACCAGGCCGATGCGGTCGCCTTCGTTGACCGAGATCGTCACGTCGTGCAGGGCCTGGATCACCGGCACCTTGCTCTCGGTGCCGATCTTGCCGCCGACCTTGCCGAGCACGCGCTTTTTCAGTGAACGCGTCTTCGCGTCGAAGATCGGGAAATCGACCGAAGCGTTCCAGACATCAATGCTGACCATTTGTTGTCACACCCAATAGGAGACGCGGGAACGGTAGTTGCGCAGGACGACCATCGCGAGGCTCCAGCCGAGGACGGTGAGCCCACCGACGACCACCCAGCTGTGCCAGTTGATCTCCGCGCCGATCAGCGGTGCGCGCACTACCTGGACGTAGTGGTAAAGCGGGTTCAGCTCGGCCACGTAACCACGCCAGCTGGCGGCGTTGGCGAACTTCTTCTCCAGGATATCGGTCGACCAGACGATCGGCGTCGCGAAGAACGCGAGGTTGATCAGGCTGCTGACCACCTGGGGAAGGTCGCGGAAGCGGGTCGAGATGATGCCGAAGACCACGGTCAGCCAGGCCGCGTTGAGCGCCAGCAGGAAGAAGCCCGGAATGGCGAGCAATGCCGTCCAGGACAGACCCGGCTGCGGGGTGCCGCCGGCGCTGATCGTGTAGCCGTGCTTGGTGATGGCGCCCCAGAACACGACGACCACGATGAGATAGATCAAGAAGTTGTGCGCGAGCATCAGCGTCTGGCGCCAGACCGTGCGGAACACGTAGATCGTGATCGGCGCGGGCAGATGTTTTATCAGCCCTTCGTTCGCGATGAAGGTTTCGGTGCCTTCGGTCACGCAGCCGAGGATGAAGTTCCACACGATGAAACCGGTGGTGATATACGGCAAAAAGGTCGAAATCGACGTATCGAGCAGCTGTGAATACAACAGCCCGAGGCCGAGCGCGGTGATGCCCTGGCTGATGGTGATCCAGAACGGGCCGATCACCGAGCGGCGATAACGCTGCTTGATGTCCTGCCAGCCCAGGTGGAGCCAGAGTTCCCGGCGGTTGAAACCGTCTTTGAGGTCGGCGACCGCGCGCGCGAAAGTCTTACTGTCCGACCGCGGCGGAACGGTGTCCGAGGCGGTGGCAGAGTCTTCGCTGGGCGCGTGAACCGTGCTGGTGGCGTGCACGAGATACGAGGGTACCCACGTGCGTAACGCTGCTCGGGGGTACCCGAGCAAGCACGGCCGGTCAGCACGCGCGACCGCGCCGCACGCCCGGGATGTACTGGTAGTTTCTCCCCTCATGACTGCAGTTTCCGGTGCTTCGAGCCTGATGGTGAATCTGCTCGCGGCCTACGCCGACCGCCCGGAGCCCCGCTCGGTCGCCGTCGTCGGCAATCAGCCGCTGCCGGAGGACCCGCAGCGCGCCAAGGCGGTCGACGCCTGCGACCTGGTGATCCGGGTCAACGGGTTCGTCCTCGACGAGCCCGGCGGCCCCGAGGTGGTGGGCAGCCGGGTGCACGTCGTGGTGTTCAACCGGGCCGTGCGCGCCACCCCGTACGTTTTCCGCGACTACCGCAAGCGGCTCTACCTGATGGTCGAGCCCGGCCGGCTGCACTGGGAGCCGGAAGCGATTCCGGCCTGGTGGCCCGAGGACCTCGGGTTCGTCCCGGTGTCCAACCGCGAAGTGACGTTGCCGCTGTCCGACGCGCTGGGCCTGGCCAGCCGCGAGCAGTCGAAGTGGTCCACGACCGGCACGATGGCCGCGTGGATCGCCCGTACCTCGTTCCCGACGGCGAACCTGCTGCTCACCGGGTTCTCCTTCATCGACGACCCCGACCAGACGTCGTGGGAGCATGCGGCCGGCGACTCCTGCATCGTCGGTCCCGAGCATCAGATCGCCGCCGAGGGCAGGCTGCTGGACTCATGGACCAAAACGGGCGACACCGATCTCCTGCGCTGACCCTTCCCGCTCGATTTACTTAAGGACCGTTTCCATGACTGCGAAATCACTGCTGCTGGGCAGGCTCATCAGGTTCGTCGACTTCCGGGTCACCGAGGGGCAGCGCGAGCTCGACGCGCGGATGAGCGAGCAGGAGCACTGCACGGTCGACCACCGCCGCCGGCTCGAGCTGATCGAAGAGAGCCTGCGGAAGGCGGACGACGAGCAGCACTGGACCCGCAACGAGCTCGACCGGCTGATGCCGCACGTCGCCGCGCAGGACGCGCGGATCGAGGACCTGCGTGAGCAGCTCAGCCTCGCGCCGTCGGCGGACTCCGCGGAGCAGGCAGAGTCGCGTTCGCTGATCGAGGAGATCCAGCGCCAGCACGCGCAGATCCGGGTCCGCCTCGCCGGAATCGCGCGGTACGAGGACAGGCTCCGCAAGCTCGAGGACCGCGAGAGCGCCTCCGTCGAGGCGTGAGCCATGGCTCCACCAGTTGCCCGCGAAGCCACCGAGTCGGACGCTGAACTCCTGCTCGAATGGCGAAATGACCCGCAGACCCGGGTCGTTTCGCGGACGACCGGGCTGATCCCGCTCGATCGGCACTTGGGGTGGCTTCGCGACGTGCTCGCGTCGCCGTCCAGGTTGCTGCTGGTGGTCGAGGTGGACAACGAGCCGGTGGGGACCGTCCGGTTCGACCACAACAGTGACCACAAAAACGGCGGCGACAGCTGGGAAGTCAGTATCACCGTCGCTCCGAAGCACCGCGGACGCGGCCTTTCCGGCGCGATGCTCGCCGCGGGTGAACGTATACTTACCCAGCGACAGCGTCCCGCGTACATCCTGGCCGGTGTCCATCGGGACAACGCGGCTTCGGCGGCGCTCTTCCAGCGCGCCGGTTACGTCGACGTGCCCGCGGCGGGGGAGTTTCGGCAGCTGCGCAAAACCCTGAGCTGACCCTGGCCACCGTCCCCGGAGGATCGACCACCGATGCCACCACCCGTTGTGATCGCGTCGTTGCGTGAAGCCACCGAAGCCGACATCGAGCTGATCTGGCGCTGGCGCAACCATCCCAAGGTCCGCGAGGTCAGCTTCACCACGCACGAGATCGGCATCGCCGAGCACCGGGCGTGGTTCGACGCGGTGGTCAAGAACCCGACCCGGCGCGTGCTGATCTACGCAGAGGGGGGTGTACCCGCCGGCGTGGTGCTCTTCAGCGACATCGATCCCGCAGCGAAAAGCGCCGAATGGGGCTTCTACCTCGACATCGACGGCCTCGGCAAGAACCTGCTGGCGGCGTGGATGCGGCTGGAGGGCGACGCGATCGACTACGCGTTCGACGTGCTCGGCGTCCAGACCCTGGGTGGGGCGACGCTCGCGTCGAACATCCAGGTGATCCAACTGCACCAGCGGTTCGGCTTTACCGAGACACGACGCTATGTTCGTGAGGTGGACGGCGAACCGCGCGACGTCGTGTGGACCGAGTTGGTCGCCGCCCACCGGAAGACCAGGAAGGGTTCCACCTCGAAATGACGGCCAGCAAAGAACTCCGGATCGGCGCCCACCTGATCGGCCCGGCACACCCGCCGTTCGTGATCGCGGAGATGTCCGGCAACCACAACGGTGAACTCGACCGCGCGCTCGCCATCGTCGACGCGATCGCCGAAACCGGCGCGCACGCGGTGAAGCTCCAGACCTACCGCCCGGACACGATCACCATTGACGTCGACACCCCGGATTTCCGGATCGGTGACACGCATTCGCTGTGGGGCGGCGAAAACCTGTACAAACTCTACGAGCGCGCGCACACGCCGTGGGAGTGGCACGAGCCGATCTTCGCGCGGGCCCGCGAGCGCGGCCTGGAGGCGTTTTCCAGCCCGTTCGACCCGACGGCCGTCGAACTCCTCGAGTCGCTGGGGGTGCCCGCGTACAAGATCGCGTCTTCGGAGATCGTCGACCTGCCGCTGGTCGAGCTGTGTGCTCGCACGGGCAAGCCGATGATCATTTCGACCGGTATGGCGAGCGTCGCGGAGATCGACGCGGCCGTCCGGACGGCCAGGGAGGCCGGCAACGACCAGCTGATCGTGCTCGGCTGCACGGCGAGCTACCCCGCGTCGCCGTCGGAGAGCAACCTTCGCGGGCTGCCTGTGCTCGCGGGTGTCACGGGCACGCTCGTCGGCCTGTCGGATCACACTCCGGGCATCGGTGCGCCGCTGGCCGCCGTCGCGCTCGGCGCTGTCGCGATCGAGAAGCACGTCACGCTCGCTCGCGGTGATGGCGGTGTCGACGCGGACTTCTCCCTTGAGCCGCACGAACTGGCTTCGCTCGTCACCGAGAGCCACCGCGCTTGGGAGGCTCTCGGCTCAGCCGTGATCGGCCCGCGCGAAAGCGAGAAGGAAGGACTCCGCTTCCGCCGCTCGCTGTACGTCGTCGAGGACGTCCGGGCCGGCGATGAGGTCACGCGCGGCAACGTCCGCTCGATCCGCCCGGCCGGCGGCCTGGCCCCCGGCGACATCGTGCACGTCCTCGGCCGCACCTTCCGCCAGGACGCCCCCAAGGGCACCGCGCTCACCTGGGACCTGGTGTAGCGGTCCGAAAGACCCTCAAGGCCACGACATGGCGACCCTCGCGGTGCGTTGAACGTCAATGCCTGGAACTTTGGAGGGCTGGCTGGTGCGGCAGGTCCTGTTTACGGCAGCAAGGACCGGGGCGAAGGGGTGCTGGCAGCGGAGGCAATGGCCAGTCACGTCGTGCAGGTGGTGATGGCGATGTGACTGCTGGGGCCCCTGACGGCACTTTCGGTACGGCAGGGGCGTTGTGAAGGCCTAGTTGAGTGCGCCTTACGCCGTGAAGGTGGCCTTCACGACACGTCACAACGTCACACCTGCCACATCAGCGACACCAGTCACAGCCACAGGACGCGACAGGCCCCGTGAACGTGCGTTAACCCGCGAACGTCCGGATGGCGTCGACAACGCGGTCGACGTCGTCGTCGGTCATGGACGGGAAGAGCGGCAGCGAGATTTCCTCGGCGTAGAACGCCTCCGCGTTCGGGCACATCCCCCGCCGGTAACCGAGGTCGGCGAACACCGGATGCCAGTACACCGGGATGTAGTTGACCTGCACGCCGATACCGGCCGCGCGCAGGTGGTCGAACATCGCGTGACGTCGTCCGCCGAGCACGCGCAGCGGGTACAGGTGCCACATCGGGTCGGCGCCGGGCCGGGTGACCGGGGTGCGGACGCCGTCGACGTCGGCCAGCGCGGCGTTGTAGCGCGCGTGAATCTCGGCGCGGCGCAGCTTGAACGCCGTGAGCCGCCGTAGCTGGCTGATGCCGAGCGCGCACAGGACGTCCGGCAGCCGGTAGTTCAGCCCGAACTCGTGGACTTCCTGGTGCCAGGCGCCCTCGTCCGGGAACCGCTGCGCACTCTTGTCGCGCACGAGACCGTGGTTTCGGAAACTGAACGCGCGCCGCAGCAGCTCATCCGACGTCGCCGCGACAGCGCCGCCCTCGGCTGTCGTGAGGTTCTTGGTCGGGAAGAACGAGAACGTCGTCAGGTCCGCGATGGAGCCGACCGGCCTGCCCTGCCACGAGCCGCCGACGGAATGCGCGGCGTCCTCCAGCAGCAGTGCGCCGGCCTCGTGGGCCAGGTCGTGCAGCTGGCCCAGCTCGGCCGGATGCCCGGCGTAGTCGACCGCCGCGACGACCTTGGTCCGGCTGGTCATCGCCGCTTTCGCCGCGGCGACGTCCAGGTTCGCGGTGTCCTCTTCGACGTCGGCGAAGACGATCTTCGCGCCCAGCAGCGACGCCGTGGCCGCGGTGGCCACGAACGTCATCGGCGAGGTCACGACCTCGTCGCCAGGTTCGATCCCAGCCGCGTAGTACGCGACGTGCAGCGCGGCTGTGCCGGACGTGACGGCGACTGTCGGCGTCCCGCCGGTGTACTCGGCGAGCCCCTCCTCGAAGCGCTTCACGCCGGGGCCGGTGGTCAGCCAGTCGCCGCGCAGGACCTCGGCGACTGCCTCGATGTCCTCTTCGACGACCGACTGGCGGCCGTAGGGCAGGAAATCCGCCGACATACTTTTTCCCGCGGAGGCGGCATCAGAGCTAGCCATACTGCTCGACCAGGTTGCGCAGCTCGTCGGCGTCGAGCCAGAGGTCGTTGCTGTCCGAGCGGTACGCGAAGCCGTCGGGCACGGGCTTGCCATCCGCCGGCGACTCGTAGCCCCAGCCCGCGATGTGCGGCTGGACGACGTAGCGGTCCGCGAGCTGCACGGTCCGCCGCGCGTCGTCGGGCGCGATCATCTCCTCGTGCAGCTTCTCCCCGGGCCGGACGCCGACCTCGTGCATCTCGCTGCCGGGTGCGATGGCCTGGGCCAGGTCGACCAGCCGCATGCTCGGGATCCGCGGCACGTACAGCTCGCCGCCGTTCATCTGGTCGAACGAGTCGATGACGAACTGCACGGCCTGCGGGAGGGTGATCCAGAAGCGGGTCATCTCCTTGTGCGTGATCGGCAGCGACTCGCCACGCTCGGCCAGCTTCCGGAAGAATGGGATCACACTGCCGCGCGAGCCCATCACGTTGCCGTAGCGGACCACGGAGAACCTGGTCTCGTACGCGGCCGCGTAGTGGTTGCCGCTGATGAACATGCGGTCCGCGCAGAGCTTCGTCGCGCCGTAGAGGTTGATCGGGCTCGACGCCTTGTCCGTGGACAGCGCGACGACCTTCTTCACCCCGGTCTCGATCGCGGCCTCGATGACGTTCTGCGAACCCATCACGTTGGTCTGGACGAATTCGAACGGGTTGTACTCACCGGTGTCGACCTGCTTGAGCGCCGCGGCGTGGACTACGTAGTCCACTTTGTGCATCGCGCGCTCGAGCCGGCGGCGGTCCCGCACGTCCCCGATGAACCACCGCAGCCGCGGGTCGTCGTTGAACAGCTGTCGTGCTTCGTACTGCTTGAGCTCGTCGCGGGAGAGCACGACCAGCCGGCTCGGGTTCAGTTCGGCGAGGGCGTAGGCGATGAACGCCTTGCCGAACGAACCGGTCCCGCCGGTGAGCAGGATGCTGGAGCCATCCAGCTCGGACATCGGTGACCTCCACGATCGGTGCGGATGAACGTCGGCCATCATGTCACTCATGTCTGGCTCCCCGGTCGTCAACGCCGTCATACAGGCGCGGGTCTCGTCGACGCGGCTCCCCGGCAAGGTGCTCCGGCCGCTCGGCGGCCGCAGCGTGCTCGGCTGGGTGATCCGGGCCGCCGCCGCGACTGTGGGCGTGGACCAGGTAATCGTGGCCACTTCCGATGCCCCGGACGATGACTCGGTCGCCCGCGAAGCGGAGGCTCATGGCGCCGGCGTGGTGCGCGGCCCGCTCGACGACGTGCTCGCCCGCTTCGCGCTCGCGTGCGAGCGGTACCCGGCGGACGCTGTGGTGCGACTCACGGCCGATTGCCCGCTGCTCGACCCCGAACTGATCGCCCAGCTGATCGCCCTGTGGCGCGCGCAGCCTTCGCTGGATTACCTGAGCACGACGTTGACGCGCACCCTGCCGCGTGGTTTCGACGCCGAGCTGGTGCGCTTCGACGTGCTCGCCGAGCAGGTGAAAGACGCCACCGGGTCCGCGCGCGAGCACGTCACGTCCGGCATCTACACGCAGCCGGAGCGGTATCGATGCGGCGGTGTGGTCGTCAGCCCGCCCGCCGAGGACCTGCGCGTGACACTGGACACCGTCGAGGATTGGGCCGTGCTGGAAGGCGTCGTCGCGGAGCTGGGTGATCGGGTGTCGGGCTGGCGCGAAGTCGTCGCCGTGTTGCGGGCGCGGCCGGAGCTGGCCGCGCTGAACGCCGAAGTCGAGCAGAAGAAGGTCGAGTCATGACGCGCTTGCTGTTGCGTGCCGACGCCTCGCCGGTGATCGGTGCCGGGCATATCTCCAGGGTCGTCGCGTATGCCGAACGAGCCGTCGCGCGCGGCTGGGCCGTGTCGTTCTCCGGCCGGACCGACAACGCCGAGTGGCTGGCCTCGCGGTTCGACGAGCTGGGCGTCCCGCGGCTCCAGCCGGCCGACGACGGGCCTGCGCTGGGCCGGCTCGCGGAGGACTTCGACGTGGTACTCGTCGACCACTACGAGCTCGGTGACCTGCGCAAAGACGTCAACAACGTGGGAGCGCTGCTGGTCTCGATCGAGGACGGCACGTTCGGCAGGAGGGCGGCTGACGTCGTCGCGGACTGCGGGTTCGCCCCGGCTCCGCGGCCCGAGGACGGCTCGCCGGTGCTGCTGCGCGGCGTCGCCTACGCGCCGCTGCGCGACGTCGTCCTCGCCGCGCGCGACAAGCGGCAACACGTGCGGCTCGACGGGCCATTGCGGGTGACGGTCGTGCTCGGCGGTGGCGGGGCGTGGGCAGGGGTGGTCAGCGCCATCCTGACGGCGCTGAGCGAGACAGGCTTGTCGTTTGCGGCGCGGGTGCTCGCGCGCGGCGACGTCACGGTCCCAGCGGCGTTCGACGGGCAGTCGTTCGAGGTCACCGGGCCGGGGACGAACCTGCACGACCTGCTCGTCGACACCGATCTCGCGGTGAGCGCGGCCGGGGTCACCCTGCTCGAACTGTGCTGTCTCGGCGTGCCGACAGCCGTCGTGCGGCTGGTGGACAACCAGGTCACCGGGTACCGCGGCGCACTGGACCACGGGCTCGCCGCCGGGATCGGCTCGGGGGAGTCGCTGCTCGCGGGCGGGCAGGAAGCCGGTTCCGTGCTGAGCGACCTGCTCAGCCGCTCGACCGAGCGCGAGCGCCTCGCCGCCACCGCCGCGGCCACCGTCGACGGCCTCGGCGCGGACAGGGTCCTGGACGCGGTGTCGGAAATACTGGCGTAGATCGAGGACTCATCCTGTCCGCGATGGGTCATAGCGTTGCCCTCATGAGCAACGACATCACCCCCTTCCGCATCCAGGTTCCGAAGGCCGACCTCGACGACCTGGCCGGAAGGCTGGGCAACATCCGCTGGCCCGACGAGCTGCCCGGGGCGGGCTGGCAGTTCGGCATCCCGCTGGACTACGTCAAGGAGCTCGCCGAGTACTGGCGGACGCGGTACGACTGGCGCGCCCAGGAGGAGCGGCTCAACGGCTTCGCCGGGTTCACCACGAACCTCGACGGCGCCAACGTGCACTTCCTGCACGTCCGGTCGCCTGAGGCCGACGCCAAGCCGTTGCTGCTCATGCATGGCTGGCCGGGGTCGATCGTCGAGTTCCTCGACGTCATCGGCCCGCTGTCCGACCCCCGCGCGTACGGCGGCGACCCGGCGGACGCGTTCCACGTCGTCGTCCCGTCGAGTCCCGGCTTCGGGTTCTCGGGGCCGACCACCGAGCCGGACTGGGGCACCAAGCGGATCGCGCCGGCGTACGTCGAGCTGATGCACCGGCTCGGGTACGAGCGCTTCGCCGCGCATGGCGGGGACTGGGGCGCGCTGATCGCTCGCGAGATCGGGCTGCGGTTCCCGGAGCACGTGATCGGGCTCCACCTGACGATGCTGGCGGGCGCGGGACCGTGGAGCGAAGCCGAGTTGGCCGACCTGACCGGGGACGAACTGACCGAGGCCAAGATTTCGCTGGAGCGCTCGACGCGGTTCCGGCAGGAGGAAATGGGCTACGCGATCATCCAGGGCACCAGGCCGCAAACGCTTGCGTACGGCCTGACCGACTCGCCCGTCGGGCAGCTGGCGTGGCTCGCGGAGAAGTTCAAGGAGTGGTCCGACTCGGTCGACGTGCCCGAGGACGCGATCGATCGGGACGACCTGCTGACCAACGTGATGCTGTACTGGATCACCGGGACCGCGAACTCGTCTTCGCGCATCTACGCCACACTCGGCGGCACCTGGGGCGGCAAAACCGAGAAGTCGACCGTGCCGACCGGCATCGCCGTGTTCCCCAAGGACACGGCCCGGCCCGTGCGTTCCTTCGCCGAGCGGACGGAGAACATCGTCGGTTGGTCGGAGTTCGACCGCGGCGGCCACTTCCCCGCCCTCGAAGAGCCGGACCTCGTCATCGCCGACGTCCGGGCTTTCTTCCGCACGCTGGGTTAGAGACTCGTGAGTGTTCCGGCCGGTTACTGTGCCCTGCGGGACACTCGCACCCGGGCGTGCCGGAACACTCACGAGTCCGTGACCTAGAGGTACTGCCCGGTGCCGCTGATGCTCGGGCCGTGGTTGCCCTCGGCGGACTGGCCGGGCGGCAGGCCACGGCGCATCTGCTCGAGCTGCACGCGGGCCGCCATCTGCTGGGTGAACAGCGCCGTCTGGATGCCGTGGAACAGGCCCTCGAGCCAGCCGACGAGCTGGGCCTGGGCGATGCGGAGCTCGGCGTCGGACGGGGTCGAGTCCTCGTCGAACGGCTGGATCAGGCGTTCCAGCTCGCCCTGCAGCTCCGGGGCCAGCGCGTTCTCCAGCTCGCGGACGGACGTCTCGTGGATGACGCGGACCCGGTTGCGGCTCGCGTCGTCGAGCGGCGCGGCGCGGACCTCTTCGAGCAGCTGCTTGATCATCGTGCCGATGCGCATCACCTTGGCGGGCTCTTCGACGAGGTCGCTGACCGAGTCGCCCGGCCCGCCCTCGACATCGCTGAGCGGGACGGTGCCGACCGGAGTGCCGTCCGGACCCACTACTACCACGTGGGGAGAGCCGTACTCGTCGTCGTCACCGGCTGTGCTCATTTTGTGGGAATTCGGCTCGGTCATGCGCTCCATCCTTGCCTAGCTCCAGCACGCTCCGTTTCGCGCACCTGTGCTCGGTCTCCGAGCGTAGCGGGAGTCGTCGCGCGGTGTGTTCACCAGGCCAACCCCGGAACACAGGGCGAAACAACGGCTCCGTACGGTGTCCCCCATGGCGTTCGACGTCGCTCGTATTCGTGGGCTGTTTCCCGCGCTGGGTGACGGCTGGATTCACTTCGATGGCGCTGCCGGAATGTTGGTTCCCGAGCAGGTCGCATCCGCGGTTTCGACGGCGATGCGGGCTCCGGTTTCTGGGCCAGGCGGGGCGTTTCCGGCCTCACAACGCGCGGAAAGCATCGTCACCGCAGCCAGGCGCGCGGTGGCGGACCTGGTCGGTGCCGACCCGGCCGGAGTCGTGCTCGGACCAAGTGCGTCCGTGCTCCTCCGGCGCCTTGTCGACGCCATGTCCGAGCGCTGGACGATCGGCGACGAGGTCGTCGTGTCGCGGCTCGACGAGCAGGCCAACCTCGCGCCGTGGCGGCAGGCGGCCAAGCGGGTCGGCGCGGTGGTGCGCTGGGGTGAGATCGACATCGAGACCTGTGAGCTGCCGGCCTGGCAGTACGAGAACCTGATCTCGGCTCGGACCAAGGCGGTGACCATCACCGCCGCCTCGGGTTCCGTGGGCACCCGCCCGGACCTGCCGACAGTCATCGAGTTCGCGAAGCGCGTCGGCGCGACGGTCGTCGTCGACGCGACCTACGCCGCGCCGTTCGTCCCGCTGGACCTGAACGAGCTCGGCGCCGATGTCATGGTCGTGTCCGCCCAGGGCTGGGGCGGGCCGGCGATCGGCGCGCTGGTGTTCCGCGACCCCGAGATGATCGAGCGGCTGCCCTCGGTGTCGCTGGAGGCGAACGCGCGCGGCGCGGCGCGGCTCGAGCTGGGTCCGCACGCGTACCCGTTGCTCGCTGGGCTGGTCTCTTCGGTCGACTACCTCGCGGGGCTGGACGACGCGGCCAGCGGGTCGCGGCGGGAGCGGCTCGTCACGTCACTGGGCTCGGCGAAGTCGTACCACGCGGGACTGCTCGCGCAGCTGTCCAGCGAGCTGCGATCGCTGCGGCACGTGATGGTGATCGGCGACGCGATGCGGCGGATCCCGGCGCTGGCGTTCGCGGTCGAGCACAAGAAAGCTCCCGAGGTCGCCGACTACCTGTCTTCGCAGGGGCTGTGCGCCTTCGCCGACGACGGCACGAGCGGTGTCTTCGCGTCGCTCGGTGTCGGTGAGGTCGGCGGCGCCGTTCGCATCGGGCTCGCGCACTATTCGAACGTCTTCGAGATCAACCAGCTCGTCAAAGTGCTCGAAGAACTCCGCTAGCGGGACGTGAAGGCCACCTTCACACCAGAACACGCAATGAAGGTGGCCTTCACGTCCAGTTTCAGCCCTTGGCCGCCAGCAGGATCTTGCCGAACACCGTGCCGTCTTCGAGCGCGCGGTGCGCGTCGGCGGCCTCGGCGAGCGGGAAGACCTGGCCGACGATCGGCTTGACCGAGCCCTGCTCGACCAGCGGCCACAGGCGCTCGCGCACATCGGTGACGATCGCGGCCTTCTCCTCGAGCGTCCGGGCGCGCAGCCCCGCCGAATAGACGCTCGCGCGCTTGGCCATCAGCTTGCCGATGTTGAGCTCGGCCTTGACCCCGCCCTGCATCCCGATGTTCACGAGCCTGCCGTCCATGGCCAGCGCGCTGATGTTCTTGTCCAGGTACGACGCGCCCATGTTGTCGAGGATGACGTCGGCGCCGCCGACCTTCTTCAGCTCCTCGACGAAGTCCTGCTCGCGATAGTTGATCAGGATGTCGGCGCCGAGCTGGCCGCAGCTCTCCAGCCGGGCCGCCGAGCCTGCCGTGACCGCGACCGTCGCGCCCAGTGCCTTGGCCATCTGGATCGCGTGCGTGCCGATCCCGCCCGCGCCGCCGTGCACGAGGAACACGTCGCCTTCGCCGAGCTTGCCGTACATGACGACGTTGGCCCACACCGTACAGGCGACCTCGGGCAGACCGGCCGCGGCGATCAGTTCGACCTCGGCGGGCACCGGCAGCAGCTGCCCAGCCGGGATGGTCACCTTTTCCGCGTAGCCGCCGCCGGCCAGCAGCGCGCACACCTCGTCGCCGACCTGCCAGCCCGAGACGCCCTCACCGAGCTCGGCGATCGTGCCGGAGCACTCGAGCCCGAGGTACTCGCTCGCGCCGGGCGGCGGTGGGTAGTGCCCCTGCCGCTGGAGGAGGTCCGCTCTGTTCACCGCGGTTGCGGCCACCTCGACGAGTACTTCGCCCGCCGCGGGAACGGGATCGGGGACTTCGGCCCATTCCAGTGCTTCGGGCCCACCTGGCTCACGAATCGTGATCGCGTACATGCCCCCGACCCTATCCCCGCGCCGCGCGGTACTCCGGATGACGCATTGACGGTCGGGACAAAATACGTGAAAGTGATTAAACATGCCCTTAGGGAGAAAAACCCCAATACTCGCAGCCGCGCTGTGTGCCGGTCTGACCCTGTCGATCGCACCCACCGCCGCCGCTGCCACGACCGGCCCCGCGCTCGCGAACCAGCTCGCGAACCAGCTCGTGAAGAAGGTCGACATCGGCGGGATCAACCGCCATCTCCTTGCGCTGCAACGCATCGCCGACACGAACGGCGGCAACCGCGCGGCCTCGACCGACGGCCACCGGAAGTCCGCCGAGTACATCGCCGGCAAGCTGACCGCAGCCGGCTACCAGGTCACCCGGCAGGAATTTCCCTTCACCTACAGCGAAACGCTGGCCGAGAAGCTGACCGTGGCGGGCGCCGCGGTGCCGATCACGGTGATGACGTACACCCCGTCCACCCCGGTCGGCGGCATCACCGCGCCCCTTTCCGTGGTCCCCGTCGACGAAACCCCGGGCTGCGACGCCGGCGACTACACCGGCGTCACCGGCAAGATCGTGCTGGTCAAACGTGGCGCGTGCACCTTCGCCCAGAAGCAGCAGACCGCGGCGGACGCGGGCGCGATCGGCGCGATCGTCTACAACAACACCGACGGCGCGCTGAGCGGCACACTCGGCGACCCGGCGGCAGCGAAGATCCCGACCGGAGGCGTCAGCCAGGCCGACGGCCTGGCTCTGGCCGCCAAGGACGGCACCTCGGTGACGCTGGAGCTGCGCGAGCTGCAGGAGCAGCGCACGAGCTACAACGTCATCGCCGAGACGAAAACCGGCCGCAAGGACAACGTCGTCATGCTCGGCGCGCACCTGGACAGCGTCCCGGCGGGTCCCGGCATCAACGACAACGGAACGGGTTCGGCGACGCTGCTGGAGACCGCGTTGCAGCTCGGCTCGAGCCCGAAGATCAACAACGGCGTCCGGTTCGGGTTCTGGAGCGCGGAGGAATTCGGGCTGGTCGGCTCGACGTACTACGTGCGTTCGCTGCCGTTCGAGCAGCAACTCGACATCGCGTTGTACATGAACTACGACATGGTCGGCTCCCCGAACGCCGGCTACTTCGCCTACGACGGCGACAACTCCGACGGCGTCGGCGCGGGCCCCGGACCGTACGGATCGGCGCAGATCGAGAAGACGCTGACCGACTTCATGGGTTCACGCGGCATCAAGACCGAGGGCACCGACTTCACCGGCCGCTCGGACTACGGCGAGTTCATCGCCGCCGGGATCCCGGCCGGTGGCCTCGACACCGGCGCCGAGGTGCTCAAGACCGACGCCCAGGCGAAGAAGTGGGGCGGTCGCGCGGGCGTTGCCTACGACCCCTGCTACCACCAGGCCTGCGACAACCTCGGCAACATCGACCGCGTCGTCCTGGACCACAACGCCGACGGCGTCGCGTGGGCCCTCGGCGTCTACGCGACCAGCACCGAGGACGTCAACGGCGTCTCCCCGGGCAAGGCCTCGAAGTCCCGCGCCGCCGCCCGCTCAGTGGCCCGCGTCGCCGCCCGCTCAGCCGCCCGCGTCGCGACGGTAACCACTGGTCCCGCAGCCGCCTGACCAGTCGCTAACCCAGGGTGCGGGCGCCGAAGGTGTCGCAACGGGTGGGGTCGCCGGTCTGGAAACCGGTGGTGAACCACTTCTCGCGCTGCTGGGACGTGCCGTGGGTGAACTGCGACTGGTCGACGTGGCCGCTGCCCAGCTTGGTCTGGATGTAGTCGTCGCCGATCCGGGACGCGGTGTCCAGCGCGCGGTTGATGTCGTCCTTGGTGATGTCGGCGACCAGCGGCTTTCCGCTGGAGGACGGGGTGGTGGTGGCGTGGTTGGCCCACACGCCGGCGTAGCAGTCAGCCTGCAGCTCGAGCCGCACCGAGCCCGAGGTCGGCCCGGTGCCACCACCCTTGCGGGACGTGCCGAGCAGGTTCTGGACGTGGTGGCCGTACTCGTGGGCGAGGACGTAGGCCTCGGTGAACGGGCCGCCCTGCGCGCCGAAGCGGGTCTTGAGCTCGTTGAAGAAGGACAGGTCGATGTAGACGTCCTTGTCGGCCGGGCAGTAGAACGGGCCGGTGTCCGAGGTCGCGTTCCCGCAGCCGGTGCGCACGTTGCCGCTGAAGAACTTCGTCGGGGCCTGGCGATAGGTCTGCCCGGATCGGGCGAGCTGGCCGGACCAGTAGTCCTGGATCGAGTTGATCATCGCGACGACCGCGCAGTCCTTGTTGCGGTTGGCGTCCTTGCCGGTCTTGCAGGTCTGCGACAACGACGTGTTGTCGATCTGCTGGCCGGAACCGAGGTTGCCCAGCCCGAGCCCGCCGGCGAGCTGCGTCGCCGGGGCACCGCCGAACTGGGAGAGCAGGAAGTAGATCACCAGCCCGACCACGCCGAGGCCACCGCCGCCGAGGGCGACCCTGCCGCCGATTCCGCCTCCGCCACCGCCGCCGCGCATGTCCTGGACTTCGGAGGTGTCCAGGGAGGCGTCATCGTCGAATCTCACACCGACAGGCTAGTGAAATACCTGAGTGCGGCCACCCGTCGGGGGCCGCACTCAGGGTTTCGAGGTTGAATTGGACGACGGTTGGCCGCTGCCGGGCCGACGCTGAGCACTGCCACCACGGTCGTTGAGGCCGGGGCGAAGCAGTCTCGAACAACGCCGAATGCGCGAGAAGGATTATCGAGCGCATGAGAAACCCACGCTCGTGCTGTTCACAATCACGACCGATTCAGGATCAATCCGCTCCGGTCGTGGGGACACAGCGGGCAGTCAACCGCGAGAAATCACCCGCCACGAAACCACCTACCCTTTCCCGGTTGGGGGCCCTGACCAGCGCACCGTGCCGGTTCGCCGTGTGCGGGTCCAACCATCCGATACCTCCACCATGCGCCTTTCCGCGCCGAGTCTCAACCATTTCGTAATCCCCTATTGGGCGATATTTCACTGTTTCGTCGCGCGGTCACATGGTGTAGGTGCCTGAAGTCGGATCGCGAGGACTCGGCCACGTCGCCGCACCAGCCGCCGATCAAGGTTCTAGGGTGCGTTCCATGAGTGTGGATCGCGACGACGTGCGCTGGCTGTCCGAGTCGGAGATGTCTGCCTGGCGTTCCTACATCGTGGCGACCCTTCGCCTGCGTCACCTGTTGCACCAGGAGCTGAGCAGCGAGCACGACGTGTCGCTGGTTGACTACGAGGTGCTGGTCTGTATGTCCCTGCAGCGGGACAAGCGGATGCGGATGACCGAGCTCGCGACCATGCTCGGCTCGACGAAGAGCCGGCTGTCCCATCAGGTCGGCCGGATGGAGGTCGCCGGGTACGTCCAGCGCGTCCGGGACCCGGACGACAAACGCGGGGTCGTCGCCGAGCTGACCGAAGCCGGCACCGCCCTGCTTGCCAGCGCGGCTCCGACCCACGTCGTCGGCGTCCGCACCCATCTGATCGACCTGCTGTCCCCGGAGGAGCAGGCCACCATCGCGACTGCCTTCCACCGGGTCGCGGAACACCTGTCCGACCTCGACACCTGACCCGTTAGGCTCAGGGCAGGGAAGCGTGGCAGAGCGGCCGAATGCGTTCGCCTTGAAAGCGAATGTACCGAAAGGTACCGGGGGTTCAAATCCCTCCGCTTCCGCCATGTAGTCAACGTTCGAACCCCCGGTCAGGATCTCCTGACCGGGGGTTTTTGTGTCCTCGGAACCGTCCCAGATCGTCGCCAGACGGCGGACGGGCGTGTCCGCCCACTTCCACCCGTCACGTCGTTCGTGCCGTCAGGACGCGCCTGGGCGCCTTCTTGCCGTCCGTCATCGGCCGGGTGCGCCGTCTCGACACGCGCCATCAGCGCAGCAAACGGCTGGTTGAGGTCGCCTTCCTGCACGCTGCCGTCCTCAGCGATGTAGAGCTTCTTGAAAAATCCCTGGTTGAACTGCCGACGAATGGCCGGTACTGCTTCCCGATACGCGTCCGCGCACTGCCCGGCGATTTCTAGCGCCCGCCCGAGCTGGCTCTCCAGTTCGACGACGCTGGCACTCGCCACGGACAGTTCCCGCTCGGCTGAGCCGACGTCTGCTGTCAGGCGGGTCATCTCCGTCTTGAGCATGTCCTGCGGGATGGCACCCTCGTAGTGGGCGGTCAGCAGCTTCTGTCGCTGATCTTGCGCTTGCACGAGGCGGCGTCGGCTCCGCGCCATGTCCGTTTCGGCCACCGCTTGGATGCGTGCGAACTCCTCGCCGACCGATTGTTGGATGCTCTCAAGCTGCTCGGCCGGTACTTCGAACTGGAGGTAGAACTCCTCGACACCTACTTCGACGCGCTTGACCGCCAGCGCGCGCCGCGTGCAGTCGTTGCGCTTGCGGTGTCGGCCGATGCACACGAAGTAGTCGTATGTGCCGCCCTTCCCCTTGTTCCGACTGAAGATCAGGCGCGACCCGCAGTTGCCGCACCAGATACTGCCCTTGAGGTAGTGGCTGTGGAGGAACTCCTTCTCGCCCGCGAAGTTGTGGGCTTCAAGGGTTTGCTGCACCAGCAGCCAGGTTTGAAGGTCGACAAGCGGTTCGTGGGTGCCTTCGTAGTAGGCACCCTGGAATGGCACGGTTCCGGTGTAATAGGCGTTGGTGAGTATCTTGTACAGCCCGTTGATACTGATCGGCTTACCCGCGAAGTTGGTCAGCCCCTTGTCGATCAGCTCCAGCCGAAGCGTGGCGAGCGACCAGTTTCCCGAGGCGTACTCCTCGAACGCCCAGCGAATGAGCGGGCTGCGTTCCGGGTCGACCTCCACCCAGCGGATGTCAGCGACGCCCTCGAAGCGCCGCTTGTTGAGGTAGCCGATCGGCGCCCGGTACGGCGTGCCGCCTGCTTGAGCTTTCTTCGACAACCCCTTCATGACCTCGATGGCCAGGTTATCCGAGTACAGCTGAGCAAGCCCGGCTTGAATGGTGTAGTTGAACTTCCCTTGCGGCGAATCGTCGATCAGGTCTACGACCGACAGGAGCCGGGCTCCGGCGGCGCTGATGGCGTCGTTGATCTGGTGGTCGTCACGGGTATTGCGCGCCAGACGGTCGATCTTGTGGACGATGACCCAGCCAACGCCCTGTGCGCGCAAGTCGCGGAGCATCCGCTGCAGCTGCGGCCGGTTGGCGGACTTCGCGGAATGTCCAGCGTCGACATACTCTTCAACGACCGCCAGCCCCAGCGCCTCAGCCTTTCGGTGACAGGCGTCCCGCTGGTACGGGATTGAGTACCCCTCGGCCGTTCCACCGACACGCGCTTGTTCTTCGGTGCTTACACGCAGGTAGATGACCGCGCGATCGGAGCGCTTGGCTCGGGTGTGGTTCTCCGTTGTTGTGGTCAGGCGTGCACGGATGGCATCGGCGGTTGTGCCCTCCGATGAAGCTGACCGGGCGGCCTTTTTCGTGCCCGTGTAGCGCTCTGAGCGCGCTTGTCGAACCTGGCTGCTGAGCGGCTGGATTCGGAAGTCTTCGCTAAGACCTTGGTCGTCAGCGTCGTAGTCCGGCGTGTTATTGCTTTCCTTGTTCATGATTTCTCCTTTGATAAATTAGTTGTTCAGCAGGGGCGGATTCAGGGGGTTGCAGGGTTGCGGTGGCGGCTGGTCGGGAGTGTCGTTGCCGTAGTAGGTGTGCACGAAGCGCTCCACGGTCGCGACGCCGGTGATGGTGGTAATGGCGGCACCGCAGGCATGTAGGCGGTACTCGATGTAGGCAAGCTGCTGCATACTCCGACCCAAACGCGCGTAGTCCCAGACGACGACATGGCCGACGTCGCGTAGCCTTTCCAGGTCAGTCAGCAGTTGGTTGAGTGCCGGTTGCTGGTGGAGTCGGGCTGCAACCGCATAGTCGTTGTACTCGCTGACGACGGTCAGCCCGAATTTGTCAGCGATCCGTTGGCATTGATACCGCTGAAGAGGTGCGCGATTTCCGCGCAGGTAGATGACCGCCCGGTTTTCTGGTTCAGTTTGTTTCATAGTTCTTCCTTTCTCTGAATTTCCCTATTGCCTCTCCCGTCAATTTTTCCAGCGCATGTCTTGTGTGCCAAGAAAGGACAGGCTGTCCTCGTGTCGAAAACCTCAGTTCTTACCTGTTGACTGTCGTGCTGTGGTTATTGCAGCGCAGACCCATTTTCTTATGTGGCGAACAAGTTGTGTAGGCCACAGGTAGTGCTTCACGAGCACTACCTGTGGCCGTATCCGCTACTCCTTCTCGGGAGCGCGGCGGGTGCGGCTCGGCTTCGTCGTCTCGGCTGTTGCCGAATCGTCCGTGGCCGGCGCCGCGGCGGCGTCAGGCTCTGGGCTGGCCTCGCCGAACAGTCCTTCGATCGCCGCCTTGCGGGCAGCGGCTTCTTCCTCGATCTCGGCCAGTGCCGTAGCGGCACGCTGGTTGAAATCGGGCTCAGACCGCTTGTGAGCGACGTAGAACTCCACGGCTCGGAGCACGGCAACGCTGAGGTTGATGCCGTCCAGCTGCGCCACCAGCGCAAACTGGGCGTGCAGCCCTGGTGGCAGCTTGATTCCGAGCGTCTTGACGCCGTTTTTTCCGGTGGGATCAGTCACGACTGATCTCCTTCCTCGGTGTGGTGTGACCGCCCATGTCCGCGAGTTGCGGAGCGTGGTGAGCGGCCACAGGCCACCGAGGAGTGGCCTGCTGAGCGGGTCAGCGTAAGAAGACATGGGTTTTGCCGTCCAGGCCGTCGACGATGTCCCACTTGGCACGGGCGTCGTCGGCGAACTTGGCGTAGTCGATGCCCACGTACGGCCGGAGCTGCGGATCAACGGCACGGTCGAGCTGTAGATCCCAGTCGAGATCTTCGCCGACCGCCTGCGCCCAGGCCTCGGCCGAGTCGAAGCTGCCAACGTGCAGGTCATCAAAACTGTCGAGCGCTTCGGCGTCACGGGTGTCGATGACGCTGAGGTAGGCGGCGTACGGCGCGCCGTACCGCTGGATGTTGCGCCCGATCACCGCGACGGTGGCGATCGGCGCGTGCTCCTCGACGCCGTAGCCCTCGAAGCCGCGGTGTTCGCGGATGACGTAGCGGTCGGCTCCGACAACCGGTGAGGCCGCCAGCATGGCGACCACCTGTGTCTGGATGTCGGTCAGGTCGTCGGTGGTGTCGATCCAACGACCATGCAACTGCCCGGCCTCCTCGGCGGCTTCGCAAGCTACGTAGATCCGCGGGGCTTGGCCGGGGAGCAGTTCGTCACTGCGGCGCCGGTCGCGTTCAGCCTGATCGAACTCGACGACGGTTTCGGCATCGTCAGGGTTCAGACCGGCGTCGACGAGCCGTTCGAGCTGGGCGCGGTTGTGTCGTCGTTCTCTGGATGCCTCGATCCGAGCGTTTTCTATGTGTGCTTGTTGCTCGGGGTCGTCGGTGCCGTAGCTGTTGACGCCGCTGCGGACTTCTGGGGTGTTGTCACCTCCGTGGTTGGGGTTGTGGGGTGTGCGTTCCATGATCAGATTCCTCCTTTGGTTTTCTTGGTGTTCTTGTGCCCGATTCGCCAGTCCGCGAGCCGCTTTTCTGCGAGCGCGGCGTACTCCGGGTTCAACTCGATGCCGATCCAGTCCCGCTCGTGCTCCTCCGCGGCGACGGCCACCGTGCCGGAGCCCAGAAACGGATCGAGCACGATGCCCCGCCGCCACTCGCTGTGGGCGCAGACAGGACGAAGCGCGCCGGTAGCCAGGCGACGATCGCCCAACATCTGGGGTGCGCGCTGCCACGGCTGTCCACAAGTTGTGCACAGCCGCTGTGGACAGGTCGCCAAGATGGGTCGGCGGACAAGCTCCACAGGGAACGTGGCGAAGTGCGCGCCCCGGTAGCTGCCCGTTGCCAGCGACCAGACGTCGCCCGGATTCTTACCCAGCGGATGGCTGTCACGTCCTTCGCTCTTGAGCGTCGCCAGGCCGTGGTTGAGGTCGATCCGCGGCGACGTGCCGCCACCGAGTGCGGGCACCGCCTGGCGTGGCAGGTAGTGGCCGACGCGGCTTCGCCCTTTGGTGGGTCGTCCGTTCTTTGGTATCTCGCGGATGGCGTCAAGGTCGAAGTGGTAGTTCGCCTGCTTGGTGAAGAAGTAGACGAACTCATGCGTCGTGGTGAACCGGTCGCCGACGCTCGACGGCATCGGGTTCTTCTTCGCCCACACGACTTGGTTACGGAGCAGCCATCCGGCCTCGGTCATCCGAAGTGCCACCCGCTGCGGTCCAAGCAGCAGGCTCTTCTTGACGGCTCCTTCTCGCGGGTGGCGGCTGTACCCGTCCCCAAGGTTGAGGAAGAGGCTGCCGCCGGGGGTGAGGACGCGCCAGAGTTCGGCGCAGACCGCTGCGATGTCGGCCGCCCAATCGTCGACGTGGGCTTCCGCCCCTATCTGGTCGGCGTGGCCGTAATCGCGCATCGCGAAGTACGGCGGCGACGTGACGATGCAGTCCACCGAGGCGTCCGGAAGCTCCTTGAGCCGCTGGCGGACGTCGCCGACGAGTATCTGGTTACGGGGTAGCGGTGTGTTGGGGTTCATAGGGCACCTCCTTCGGTGGGTTGGTGGATAAGGCGGCTGACGGCGTCGCTGGTGAGGGCGACGGTGAACAGCGCATGGGCGTCGGCGGGCAGACGGCGGATGGTGTGGGCGATCGCCTCCAGCCGGTGGCGGTCGGGAACGAGCCACCACACCAGCGGGAAGACCCCGTGCGTCTGCTGTTCCTGGCCCGTGCGGAAGTAGTCGAGGTAGACCCGGCACTTGCGGAAAATGGTCGGCAGGCTCTCGGTGTCCTTGTCTACCTCGATGAAGTGGCTGAGCTCGTATTCGCCGACGTTCATCCGCACGAACATGTCCGGCTTGAGGATGCGTTGCTCACCGCCGAGGCCGACGAACCGGCGCCAGGCACCTGGTTCAGCCCGCAGTTCCTCGATCTCGCAGAGGCCGGCGCGTTCCTGTTCCCGGAGTTCGACCGCAAGCTCGCTGACTGTTAGAGCGTGTGCCGCGAAAGCCGGTTTGGTGTCATAGACCCGGCGGTGGCGCTGCGGGGTCTGGTGGTCGAGGTCGAGTACGGCATGTCCCCACCCGCCAAGGCCGTAGGTGTGGCTCTGTGAGCCCGCGTCCTCTCCGCCGATCGAGCGGTGGTGGTCGAGGCGGACGATGAGTTTCTGCTGGGTGAGGCGCTGCAAGGCGGCGCGCGCCTTGCGGGTCTGGGTGTCGCGCTGGCCCTCCGAGAATAGAAGTCTCCGCAGTTGGGCACCTTGCATGAGCCTGAATTCGAGCAACGTGCGCAGGATGGCGATATCCCTCGGCCCCAGTTGCCGGGCCAGCCTGCGGGCGAGCGCTCGGCCGCTCATTGGAGACCTCCAGGAGTGGCAGAGTGTCGCTGGCGCCAATCGGGTATTTCCGCTGGTAGAGGCAGCGCTGGCGTAAGCCGACCGGCAGGGCGACCGGTAGGTCGCTGGTTGTCCCTGATGAGCCGCATCATGAGCGTTTCCTCCGCGCCCCGATGGGCGTTTCGGGGGCTACGTCACCGCCTTGCCAGCGGGCCAGGATGGCCGCGTCCAGCTCAGACGGGTCGACGCCGAACCGCATCGCGCTGGCGTGCCGAAGGAGATTGGGATCGGTCGTCGGCGGGCGGAGGGGCGGCGTGGCAACCTCGAACGCGCTACTCGGAGCGCCGTTAATCAGCACGCGGGCGACGGCGTGGAAGGCCGGGAGTCGTTCCAGGCTTTCGGCGGTTACGACGCCGCCCAGCACCTTGGCGAGAGCACGGGCATCGCCCTCAGCCGGTTGAAACACCACTTTTGTTCTCGCGTTTGAAAGGGCAGCCTCGCGCAAGTCGGTGCTGAGCTGGCCGAGGTGCTGATTTGCCAAGGTGAACGGTGCGCGAGCGCCCCGCGTGCGTGCCAGCACGTCGGCAAAGTCGAGGCCTGCTACCAGCGTCTGCCACTCGTCCACGATGACCGGCACCGGGCGGCGTTCCCGCTCCGGCCGCATCGTCTGTCGCTGAATGGCTTCCCAGAGCTGACCCAGCAGCAGCGCTCCAACAATTTTACTTGTCTCAAAGCCGATGGCACCGGCGTTGAGGTTTACCAGCAGGATGGTCGGGCGCTCGAATAACTGGTCGATAGTGAAGCGCGGGGCAGCCTGACCCAACAGACGCCGGACAGCCGGACGGCTGGAGAAGACCCTTACCTTGTTGGCGATCGGCGCCACTACTTGGGCGCGCTCACCGTCGCTGAGTCCGTCGAACCAGGCCACCCACGGCGAGATCACCAACGGGTCTCCCACCTTGCCCACCGCCCAGCGCCGGAACGTCGGGTTGGTCAGGATCGGGAGAACGTCAGTCAAGGTTCCGTCCGGCAGCCTGGCGGCCATGATGAGACTGTGCATTAGCACATCGGCGCTTCTGGGGCCGATGGCCGTGCCGAACAGCTCACGGAACAGGTGGAGCAGCGAGTCCGCCCGCCGTTCGGCGTCGTCACGCGACCCCGCCAGCGGGTTGAACCCCACCACGGGCAAGGTGGCGTCGGCTCCGGGGTCGATCACGACGACGTCGGCGTGATGCTGGGAATCCAGCCTGGAGAGCACATCCGTGGTCAGGTCTCCTTTGGGCTCTATGGCAACGACGCTGCGCCCGTTCGCTGCTTCGGCGAGGATCCAGGTTGCGAGCAACGTCGACTTGCCCACGCCCGAAGGTCCGATCACCAGGGAATTTGCGGCGTAGCTGGACAGTGGCATAACGACCCGCTTTCCTCGCGTGGCCGGATGGGTGCTGATGCCTGCGAGGCGTCCCGCGGTGGCCGGCGCGGCCGAGGTTGCGGCAGCCAGGAGCGTGGCTGGCGGTGGCTCGAAGCCGCTCGGCAGATCCGGCGCATCGAGGCCGGAGATGTTCCAGCCGATTAGCGAGGCGAGCTCGGCGGCATTGAGCGTCCCCGACCATGTCCGGGCACGTCCCATGACCTGGATCAGCTGGACGGCCGTGCGGGAAGATTGCTGCGAGGCGGTCAGCCGTGCCTGTGCGCCGTTCACCAGCGACAAGCTGGAGAGCACCGGCCGGAGCAAGCCACCAGCCCAGCGGGGATCGGCGGATACTGCGCCGATGCGGCCGCGGACGCCCATGAGCGGCTCGGTGAGCTTCTGCTTGAAGGCGGTTCGCTCGCCGGAGTCCGGCTCGCGGGGTGTGGTGAAACCGAGCAGATCGAGCGGCGTTTGCTGGACGGGTAGCCGCTGATAGCGGTGGCTAGGACCGGCCACGAATTGCACACAGACGGCCTCCCCTTTGCGCAGACCGTCGCGGGCATGCAACAGTCCGGCCGTCACCCCTTGGGCGGTATCCAGCCGCAAGGGGTAGGTCAGGCTGGTGAAGCGAATGTCCCTGGCCGTGACCGGTTGCGGCCGTTCCGGTTCGTCGACGGGCGTGAGCACCAGCCCTGGCAGCTGTGCGATGAGTTCGTCGGGCAGCGTGCGGGCGATTGACACTTCGATCCCGACCAGCCAGCGGACGCGGTCGGGGTGAAGCCACAGCTCGAACACGACGATCGGTTGCAGTCGGCGGAGCCCGTAGTGCGGCCGGTTGGCCAGCACGCGTATTAGCGCGGTCACCTCCGGCAGCGACGTGTCGCGGGGGATCGCAGCCTCAAACCAACGAAGTTCACGCATGAGGCTCCTCCTTCGCAGGCGTGGCTGTTGCCTCAAGGATTGGTGCTGGGTTGGTCGTAGCGGGAGACGGCTTTGGTGCCAGCTGCCGGGCAAGAGCAATGCATGCCCGAGCCAGCTGGCGAATGGTAGGGTGCGCCCTCTCCTGCGCGTTAACGTTGACGGTTTGTTCCGGTGGCTCGGACATGAAAAAACCTCCCTTCGATATGACTCGAAACGAGGAGATGCAGGCACAACAAATACATGCCACACTTGACATTTAAGTGCAGTAAGCATGTAATGGAGGTATGCATCCCGAACGATTCGAGGATGTTGATGTATTGAGCGAGCTAGCGCCTCATGCGTGTGCACACAAGTTGCAGGTTCTGAACAACCTGCCGTGCATGGCGCATCAGCGTAACCCGCTCTTTAATTATGGGGAAACTGCTTGAGGTCTACAAGTATCTTTCTCTTTTATACAACACCGATAGGTAGGCTCTCACCTCTGGTTTGGCGCCAACGGAAAGTTTTTCGCGCCACTCATTGTGGAGCTGAATTTCGAGCTCCCGGTACTCTTCTTCGCGGTCGGTACGGTCTAACTCTTCGTCCACGAGGAGTAGTTGCTTGCGGGTTCTTCGGGACATATTTCTCCTATCTGCGGAATTAAAATATGGCGTGGAGTAGTTAGAAGACGAGCGGCCTACCGTCGGAACCTGCCGACGCTGACGGCGTAGATGACGACTAGCGCTACTCCGGCGGTGAGCCACGGGACGAGGGGCGCGAGCAGTTCGTACGACGCCCGCGCCGCCACCGCCACGCCGAACACCATCAAGAGGCCGCCGATGGCCTTCTGGCGCCAACCTTGAGGGCTGCCGCTGTTCACGATGTAGTGTCAAACGTCTGCCAAAATCGCCGTTGGAGCGCATGTGTGAGGCGAGCGGCGTCGGCTTCCTCTTCCCCGTTCATCATGTCGGTGACAGAGATGGCGTCGGCTACACGCAACGTAATCTGCATCGGGGTTGGGCTAATGCCGTAGCTTTGGAGGACGAGCGAGCGTAAGAGTTGCCCTGGCGAGAAGTCGTCAAATCGGAACAGCGCCACGGCAACACTATCTCTGCAAAATTTAGGTATGCGTAGCATGACGTTGGAAACCCCTGATCGCCACGGGCGGTAAAACCCGTCTACTACCCCACCTGCTGGAAAGACGGTCACAGCGCGACCGCCAGCAAGTAGTTCTGCGGCCTTTTGCAGTGTGCTGTTATTGAGCTTGTCCGCTTCCAGTACGGTTGGCAGTCGGTTGGCGCGAGCAATGCGCCAACCTAGATCTCGATTCCAGATTTGCGACGAGCTTCGAGTAAGAGTTTTTGGAATGACGGGCAGAATCGGCGTGTCCGCGCCACATGCACTCGACAGGAGGCGTGCGGTCAGTGAATACGGCTTTGCGACGACATGGAAATCATGTCGGCTCAATTGGCCGAAAAGTGAAAACAGTGGCGCAACTTCGGCGCCCAAGCGGTGGTCGCCTGCAAGCAGCACGCCATGGCCGGGAGCGCGCCATGGTGCCATGTCGCCCTTGACGATGATCCGAATATGGGCGCGCTGAAAAATTTCATGTACGGCAGCGGCACAACTCCCCGTTGATACGGTGAGTTGACGTGCCTGTCGCATTGCGGCTAGTTGAGGGAAAGCGCGCCTTGCTGAGGTATAATTATTGTGATGGGTAATCACTACGTTAAACCACACCTTCTCATCATTCCCGGCCTTGGCGACCGGGTGTGGCTGTATCGGACAGTCGTGCCGTTATGGCAAAATTTTGGGTATGAAGTATCGCTTCACGCATTCGGATGGAATGGCGAATTAGGTAAATTGGCTGAGCGTCAGGAACTACTTCTCAAGCATGTCGATGCGCTTCGCGGTCAGAAGCTCTACGTGATCGGCGCCAGTGCAGGCGGTGTGGCCGCGGTGAACCTCTTGGCGGAACGCCCCGAGATCGAGCACGTCGTCACCGTTGCGAGTCCTCTGCTGCCGAAGGACATCGCCACCAAGGAGCTACTTGTCGGATCGTTCAGGCAGGCGGCGGCCTTCCTGGATCGGAGCGATGAGCCGACCAGACGCAAGCTGGTCTCCGTCCACGGCCGCTACGACAACCGCGTTCCGAGTGAGCTCAGCAAGCGACCCGGCATCCACGCCGTTGAACTGCCTACGTACGGTCACGGTGCGACTATCGTTTCCGCACTTACTGTCAACAGCGCCGTACTGAGGGAGTACCTGGGGTAGAACCGGCCAAGCTGCCCGGCCGGTTCTACCCCGACACTTGGCGTCTACTACCGCCGACGGCGGTCGCCGTCGTATTCGGCTCGCCGCATCGCCTCGCGGGCGCTGAAGAAGACCGAATTCACCCGCCGCGTGTTCTCCATCGCCGTCCACTCGGCGTCGAGCATCTGGCGCTTGGTCTCAATCTCGTCGGACAGTTCTTCCCTTGCGATCATGTAGCCGAACCAAACCAGGCCGGCCAGGAACACCAGCCCGAGCAGTACGAGTATCACGTTGATCATCAGGACCGCCCCGTCTCGGCGACGATGTACGCCAGGCTGGCGGTAGCCGTATCGACGATGGCCTTGTACCGCGCGTCCCCGAGCGGGTTGCGCTGAAGTGCCATCGCCTCCATGTCGGTGAGACCTTCCACAGCGCGAAGTGCACTGTGAGCGACATACTCGACACTCTGGGTACGTGCCGCCTGGACGACGGCTCGCCCCTGAACGAGGTCGACCTCACC
The DNA here is from genome assembly GCF_025464955.1 of Amycolatopsis sp. GTDB lineage: Bacteria > Actinomycetota > Actinomycetes > Mycobacteriales > Pseudonocardiaceae > Amycolatopsis. The sequence goes on along the minus strand of NZ_JAODNM010000124.1, from coordinate 180,100 downwards.
GCGGACGGCTCGTTCAAGACGGGTTGGCAGGTTGCGAGCGCTGGCGCGGTCGAGGTCGCTACTTGGTGTGTAGCGTCCAGGTGTAAATGACATTCTCAGTACCTCCTATTGTTCAACACGTATTTTTGAGAGACTTGTGTCCTGATTTCGGCACTTTCACTATGTAGTTCAGAAGCAGCGGACTAACAAGCTGAACGTTAGGACGGCTCCTATAGGCACGCCATGGGTTCCTAGTCGGGGTTGCCACTCATCGTGAGACCCGTACTTGACTGCCAATCCCGAGTGGCAAACCCTTGACACGTTTACGCAGCTCAAGGCATACGTGCGTGCCTGCTGAAGGGCTTGTCAAGATCGACTTCAGCGTGCATAGTTGATCTTGTAAACAAGGAACCACTATGGAACACGAAGGCATGCGAACACCGGAAATAAACAAAGAGCGTCCAATGGACGTGTTCAACCTGGGGAAGCTCACCATTGAGCAGATAACAGTCCTGATTAGCGCCCTAGGGGCGGCATACGATGCCGATCAAAGAAAACCAACCGGGCGGCCGATGGATACCGCCGAAGAGGCCATGATCGACATCCTGGGCAGTGATCTGACGCGGCTGGCCGAACAGGAGCCGGACAGGGCGCAGGAACTATTTCTGCAGCTGGCCAGAGTTGATGACGAATGGACCAAGACTTTTGTCATAAACACGTGGCCACAACCGCTCATGCGGCACTACGCGATCGATGATCCGAAGCGCCAGGAGGTCATCGACCAGTGGGTGCAGCTACTTGACGACGACAATTTTGAAGTCCAGGGCACCGCCAGGGATGCCATGCAGGAGGTCGTGGGTGCCGACTGGATCGATGCGCCGACAGCGAGCTACCTTGACAGCAAGCTACCTGGGGACTGGCAGGCTGACGCATGGAAGGGGTGGTCAGAGTCTTAAACTCCATCCGTAGGCTTTAACCTCATGTCTCGACGGCACGGTCGAATGCGGGCATACTTACTCGATGGAGCTGGCCGAGCACACGGTTACAAGAGAGCTTGACGACGTCGCCCGGCGCGTCGCCAGCCGTGCCTTCTGGAAGTATGAAAAACAGCATCCGCTGAAGATTCCGCAACTGCGCTTCCTTGCCACCCGCCACTTCGAAGAGGTGTGGCAGCGTGATCCGACGGCGGCGCTTGAACTCGTGCTGCGCCGGGGCATCGGCCGAATGCACGGATCCCGTAAGAGAATCCCAGATCAACAGGCCGCCTTGTTGCTCTTCAACCTTGACGGGGCGCCGCTGTACAAAAAAATCAAGCCGCTCGTCTACGGTAATTCGGGACACTGGTACTCGGAGATTGTGGAGCGCCTCACGAAGGTCGTCAGAATCGATGAACCGACACCGCGGAAATATCGGCGCTACATTGCAGAACTGCGGCAAGAGCTGGCCAGCATCCTGGTTGATCCCGACTTCCCTTTCGATGCGACGGCGGCCGAGTCAACGAGCGTGGCGAGTCAGATCGTGGTCACGCAATCCGTGCTCGTCGACAAGTTCATCCCCCGCCCGGCGTACGAACAGACCATCAGGGCGCTGCGTGATTCTGGCGAACGGCTATTTTGGCTCCATGGTGACGCCGGGACGGGAAAAACCCGACTGGCGCGCGCTGTCAACAATGACAACATCGACGAGATAGCCGTTCCCGTCCTGTTTGCGGGTGATAATCGGCAGCTTGAGCATCAGGTCGGAGAGCTGCTTGTCCAGTACGGCTGCGTCACCCCTGAGGTAATCAACCCGGCCAACCTGTGGCCGATCTTCCTGAGCGCGCTCCGCGACAATCGTCTACCGTCAGCCATCGTCTTTGACATGATGCCAGACAGTGAGCTGCTCGATCGACTAATCGTTGAAACAGACACTGTGTTGATTTTTACCAGCGTCATTCTGCCGCCTCCACGTTACGCGGGCAAGCGGATAGAAGTAAGCGAAATGGATCGATCAGAAGCGGAAGCAATGCTCCGTTCGCGCCTTCCTGCTGTCACTGAATACGAGATAAATCAGCTCATCACGACGCACGGAGGCCGGCCGCTCGCACTCGAACACAGTTGCGCGTATATAGGTGAGACCGGTATGCCGATCGACTACTACTGCCAAGCGGTCGAACGTAGCCCGGTGGACACACTGGGGCTCGCGGAAAACCGATACGAACGAACGCTTACAGGGGCCTACCGTCTCACTGTTGAAGCGCTCGGCGATTCGTCGATTAGCCTACGAATGTTAGATTGCGTGCTCTTTAGTGAGCCGGGCGCTCTTACTATTGATATGCTCGCGATGTTGAGTGCTAACGAGGTCTTTGTGCCGGAGACTCTTGAGGTCGAATCTTTCGAATCGTCTCTGGTTGGTTCCATTGGCAGTTTGCGTCTTCTGGAACAGGAATCGAATCGTCCTGGTGTGGCATGGGTCAGTCCCATTCGGCTATCGGTGTTTGATCCTGTTGAGCTGGTTGCTTTTGCGGGAGCTGTCCAGCGCCTTGAGCAGTTCGGACTTATTCGCTTTGATGGCGAGGTGGTTTCCATGCATCAGCTTACTCGTTCAATACTTCGCTCACTGCGCGTCGAGGGAAGTGCCCGTGCCTATGAGCGCGTATTGTCGGCGGTTCACGTCCTGATGCAAGTCGATGACTGGCAGATTGGCGACGCTATTCCGGCGCACCGATTGCCTTGGGCATTTCATCTGATTTCGATTATTCCGAAAGTCGAACCTGAATTGGTGGCTCGGCGCTCGGATCTGACAAATAGCAAGACTAATCAGCTTGCGGTAGTTGTGGCGTTTGTCCTTCGGTCGGCGCTTCAGCTCGGACTTTATATGCAGGAATTTATTTTGCCTGCTTTACGCGTTTTCGTGGTCGTCCGTGACCGGGTGTTCGAATCTGTTCATGATGAGAAAATTGACAAGAAAGCACTGTTGGCAAGATTAAATGGATTTTATAGCGAGTACCTTCGCTACATCGTGGCAAAGACGGGGTTTAATTCAACTGATGAGGGGCTGATTGAACCGATTATCCATGGCCTCAATCGCGACATGGCAATTGCGTATATAAACAGATTTCGAATCGAGTGTTCTACGGAGTGGGAACTCACTCAGCACTTCGCCGATACGTCTCAACGCGTCAGTCGAAGTCAGGCCGATAACTCCTCGGTCGTTGCGTTGGACGCTGCGCTCGCAACTGCGCGTCCAGCGAGGAGTAAGCTTACCAAATCGATGGCTCAGTCAGCAGTTCAGGCATCGGTAATTCACTACGATGCGACTCGTTGGAAAGATGCTATTGGTGCCCTCGAGCATGCGTACTCCTGTTATTTGAAGATTGGTGCGGATGCGGAGTCTTTCCGTGGCGCAGTTGATTCGGCACGGCGACTTGCGTGCGTGCATCTGCGCGCCGGAAATTTGAACGATGCGTCTTTCTGGCTTCTTCGTGCTGGAGAGACATACCGTGATCGATCGAAAAGTAGTTTCGGCGGGAATAGGTCGCCATACCAGCTGGCGGACATTCTGCTTAAGGCGCAAATTTCACAGGTGCAGACACAGATAGAACTGAATGGTAGGTTAGTGGAATTTGAAAGAGACGAGGTTGAAGACCCCAATTTCCTTCAGAATTTTATTATTGAGCGCGATCCGACAAAAGGTGGTCTTCCTGGCGGACGGTCACGTCTTGACGAAGCAACAAATGATTTAGGATTGCTATACCGCTTAGACCTATTTCGACTGATTCCGGAATCGGGTATGCATAAAATCCGCTTGCTTACGCTGGCTAATGACAGCTTATCCATGAAGGAAATTGATTATCTGTCTGACTGGTTCGAGCAAAAAGGTTGGGCTTATCAGAAAGACCTGCTTTCGCTGCAGTGTTCAGTATTGTCCACTCCCGCGATCGCCCTTCTGATAGACGCTGATGACGACCTGCTGAACTTGGTGGTCGAACAAGCACCGAGCGAAATGCGGGACGATGTTCACGCAAACTTGACGCTCTCCCCGGATGAGCGAAGAACTGCATCTCAAAGAATGTATGAAGCGGCGAGAAAAATGGGAGATGTTCACAGGAATCTCTATTGGTACGCTCGTGGGTTGTGCGCATGTTTCCTGATTGCAGAGGATGCAGAACACCCGCAGGACTGGATTGACGGGCTGAGGCGGGAGCTGGAGAGTGCCGCGACGCAAATTGGACGAGCAGATTGGATTCAGAAGACGTACGGCTTTGGACGAACAAATGGCGGCACATGGCTCATGGGCTATTAGTCGATCGGCATTCTGGGATGCCGCGGCGCGCGTGCGACCATTCCATCAGGCCTTCAGTCAACTAACGTGCTCCAGTCACCTTCACTTCGATGCGAACTCCTGCTCGCCTTCCCGCCAGCTCAGCGCACATCTCATTGCTGGTCGCGGGTTTCGGGCTACTCCTCGGAAGATCGTGCAGATTCCCGCAACCGTAGCGCCGGAGTCTCATTCAGCTTGAGGATGCCGATGGCCTGCTTGCTCGGCTCGGCACCGCCTGCGACCGAATGCAGGATGCCGTTGTAGACGAGGTCCCAGATGCGTCGATCCTGCTGAAGTTCTTGGAAACTGCGACTGAAGCCCAAATCCTTGTCGAACAGCCAAAGATGGAAGGTGGTGCCACCGAAGGACGCGTCGATCCGCTTCAGCTCGTACAGATCTACCCAACCCCGCTTCCGCACTCCCCAGCGGACCCGCTCCACCAGGAGCCAGTCCGCCCCCGCCGAGTAAGTGAAGTAGCTGAACGGGCTGGTCGTCAGGACAGTGCCGACCACAATAAGAATCCACATCGGCCAGGCCGTGAACCCGGATAGGCCAGCACCGGCGGTCAGGGAGATCACGGCGACCATGAGGAGCATCCCAAGGAACCCGATCAGCACGTTCATCACCTTGCCGCCACGACTTACTTGGTACCAGGCCAGCACCGGACCTAGACCGGGCGGTGGCTCGGGTTTGCGGGACAGTCTCGTCTCACGGCGCGGGTCGTCGAACCGGTCGGTCTCCGGCCCACCCATGTAGCTCAGCCCGTGCGGCGGGAACGGCTGTCCGGTGTGGGGGTCAGGTCGGGGTGGTAGCTGGTCACCGCTGTACGGGTTGTCTGCGTTTCGCGACGGGTCCGTCACCGTGTTGGCCTTTCGCTGTTAATGGGGCACCAGCCAGTCCACGACCGCCTGGCCGCCGATCGCTCCAGCGATCCCGCCGGCCGTGCCGACCACGAACGAGCCGACCGGGCCGAGTGGCGAACCGTAGATTGCTCCGGCGGCCGCGCTGGCACCCGCCGCACCGAGTATCCCACCACCGATGACACCGCCGGTACTGGCCGCGGCATGCGCCCAGGTCTGCTCACCCTTGTAGGCCCCGAAAGCCTCGGTGCCTATCGTGAGCAGGCTCCCGACGTAGGGCAGACCCTTGAGGAGTTTTTGCCCAGCTTGCAGTTCAATGCCCGCGTCGGCGGGGAGCATTGCATACTTCCCTTTGCCAGGGTAGGCCGAGATGAGGTCCCGCACGCCCTGCGGGACGGTGGCAACGTACTTGCCGTACTCCTGCGCACGAGCTTCGTAGCCGAATTTGTTGCCGCGCGAATTGTCCGCAGCCCACTGCAGGAGTCCCTTGTCGTCGGCGCTCAAGGTGGTCAGCGCGCCGTTGGCCCACCCCTCGAAGAACTGGGCGTTGGTTTCAGCCCTGCCTGCCTTGAGCAGGTTCTCCATGCGCGGGTTCTCGAAGCTCTTGATGTACCCGTTGACACGCGAGATGGTGGTGTTGCCCAGCTTGTAGGCGTTGATCTGTGGCCCCTCAGGGGGTGGCTGGAGCGCCTGTTGGAGGGCGTCGTGGGCGTTGCCTTCGGTGGTGCGGGCCGCGTCGACGATCGCTTTGCAGGTGTTGTAGACGGCGATCTTGGCGTTGTAGTCGGCCACCAGGCCGTTGTAGACCTTGATGTCGCCCTGGTAGGTCCCGACGATCCCGACGACGTTGTTCGCCATACAGACCTTGGCCGGGGTACCCGGCTGCGGCATCGCCACGGGATCAGGCTCAACGATAAAGGGGCCCTGAACTGCGAGCTTTCCGGCGGCGGCCTTGGTGAGGGCGTCCTGCATCTGCGCGACCACCGCGTCCAGCGACGACGCGAAGTCGCGCAGTCCGCGTTCGGTGTTGGATGCCCAGGTCGCCATCTCGTCGGACACCACATCGACATGGTTGATCGCGTCCGCGAAGGCCTGACTTGCTGGTCCTTGCCATCCGGCTTCGGCTGTGGTGTTGGCGCTGCGGACACAGCCTGCGGCGTGGTGGCCGGCGTCGGCCACGGTGTGCAGCCAATCGGCGGCAGCGATGCAGGTGCCGGAGCTGCCGTTGACGGTGGTGTTGAGTGCCTGTCCCATGTCGCCCCGTTATCCGTGGACGCCGTCTTGAAGACGGCTGTCCGGGGTGTCGTTGTCCGCGTTGAGCTTCATCTGTCCGGCGTTGCTGTTCTCGATATCGTCGTAAGACCCGTTCGCGGAGTGCACTCGGCTCGCTGTTCCGCCCATGGCTCCAGCTGCGGCAGTGGCCATCTGGATGATGTCGGACAGGACCGTGCCGACAGCGGCGGACGAGGCCCCGGCGTCGACGGCGTTCACCGCGCGGGAAGCGACGTTGTCGAGTGCTTGCGCACCGTCGTTGAGCTGCCCGGCAAGGGAATTGAGTGCTCCGGCCGTGTAGCTGTAGCCGCCGCCTTCGCCGTATGGGCCGGTCATTGGTTCCCTCCAGTTAGTGAGCGTCGGTTCCAGTCGTGCACAGGCCCGGCGTGCCGCGACTCTTCAGCCAGCACGGGGTTGATCAGTACGCCGCGCGCGCCGGATTCGTCGACGATCTCCTCGATGTCGTCGACGCGGATCGCGACCCACGGCTGGAACTCGCCGCACCCGGCGGCGAGCAGCTGAGCTGAGGTGTACGCCATGAGCAGAGGCCGTCCCCCGGTATCGGGTTGCAGCTCCAGCTCCACTCCGTACTGGCCTTCTTTCACCGGCCGCGACGGCACGTACAGCAGGTCGTCGTGTTCTTCGAGCGGCTCCATCGGCTCGAGCGGCGGCAGCTCTCGGCTATCCACCTCTGGATAACGGGGCGTCACGTCAACCACCGCGTCCAGCGTGATCGTGCCGACCTTCAACTCCTCGCAAAACGCGATCAGCTGGTCCCTGGTGACCTGCACCCACGGCTGCCCGGCTCCGCAGGCACCGACCAGCAGATCGATCCTGCTGTACGCGATAACGGCCTTGTCCTGGCGGGCTGTGCGTCGCACCTCGACCCCGCCCGGTTGTCCACCTTCCGGCGGCGTCACCAGCACAAACAGCAACTCGGGTAGTCGGTCGGGTGCGTCATCAAGCCGAACCAGTGCATGCCGAGCACCAGCGGCGTCCCCTCCGGTGGTCACGATCTCCCCCTAACCGCTGCGCCCCCGCGCTCGCGCTCCTTATGTCTCGTCTGCGTGTCATCCCGTGCGCTTAGTGTAGCCACGAGCCGCGACGTCGGAAGCGGTTCACGCTGGTTGTAAGCCCCGTCACCCAGGAGCAGTTGGGGGATGGATTGCGACGACGAGCCCGCGGTCGACCAACCTAGTACAGACACCGAAGGACGCTACGCCGCTGCACCCAGCGCCGCATGTAATTCAACGTGCGTTGAGCATACTGGTCAACGTGCGCGCGCAGGGTGCTCTGTCGTCGCGTAACATCGGCTGTCCGAAGCTTCCCGACGACCCTTCTTAGGGGTAAACATGCTTGCTGAGTTCGCGGTTCTGAGAATACCGCAAGCTGACGGCGAGGTGCAGAATCGCGCGATCATCGAGTGGCCATCGGCCGTTGATGACGATCAATGGATCTCGTGTGGCGAAGTCGGATTCAGCATAACTGACGGACTCGTCCGCGAAGCTCGCATATCCACCAACAGTCAGTTTGAATTGGAAGTTTCGGAAGAATATCCTGGTGATAATGAGGCGCATCAAGTTGAACTAGAAGCGCTTATCCATGTTGTCGCCTACTACATGCAAGGGGTTCCTGGTATAACTCTGGCGCCGACCGTGACGATCAGTACCTCTAAACCTGACTTGACCGCAACCTTCTATCCTGATGATTCACATATCGAGTTTGAGTCGAAAGATATGCGATCGTGAGCAGGGACAGAAAACTGGCCGCCTACGACGACGAGCAAGCGTCTCTGGTGCTCTCGGAGGGGTATGAGACTGTTCAACGCGGGTACATATCAGGACCCGAAGATCTGTATCCTGATATTCAAATAGTAAAGCAGACCGCGTACGCCAGAACCCCGATCCCTCTGGCATTTCTCATCTTTCTGTACGATAAGACAGTCGTCTATGTTCCATCCGCCCCGCAGAAAGCGCTAGAGCAGCGCTGGGGCCTTTCGCTCGACACGGTTGTCGAATTAGCTCGTGCGGGTATCGTTCAGCCAATTATCGGTCGAGCGATTGACTATGGTAGGCCGCATTTTGAACCACTTCTTGAGACCCAGCCGCCAGCTTTGTATCCAAGAGGCGCCGCACTGCTCGAACGACTAAATCTCGGGGATACGCTTATTGAGGCTCATTGCCCGCTTCCCGTTGCAGAGATGGCGGCATGGCAACCATTGCGTACGAAGTATTCTGCATACCACCCCGAACTGTCACGTGATGATCTTACCAATCGAATCAAACGGGAAATTCTTATTAACTACGCGGACCTGTGGATCTTCGGCGAGGGCGAGATTGCCGACTCATTTTCAGGACTGGCCAGCGCTGGCGACATAGCTCAACGACTGTTTTTGGCTAACGAGATTCGAACGTATCCGACGTTGTTTGGCTTGGGTGGAACCGCAAACTACGACCGACAGTTCTTTGCAAACGAGGCGAGCATCTTCGCTGGACTCGACTTTGCTCGCGATAAGACTATGGTTCGCGTTATACCCGACACCTTGCCCCTCCTCTTGAATGGGCTTGGATTTAAGGTTAGGACCATGGATGCTAGTGCCATCATTGACTTCCATCAATCTGGCCATAGCGTAAGACTGCGCAGGGCTATGAGCTATTTTGAGTCTAAAGCGAACAAGGTCAGCAAGGCATCTAAAGCGTCCCACCTTGGTCATCGGGAAATGCTAGATCGCGCGTCCGATCTTCAAAAAGAGATTTCTGTCGCCGCGAAAGAGTTGTCGTCCGCGCAGTTTGTAAGGAAAGCTCGAAGAGTTGAAAGTTCGATCCAAGTGATGTTGAAGGTTGGTAGCCCGGCCCTGGGAGGGTGGCTGGGTCACATTGCAGGCGCGTCGGTTCTTGAAGGAATTGGTGGCGCATCCGTCTTAAAGCAAATATTTGTGGACCCAAAGAAAGACAAGTTGGTAGACATGATACTAGCTGCGCGATTTAACCCAGGCTTGGCCAATCTTTGGAGAATTACTTCCAAGCGGAATGCAGATTAAGATTCTCGTGGTACTAAATCCAACTGACAGTATGGAACTTGAATGGTGAAAATTGTTGCCGTTGTCGGAACTAATGCGTCCGGCAAGAGTAGTCTTGGTGTTGATCTGGCAGAGCGCTTCAATGGCCAGGTGATATCGGCAGATTCGCGACAGGTTTACCGTCGTTTAGATCTGGGGTCCGGCAAGCTGACAGAAGCTGAAATGCGCGGAATCCCACATCATCTGATCGATGTCGTTGATCTAGACGTGACTTTCTCTTTGGCGGACTATCAAAGGTTGGCGTACCAAACAATCGATGATGTCCAAGCCGAAGGGTCTACCCCATTTCTTGTAGGGGGCACCGGCCTGTATGTAACTGCGGTTACGCAAGGATACAGGCTGCTAGACGTAGCTCCGAACCCTGCGCTGCGGGCTGAGTTAGAGGGGATGAGTGAAAGCGACCTTTGGGAGCGACTTTCAGCAGTTGACCCTAAGGCTACTGAGCTTATAGACCGACGCAACACAAGGCGGATAGTTAGAGCATTGGAGCTTAGCGCAGGCGGGGTTCGCTACTCCGAGCAATACGCACCTGAACCGCGATACACTGTACTGGCATTGGGTCTTACGTGGCCGCCCGAAGTGCTACGGGAACGCATTTACGCGCGACTGACCAGACGTATGACGGAAGGCATGGTTGAGGAGGCCGTGGACCTCCTTGATTCCGGTGTAAGCCCAGCCACGTTGGATTCGCTAGGGCTTGAGTACAGACACTTGCTGCGGTACATACAAGGTGTTTACAAGAGCGAGGACGAGCTGGTTAAAAACTTGGCTACCAACATCTATCAATTTTCACGAAAGCAACTCATCTGGTTCCGACGCGATTCGAATATTCATTGGCTGGATTCTTCTGGCGACTACATGGCAGAGGCGAGCACACTGATTAGTGAGTACTTGGAGAGGTAGAATTGGCTTCAAGTATTGCCGGTATGTCGCGGAGGTTAGGTACGATCATCCAGGCCGCGCGCTGCAAGTCAGGAATTGGATTTGTGGAGACGAGAATTCCTCGGCGTGTCTCTTTGAAGATATTGAGGTCGTTTTCACCGTCGCCAACAACGACAGTATCGGTCGTATCGACCTGGACATGAGCACATAATTCTCTGAGCTGTTCAAGTTTAACTACACTTTGGTCCGGACGGTATTTAAGTCCCACGAGCTGGTCTTGTTCATCGAATAGGAGTCGGCCATTAGCGAACCAGTCCTGAATGCCCAGATGAGCGGCCACGGCGCTAACGTATCGATCCATTGAACCAGAGATGAGACATGTGCGGTACCCGTTCAGCGCTAACCACTCTACGAGCAACCTCGCTTCCGTTTTCAATGGCATTTCCCGGAACGTGCGATCGACAAAATCGCGATTTGCCTTTCCCGTATGTTGCCATAATCTGACGAGCCGCCGATTAGCTTCGTCTAGTTCAATTTTATGATCAATCAGACTTTTATGTAATTCTAAGTGATCTTCAGTCGAAGCGCCCAATGCACGCGTAAGCTCGGTCCATGAATTATGGACCGTTAGCGTGTGGTCAACATCTAGAATTATCACCTTTTCCCTCGTCATCGTCACGACTATTTTACCTCACATGAATTGAAATCGCAAACATTGCCCAATTGACCACTGCAACTGTTGTTCATGAATCTCCCGGTAGGTCTTTAAGGCAAATTGTTCGGTGAGTTAATTGCCGTCGTTGTGAATTCGGCACACGCTGTGGAACTCCTGCAAGCCGGTTTCGATGTCTTCTAGTTCCAATTCAACAGTAAAGACCACCACTGAGCCTGGCTCATGAAGCCATGCCCCACTGAAGAAACGGTCGGCATGGTGAGACTAGAGAACGTGATGACATAGGCCATTGGGGCGTCATTCAGGGAACGATCAGTCGAGCCGCTTCAACCCGTCCAGTACCTGCCGGATAACCTCGGTGTCCGGTGGCTGCAATGGCATCCGTTGCCGGGGGTACGGGCTGGGTTTGCGGCCGACGTATGGCTGCTCGTCAACCGGCAGCATTGGTAGGACTTCGGTCACTTCGGGATCTCCTGTTGGCCAGGCCGTTGCTTCGTCGGCGCGTTCCTGCTCCACCCGCGCCACGATCGCCGACACTGACCAGTCCGGCTGTTGGTGGACAATGAGGCGGCGCTGCCGTCGTTGCCGGAGCCAGTCGGAGACGGCCCAGTGAACGAGGAGCAACAGCGGCCCCCCGATAACCACTACGGCGCAGACCGCCCAGCCGTTCACCGGTCCGGAGGGTCGTCACCGTCGTTGGACTCCAACACCAGCCAATCCGGAACGGACGAGCTGTCAATGGTGCCGGTCAGGCGCATGTGTTCGTCGCCCTCGTCGCGTAGGGCGTGCCGGGGCTCGGACGGGCTGTCGTCGGCGTGCCTGTGTAGCAAGTTGCCCAGCTCAATGAGTAGCCCGGCGAATTCGCGCTGCTTGGCGACAGGCAAGGTTCCGGCCAGCAAGCTGGTAGCCACCGTGGGCACATGCAGGTTGACCGAATGCAATGCGTTGACCAGCTCGCCCGTCTGCTGCTTCACGCGGTCACCTCGGCGAGCTCGTCAGCCAGGATGCGCAACGTGGAGGCGGTACGGCGGATTTCTGAGCTCAGCTGCTTGGCCACCGCGGCCGAGCCGGAGAGGTGCGAGCCCTCGACCACTAACGCGCCGGCGCTCTGCGGCAGTCGCAGCACATCCAGCAGCCCGGTGAAGCCGGGACGGATGAGCGCCGTTCCGGCAACGCCGTGGTCGCGGAAGACCGTGCCGAGGCGCAGTCCGATGGCCGAGCTCCACCAGGTCAGGAGGTCGGCGCACGCATCCACGTACGCCGGTTGCACCGTGTTGGTGCGGACGTAGCCGTAGACCATCTCGGCGCTGGTCGGGGGGTCGACCAAGGGCAGCTGGAGCAGCTTGCTCGCGAGAACCTGAAGCTGTGGGAAGGCGTCAGAGGTCATCGCCGTAGTCCCTTTCACGACGCGCGGGCCCGGTACGCCGCATGGCGGTGTCCACTTCTTTGAGTAGCCGCCAGATGGTGTGCATAGCCAGCCCGTGTTCGGCGGCCAGACTGGTCGTCGTCGCTCCGGCTTCGTAGGCAGCTTTCAGTTTGATAGCGAGCGCTCGGCGAGCCGCACTGTTAACGAGCGGTGGACGCGTGACCTGTGGGTTCCCGACCTTGTGGGTCGTGTCCGGCGCGCTCATGCGACGGTCTCTGCCAGCTCGACGGCTTCGGCATGGGCGTCGAACTCCAGCCGCTGCAACAGGCTGTTTTGCAGCAGCGGGCTGCGAGCCAAGTGCCGGTACGTCGGGATGACGACGTGGTGCGCATCGGCACGCTGCAGTTCCTCGACCAGCTCCTCAAAGGCATCGTGCACGCCGCAGACGAACTCGTAGAAGATGGCCGCCAAGCACCAGCCCTGGCGCTCACTGAAGCGCTGCATTTCCAGCTCCATCCGACGCACTTTGGCGTCGGGAATGTCGCAGGGCACGCGCATGTAGCCGTAGGCCAGCGGCCGGAGCGCCAGCAGCGGCGATAGGTCGTCCTCGGTGTCGTCCCCTACCCGCATGCGGCTGTCGATGAGCGCGGTCATGGCGGAGTCCCTCTCACAAGTCGGTGGTGACGGTCGACCTGGTGGCGGCTATGCCGCAGCACCACCAGGCCGACCGCTTCGGGGTGGTCACGGGCCGTTCCGCACTGTCCCGGCAGCGGGGTTTCGCCCCGTGCCGCGCCGCAACCGCCCGTCCCACTGGAACGTACACTAGGAATCCTGGTTACGAAAGGAACGACGCTAGGATTCCCGGTAGGGTTACGCGATATGGGCGACAAGATCCGTAAGCGTCGGGTAAGGCAGACTTATCGTGTGCAAGACGATCCAGGACCAGCGCTCCAGCGCATCATGCTGGGCGAAGACCTCCGTGAGCTGCGTGAAGCCGCTGGTCTGAGCTCAGATGATGCTGCCGTTGCGCTCGGTTGGTATCGCGCCAAGGTGAGCAAGGTTGAGACCGGTTCGGCCAAGCTCACCGACCCCGAAGTCGAGAAGCTGATCGAGACCTACGCCATCGGCGAAGACCGCGCCAACCAGCTGCGACGGCTGGCCAAGGATGCACGGCGACGCTTGCCAGCGACCCGGGTGCCGGACTGGGCGGCCAAGTACGTCACGCTGCAAGCGACAGCGGCCGACATAAAGCTGTGGTTCGGCGACTTCGTGCCGGGTTCGCTCCAGACCAAGGCCTACGCCCGGGCGGTGCTGGGCGCTTCGGTGATCGTCTCGGCCGCGGACATCGAGCAGATGGCCGAAGACCGCGAAGCACGAGCGCAACGACTTGCCAGTGGCAAAGGTCCGTTGGTGTGGATCGTGCTGGGCGAGGAAGCACTCCGGCGCAATGTCGGTACACCTGGGGTGTTGCTGGAGCAGTTGCGCTATCTGCGCAAAATTGCCGAACTGCCGAACGTCACGTTGCAAGTGCTGCCGCTGTCTGCCGGAGCGCATCCGGCGCTCGGGATGTCGTTCACCATCCTGGAACTGGGGCAGCAGCAGCGCACGATCGTTTACATGGAGAGCCTGACCGGCTCGGATTACCTTCCCAAGGCGAACCAAGTTCGTATCTACAGCTTGGTGTTTGGCCGCCTCCAGGCTGCCGCCCACAACCGTGAGGATTCATGGACCCTTTTGGATGACTTGATTCATGAACTAGAGGAGTAGCTGATGCATGACCTACCTTGGCTCAAATCGTCGTATAGCGGTGGTGCGGAAAACTGTACCGAAGTCGCCCAGAGCCGAGAAAACGTCTACGTCCGTGACACTAAAGACCGTGACGGTGGACTCCTGGACGTGCCGGCTGCGAGCTGGCGGTCATTCCTTGAAACTGTTGGCAAGTAACGCCCATTGGCAGCCAGAAGGCCATCTTACGCGGGAAAAGATGGCCTTCTGATCTGTGAGGCAGATGCCCGTATGTCGTTGTCGGTACCGATGGCACACCGACGCCCGATCAGCCGTTGGTTTTTGTGCGCTAGCTGCAGCTCTCATTCATCGTGCTGGTGAACACCGCCGTGCTCTACGGCACAAGTCGTGGGAGCGACCGCAGCGACACGAGCCAGAGAAAATCCTGTCACTACCTGATTGTGACCATGAATGCAGTAACGGTGTCGCTCGGTTCGCGACATCCAAGTACCGTCAGAATACGATCCCTGATGCCGAACGCGAGAGACAGGATGTCGCCGCGCCGCGTATTTTCGTCAGTCACGCTTCCCAGGATGAAAAGTTTGTAACACAATTCGTCGAGCAGATTCTGATACTCGGATCTGGATTGTCACCTGAGGAAGTCTTCTATAGTTCCGGCGCAGACACGGGAATTCTTCCCGGCGAAGATTTGAATCATTATCTTCGCGAGAAAGTTCGAGATTCAGATCTAGTCATTGCGATTATATCGCCAATGTACCTGGATAGCACGTATTGCCTTGCTGAGCTTGGTGCCGCATGGGTTAAGTACGGTGCACTATTCCCTGTCTTAACACCCGGGATGAAGCACACTGACCTGGATGGCATTTTAGCCAGCTTGCTAACTAGTTACATTGATGATCGTGCGACGCTTGATCAACTGCACGACCAGGTCATGAAGGCGGCCGGGCGCCACGGGAAGGCCGCGGCATGGGGGCCGCGCGCCGCACGCTGGCTTGCCAGCGTTGACGACCTCGCGAAGGATTTGAGCGTTCCTCAAATAATAGATCCAACCGAGTTTCAGGAACTCAAGGATCGACTTAAGGACACCCAAGAAGCGTTGCGCAGTTCAGAGAATGACCTTCGTGACCTTGAGCGACAGAACAAGCGCATTGTCGCCGCGAAGACCGCCGAGGAGGTGCGTGAAGCGGCGCTTCCTGAGGATGAGATTGAACGGTTCCATGTCCTTCAAAGCGCTATGATTAAAGCGTTCCGGAAAATCTCCCCCATTGTGCATGATGCAATATGGAACAAGACGCAGAATCAACTACTAGAATGGCCGCACGCCGCAAAGGACGAGGGACGCCACGACGAGGCGACCAAGGCACTGCAGCAAGGCCATTTGGTCGACACCCTTGAAGATCTGGATGCCAACTTAGAGTTTCCGGACGTTAACGAGGCGTATGCTGCAGCCAAGGCTCTTGCTGTGTTCATGAAAGAAGTGACTCCAGAGTTCGATGAATGGTTCCGGTCGGAATACAATGTTCCGGCAAATCTAGAATATAAGCACGTGTGGGATGCGATCAAGCAATAAACGGTCGAAGCTTTTCGGCGATGACATCCGTCTCGGCGATCGACGCTTCGTCTACTTCATCCCATTCGGTTCCGCCTTCGGGCAGTGTTCCGGCAACATGGAAGTGTACGTGCGGAATCGTCTGGTGCGCAGGAACTCCGTTGTTCTGCCACACGGCCAAGCCTTCGGACTGGTATGCAAGGGTGACAGCTCTTGCAGCAGAGGTCACGGAAGCCATGACGGCGGAGGCCTCATCACGGGTGAGGTCAAGCAGTGTAGGGCGGTGTTGTACTGGAATCACCAGGAGGTGGCCGGCGCCACGTTGCTCACGCGTTACGAGAGTTGCCGTCAGGGAATCCCTTGTCAGGATAGTGAACGGTCGGGCTCCCGTCAGGTAGTCGCAAAATGGGCAGCGCGCGACTTCGGGAATTTCCAGCGAAGTGTTCATGACGGCCTCAGGGATTTCAGAAACGCCTGAATCTCAAGCATGTCTAGGTTTTTAACGACGCTCCTTGTTGCGACGATGTTGAGTCGGCTCGCCACCTTCTCTTTCCGGGATGCAAACATGTACGAGAGCGCAATGAAGCGGATAGAATCTTGCGCTGGAAGGTATTGGGAGATGCGAGCCTGGCCGCCGCCGATGACAGCGATCGATATCGGTCCGCCATTTCCCTTCGTTCGCACCTCGTCCCACAGGTTGTTGAGGCTTCGCCAGACGCCGTCGACGGTGCCGCGTGCTTCGTTGAGCTTATTCATTTCAGTGTATGCGAGGCAGAAGAACAAGCGTCGGATGGCTGGTGAAATTGTGACCACGGTACCAACCGGGTACGCATCTTGCTTGCCGGGCTTGCCGTCCTCGGGTTTGAATCTGTGGTCGATCGTATGCGTGTTCAGTGCTGAAGCTAAGGCGCCGTCGAGTGCGCGAAGATCGTTGTGGTAGATGCGCGTAAGTAGCTGCGCCTGTATTCCGTTTTCGTCGATAATGTTGGGTATTTCCGTGTCAAAGGTGTCCGCCATCCCTATGACGGTGTTGCCCTCCTGGTCGAAGAGATCACCTTCAATCACATGAATCTCGGTGTTCGGCGAGTTGTAGCTTTGCATGACGGGCCTTGGCCACGATCGGTACAGGCCGTATCCGAGCGAAACGACAATAGTAACGATCGCGAGAGGGAGGCCGATCTTCGGCACCACATTTGGAAAAAGAACGTCCGTTAATCCCGCGATGACTGCGAAAAAACCTACGCAGGCCAGCGTCTGCGTGGAGAACTTTGCCCAAAATCGCTTCTTGGTGAAATCCCTTGCGATTCCAGTCTTGGTCACAGGTCGAGCTTTGTGTAGGCTTGAGCCTTGTAGCTATGAGGACCAGTCTTTGCTGAAGCGGAGTACTCGGCAGCGTAGTGCTCTAGGGCGTACTTAATAATCTTCGGTTGAAATGATACCGACTCAGTGTAGTAATCTTCGTCGAGAAAGCGCTGCGGAATGAAGTCTCTGTCGACCTCCCGGTCGCCATCCAAGTTTGCCACCACCACAGGCAAGTTCAGCTTAGAGATCACCTCAATCTCATAGAACAGAAACGACTTGCTGTCTCCCGCCTTGGATTTGCCTTTGCGGCTACCCAGGAAGACAACTTGTTTCGTGTTGGCCAATCGCAGTCGCAGACTTCGTCGAATCGTGTCGGGCTGACTGGTGTCACGCGCCTGTACAAATTCGTGGGCGTTGAAGAAGTCAAAGTCTATACCTTCGTTCTTCTTCCAGGCGGTCATGAGTCGGTAGTAGTGGATTTCTTCGCTAGCGAACGCGACGTAGGTCTTATTTCGGTAGCTCAAGGCACTCCTCTTTGAGAGGCATCGTCTGTTGAGTGTCAGGGTACTCGCGTCAACCGACGATCGTAACAGCGGTAGTTGATCGGTTAGAAACTGACTGCCCCACTAGTTAGACCACTCGAACGGGTGAAATGTTGCATATGGGCTAACGTATGCGCCGAAAGATCACGAACAAATGTAGTTCTAGTCGAAGTTCTGGACTTCTGTAACACTTCGGGCTCGTGGGGCGAGTGAGTAAATCATCGACATCATGACGACTTCATTGATCGACTGACGCGTAAGTCATGAAACTCCTCGGTAGCTGCGTCTGAGGATAGAGCACAGGAGGAAGTTGTGGACGCCTCAACGGCAGTGGCACTGGTCGCAGCTGCTATCGCCCTGATTGCTATGGGTGTCGCGATCTGGCAAGGCGTCTCAGCCAGTCAGTCCGCGGCAGCGTCAAAAGAGCAAGCCGGATCGTCGCGGCGTGCCGCCGACGTTGCCGAATCTCAGCTGGCTTCCCTGCAGCGAGGCGAGGACGAAGCTGCAGGGCCTCGGTTTGAGGGACTACTTGACGCCATGAACGATCAGTCGACGGAGGTTGAGGTGACTATGACGATGCTCAGCGGTACACCGATGAAGGCAGTCACAGTTACTGCAGTCGGCGCAACGAGTGGCGTCGCGCATCCGGGCAGCCCTCTTCCTCCTGCGGCGCCATCGGTTTCTTGGGAAAATGTTCAGGAAGCTGATCGGCGAGGTGTGGTGGTAGGCTTTGACGCCCATAATCAGCCGGCTCGTATCACGCTTCACCTCGATTGCGTCGAGAGCGGCGGGCGCGAACGTCACTGGCGACGATCTTGTCGGCTCGCGGACATGCCGGAACTCGGGCGGATCAACTGAGTCGAGCCTGCTCTTTGTCTATAGCTGAGAGAGTCTGTATCAACCGATCGCCTACACGTTCCCTGCTGGCAGGAGAAAATAATGCAGCGACACCCGGTTCGGTCAAGTAATCTTCGCGATGTTGGCTATGATGCGTCTATAAATCTACTCGAGATAGGCTTCAAAAGCGGGTCAGTGTATCAGTACCTTAATGTTCCGCAGGGTCGTTACGATGGTTTGATGGCGACATCAAGTCATGGAGGATATTTCGCGGCGTACATCAAACCGCACTACCCTGCTCGGCGGGTTGGATGATGCGCTCTATCCGACGTCGACGTAGTTGGTAGCCAGCGACACGGACCTGAGCCGAGCGCGTCGACAGATTCAGTCGTACTAACCGAGGCTGAGTGGAGCCTCGCGGAGTAGTTTGCGAATCTGACGACTTTGCACTGTCCATCGATACAAGTAGTGTCAAGACGTAGGAGCATTAAATGACTGACGATCACGTCGAGCCAACTGAATTTATTAACCGCCAGACAGGCTCTGAGGTCGACCTGACCAAAAACAGGGGCTACACGGCAAACCCGCTTGATGAAATCCAAACGATCGCCGCTCCTCCTGAGGATTTTTGGACACCCATCGATACCCTCGCACCTTCCGCGACTGATGGAGAAAATGAAGCAGGCCAAGAGTAACTATGGTTCCCTCAAGTGCAGCCAGCGTGGCCGTATTCCTTCTTTTTGTCGTACCGGGGACATGCTACGAACTCCTTCGCAACCGAACGCTTCTTCCTGTGGAAGAAAGTGCTTTCCTTCAAATTAGTCGCATCCTACTTTCAGGAACGCTATTCACGACTATTTCTATCCTGCTAATCATTCTGACAAAATGGATATCCCCTCGCGCCCTGCTTGATCCTTTTCAGCTCCTGACGCGCGGATCAGTCTATGTCGATGGTAACCTTGGCCTCGTAACGAAGACGATCGTACTGCAGCTTTTGGTTGCCATCCTGTTAGCAGCAACTGCCGCTGATCTACGCTTGTCGAATAGATCAGTCAGAATCCATCGAGGCACTGCCCTTCTGGGGGTTGCTGAGATAGAGCTTCCGGATACGGCACAGTCATACCTGTGCGTTCACCTCAAAAGTGGTCGAGAAATTTTTGGGTACTACTATGGAGCCACGACCGATCTTGAAGCTGCTAAGCGCGAGCTCATCTTGCAGCCGCCAATCCAGATTAGCAAGGACGGGGAGAAGCCAGCCCTGGCGCCTTCGCATTGGCAGCGAATAGTGATACCGGGGAGTGAGACTGAGTACGTATCCGTGGCATACGTTGACACGTACGTCAAAGAGTCGCCGACAATCGCACGCAGGGCGCAATCCGCAATAGCAGCCAACTACCCGCGCGCCCGCGTTTGCGCTCCCGCCATCTTGGCGCTGTTGATCGCCGCTTGCATTCCCTTTCATGGATAGTTTTTCGCGGTAATCTCCGGCCGGCCGGGTGATCGTTTCGCTGAAGACTGCATTAATCGAATGGGTGACAGTAAATAGGTCATCCGAGGCAGTCAGGCTGGTTTATCTAAACAGAGCCGACGCTTCCTCAAAGTCATCCACAATTTTCATGCTTCGCTCGGTGAAGTCGAGTTCGCCCCGCGTATCCCTGT
This sequence comes from Amycolatopsis sp., assembly GCF_025464955.1. Taxonomy (GTDB): domain Bacteria; phylum Actinomycetota; class Actinomycetes; order Mycobacteriales; family Pseudonocardiaceae; genus Amycolatopsis. Next base: position 160,052 of record NZ_JAODNM010000124.1, on the reverse strand, counting down.
CGGTCCAGTACCTTCCCTTCAGTCGTTTGACAGGACTTCCGGACAAGTCCAGGGCTGTAGAACCGTGATGCATACGGCTGCGCGACTCGTAGCGTGAATCTGGCCTGTTCAGATATAGGTACAGTAATTCGTACGATCCATCGTCTAGCCTGACGCTCGCGAATGATGAGGCGGAGCGAGACTCGTTGGTAAGCAGCTTCACCGACAACTCACTCGCAGACTGTCTGATGACCAGATACACCGTCTTCGGATCGGGACTCTTCCCGGTCTTCGGATCGACCCAGAACGTGGTCAGAACGCCCCGCCACGTTCCGCGTATGCAACGAGGAGTGCCCGGCATTCGCTGCGCGAGCGGAAGTCGCCATAGCCACGATTCCCATAGAGCGAGGACAAGTGTGGCTGCGAGGACCGCCGTCGAGAAGATCTTCGACAGGCCGAAGTTGAACTGCCCACCCTGTAGCCAGTTCTGGATGACCAGGAGAACAACAACCACGCCGACAACGACGCGAACCAAGACACCCCGCTTCACTTGTCAAGCTCCAGATGGCTCCAGGCGGCTTGCGCAAAGTCCCTGCCGTCCTTGCGGTCCCAGTCCTGAGCGCTGTGGAAGAGATACTTAACGTCGTTTGCTTCAACCCATCGCTCAGAATTGTCTGTTGGCTCATCGCCATCAAGGTTGTCCCAGACGTGGGAGATAACACCCTTCACAGCATCCGTCCACGTCGAGCGACGGAAAATCTCATCTGGGCAGTTGTAAACAAGGCACTCCATAAAGAAGGACGGAACTGCCCGATGGACATCGTTCTCCACCATGAGGTTCTCGACGCGCTTCATGATACGGACTACTTTCTTGTAGTCGCTGTTGGTTCGGCCGTCCTTCGCGTTCCCCTTGTCAAGCTGCTGCTGGGAGTAGTTTTCCAGACTGCTACCGTCGTTCTTGAAAACTCTGGCGCCGCTGAGATGGCCTCCCGAAGCAAAGTAGTAGCGATAATTGAAACAAGGGACGACATCAGCGTCTACCCGCGCAGTGCTCGAATTAATCTTGAACGCAGTTGATCCCGAGTCATCTACCTGGTCGTCGAACTTGGCAACGAGAGCTTTCTTCAACTCCGAACGCAGGTAGGATGGGGTCCAAATTCCGGTGTACGGAGTTCCGGCGGGCTTCACTCCCGGCTCCTGCTCTTCGTAGTACATAAGTTCATTGCACTTGACAGCGACGTCGACGTCACTGTCAGCACGCACGTTGGTCTTGTTGGCATAGGATCCCTTAACGTAGACCTCTATGTCGTAGCCCTCGAACGCTGCATGAGCCTCGATGGCTTCACGAATCATACGCTCGGTACGGTCTTGTTTATCCTGCTCGGTCGGGCTTGAGATTCCCGTCCAGCCGGCCAGTTTTTCTTCAAGTGTTGTCATGTCGCGTTGTTCACCTTGCCTGCTGTGCGGGTTCATCCAGGTCGAGTCACTTTTGGAGTGTCGTTGCGCAACCAGGCTTTCTGATGTTCCTATTATCTCATACTTGTGAAGTAGATCATCATTTCTATTTAAGCTACCGAATATTCTATCGGCACTGCGTGGATCTAGTGCAATCAGAGGTCGACTTGCCCGCAAGAAAGATCGGTCTCGCGAACAAGTCGACCTCTGATCGTCATCCCGTGCTATTTCTTCTTGCCGGTGCTCTCGTTGACGGTAGTGCCGGGGTGTCGTCGCACTGTTGACTGCTTGACGAACTTCCCTGTCGAGGCACTGCGCCCTCGCTTACCCCCGGAGGTCTTCCCTGCCATGCTCTGCGTCCTCTCTGTTGAGGTGCGTGATCGCACCCGAACCGGCGCTTGCTAGAATGCAAGCGGTCGTCTACTGTCGAAACGACGTTAGCACCCTGGTTTCAAGAGTGCAACCAGGGCTCACTTATCGAAAGGTGGTCGTATGGCTGATCGGGGATGGTTCGATGCTGGCGCCTTCTTCGCTGCCCTCGACACCGAGCGCGCGAGACGAAACTTGCTGTGGAAGGACGTAGCTGCTCAGGCCAATGTGAGCCAGTCAACCCTGACCCGGCTTGCTCAGGGCAAACGCCCTGATGTCGACAGCTTGGCCGCCCTCGTCGACTGGGCGGGGCTGCGCGCTGACGACTTCGTGGTCAGAGTGCACGGGAAGCCGAACGCTGATTCGGTCGCGATGATCTCCACCTACCTCCGTGCCGATCGGAACCTCAGTCCACAAGCAGCCGACGCGATGGAGAAGGTCGTGAGGGCCACCTACCAGGCGTTGCGAGAGGCGTGATGATCGAGTGACGTTTCGGAGGGGGTTCAAGGCCGAAGCCGAGCGGCTGGCGTTGGACGTGCGCGAAGAAGTCGGTGTCGGTGTGTATGCCCGGCTTGATCCGATAATCCTTGCGGAACATCTGGCCATACCGGTCATGACCTTGTCGGAGTTGGCTGCCGCGAGAGTCGTTCCTGGCCTTGGGGATGCTGTCGACGTTCTTCAGGGAATCGAGTCTCAGGCGATGTCCGCAGTGACCGTTTTCTTCGGTTCCGAGCGGGCTATCGTTCACAACGACGCGCACTCGCCGGGCCGCCAGGTCAGCAACGTCACCCACGAACTCTCGCATGGGCTTTTGCTCCATCCGAGTGCTCCGATGTTGGACCATCGCGGGTGTCGCAACTGGAACCCCGACGTTGAGGACGAAGCTAACTACCTCGCTGGAGCCCTGCTGATCCCGGCTAAGGCCGCCTGGGGGCTGGCGAAGCGTCGCAAGTCCTTCGATCAGGCGGCAGTTGACTACGGTTGCAGTGTTGAGATGGTTCGATGGCGGGTCAACGTCACGGGAGCCGGACGACTGTTGGCTGGCTAGCGCTACCACTTCAGACGGTCCCAGCCGAGGTCGCCTGCTGTGTACGCCGCTTGTCGGTACTTCTTGGGGACTTACCGTCGGGTGTCTGCTTCGTCACCATATTCAGCAACCGTTGAACCTCGGGTATTGGGTTCGAAAGACCTCCCCGAAGGTCCGCCGAAGGCCCTCTGAGCTGCGGAGACGCGGCTCAGAGGGCCCTTTCGGTAGAAGCTGGAGGCGGGCACGGCGGTGCTGCCTACGTCCGGGTTACGAGTCCTGCCAGACGATGACGCTGAGCGTGTCGGGTTCGCCGGCGGTGTGCGAAGTGGCGGCCATGGTCACGCCGGCCATGCGGCCCTGCTCGGACAGGCAGAACGTGGATCCGGTGACACTGGGCATCGAGGTGGCGAAAAGCGTGGTCGACTTGCACGCCTGATAGGTCGGGGGCGGCGTTTCCGGCCAACCTGAAGATCTTGTTCGTGGCTCCGACCGCGCCAAAGTCGCGAAGGTCGGATCCAAGTAGAGGTCTCCGGATCCATTTCCATGGACAAACTGCGGCTGTGTCGGGGCGGTCTCGCCGATAGGCACGGAATAGCCGGGAACAATGGTGATGTTGTAGGAGCCGAGTTGTTTCCGTCGAGCGGGTTCGGGGTTGTTGCGGAAATGGATGTCGGCGGGTTCGCCGCTGGGATCGCCGTGCCTGCGGGCGCGGTGACGGTGACCGTTGCCGGGGGCGGTGCGGCCGCTGGGGTTATGGAATGACCAACAGACACCCCGATTCCAAGCGTTGCCAACGCGGGGACGGCCACCATGATGATGCGATGTCGCGGCGTTGGAGAGCTCTGTTACGGCGGTTACATATCGGATCGGTGTCGCCAGTTCGGCCGGCCCTGAATGGAGTAGCCGGCTGATTCCGAACCGCGCGGATTTCGATCCACGACGGTCATTCCAGCCGCGGCGCTACGACAGGATGACGCGGCGGCGCTCGGGGCCGACGGAGACGACGTCGCCATTGACGAGCTGGCGTCCGCGGCGGATCTCCGGCTCGTCGTTCACGGTCACCAGGTCGGCGTCGAGGAGGTCCTTGACGTGCGAACCGTCCTCGGCGAGGCCGGCGAGCTTCAGGAACTGGCCGAGGCGGATGGGCTCGCCGGTGATCGGGACGTCGATGGGTTCGCTCTGCATGGGGACATCATCCGTGCTGCTCACCCTTCGACGCGATTCGGGGCATCGAGGAGTTCGCGCAGGGTGGCGAGGAGTTCGCGGCGGTCGCCGGCGCCGAGTTTGGCGCGGATGCGGGCCATGTGGTGTTCGACGGTCTTGCCGGAGATGAACAGCTTGTCGCCGGCCTGCTTGTAGGTCAGCCCGTCCACCACGAGCCGCGCGACCTCCTGTTCGCGCTCGCTGAGGATGCTGGCGTCGGCGGCGGCGTTCGCGCTCTCGGCGTTGCCGGTGTTGCCCGAGTTGCTGCGGCCCTGGAACTGCCGCGCCGCTTCCAGCAGCATCACCATCGCCTTGCGGTCCGACGTCCGGATCGCCGCCTGCCCGGCCAGCCTGGCCGCGTCCCACCGCAGGCCGAGGTCGTGCAGCTCGCCGGCGGTGGCCACGACCTCCTGGGGATCGGCCGTGCCGCCGAGGACGGCGAGCCAGCTCCGCGCCGCGCCGAACAGAATGGCGCTGTAGTGGCTGAAGTCGGCCGTGCCGGCCAGCGCCGCGAGATGCCGTTCGGCGGCCGCGTTGTCCTCCATGGTGATCGCCGCGTGCAGCTCGCTCCAGTGCAGTGAAACCGTCCACAGTGGAGGGTTGCCGAGCTCGGCCAGCAGCGTTCTGGCCTGTTCGAGGTGCCTGGAAAGCCTCGGGTGTTCGCCGCACCTGGCGGCCGCGATGACGAGTTCGCCCAGCGGCAGCAGGGTGAACAGGTTCATCCGGTGCCGCATGACCGCGTCGAACGCGTTCTCCCACGCCCGCCGGATGCCTGGGATGTCGCTGTTGCGCCGCGCCAGCCCCAGTTCCATCGCGGTGAGGAAGAGTTCGTCGCGCGGTTCCAGTTTCGCAGTAGTCTCCCGGACGACTTGGGCCTGCGACGCCGCGATGCCCAACTCGCCGGCGGTCATCGCGGTCCACCCGAGCAGCAGTCGTTGCCGCACGGCCAGCAGCTTGCCGCCGGTACCCGCCGCCAACGCCGGGGTGAGCACCGACTCCGCCAGCCGCAGCTCGCCGGAATGCAGGGCGACGATCGCGGCCAGCGCCGCCGGCGCGTCCGGCAGCAGCGCGGACGTGCCCGCCGGTTCCAGCATCGCCGCCGCGCCCAGCAGAGTCGACAAGGCGTCGGTCGCGCTGCCGGACACCGAATCGCCGACGCCCTCGGCCATCCGCGTCGCCGCGCCCGCCAGCAAGGTCGGGACGGCCCGCGGTGCCGGAGCGGCGAGCAGGGCGCGGGCGGATTCCGCCTTGCCGGTGCCGAACAGTCCGATCGCGGCGAACGCGAGGGAGGACCCGTCGGCCGACCACTGGTACAGCTCGGCGCAGCGGGTCAGCTCGCCCCGGTGGGCCAGTACGGTGGCCGCGACGGTGGCGCCGACCGCGCGCTCGGCTGGATCGTCCCTGGTCAGAAGGCCGTCGCTGAGTCGGAGTGCGGTGTCGAGATCACCGGACAGCGCCGCCGCGCGAGCCCAGCCGGACGCGAGCTCACCCGCCGGGCGACCGGCTTCCGCGGCGGCCTCGAACAGCGTCGACGCCAACGTCGCGTCGAGCGGCAAGGCTTCGTACGCCGCGGTTTCGAACCCCGCGGCGACCATCACCCCGGCGATACCGGTGCCCAGCAGCGAAGTGGCGAGTTCGAGGACCGGCTGTTCGTGCCGCAGCTGGAGTTCGACGAGCTGTTGCAGCACGTCGAGCCGCCTGTCGACGGCGCTGAGCGTCCGCACGGCCTCCTCCGCGAGCGGCACCAGCTCGCCGTCCGTACCGAGCATCCCGGTGGCCCGCGCGTCGTCGATGATCGCGGACACTCCGGCTCGGTCGGTGTCGAGCAGCGAGCACAGGAGGTCGAGGTTGCGGCCGGCGCCGGCTTCGGACGCGACCAGGAACCTCAGGACATCCGGGTCGAGCGCCTCGAGGTCCGCGCGGAACTCCTGGCTGGCTCGCGCAGTCCCGGTGATCAGCCGTTCGATGAACCTGGGCACGCCCCCCGTCCGCAGGTGCAGCTTGGCCGCGATTGCCGTCGACGGCGATTCGCCGGTCAGCGCCGCCGTGAACCGCCGCACCTGGGCCGCGTCCAGCGGGGAGAGCAGGACCGGTTCCATACTCTCGGTCAACGTCTTCAGCGTGGCGGAGCGCGGACGGGTGCGGTGCGTGAGAACGAGCCTGGGCAGGCCTCCCGCCGCGAGGTCCCCTAAGCGGTGCAACGCGCTTTCGCTGAGCTGGTGCGCGTCGTCGATAAGGACAGCCGCGTCCGGGTTCGCTCCGCCGCTCAACAGCGTCGCGGCGTCGACGACGTCGACGCCGGCGTCGCGGTAGCAGCGTTCCAGCGCGCCGAGGACTGCGCTCTTCCCGTAACCGCCGGGAGCCGCGATGGCGACTCGAAGGCCGTCGCCCGGCCTGCCGGTGATCTGTTCCAGCAGGGGGCGAACGGCGGGGTGGAAGAGCTGCTCGGGCGTCGTCGTGGTCAACACACACGTCCGGCCGGACAGGTCGCCGCTGTCTGCGGGGACGCGGAACCGTGGGGTTTCATCGGGGAGGACGCGCTCGTCACCTGGCCTTCGAAGCTGAACAACAGTCCGGCGATCGCGGCCGCGACCACCGCTGCCGGGGCGAACTTACCCCGGTAACCGCCGAAGAACTTCAGCCCGGTCTTCTTCTCCGGCAAGGGGAAGGGTGTGATGTCGACGGGCGGTCGTTCGGGCCGCGGGACGGCCCCTGGACCGGTGGTGATCCGCGGGAGCAACGTCGTTTCGGCCGCGTCGCCCTCGGCGTCGTCCCACTGACGGCAGGCCAACGCCGCCGCGCCCGCCGCGGTCAGCGGACCCGGGGTCGCTGTGACATTCTGGATTCCGGCGTCACGTAAAGCCTTCAGGAGGACACCGCAGCGGTACGGGCCCCAGTCGCCGGGGTGGGTCAGGATGACGGCCGCCGCCGACCCGCGCTGAGTCCGCGCGACCTGCTCGACGATCCACCCGGCGACGACGGCGCTCAGCGATTCCGGGGTGAGAGGTTCACCGGCGACCACTACCGGAACGTCGTCGCCGATTCGTTCGTGAAAGCCGGTGATAAGACGTTCCGGTAATTGCGCGCCGGCTTCCCAGGCGCGTTCACCGGTGAGCAAATAGCCGTCTTCGTCCAGGTAGAGCACCGATGGGGCGATCATGGAACGCGCACCCAGCTTTATCGCGACCGGTTCGGACCAGGTCTCGGCACCCAGGGTGCGAATCGCGGCGGAGGTATGGGAGGTTCCGATGTCGATACCGAGCACGTACGGCATGCGGCGGGTTCCTCCTCAGGGCGTCGATGCCGGTGTGGGGCGCACTGCTGGTACTCCTAGGGGACTTGGCGCTGCCCTTGTCCAACTTCACCCATTCGAACTAGGCACTGGTTTCTAACACAACGCACGGTTGGATATTTGAGCCCCTAATCCCCTATGGGGTCAAGATACTTCCCCCAACGAGGGTCCGCAGTGCGACTCGGAGTCAACCCCGATGTGCCGGGGGCGAAGTTTTCCCTAACGTCTTCACCAGCAACGGCACCCTGTGCCCGCATCCTTGATCCCCAGAACACAGTTGCAGGAGAACCTCCATGGACCCCGTCCAGACGTTGCACGACTTCGCTCTCAACCTGCTCAACGACGCCGCGGCGCGCACCGCCTTCGCGCTCGACCCCGAGCGCGCGCTCGCCGCCGCCGGCCTCGGTGACATCAGTGCCGCGGACGTGCACGAGGTCGTCCCGCTGGTCCTCGACTACGCGCAGGTCGACCACCTCGCGCCGCTCGGCGGCGAGCTGACCAACGGCCTCACCGACCAGCTGACCAACAGCCTCCCCGACGTCGGCCAGGCGGGTGCCATCGAGAGCCTGAAGGCGCTCACCCAGGGCTTCGGCGCCTCGGGTGCCGAGACCACTGTCACGAACACCTTCGCCAGCGTCACCACGCTCGCCGGCGGCCTCACCGGCGACTTCTCGCAGTTGGGCGACCTGACCCACAGCCTCGACGCGACCCCGCTCGCCGGCCTTGAGAGCAGCCTCACCGGCGCCTTCGGTGACCAGCACTACGGCACCGACGCTCCCAGCGCCCTGAGCCCCGATTCCGCCACGCACCTCGCGGGCGACGTCGCGGGCAACCTGACCTCGACCCTCGGCCACGCCCCTGACCTCACCTCGGCCGTCAACGGTCTCAGCTCTTCGGTCGGCGACCTGACCAGCTCGCTGCATGTCGGCGGGATCGACGTCAGCCACGTCGGCGGCGTCGACGTCAACCACCTCGCGGGCGACGTCGCGGGCAACGTCAGCGGCATGACCAGCGGCATCGAGCACAGCGTCGGCGACGTCACCGCCCACGTCGGCGACATCGCCGACCACTCGGGTGCGGTGACCACCGTCCACGACGTCGCGAGCGGGGTCGGCAACGACATCGGCAACGTCGGCGACATCGCCAACCACGCCGACATCAACGTGCTGTCGGGTAACGACATCCACCTGCCGTTCCACTAGCACCACGAAGTAGACGCCCGGTGCGGCCGGTGGCTTGGAGCTATCGGCCACACTGGGTCGTCATGGAAGCGCGAACCGGGGACACTGCTCAGTCGTGACCGCGAAACCTTGGCTCGAAATGCTGGACGAAGCGCTGGACGCGTGCCTGCTGCACGGCCGTCCCGACCTCGCCCAGCGGCTCCGCGTACGCCGCGATCCCACGTCGGACGGCACGCGCCTGGTGTTTCTCGGACTGGCGAAGCAGGGCAAGAGCTACCTGGTGAACGCCATGATCAACGCGCCGGTCTGCACGGTGGGAGATGCCTCCTCGACCGCCGTCCCGACCGAAATCCGCTACGCGAGCAGCGCCTCGGCCGTGCTCATCCGTCGAAGCCCGTCGGCAGCAGGAGCCGAAGAACGGGCGACGGTGCCGGTCGAACAGGTCGCTGCCGAAGTAGCCAGGAGGCCGTCCGCGCCAGGCGGCCTCCTGCGCGCGGAGGTCTTCGTCCCGCGTGAACTGCTGGCTTCCGGGCTCGTCGTGATCGACACCCCGGCGGTGGGCAACCCCGGGTCCACCGCGACCGCCACCGCACTCGAAGTCCTCGCCGGAGCGCACGCCGCGGTGCTCGTCACCGACGCCACCGGCGAACTCTCCCCGGCCGAACTCGGGTTGGCCAGGCACGTCGCGACCTGGTGCCCGAGCCTGGCGGTCGTACTGACCAAGACCGACTCCTGCCCCGAATGGCGGTCCGTCGCCGAACGCGACCGCGTGCTGCTCGCCACCGCCGGGGTGGACGTTCCGGTGCTGCCGGTGTCCTCGACGCTGCGGCTCGAAGCGGCGCGCCGCCAGGACCGCGAACTCAACACCAACTCCGGGTTCCCGGCGCTCCTCGACTGGGTCGGTATCCAGAGCTCCCGCTCGACCGAGGAGTCCAGCGCCCGGTTCGCCGCGGTCTGCGTGCGCTCGGTCGCCGAGGAGCTGGTCGGGACGCTGAAACTGCAGCTGCGCGCGACCGTCGCCGTCGACGGGGTCGACCAGGTGAGCGTGGCGCACCAGGCGCAGCGCGCCGCCGACGACCTGCGGCGGCACAGCGCGCGCTGGCAGAACCTGCTCGCCGACGAGATCGCGAACCTGGTCTCGGACCTCGAGTACGACCTGCGCGAACGCACCAGGAAGATCGTGCAGATCACCGACCGGACCTTCGACGAAGCCGATCCCGTGAAGACCTGGCCCGAGTTCCGCGAGTGGCTCGAGGACAGCCTGTCCGACGCCGTCGAGACCAACTACCGCTGGCTGACCGACCGGGCGGAGTGGATCGCCCATCTCGTCGCCGGCACCTTCGTGGACGTGCCCGAGCCGGATCTGGGCCTGGCCGACGCGCATCCGGGCGACGGTCTCGACAGCGTCGAAGAGCCCCGGATCGAGCGCTTCAAGGTCAGCCAGAAGATGTTCACCGGGCTGCGCGGGTCCTACGGTGGGCTGCTGATGTTCGGGCTGGTCACCAGCCTGGCCGGACTCCAGCTGATCAACCCCATTTCGGTCGGTGCGGGCGCCGCGTTCGCCACGAAGACGATTCGCGACGAGGGTGACGCCCGGCTCAAGCGCCGGCAGGCGATTGCAAAATCCGCGGCGCAACGGTATGTTGACGACGTTTTTCTCCGCTTCAGCAAGGAATGTCGCGATATCGTACGTTCGGTTCAGCGTCAGCTGCGCGACCATTTCGCCGCGCGCACCGACCAGCTGGTCGACGACATCTCGCGGGCGCGGGAGGCGATGCAGACCGGCGCCGCCCAGCGGGACCGGCGCACCCTGGCGCTCAAGCGGGAGATCGAGCGACTCGCGGAGCTGCACGGCCGCGCCGGTGCGCTCGGCGTCCGGGCGATCGAGCAGGCCGGCCGGGCCCGCGAGCTTTCCGCGTGATCGCCGGGACTTCACTGGCTGAGCGGGTCCGGTCGCTGCTGGCCGAGGCGGCCGCCGTCTACCGCGACCGACCCCGGGCGCTCGCGCTGGTTCGCGCGCACCTGACGCGGCTGGACGAGCCGGTGCGCGTCGCCGTCGCCGGCCGGTCGGGGACTGGGAAGTCCACTTTGGTCAGTGCGCTGGACGCCCGGGTGTCCCGGCATTCGCCCGGCCGTGACGTCGTCTTCCTGGACATGCCGGCGCTGGCGGCGCTGGGGGAACGCGAGGAAGATCCCGTGGTGCGGCAGCTCGCTGCCGAGGCGGACGCCGTGGTGTTCCTCGCGCGGCATCCCGAGGCCGACCAGCTTTCCCGACTGCCGGCCGCGTCAGGGTCCGCGCTCGCCAGGCAGACCGCCGTGACGTCGATCCTCGCGCTGTCGCGGGCCGACGAGGTCGGGGCCGGCCGGATCGACGCGCTGATCGCGGCCAAGCAGCTCGCGCGACGCAGCCGGACGGACGACGCCTGCGCGCCGTTCCAGACCGTCGTCGCGGTGGCCGGTCAGCTGGCGCTCGGCGGAATCACCTTGCAGGAGAACGAGTTCGCCGCGCTCGCGTTGCTGGCGTCGGTACCGAGGGCCGAGCTGGATCGCTTCCTGCTTTCGGTCGACGAGTTCGTGTCCGAGAGGTTTCCGGTGCGGCTCGACCAGTCCAGCCGCCGGGTGCTGCTCGCGAAGTTCGGCCTGTTCGGGGTCCGGCTGACGACCACGCTCATCCGCACCGGCTGTGATTCGGCGATGAAACTGTCGGCACAGTTGGTGCAGCGCAGCGGTTTCACCGAACTTCGCGATGCTGTCGACACGTACTTCGTCGCGCGCGGTGACGTCGTCAAGGCGCGAACGGCGTTGCTGGCACTGGAAACGATGCTCGACGCCGAACCTCACCGGCAACGCGAACTGCTTACCGCCAGGCTGGAGCAGATAACCGCGGGCGCCCACGATTTCCGGGAGCTGCGCCTGATTGCGGCCCTGCACGGCGGGCGCGTCGACTGGCCGGAGGAGCTCACGACCGAGGCGATGTGCCTGCTGGGCGCCCACGGCACCGACGTGCCCGACCGGCTCGGCCTCGACGGCGAACCCGACGAAGGCGCGGCGTTTTCCACGGCCATCGCGGCCCTCGGCCGCTGGCGTCACCGCGCCGAAGCCCCGGAGACCGCACCCGCCGAACGCGCCGCCGCCCGCGTCGTCGTCCGCAGCTGCGAGGGCATCCTGGCGCGCTTCGACTGAGCTAAGAAGTAGCAGTCGCGTAGAGGGCGGAGATGTCGTCGTCGAAGTAGCTGCTGTACGAGACGTCGGGGTCGTTGCCACCGAGCTGGTAGCCGCCGATGACGCCGATGACGGTGCCGAGTTTGGTCGTCGGGTCCGGGTTGATCACCCACGGGCCGCCGCTGGTGCCGTCGGGGAAGCCGGGGCAGGCGATCCGCGTCTGGTAGGTGTCCTGCTGGGTGGTGCTGTTCTGGCAGACGACCGGCTCGTTGGAGGTGTTCGGGTAGCCGGTCAGCGTCACGAAGTTGACGAAGCCGCTGGACAGGCCGAGCGTGTCGGCGCCGGTGAGGCTTTCGAGCGTGGCGGGGTTGCCGTCCTGGTGGACGGTCAGGAACGCGAAGTCGAGGTCCGGGTCCGACGTCGCGGCCCAGCCAGGGGCGACGAGCGCCTGAGTGACGGTCCATTGGCCGAAGGGCGCGACGCCGTCGTGGTAGCCGGGCTCGAAGACGATGTCCGTGCGGTAGCCGCCGCCGGCACCGTCGTGGACGCAGTGCGCGGCGGTGAGCACGAGATCGCCGGCGGCGCTGTGGACGACGCTCGCCGAGCAGTAGTGGCCGTCGCCGGAGAACAGCGCGCCGATGGCGGAGCTGCTCGACGGGTCCGGGGTGGACACGGAGTCGCTTTCGGGGACCACCGGCACGCTGACCGGCGTCTTCGGGTTAGGCGTCACGGGCGCCACAGGGGACGGGGACGGGGTGACCGTGGCCGGGCTGGGCGCGGCGGTGGCGGAGATGGCACTCGACGCGTCGACGGTGAAGGTCACCACCAGCGCGGCGGCGAGCAGGAGGGCGAGCGATGCGCGTTTCATGTCGTCCCCTCCGAGGTAGGCGCTTCCGTTCCCTACCCAGAGCATCACAAGATCGTCCCCACGGCATCGCCACGGGCAGGATGCACAGAAACCTCACAGCGGGCGGCCACCGAACGGGGGAGACCGCGGTCACATGACCTTGTCGGCCGCTTCCGCCTGGGCACGGAGGGTCGCCTCGAGCGCGCCCCACGTCATGGTCGTGAGGTGGGCGACGAACGTGTCGCGGCTCATCGTGCGGGTCCGCATCCACCATTCCGTGCTCGCGGCGACAGCGCCGACGACGGCGTACGCGCTCGGCTCGGCGACCTCGACGCCCAGGTCGAGCGATCGCAGGTACTCCTTGAGCACGGACGCGATCACCGCGGCGATCTCCTTGCCGCTTTCCAGCAGCGGGTCGGACTCCCAGGACCGTTCGACGGCTGCGCTGCGCATCAGGAAGCGAAACACGTTCGGGTACTCGTCGACCGTGCTGACATACGCTTCGAGCCCGCGCTGGATGGTGACTTTCGGCGGGTCGTCGCGCAGGTTGAGGCTCGGCAGCAGGCGCTGCCACAGGATCTCGGCCAGCCGGTCGGACACCGCGCCGAACAGGTCGGCCTTGTCCTCGAAGTGCCGGTAGATCTTGGGTTTCGCCACGCCGGCCTCGGCGGCGATGTCGGCCATGCTCGCGTCCGGGCCGTGTTTCGCGAGCGCGCGGAAGGTCGCGTCGACGAATTCCTTGCGCAGCGCGAGCTTGTGCTCGCGCCAGCGCTCGGTGCGTGCGTCGCTCTTGTGACGGTTGACACTCCCGGGCATGCGAGGGATAGTACCGGAAGTACCTCGTACCGCTAGTACCGGTTACTTTGGGTAGCAGACAGCTGGAAGGTGGCGTGCCGACGATGGCCGGGACCGTTTCCGATCGGGAAAAGACAGCGCGAAGACTGCTCACGTCGTCGGCGGAGAAGTTCTACGACCCCGAGGTCGACATCGACTGGGACGCGCCCTGGGTCGACGGTCTCCGGTTCCTGCCGGACCACCGCGTCACGCTCTTCGGCACCGAGACGTGGGCGCGCCTGACCCCGGAACAGCGGCTTGAGCTGGGCAAACACGAGGCCGTCAGCATGGTCAGCTACGGCATCTACGCCGAAGCCGCGCTCATGCACATCCTGCTGAGGTTGGTCACCGAAGGCGATCCGGCCACCCCGCGGACGCGGTACACGCTGACCGAGATCGGCGACGAATGCCGCCACTCGACGATGTTCGCCCGGTTCATCGAGAAGACCGGGATCAGGGCGTACCGGCAGCCCCGCCTGGCGGCGCGCGCGATGAAGTTCATCTCGCTGCTGCCGATCGGTCCGGCGAGCTACGGGCTCGCGCTGCTGATCGAGGAGATCCTGGACCGCGGCCAGCGCGAGGTGATGATCGACGAAGACGTCCAGCCGCATATGCGCATGCTCACCCGCATCCACGTGCTCGAAGAGGCACGGCACATCACGTTCGCGCGCAGCGAACTGGTGGCCAGCGCCGAGCGGCTGAACCGGCTCGAACTGACGATCAACCGGTTCGTGCTGGCCATCGCGGCGAACCTGGTCGCGGTCATGCTGATCCACCCCGGGGTGTACAAAGCCGTCGGGATTCGGCCGCGCGACGGGCGGAAGCTGGCGCTGGACAACGAGCACTACCGGAAGACGTTGGCGTTCATGGCCGAGAAGCTGATCGCGTTCTTCGAGGAGTCCGGGATGCTCAAAGGACGGGTGATCCGCGCGCTCTGGCATCGTTCGAAGCTACTGCCGAAGGACGCTCGGTGACGACTGTGACGACTGTGACGACGGCGCGGGAGCGCGCCGCGATCCGCGCGTCGCCGCGGCGGTTCGTGACGGGTGACGGCGTCGGGTTGCGTGTGGTGGAGTCGGGGCCGGCGCAGGCGCCGGTGACGGTGGTACTCGCGCATTGCTGGACCCTCGACCACACCGTGTGGGACGGCGTTGTCGACGCGCTCGGCCCAGGCGTCCGCGTGCAGCGGTACGACCATCGCGGCCACGGCCGTTCGGCTGCCGCGCCGGCCGGCACGGCGACGATCGACAGGCTCGCCGACGACCTCGCCGAGCTCATCACCGAGCGGGTGCCGACCGGGAACGTCGTGCTCGCCGGACATTCGTTGGGCGGCATGACAATCATGGCGCTCGCCGAGCGTCATCCGGAGCTCGTCCGGGCCAGGGTCGGCGGGCTCGCGCTGGTGGCGACGAGCACCGGGCGGCTGGTCGGCTTCCGTCCGAGGACGGCAAAACTGTTCCTGGCAGCCGAAAACTGGGCCGGGTTACGCACCGCGCGTCGTGACCCTCGGCGCCGACCGCTGCCGCCGGTCCTGCTGCGCGCGGGGCTCAGGAGGACATTGTTCGGCACGTCCGCTCGCCGCGAGGACGTCGACAAGGTCATCACGCAGCTGGCCATGGCGCATCCGGCGAGCATGGCGGGCTTCCGCGGGCAGATCCTGCGGCACAGCCGGCTCGCCGCGTTGGACGTCTTCCGCGAGCTGCCTTCGGCTGTCGTCGTGGGCGACGCGGACCGGCTGACTCCGGTCGGGCACGCGCGGGCGATGGCACGCGCGCTGCCGGACGCGGGGTTCGTCGTGTTCCCGGGGGTCGGGCACATGGTTCCGGTGGAACGCGCCGACGAACTCGCGGAGCTGATCGCAGGCTTGGTGGGAGAGGTTTCGCATGGCTGAGCAGACGGGCGTGGTCATCATCGGCACCGGGTTTTCCGGTCTGGGCATGGCAATCCAGCTCAAACGCGACGGTCGCGAAGACTTCGTCATTCTCGAAAAGGCCGACGACGTCGGCGGGACGTGGCGGGACAACAGCTATCCCGGTTGCGCCTGTGACGTTCCCTCGCACATGTACTCCTTTTCGTTCGAGCCGAACGCCGACTGGTCGAGGACGTTCTCCGGGCAAGCCGAAATCTGGGGCTACCTCAAGGCGCTGACCGAGAAGTACGACCTGCGCCGGCACATCCGGTTCGGCACCGAGGTGACTTCTGCGCGGTGGCAGGAAAAGGAGAACCGCTGGTTGGTGGGAACCCCGTCGGGCGAGTTCACCAGCCGGTACCTGGTCGCCGGGGTCGGGGCGTTGCATATTCCGAACATTCCCGAGCTGCCGGGGATCGAGAAGTTCACCGGGCGCACGTTCCACTCCGCCCAGTGGGAGCACGACCACGACCTCACCGGACGGAAGGTCGCCGTGGTGGGGACCGGGGCGAGCGCGGTGCAGTTCGTGCCGGAGATCTCCCGGCAGGTGGCCGAGCTGCACGTCTACCAGCGGACGCCGCCCTGGATCCTGCCCAAGAAGAACGCCGAGATCCCCCCGTCGGCGAAGCGCCTGTTTCGAAGTGTTCCTTTGGCGCGCAAGGGATTTCGCAACGTAATCTACTGGGGTGCCGAATCGCTCGCGGTCGGGATGAACGGCCATCCGGTGATCCTGCGGGCCGGGGAGTTCTTCGCCAAGCGACACATCCGCAAGCAGATCGCCGACCCGGAGCTGCGGGAGAAGGTCACCCCGGACTACACGCTGGGCTGCAAACGTGTGCTCGGGTCGAACCGGTACTACCGCGCGCTCGCGGCGGACAACGCGCAGGTGATCACGTCCGGGGTCGCCGAGGTCCGTGCACGATCCATTGTGGACTCGGATGGGGTGGAGCGGGAAGTCGACACGATCATCTACGGGACGGGCTTCCACGTCACGGACTCGTTCGACTATCTCGACATCCGGGGCAGGCAGGGACGTGACCTGGCGGAGTTGTGGCGCACCGAGGGCATCCAGACGCATCTCGGGATCACGGTGTCCGGTTTCCCGAACGCGTTCTTCCTGCTCGGGCCGAACACCGGGCTGGGGCACAACTCGGTGGTGTTCATGATCGAGTCGCAGATCCGGTATGCGCTTGACGCCATGCGCATGGTCGAACGTGGTCGCGCGGAGGCGTTCGAGGTGCGGCCGCGGGTGCAGGCCGCGTTCAACGACGAAATCCAGCGGAAACTGGCGCGCGGGGTGTGGAGCACCGGTGGCTGCACGAGCTGGTACCTCGACGCCAAGGGGGTGAACCGGACCATCTGGCCCGGGTTCACCTGGCAGTATTGGTTGCGTACCCGCAAAATCGATCCGGCCGAGTTCAGCCTGACCGGTTCACGTGAGCCGGCCCGACGTCTTACAGGAGTTCCGCGATGAAGCATTTCGCCGACAAGGTCGCCGTGATCACCGGGGCCGGTTCGGGGATCGGCCGGGCGCTCGCGCTGGAGCTCGCCGGCCGCGGCTCCCGGCTCGCACTGTCCGATGTGGACCCCGTTCGGATCGCCGAAACCGTGGCGATGTGCGACAAGGCGGGCGCCGAGGCGCGCGGGTACGAAGTGAACGTCGCGAACCGGCAGGCCGTCCTCGACCACGCGGCGGAGGTCGTCGAGGACTTCGGCTCGGTGAACCTGGTGGTCAACAACGCCGGGGTGGCGTTGGCGGCGACGGTCGAAGACATGGCTTGGGAGGATCTCGACTGGGTGCTGGACATCGACTTCTGGGGCGTGGTCAATGGGACGAAGGCGTTCCTGCCGCACCTGATCGCGTCGGGTGACGGGCATGTGGTGAACGTGTCGAGCGTGTTCGGGTTTGTCGGGGTGCCGACGCAGAGTGCGTACAACGCCGCGAAGTTCGCCGTGCGGGGGTTCACCGAGTCGCTCCGGCAGGAGACGATCATGGCGAAGCGGCCGGTCAAGGTCAGCTGTGTGCATCCCGGCGGGATCAAGACCAACATCGCCCGCGACTCGCGGAACAACAGCCCGGTGGACCCGGACAAGGCGTCCGCGGCGTTCGACAAGATCGCGCGGACGACGCCGGAGCAGGCGGCGAAGGTGATCGCTCGCGGCGTCGAGCGGGAGAAGCCGCGCATCCTGATCGGCGCGGACGCGTACGTCTTCGACGCCATCCCGCGCCTCCTTGGCGCCCGCTACCAGCGCCCCGCCGCCCTCCTGGCCCGAGCCGCCCTCCGCTTCGCCCCCTAGAGGGACGCCCCGGTATGCCGCGCGCGCAACTATCAGCGTGCCCGCATGGGGCTTGGGGTTGGGGTGGGGGTCAGAGGAGTTGGAGGTTGCTGACCAGCCAGCGGGTGTCGTGGTGTTCGAGGGTCATCAGCACGCGGTTGCGGTCGATGCGGGGTTGCGCGGTCGCCGCGTTGGTGACGGACTGGTCGACGAACAGCACGACGTCGACGCGGTCGGTGGTCGCGGACTTGACCCCGGCGTCGACGACGTTGCCCTTCGCGGTCGCCTTCGCTTCCTGGATGAGCTGACGCAGTGAGCCGCTCGCGCCGGTGTACTGGTCCTTGAACGTGCCCGTGGCACCGTCGAGCACGTCGGCAAAGTTCTTGTCGAGGTTCTGGTAGTCGTAACTCGTCACGGTCACGGCGTAACTGCGCGCGGTGCTCAGCGCGGCGTCGTTCGCGGCCTGGACGTCGTTCTTTCCCTTCACCATCAGGCCGAACACGATCCCGGCGGCGATCCCGGCGACCAGCAGCACGGCGAGCGCGATGGCCACCGGCAGCGACAGCCGCACCGAGCGCTGCCGCGGCGCGACCGATTCTTCAGGCTCCGCCGGAACTTCCTCTTCCGTCGAAACGTCCTCGATGACGTCGTGTTGGCTCATGGAACTCTCCTCACTGGCCGATCGACTTCAAGTACTGGGCGAGCCACTCCGGCGGGCTCGTCGCGGTCGACCCGGCGGGCAGACCGGCGCGTTCGTGGCCCGTCGACCCGGGCGGCGGGCCCGCCGTGTCGTCTCCGGGCGGACGCGGCGCGTTGCCGGCGCCGCGTTGCTGCACGGTCGGGTCGGCGTCCGTGCAGTGCACGTTGAGCAGCGGCGGCGGGCTGCCACCGATGGTCGGCGGCCGCCGCGGGGTGTCGTAGTCGCACGACGGCCGCGGGTAGATGTCGACGAGCGTCTGCGCCGCGCCGTTGCGGACGACCATGGTCAACGCGTTCCCGGCATCGGCGAGCGCGGGCAGGAACGCGCTGATCGCGGGCACGCGCACGCTGACCAGCTCGCTGACCGTGCTCAGATCGCCGAGCAGCGCGGCCATGGTCGGCTGGTTCTCCTTGATCAGGCTGTCCACCAGATCGAACGCACCTGGGCTCTTGTCCAGCAGTGCCCGGATTTCCGGGTCGGACTTCTTGAGCTGCTCACCCAACGACGTCCCCGAGCTGCCCAACTGCGTCAGATCGCCCTTGAGTGAGACGACGGTGTCCAGCGTGATCGACGAGTGCTTGAGGATGCTCACCGTCTGCGGCAGCACGCCCTGCAGCCCGGCGAGCAGGAAGTCACCGCCGTCGAGGATCTTCTCCAACGCCGGCCCGGTGCCGTGGAACGCCTTCGCCAGCTCGTCGACGACCACCGAGAGCTTCTTCGGGTCGACCTGCGCGGCCAGCGTGCTGACGTGCGCGAGCAGCTGCGCGAACGGAACGGGCGTCGTGGTTTGCTTCTCCGGGATCACAGCGCCGTCGGCGAGGTACGGGCCGGAGTCCGTGCGCGGGCGAAAGTCCAGGTACTGCTCGCCCGCGGCCGACAGACTCGCGACGACGACGTCGGTGTCGACCGGGATCTGCGTGCCCGCGGCGATCTCGACGTCGACCCCGACCCCGCCGGGCCGCAGCAGGATCTGTTGGACGTTCCCGATCCGGTAGCCGCGATACGTCACATCCGACCGTCCCAGCAGTCCGCCGGACTGCGCCAGCTCGACGTGCACGGTCATCGTCCGCGCGGTCGGATCGAGCTGGACGACGTAGACCAGCAGGTACGCGACGCCGACGACGAGCACGCCGAATAAGGCCATTGTGGACAGTACGATCCGGCCTTTCACCGTGTGCCGCCCAGCTTCTTGATCAGGTCGGTGATGTTCCCCGACACGGTGCCCAGCGCGCCGTTGAGGTCGTCGATGCCGGGGATGCGGCCGTCGAAGCCCGGCAACGACGTGATCCCGGCGAACCGCGCATTGCCGGCGCCGGATTCGCCCTTGGTCGCGCCTTCGACCAGTTTTCCGAGCACTACCAATGTTCGTAGTGTCGGGCCGAGGTTGTCCTTGAGGCCGTTGAACCCGTCCAGCACCGGGCCGAGGTCGTTCAGCATCGCCTTGAGGTCAGAACTCGTCTCGCCGAGCACCCGCGCGCCGGTGTCACCCGCGTCGGCGACCTTGCTGAGCACCTCCGTGAACTTGCCGGTCTGGTCGGACAGGACCTTCAACGCCGGCGTGATGTCCGACAGCGCCGCGTCGATCGTGCCCTGACGCTGTTGGGCGAGCGCGGTCAGCGACCGCGCGGACGCCAGGATGCGGTTGATGTCCCCGGTCCGCGCGTTGAGGGTTTTCACCGTGGTGTCGAGTTGGTTGATCAGGTCCCTGGCCTGGTCGGTCTTACCGTCGAGGGCTTTGTTGACCTCGTTGGTGATGGTTTTGAGCTGACCCAGCCCACCGCCGTTGATCAAAGTGGACAGTGCGGCCAAGGTGTCCTCGACGGTCGCCGCGGAGCTGGTCGAGCCGAGGTCGATCGTCGCGCCCGCGGCGAGCGCCGGGCCCGCGCCACCGGCCGGCCGGTGCAGCGCGACGAAGACGTCACCGAGCGGTGTGGCCTGCCGCAGCTCCGCGGTGGTGCCCTGCGGCAGCTGGGTGGACTTCTGCACGACCATCCGCACTCGGGCGGTGAAATCCTTGGCACTGATGGATTCCACGGTTCCGACGACAACGCCGTCGAGCTTCACGCGCGCCTTCTCCGGCAGGTTGAGCGCGTCGGTGAACACCGCGTTGACTTCGTACGTCTCACCGCTGACGTCGCTGCCGGGCAGCGGCAGATCCGACGCGGTGACCCCGCAGCCGGCGAGCAGGATCCCGGTGACCGCGAGTGTTCCGGCAAGTCGTCTCATTTCGCCGCCCCCAGCAACAACTCGGTCATCCCGAGGTCCGGGCCGAAGTCGCCGATCTTGCCCGATGCGCAGCCCGGTAGCGCGAGCTTGATCCGCAGGCACAGGCCGTTGACGAGTTGCCCGTCGAGCAGGGTCTCGGCAGGGTCGATGTGCACCCGAAGTTGCCCGGTCGCGGGGTCGACCGCGTTCGCGAGGTTCTGGAACAGCAGCGGCAGGACGTCGGCCGACTCCGCCAGCTCACGGGTGTGCGCGGTGATCGTGCCGGCGGTGTTTTTCAGTCCCTTCAACGTGTTCTGCGCGCTCGTCCGGTTGTCGTTGATCAGCTTGACGGTCTCGTCGAGCAGGCTGTTCAACGACGTCAGCGCGTCGCCCAGCGCCGGGGCGTCGTTGGCGAAGATCCCGCTTGCCTGGGTGAGGTCGGAGGTGAACGACTTGATCGTGCTGTCGTTGTCGGCGGCGGCCTTGGTGAGCGCGTCGACCTTGGTGATCAGGTCGGTGAGCGCGTCGCGTTTGTCGGCCAGTGAGCCGACCGCGCCCGACAACGCGGTGATGGTCTTGTTGATTTCGTCGCCGTTGCCCGCGAGGTTGTCCGCGGCGACTCCGGTGGCGTCTTTCAGTACCGCGGAGCCATCGTCCGTTTTGGACAGTTCGCCGGCGAGTTGGTCCACGGCCTTGATCACGCGGTCGATCTCGATGGGCGTGTGCGTGCGGTCGAGCGGGATGAGATCGCCGTCGCGCAGCAACGGCCCGCCGCGGTAAGGCGGCGTGAGCTCGACGTGCCGATCAGTGACGATCGAGGGCGACACCGTCACCGCGGACGCGCTCGCCGGGATCTGTGTCCCCGCGTCAAGCTGCAGTTCCACGGTGACTTCGGTGCCGTGCGGCTCGATCTTGGTCACCGAGCCGACCGGGATGCCCAGCATGTCGACGTCGTTGCCGACATAGAGCCCGACCGAGTCCGCGAACTGCGCGGTGATCGTCATCTTCGGTGACGACCACGCCGAGCAGCCGCTCGCGTTCAAAACCACGGCCAGGCAGGCGAGGATGACGACTGGTGGTGTCTTCACTTGCACCCCTTGACCGCGCCGGCCGCGCACAGGAGGTTGTCCGGAAGGATCGCGTACGGCAGGTAGATCCCGAGGTAGCCGCCGTCGCCGACGGAGTTCGCGAGGTACCGCCCGGCCGGCGCGAGCAGCTGCAGCGCCTGGCCGACGGCCTGGTTGTTGCGCTGGAGCAGGTCGGTGATTCCGCCGACGTTCTTCAGCAGCGGTTCCAGCTGCGGCCGGTTGTCGCTGAGCAGGCCCTGCAGTTGCTGGGTGAGGGACTTGAAGTCGCTCAGGATGTTCGTGATCAGCTGCCGCCGGTCGAGCAGCTCCTTCAGGAGTCCGTCGGCCTGTCCCATCAGCGTGAACAGCTGAGCCTTGTTGTCGTCCAGCATCTTCGTGACGGAGTCGGCGCTCGAGATCAGCTTGCTGATCTGGTCTTGTCGCTGCGTGACGACGTCGGAAAGGCGAGACAAGCCGTCGAGTGCTTTGCGTGCGGTGTCCGGCGTGCCCCGGAAGTCGTCGGCCAGGACCTTCAGCGATTCGCGCAGCTTCGCGCCGTCGAGCTGCTCGACGGCCGGCGTTCCGGTCTGGACGAGGTTCTGCAGGTCGAACGGCACAGACGTGTTCACCAGCGGGATTCGGTCGTCCGGCAACGTGCCGCTGCCCGCCGGCTGCAGCTCCAGGTAGCGCCCGCCGAGCAGGGTCGCGAGCTTGATCGCGGCGTGGGTCGTCGCGCCGAGCTTGACGTCTGTCGTGGTGTGGAACGTGACGAGCACGCGGTCGCCGTCGAGCCGGGTGCTGGTGACCTCGCCGACGCCCATGCCCGCCACGCGAACCTCGTCGCCCGTGCGGAGTCCGGCGGCCTGGGCGAACTCCGCCGAGTAGCTCGCGTCGCCTAGCCCGAGCGAACCGAACGCGACCGACCCGGCGACCAGCGCGGCGATCACGCCTGCGCCGATGAGCCCGACCAGCAGCGGATTGCGGTCCTTGAGCCGTTTCATCGGCACACCTCGCTGTGCTGGTTGCCGGTCAGTTGCGGCAGCAGCCCGACCGGCAGCGGCGCTAGGTTGATGTCGACGCTGCAGGCGTAGAGGTTCCACCAAGAGCCGTACTGGCTGATGCGCGCGAGCCCCCCGAGGAACGCCGGGAGTCCTTGCAGGGTCGCTTCGACGTCCGGTCCATCCCGCAGGAACAGCGCCGCGACCTGGTTGAACTTGCTGATGTCGTTCTTCAGCGCGGGGCGGATGTCGCCGATGAGTCCGGTGATCGAGCCGCTCACCTGGTCGATCCGGTCGGCCGCGCCGAGCATCTGGTCGGCGTTGGTGGCGAGTCCGTCGACGAGCTTCCGCGTCTGCCCGATCAGGTCGTGGAACTGATCGCCTTTGCCGGACAGGTGTTCCAGCACCGCGCTCAGGTTGGTGATCACCTGCCCGATGACCTGGTCGTGGTCGGCCAGATTCGACGTCAGCTCGGCGCTTTGCGACAGAAGGCTGTCCAGCGCCGGGCCTTCGCCCTGCAGGACACGCACGATGTTGTCGGACAGCTTGTTGATATCGGCCGGTTCGAGCATCGAGAACAGCGGCTGGAACCCGTTGAGCAACGCCGTGAGGTCGAGCGACGGCTCGGTGCGGTCGGGCGGGATCCGGGCGCCGTCGGGCAGCGGTTTCGCCGTGCCGGCACTGGGCGTCAGCGCGAGATACCGCTGGCCGACGAGGTTCTGGTAACGGATTAGCGCGTGGGTGTTTTCGAAGATCGGCTGGTCCTGCTGGACGGAGAAACTCACCTGCGCCTGGTTGTCGACCAGTGCCATGCCTTCGATCCGGCCGACCTTGACCCCCGCGATGCGGACGTCGTCGCCTTCCTTGAGCCCGGACGCGTCGGTGAACACGGCGCTGTAGGTGTCAGTGCTACCGCTGACGGTGTTCTGCAGGGTCGTCCAGATCAACGTCGTCGCCAGCATGGAGATGACCGCGAACACGCCGAGCTTGACGACAGGTCCCTTGACGCTGTTGGTCATTTCGGCACCACCACGGTCATCCCGCGCAGGATCGGGCCGAGCAGCAGGTCCGCGAGGGATCCGGAGCTGTTACCGCCGATCAGGGCGTTGAGCTGGTCGATCTCCGACTGGCTGCCGACCGGGCCCACTGTGCCGCCCTGCACCACCGGCGCCGGGACGTCCGGGGCGGGCGCCGGAGCTTGTTCGGGGGTAGGAGCGGGTGCGGGCGGGGGAAGCGGCGGAGGATCGGTGTCGTTGTGCGGCACCGGGTTCCCGCAGTTGGGGCCCGCCAAGCCGGGATAGCGCGGGCAGTCCGCGGCGGTGTACGGACTGAACGGCGACAGCGACACAACCAGGTCGATGGTCAGTTTGTGGCTCGGTCCGGGGAAGGCCTCCGCGAGCGCGGCGGCACCGCTGCCCAACGCCTTGAAGGACAACGGAATCTGCGCGCTCTGCCCGGCGACGACGTGCACCACGGGCCGGAGTTCTTTCGTGATCGAGATGACCCGGTTGACGTTGCCGGACAGGAACCCGTTGACCGTGTCGACCGCGGTCGCGCCACCGGCCAGCGACGCGGCGAGCTGCTGCTGTTTGTCCACAATGGTCTTTGTTGTGGTCAGCGCACTGTCCACAGTGTCCAGCAGCGCGGGCGCCGTGCTCTGGATGGTGTCCAGTGCCGAGGCCAGCGAGCTGACGTCGTGAGAGAACGTCGCCGCGTGGGGGTTGAGCGTCCCGAGGTAGTCGTCCAGCCGGCCGATCATGCTGTTGAGCTGCGTGCCGCGGCCGCTCAGTGCCTGCGCGATCCCCGACAGAGCGGCGTCGAGTTTGGCCGGTTCGACCGCGGTGAGAATGTCCTTGAGCTTGGTCATCGCGGTCTGCAACTGCAGCGCTTCCGTCGAATCGTCGCCAGGGATGACCGCGCCGGACGCCAACGAGCTGACGTCCCCCGGTGCCGGGACAAGGTCGACCGAAGGCGAGCCGAAGATGTTCGTCGGGATGATCCTTGCCTTCACCGAGGCCGGGATTTCGTTGGCGTACTCGGGTTTCAAGTTCAGCCCGAGGACGTGGTGCGCGGTGCCCGCCTGGGAGTCCACCGAGCCGACGGACCCGACGAGCACTCCGCGCATCTTCACGTCCGACCCGGTCGGCAGGCCGTCGCCGACGTCGGAAACCACCGCGGTGGCCTGGAAGACGTCCGTGAAGTCGCCACGCGACTGCATCAGCAGCAACGTCACCGCGACAGCGAGCACGGCCAGGTAACAGATCCCGCGCACCGCGAGGGTGATCGGCCGAGGGCCGCGGCCGGACGGATCGGAGTACATGCTCATCCCGAGATTCGCACCCCCGGGTCGAAACCCCAGAAGGCCAGCGTCATCAGCATGTCGACGATGACGATCGCGACGATGCTCGCGCGGATCGCCCGCCCCGACGCGAGCCCGACACCCTGGGGGCCGCCGGTCGCGTAAAAGCCGTAGTAGCAATGGATCAGGGTCGCGATGACCACGAACGTCACCGCTTTGACGACCGACAGCAGCACGTCCGACGGGACCAGGAAGGCCTGGAAATAGTGCTGGTAGGTGCCGGAAGACTGCCCGTAGAACTTGCTCAGGATCAGCTGCGTCGACAGGTAGTTCCCGGCGAGCCCGACCATGTACAGCGGAATGATCGCGATGAACCCGGCGATCAAGCGCGTGGTCACCAGATACGGCAGCGGCCGGATCGACATCGATTCGAGCGCGTCGATCTCCTCGGAGATCCGCATCGAGCCGAGCTGCGCGGTGTATCGGCACCCCGCCTGCACGGCGAACGCGACGGCGGCGATCAGCGGCGCGATCTCGCGGGTGTTGCCATACGCCGAAACGAACCCGGTCAGCGGCGCCATGCCCAGGATGTCGAGCGCGTTGTAGCCCTCGATGCCGACCGACGCGCCGGTGAACACCGCGAGCAGCGCCATCACGCCGACCGTGCCGCCGCCGACGATCACCGCGCCGCTGCCCCAGCTGATGTCGGCGAGCAGCCGGAACACCTCGGCGCGATAGTTCTTCAGGGTCAACGGGATCGCGCCGAGCGCCTTGGCGAAGAAGGTGATCTGGTGGCCCATGCCGACCAGCCCGTGGTACGGCTTCGCGGCGATCTCACCGGCGACCCGCGCACCCGGGATGGCGTTGTGCCGTGAACCGACGGCCATCACGCGATCCTTTGCGGGAAGAAGACGGCGTAGAGCTGCGTGACGATGACGTTGACCGCGAACAGCAGCACCACCGAAAGCACTACGGACGCGTTGACGGCGTTCGCCACGCCCTTCGGCCCGCCACTCGCCGTCAAACCCTTGTAGGACGCGACGACAGCGACGATCCCGCCGAAGATCAGCGATTTGACCTCCGCCAGTACGAGGTCGGACGGCTGCGCGAACGCCGCGAACGTGGCGACGTAACTGCCCGGTGTCCCGCCCTGGACCAGCACGTTGAACAGGTATCCGGTGACCACGCCGGTGAACGCGACCATCCCGCACAACAGCACCGCGACAACGAGCGTGGCGAGCAATCGGGGCGCGACGAGACGCTGGACCGCGGACAGGCCCATGGTTTCCAGCGCGTCGATCTCGTCGCGGATCGTGCGCGCGCCGAGGTCCGCGGCGATCGCCGAGCCGACCGCGCCGGCCAGCAGCAGTGCGACGACGATCGGCGCGCCTTGCCGGATGACGCCGAGCCCGTTCGCCGCGCCCATGAACGAGGTCGCGCCGACCTGCTGCGAGATGCTGCCGACCTGCACCGACACGATCACGCCGAACGGGACCGCGACGAGCAGCGTCGGGACCACGGAGACGCCGGTGATGAACCACGCCTGGCGGACGAATTCTTTCCACGGGAAGCGGCCGCGCGGAATGTCGGTGACAATGTGTCGCACGGCGTCGAGCGAGAGCACGAGGACCCGTCCGAAGGTGATGAACGACTGCAGGACGCGCTCCCGCCACAGGGTGGCGATTCGGGCCGGGACCTGACTCATGGCACCTCCTCGCTGAGGGTGTCGCGCCCTGTTTACACACCGTCAACGACTGTGGGCAAGCTTGGTTACGCGGCTTCACCCATTCAGATCTGCCGACCGAAGTGTGGCGGGGGTCATAGTGGCACTTTAGGGACTGACACATCATTCTGTACAGGCCGACTACCTGAACGGCGGGAAGGAGGCGGACGTGAGCTCACTGGAGAGACCGTCCGCGGACGCGGTTGAGCCTGGTCAAGCCCGTATAACGCGTCGCCCTGGTGGCAGCCTGGGCGGCCGGGCGCTGGCCGTTCTGCTGAGGTTGTTCGTCCGTCCGGTGCTCGCGGCGGGCGCCAGACTGCCCGGCGTGCGGTGGCCGTTCGGGCTGGTCGACTACGCGGGACTCTTCCTCCCCGCGATACCCGGGACCGAGCGCAAACCGGTCCGGTTGGCCG
The DNA here is from genome assembly GCF_025464955.1 of Amycolatopsis sp. Taxonomy (GTDB): domain Bacteria; phylum Actinomycetota; class Actinomycetes; order Mycobacteriales; family Pseudonocardiaceae; genus Amycolatopsis. Next base: position 133,112 of record NZ_JAODNM010000124.1, on the reverse strand, counting down.
GGTGCCGCGCCGAGTGGGTGCGTGCTCCGGGCACCGATCTGAGCCGCGCGATCCTGTATCTCCACGGCGGCGGGTTTGTCTGCTGCGGGCTGCGGACGCATCGACGTCTGGTGTCGCGCATTTCGGCCGCCGCACACGCGCCCGTCCTCAGCGTCGACTATCGGATGCTGCCGGGGAACCCGATCTCCACCGCGGTGTCCGACGGGATCGACGGTTACCGGTGGCTGCTCGCCCGAGGTTTCGGCGCGCACGAGATCGTCGTCGCCGGGGACTCGGCCGGCGGCTATCTCGCGTTCATGGTCGCGCTGACCACCGCGGACCTCGACTTGCCGCGTCCGGCGGGCGTCGCCGCGTTGTCTCCGCTGACCGACCTCGACCCGAGCGTCAAACTCGCGCATCCCAACGTCCGGCACGACCCGTTGTTCTCGCCGGTGGTACTGCGGTACATCGCCGACCTCGAAAGCCGGACGAGCGCACGCGTTGTCGTCGAAGGGGAAACCGGGCCTCGTCTGTCGCCTGTGGACAGTGAGCTGGCCGGCATGCCGCCGTCGTTGATCCAGGTCGGGTCCACCGAGCTTCTCCTGCCTGACGCGGAACTGATGGCCGAACGCCTCGCCGAGGCGGGCGCTGACTGCGAAGTCCAGGTCTGGGACCGCCAGGTGCACGTGTTCCAGGCCGGCGCCGACTTCGTGCCGGAGGCTCGCCGAGCCATCCACGAGATCGGTGACTTCGTCCGAAAGGTGACGCCGTGAATCCGGACTACGAGATCATCATCGTCGGCGCGGGGGTCGGCGGGCTGGGCGCGGGCATCGCGGTCCGCAAGGCGGGGATCGACGACTTCCTGATCATCGAACGCGCCGACGACATCGGCGGGACCTGGCGGGACAATACGTACCCGGATGTCGCCGTCGATCTGCCGTCGTTCACCTACCAGTTCTCGTTCGAGAAGAACCCGAACTGGACGCGGGTGTTTCCGAAGGGCGGCGAAGTCAAGGCGTACATCGACCACTGTGCCGACAAGTACGGGCTGCGGCCGTATATCAGGCTGAAGACCGAAATGACCGGCCGTGAATGGGACGAGCAGAACCACCTGTGGCGTATCAGGATCGGCGACGAGGTGTTGACCTGCCGGTTTGTCCTGACCGCACTCGGCGCGTTTGTCGACCCGCTCAAGCCGGACATCCCCGGGCTCGACGAATTCGAGGGCAAGGTCATCCAGACTTCGCGCTGGGACCACGAACACGACCTGACCGGCGAACGGGTCGCGGTGATCGGCACCGGTTCGACGTCGGTTCAGATGGTGCCGAAAGTCGCGAAGATCGCGGGCAAGCTGACGGTGTTCCAGCGGCGTGCGATCTGGGTGTTCGCCAAGCCGGACCTGAAGATCCCGCCGGGCGTGCGCAAACTGTTCACCCGGCTGCCCGTGACGCAGACCCTCGTGCGGGCGGTGACGGCGGCCGTGGTCGAGGCGCTGCTGGTCGGGGTCATCGTGTCGGGCAAGCCGGGTTCGGTGGTGGCGAAGGGGGCCGCGGCGGCGATCCGCCGGTACCTCCGGACCCAGGTGAGCGACCCGGAACTGCGGCGGAAGCTGACGCCGGACTACGGCTTCGGCTGCAAGCGGCCGAGTGTGTCCAACAGCTACTACCGGACGTATACCAGGGAAAACGTCGAACTGGTCACCGAGGGCATCGAGCGGATTACGGCGAGCGGTGTCCGCTCGAACGACGGCCGGGAGCACGAGATCGACACGCTGATCCTGGCCACCGGGTTCCGGCTGTCCAACGATCCGGAGAACTACCGCAAGGTTCCGGTCAAGGGACGTGACGGGTTCGACCTCGCGGACTTCTTCGCCACGGAGAAGGTCCAGGCCTATGAGGGCGTCAGTATTCCCAAGCTGCCCAACAGTTTCTTCATCTTCGGGCCGTTCTCGTGGACGGGCAGTTCTTGGCATGTGATGGTCGAGACACAGTCGTACCACGCGTTGCGCGTCATCGCGGAGACCAAGCGCCGAGGTGCGACGGCGGTGGAAGTCAAGCAGGAGGCCAACGACCGGTTCTTCGAGTTCGCGCACGGCCGGGCGAGCGGGTCGCTGCTGTTCAGCAACAACTGCGAGGGCGCGAACACCTACTATCTCGACCACCACGGCGACTTTTCGCTGCTCAGGCCGACTACAGCGATGCAGGCCCGGTGGTCCAGCCGCCGGTTCTCCCTCGACGACTACGTGTACCGGCCATGATTCCCGACTATGGTTTCCGGGTGGGTTCACCATGACAACGACCGACGAGCGGGCTGAACAGCGTCGGCGCGATATCGTCGACGCCGCGTTCAAGGTCTTCAGCAGCCGCGGTTACCACGCGGCCGGCATCGCCGACATCGCCGCCGAACTCGGCATCGGCCACGGCACGTTCTACCGCTATTTCGAGAACAAGCGCGACATTCTGGTCCACGTAGTCGCCGAGGCCGCCGAGCGGCTGATGAGCGTCATGGTCGAGGACGACCCGCATCGCACCGCGACGCTGACCGATTACCGGCAGCAGACCGAGCACATCTGCACCCGGCTGTTCACCCTGTTCGCCGAGGACAGGGCGTTGACGCGGCTGTTGTTCGTCGAGGCGATCGGAGCCGACCCGGAGATGACCGCGATGCTGCAGCGGATCTACGAGGCGATGGCCGTCGGAACCGAGCAGTATCTGCGCAACGGCGTCGAAAAGGGGTTCCTGCGGGCGGATCTGGACACCGAGATCACCGCGAAGGCGCTGAACGGCATGATCATCGCCTCCGGAATGTCGTTGCTGTCCGCAAAGGACCCGATCGCCGAACGGGACCGCTGGATCCGGGCGGGGATCGGTGTGATGTTCGACGGAATCCGGGGGGAGCGGCCTTGATTTCGTTGGTGCGACGGGCGGCACACGAGCTGGTGAACCTCGGGATCCTCACCCGCCGCGGGCTCGCGCGGCCGATGCGGCCGGACCAGGCCGCGCGGATCGGGCTGGCCGCGTTGCGGTGGGGGCTCACCCCGGCGACCCTCGCCGCGGCCGCGGCCATCCAGCACGGTGACCGTGTCGCACTGGTCGACGAACGCGGCACACTATCCTTTGTGGATCTTGATAACAGGTCGAGCGCGCTCGCGGCGGGGTTGGCCGCACACGACCTCGGCCAGGGCAGCCGGGTCGCGATCATGTGCCGCAACCACCGGGGGTTCGTCGACGCGCTGCTGGCACTGAACAAGCTCGGCGCGGACGCGTTGCTGCTCAACACGGCGTTCTCCGGGCCGCAGCTCGTCGACGTGCTGGCCAGGGAGAACGTCACCGCGGTCATCCACGACGAAGAGTTCACGCCTGTCGCGGCGCAGGCCGGGTTGCCTCGAATTGTCGCGTGGCATGACGAAGACGTCGAATCGCCGACGCTCGACGAGCTGATCGACGGCGAGTACCCGGCCCATCTCGCGACGTCCTCACGCGGTGGTTCGGTGGTGATCCTCACCTCGGGCACCACAGGCTCGCCCAAGGGAGTGGCCAGACCGTCACCGGACTCGCTCGATCTCCTCGCCGGGCTCGTCGAGCGGATTCCGTTGCCTCGCCGGGGTTCCCACGTCGTCGCCGCCCCGATGTTCCACACCTGGGGGTTGAGCTTCCTGCTGCTGGGTCTCCAGCTCGGCGCGACGCAGATCGTGCGCCGTCGCTTTGATCCCGCGCAGGTGCTGGCCGACCTCGCCGAACATCGCGCGGCGGTTCTCATACCCGTGCCCGTTATGTTGCAACGTATGTTAAACCTTCCACGCGAGGAACTGCGTCGGCACAACGTGTCCACATTGGAGGTTGTCGCCGCGGCGGGTTCGGCGTTGGCGGGTGATCTCGCGGTGGAGTGGATGACGTGGTTCGGGCACACGCTGTACAACATCTACGGGTCGACCGAGGTCGCGCTGGTGTCGATCGCGACTCCTGAGGACCTGCGGGTGGCACCGGGCACGGCCGGCCGACCGGCGCGGGGAACTGTGGTGAAACTGCTCGACGACAGGGGAAGTCCGGTCCCGCAGGGCGAAACCGGTCGGATCTTCGTCGCCAACGGCGGGCTGTTCGAGGGCTACACGAATGGCGATACCAAGCAGCAGCTTGACGGCCTGATGTCGACAGGCGACGTCGGCTGCTTTGACGCCGAGGGACGGCTGTACGTCCAGGGGCGTGATGATGAGATGATCGTTTCCGGCGGGGAGAACGTGTTCCCGCAAGAGGTCGAGGACCTGCTCGCACGCCATCCGGCGGTGGTGGAGGCCGCGGCCGTCGGCGTCCCGGACGAACGGTTCGGCGAGCGGTTGCGCGCGTATGTCGTGCTGCTGAACGAATCTTCCGTCGACGAGGACGGGTTGAAGGTGTACGTGCGGGAGAACCTGGCCGGGTACAAGGTGCCCAGGGAGATCGTTTTCCGGGCCGAACTTCCGCGCAACGCCACCGGGAAAGTCCGCAAGCGCCTGCTCGCCGATTGAGCCTTGTGTATTTGCCGGACTGACGTATCATTCGTGAGTTGCTTGAGGAAGGTAGGCCATGGCTGGTCGTACGGAACTCGCTCTGGGACTCGCGCCGGCAGACAACCGCACCCGGGCCGTCGGTGGGGCCGGCCCGGTGGTTTACGTGCGTCGGCGCGAGTCTTGGGCGAGCCGGTAGACCCGGTGGCGCAACCGTTCCGCGATCCGGAGATCCCCGACGGCGAGGAAACCGGCTACCAGGCGTCGGTCGGCAAGGACGAGCGCTATCACGTCGTCAGCCGTGTCGAACGGCTCGGTGAAACGCACTACCGGCACAGCATCAACGCCGACCTCGCCGAACTCGAACTCGCGGTCAAGCAGATCTTCGTCCGCGCCAAGGGGTTCCTCGCGGCCGAGAGCTACTGCGCCGAGACTACGCACGAAGGCAAGGTCGTGTCGCGTGAGGAGGGTTACTTCCGTGGCACCAAGCATCTGCAGTTCGGCGGCCAGGTCAAACCCTTCCCCGGCGACGTGATGCCGCTCCTTGGGGGCATGGTCGCGTTGCGGGGGCTCGACTTCGCGCGCGGAAGCAAGCGGACGGTCGACCTCTGGCTGGCATTTTCGGTGTTCTGGCAACTCGAAGTCCGGGTCGAGCGGCGGGAGACCGTGCGTGTCCCGGCCGGCCACCTCGACGCGTGGCGGGTCCGGGTGCGGCCGAGCTTCTCTCAGATCTCCAGCCTGCTGGACAAGGTCATCGGCGGCTTGCTCCCGCCGTTCACGCTGCACTTCGAAGCCGCCGCACCGCACCGGATGCTGCGCTTCGAGTTCCCGACCGGCCCACTCCCGTGGAACCCCAGGGGCCTCGTCGAAGCGACCAAACTGGACTGACGTGTCACCCCGCTACCGGGCCGCGATGCCACCGAAGGCGAGGCCGACGAGCGCGTCGATGTGCCGGGCGCGATCGTCCGCGGTCACCGGGCCGCGCAGCGACGGGATGACGGCCGACATCATCAGCGACAGCAGCCCTTCCCCGGCGATCTTCGTGTCCAGATCGGACGGCAGGAACCCGCGCTCGGCGCCGTTGTCGAGGTACGCCGTGGCCAGCACACCGAAGCTGGAGATCAGCTCCAGCAGCCGTCCGACCAGCTCGTCGTCGATCGCCGCCGCGTCCAGCATGGTGAACTGGACCAATCCGGGCTGGTCTTCGACGAGCGCGAACAGGCGGCCGAGCATCGCGCGGAACTGGTCGGCCAGCTCGGCGAGCGTGGCGGCCTCCTGCGGCTGGTCCTCTTCGATCACGCCAGTGAGCAGCAGTTCGACGGCGTAGTCGAGGACTCCGTCGAGGATGTGCCGCTTGCTGTCGAAATAGTTGTAGAACGTGCCATGGCTCACGCCGGCCTCGCGGACGATGTCGGCCACACCGGACGTGCGGTATCCCTTGGTGGAGAACACTTTGTACGCGGACATGACCAGTTCGCGGCGACGTGCCGCGGCTCTGTCCGCCATCAGGCGGCCTCGGGGCCGCGAAGGCCGAACATGACGAACGAGGTCAGCGTGGTTACGTACCGGGCCCGCCGCTCCGCCGTCGCGTCACCGCGCAACGCGAGCAGGAAGCCGGGAACCACCATGGAGTTCATGCCGTGCGCGACCATTTCCGTGTCGAGGTCCTCGCGCAGCCACCCGGCGCGGACGCCTTTGTCCAGATAGGAGGCCATCATCGCGCTGAGCGTGTTCTCCAGGCCCAGCAGGCGGGCCTTGAGTTCGTCGTCGATCGCACTCGCTTCGACGAGGACCAGTTTGAGCAGGTTGGGCTCTGCTTCGATGAGGGTGAACAGGCGTTCCGCGATACCGCTGATTTGTCCGCTCAAGTCCTCGAGGGACTCCGCCTGCGTCGCTTCGCCGCCGGTCACGGCATCCAGCATGCGTTCCACGCCATGGTCGAGCACATGGTCGAGAAGTTCCCGCTTGCTGGGGAAATATCGGTAGACCGTGCCTTGCCCGACTCCGGCGTGCTTGGCAACATCGGACATGCTCGCCGTTTCGTAGCCGTGCTCGGCGAAGACCGCGCACGCCGATTCGACGAGTTGATGACGGCGGCGTTCCGCGAGACCGAGTTCAGGCGGACGCCCGCGGCGGGCACGAGGCTTCGCCGGGCCGGTGGTGGGTGTGGATGCGGATTCCATCGCTGGAACACGATACGCGATCAAGCTCCAATTGAGCATAGGAGTTCTGGTTCTCTCCGAAAAATTCGTTACCATGTCCGCCCCTGGCGTAAATCTGTGGCCGACCTGACAGGACTCCTGATGTCGCGTGAGATTCCCACTTCCCGGCTGGCCCGGTCGAGCAAGCTCGGCCGGTTCGCCGCCGGTCAGGCGGCTCGACAGGTCGGTACCAGGGCGAGTTCCTGGGGTCGTTCCGACGCCGGCCGCGACCGCGTGCTCGAGGCGCGCGCCCTCGAAACCGCGGACCAGCTCGTCGCGGTGCTCGGCGGGATGAAGGGCGCGGCGATGAAGCTGGGGCAGATGCTGTCGGTGATCGATCTCGGCATCGTGCCGGAGCACGCGCGGGCCGACTTCCAGCGGAAGCTGGCCGTTCTCCGAGCTCAGGCGCCCGCGGTGTCGTTCACTCAGATGCGAGCGGTGCTCGAAGCCGATCTCGGTGCGTCACTGGCGGAGGTGTTCGCCGAGTTCGACGAAGTCCCGATCGCGGCCGCGTCGATCGGCCAGGTCTACCGGGCAGTGCTGCTGGACGGGCGCGCGGTCGCGGTCAAGGTGCAGTACCCAGGGATCGCGACGGCCGTCCGCGCGGACTTGAAGAACCTCGCGCTGTTCCTGCGGTTTTCCCGCAAGCTCATGCCTGGTCTGGACATGGCGGCGCTCGGCGAGGAGATCCGCGACACAATCACCGCGGAACTCGACTACCGGCGCGAGGCGCGGACCCAGCGGAAGGTGGCGGCCGAGTTCGCCGGTCACCCGTTCATCCTCGTGCCGGACAGCATCCCCGAGCACTGCGGTGAACAGGTGCTGGTCACCGAATTCGTCGATGGGGCCGCGTTCGACGAGATCACCACGCTGCCGCAGGAGGTCCGGGACCGCGTGGGTGAGATCGCCTACCGCTTCTACTGCGGCTCGCTGTTCCGCAACAACGAGTTCCCCGGGGACCCCCACCCCGGCAACCTGCTGCTGTGCCCTGACGGGCGAGTCGGCTTTCTCGATTTCGGGCTGTACAAGCGGATGACGCCCGAGGCCGTGCGCACCGAGATCGAGTGTCTGCGGGCCGCGAGCGAAGGCCGCGCCAAGGACCTGCACAGCCTGCTGGACGGGCTCGGTGTGTTCCCGCAGCCGGAGCTGATCTCGCCGGACGAGATGCTGGCGTACCTCCTCGACGCCGTCGGCTGGTACCTGGTCGACGAGGTCGTCGAGGCCGACCCTGGACTCGCCACGCAGGCGTTCATCGCGTCGGTCGACCCGCGGTCGCGGCATTTCCGGAAACTGCGCTGGCAGCATTTGCCACCTGATCATTTGTTCGCCCGCCGCGCCGAGCTGTACACATTCGGTCTGCTCGCGCAGTTGCACGCGCACGGGAACTGGCACCGGGTCGCGAGGGAATGGCTCTATGATGACACTCCGTTCACTGAACTCGGCCGGCAGGAATGGACCTGGCGGAATGGCTAAATCGGTATCACTCGATAGAGTCGACTTTTGTCACTTCGGTCGAAAATGGACGATGATGCCTGAGTTCGAGCTCTTGGTTGGCGAAGTGAATTTTCTCCGGAGGTCTCCCTGATGGCTCGCACCGTCCAGCCTGACGCCACGGCCGGCTCGGCCACGTCCGCCGAGCTGCTGGACCGGACCGGGATCATCGCGGCGAGTCTGCCTCAGCGGCGCCGCGTCGAGCTCGGCCCGAAACCTGAGCCGGTGGCGCTGCCCGTGCCGGAGGTGCACGAAGTCTGCCCGAAGGACGCCGACTTGCGTCCCCGCGAGGTCGTCATCCGTCGGCGGTCCCGTGGCTGGCTCGCGGCCGGTGCCGCGCTGACACTGCTCGCGGTCGGCTGGGTCGGCGGCGGGATGTTCGGCGTGCGCCAAGCCGACCAATCCACTCAGGCCGATATCCAGCACAACGTCGCCGCGGTGCGGCCGGTGGCCGTCGCCCCGGCGCCCGCTCCGGTCGCGCCGCCGGTCGTCGCGGTCACGCCGGAGCCCGCGTCCGTTGCCCCCAAGAATGTCGTGCCTCATCACGTCGCCGCGCCGAAGTCGTCGAAGCAGGCCGCCAACCAGGCACCCGCCGCGCGTGCCGATGTTCCGGCGCCGACGAGCACGTCGCCGCGGGACCCGATGGACGCCTTCAACCAGCAGGTCGCGGCGCTCATCCAGCCGTTCATTCCCTTCATGCAGCAGCAGTCCAGCGCCCGCACCTACCCCTGACCGCCAGCCGGGGATCGCAACTCGCCGTCGACTTGCCGTACTTAGCGTCTGCAAGGACAGCAACTCGCCGTCGACTTGCGATAGTTGGTGTGTCCCACGACCGCAACTCGCCGTCGACTTGCAGGTGGGGGCTAGCGGGGGTCGGAGGGTAGGGAGTACTCGTGTTCGGGGCGGCCGGTGGCGCCGTAGCGCAGCCGCATCTCGACCCCGCCGGACTCCGCCAGTGCGGTGAGATACCGCTGCGCGGTGGCGCGGGCCATCCCCAGTTCCCCGGCGACTTCGGCGGCCGACAACGGGCGCGCGGCCGCCTTGAGGCTGTCCGACACCAGCCGCGAAGTGGCCGTCGACTGACCTTTCGGGGTGAGCGTCCGGTCTTGTTCGTGCAGGGTCCGGAACGCGCGGTCGACGTCGTCCTGACTGAGGCTTTCCTCGTCGCGGAACAGCTGCCGGTACCGCGAATAACTGGTCAGCCGCTCGGCCAGCTGCCGGGTGGTGAACGGCTTGATCAGGTAGTTCAGCGCACCCGCCCGCAGCGCGGCGCGAATCGACCGCGCGTCCGTCGCCGCGGACAGGACGATCGTGTCGGTCCGCAGTTCGGGCAGCAGCGTCAGGCCCGGCTCGTCGGGCAGGTAGACGTCGAGCAGTACGAGGTCCGGCCTGAGCTCCCGGACGCGGGCCCTGGCTTCGGCCGCGGTGTGCGCGATGCCCGCGACGGCGAAACCGGGCACGTCCTCGACAAAGCCCGCGTGCACCCCGGCGACCCGGAAGTCGTCGTCGACGATCAGCGTGCGGATCATGGCTGTCCCTCCTGGTTCTCCGAAAGCATGTCCGGCAGCGCGGCGACGAACAGGGCGCCGCTCTCGTCGTTCCCCGCGTTCGCGAGCCAGACCTCACCGCCGTGCGCCCGCGCGGCCTGTCTCGCCAGCGCGAGGCCCAACCCGTGGCCCGGCGCGAGCTTTGTCGACACGCTTTCGTCGAACAGGTTCTCCCGTAGATTCGCGACCACGCCAGTGCCACTGTCCACAACAGACAGATGCAACGTCGTTCCCTCGGCGAGCAGCGTGACTTCCACACTCGCCGGTCGGCGCGGACCCATTCGCGCGGCATGCAGCGCGTTGTCCACCAGGTTGCCAAGGACGGTGTTGACGACGATCGGGTCGGTGACCGCGGCCGGCACGTACGAGTCGTCCGACACCGTGAGTACCATGCCTTTTTCCATCGCCTGCTCGGTTTTCGCCACGAGTAGCGCCTGCAGGTACGGGTCCGACACGGTGTCGCCGACGTCGGCGGGGGTCGTCGACGACGTTTCGGTGAGCGACTGCAGGTACTCGACCGCCTCGCCGTTGTGTCCGAGCTGCAGCAAGCCGGACAGCGTGTGCAGCCGGTTCGAGTACTCGTGACGTTGTGCGCGTAATCCGTCGGACAGTGCACGGATGCTGTCGAGTTCCTTGGTGAGCGTGTCGAGATCGGTGCGGTCGCGGAAGGTGAGCACGGTGCCGATGTTCAGCCCGTCCCGGCGCACGGCCCGCGAATTGATGACCAGCACCCGGTTTCCTGCCACCGCAAGGAGATTGTCGACTGGTTGACCCTCCTCGACGGCCTTGTGCAATCGGGGTGACAGGTCTACTTCGGACAGTCGGACGCCGAGCGGCAACGGGGTGCCGAGCAGCCGTTCGGCTTCGTCGTTGCTCACCGAGATGCGGCTTTCGGCGTCCACCGCGAGCACGCCCTCGCCGATCCCATGCAGCACGGCCTCGCGTTCGTACAGCAATTCGGACAGCTGATGCGGCTCCAGCCCGTGCGTCACCCGGCGCAGCCTGCGATTGAGCAGCGCGGACCCGGCGACCCCGAGCAGCAGCGCACCCACGGCGAATCCACTCGTGATCCACAGCAACCGCTTGAAGTCGCCCGCCGGTTCAGTCACGGCGAAGCCGACGCTGACCTCGCCGACAAAGCGGCCATCCAGGGCTTGAACCGGGGTCTTGCTGCGTACCGAAAGACCGAGTGACCCGTCCTGCACCACGCCGACGACATCGCGTCCTGCCAGCGGTTCAGCTGCGGAGGTGCCGACCTTCTCACCGATCAGGTCGGGAGTGGGGTGCGCCAGGCGGATGCTGTGGTCGTCGGTGATCACCACGAATGTCGCGCCTGTTTCATGAGTGGTGGCCAGTACGAGGTCTTCCAGCTTCCCACCAGGACGTTTCGCGGTGACATCGGCGATCACCTCGGGATCCGCCGCCACCGTGTGCGCGATGGCTAGTGCCCGCTCTCCGTACTGGCGGGTCAGCGTGCTCTGCAGCAGCCAGCCGACCAATGCGACACCGATCGCGAGCACCAGCAGCACCACGCCGCTCTGCAGCAACAGGATCTGCCGGCTGAACCGGATGCCGCGCAGCCGGTTCAGTAAGCGAGTGCGGAAGAGGCCGTTCTCCACCATGGCGTGACCGTACCCCCAGGTCAGAGCTGCGCGCTAAATGAGCAAAACGCGGAGAACGCACGTTAGGCACGCAGAACGAGGACAAGCTTCCCGCCCGGCGAACCCGCACCTACGGTCCCCTGTGATCGGCGGCACAGCAGTACTGACAAAGGAGTCGGCCCGGATGGTCCCCCCACTTATCGAGCTCATCGGAGCCACCAAACGCTTCCCCAGCGGGTCCGGATCGGTGCACACCGCGGTCCGCGACCTGTCCATGACCGTCGCGCCCGGCGAGTTCGTCGCCGTGGTCGGTCCGACCGGCTGCGGCAAGTCGACCACGTTGTCGCTGGTCTCGGGTCTGCAACCGGCGTCGGCCGGGCTGGTCCGGGTCAACGGCGAGGACGTGAAGTCCATTCCGGACGGCGTCGGGTACATGTTCCAGACCGACGCCGTGATGCCGTGGCGCTCGGTGCTCGACAACGTCGCGTCCGGCCCGCGCTTCCGCGGCGTCGACAAGGCGAAGGCCCGCGAGCTGGCCGCCGACTGGATTGGCCGGGTCGGGCTCTCCGGGTTCGAGAAGTACTACCCCCACCAGCTGTCCGGCGGGATGCGGAAGCGGGTCGCGCTCGCGCAGACCCTGGTCACCAGCCCCAAGATCCTGTTGATGGACGAGCCGTTTTCCGCCCTCGACGTCCAAACCCGCGCGCTCATGCAGGACGAGCTGCTGCGGCTGTGGTCGGGCAGCGGGGCGGCGGTCATCTTCGTGACCCACGACCTCGACGAGGCGATCGCGCTCGCCGACAAGGTCGTCGTAATGACGGCCAGCCCGGCGACGGTCAAGGACGTGTTCGACGTCCCGCTGGAGCGACCGCGTGCGGTCGAGGAACTCCGGCTGACCGAGGAATTCCGCTTGCTGTACCGGGAAATCTGGGAATCACTGCGTGGCGAGGTCGACAAGGCCCGCGAGAAGGGCGCGAGCAATGTCGCATGAAACGTTGACACCGACGTCGTCGGTGCCGGTGATGGAGACTGAAGAAGACATCCTGGCGCGTCAGAAGCTCGCCCAGACGAAACGGCGCCGGAACATCTGGTTGCTGCGCATCGGCATCCTTGTCGCGTGGCTGGGCAGTTGGGAACTCGCCGCGACCTACTGGATCGACCCGTTCTTCTACTCGAAGCCGTCGAAGATCTGGCAGCGGCTGGCGGAGTGGTTCACCGACGGCACCGACTACGGGCCGATCTGGTTCGAGCTCTGGACCACGGTCGAGGAGGCACTGCTCGGGTTCGTGATCGGGGCAGCCGCCGGCGTGCTGTTCGGGGTGGTCCTCGGCCGCAGCCAGTACCTCGCCGACGTCCTCGCGCCGTTCATCAAGGCGGCCAACGCCCTGCCCCGGATCGTGCTCGCGGCGTTGTTCGTCATCTGGTTCGGGCTCGGGCTCAGCTCGAAGGTCGCGACCGTGATCGTGCTGGTGTTCTTCGCGGTGTTCTTCAACGCCTTCACCGGCGCCCGCGAGGTCGACCGGAACCTGATCGACAACGCGCGCATCCTCGGCGCGAGCCGCGGCAAGGTGCTGACTTCGATCGTCCTGCCGAGCGCGACTTCGTGGATCCTGTCGTCGCTGCACGTCGCGTTCGGGTTCGCGCTGATCGGTGCGGTCGTCGGCGAGTACACCGGGGCGAAACACGGCATCGGGTTCCTCATCGCCGCAGCTCAGGGCACCTTCGACACGGCAGGGGTGTACGCGGGCATGGCGATCATGACCGTGGTCGCGCTGTTCGCCGAATGGGGCATCAGCACGCTGGAGAGCAGACTGCTGCGCTGGCGTCCGCCGTCCGCGAGCAACGCCGCGACTGGGATCTGAGGGCGCTATGCGACTAAAGAAAACCCTCGGCGTCGGCGTCGCGCTGTTGCTGACGCTCAGCGGAACCGTCGCGTGCCGTGATTCGCGGAGTCTGGATTTCGGAGCTTCGGGCACGCCGAACATCAAAATCATGATCGGCGGACTGTCGAAAGTGATCTATCTGCCGGGACAGCTCGCCCAGCAGATCGGCGCTTACAAGAAGCAGGGCCTCGATGTCGAACTGTTCGACCAGCCGTCCGGTGCCACCGCGGAGACGTCGCTGCTGGCCGGTGAAGTGCAGGCGGTGGTCGGGTTCTACGACCACACGATCGACCTGCAGGCCAAGGAGCAGTGCCTCACGAGCGTCGTGCAGTTCGCGAACGTGCCGGGTGAGGCCGAGATGGTGCCGACGAACAAGGTGGACCAGATCCGTAGCTCCGCCGATTTCAAGGGCAAGAACCTCGGTGTCACCTCGCTCGGTTCGTCCACCGACTTCCTCACGAAGGCGCTGGCCTTGAAAGGCGGTGTGAGTTCCGAGCAGTACTCGCCGGTCAAGGCGGGCGCCGGGCAGGCCTTCATTTCCGAGCTGGAACAGGGTCAGATCGACGCCGGGATGACCACGGATCCGACGGTCGCCCAGTTGACGACCACGGGCAAGGCGAAGGTCCTGTACGACATGCGGACCGAAGCCGGCACCCGCGCCGCGCTGGGCGGGCTGTACCCGGCGAGTTCGCTGTACATGAGCTGCCAGATCGTCCAGAAGTACCCCGAGGTGGTACAGAAACTGGCCAACGCGTTCGTCGAAACGCTGCGCTGGATGCACAGCCACACCCCGGAACAGATCGCGGCGATGATGCCCAAGTCGTTCGCCGGCGGGGACACCGCGCTGTACGTCAAGTCCTTGAAGGACAGCCTGGGCATGTTCAACGCTGACGGCCGGATGGATGCGGCCGGGGCGCAGAACGTGCTGAAGGTGCTCGGCGAGTCTTCGAGCAACGTCAAGCCGCGCAAGGACAAGATCGACCTTTCGAAGACGTACACGACCCAGTTCGTCGACGCCGCGAAAGCACAGCTCGGCTGAGACCAGACCACTTCAAGGGGCCTTTCGCGTACAGGAAAATGCGCGGAAGGTCCCTTGAGTCCGTTTGGTGGTGAATTTCTCCCAGCATGTGAAGACCCACCGAAAGTAGCTACCCGAAAGGCAAGTGGGATCCAAGACTTAGGGCTGGTACACCGCCGCGTTTCTCCTAGTCCCCGTTCGGTGAATGGATTGGATTCCGACATGAAATCAGTCTTCGGCTCCCGCGCAGCCCGTGTCGCCGCCCTGACCGCAGTCGCGCTCTCCACCGTCGCCGCGGGTTCCGCGGTCGCGCAGGGCCCGGCTGGTTTCGGCCCGCAAACCACCTACGGGCACAACTTCTCCGGCGGTAACTGGGGCGGTTACGCGAGCTTCGGCAGCTGGACCACGGCCACCGCCAGCTGGACCGAACCGTCGGCGACCTGCAACTCTTCGAACAACCTGGTCGCACCCTGGGTCGGCATCGACGGTGACGGCTCCTCGACCGTCGAGCAGACCGGTGTCGCCACCGACTGCTCGAGCGGCAGCGCGGTATACCAGGGCTGGTACGAGATGTACCCCGCCGCGCCGGTCTACTACAGCAACGCCGTCAGCGCCGGCGACAAGTTCACCGGCACGGTGACGCGCAGCGGCAACTCGTACACGCTCGTCCTGTCCGACACCACCAAGGGCTGGTCGAAGACGACCACGAAGTCGTTGAGCGCCAAGCACTCCTCGGCCGAAGCGATCATCGAGTCGCCGACGGACTCGTACCCGACCATCCCCGGCGGCATCAGCTTCACCGGCGTCAAGTTCGACGGCAAGACCCTCGCGTCGACCAACCCCTCGTCCCTCGACGCCGACGACGCCGGCAGCGGCACCTGGACCCCGGGTTCCATCGGCTCAGACGGCACCAGCTTCACTATCTCCCGCCACTAGGGCTCCACCGAAGTTCCCTCAGGGCCACCCCCGCGGCATTCAACGCCACAGGGGTGGCCCTGAAGGGTTTTTTGCGCGCACAAAAAACGAGGGGCGGGTTGAGTGCCTCCAGAGCACTCAAACCGCCCCTCGCCGTACCGCGGGATGGTCAGACGTTGGTGATCTCCTCGATCAGGGTGTCGACGTCGAAGTGCTCGCTCTCGGTTCCCAGCGGGACCAGCTCGAGGCTCGCGCCGATGAAGTTCTCGATGTCCTCGCGCTCCATCTCGAACGACGCGTAGCCGTCCGGCGACTCGATCTCGATGGTCAGCAGCGCCTCGTCCTCGGACAAGTCGGGGCGGACCCGGACGTCGCCGATGCCGGAGGGCTCGGTGAGCCCGGTCACGAGCAGCTCACGGGCGAACGTCCACTCGACCCAGCGGCCGCGCTCGGTCCGGAACGCCACTGTCACCGCGAACGGCTCGGCCGCGTGGAACGAGAGGCGGGACAGGACGGGCGTCGTGCTCTCGTTCAGCACCACGAACTGGCTCTGGTGTACGGCGTCGGTGTGCATGGTCACTCCTTGCGTTCCTCTGGGTTCGCTAGGTGCGAACGAGTCGGTCATGGAGGAGATGCCCGCACACGCCGGTAATGACGGCAAAACGGCGACGTTCACGCGTTCGGCTGTAGTTGTCCAAAATGGTGTAACACCGGACACATACCTCTTGCTGTCGACCGAACACCGGGAGTAGCGGAAGTTCCATTGTGGACGCTCAGCAGGGCGGTTCGAGCGGCAGCGTCAGCCCGACCTTGACCCGGTCCATCACGACGCTGGTGGTGAAGTGGCGGACGTCCGGGTTATCGACGAACACCCGGTGCGCGAAGGCCTCGAACCCGGTCATGTCCCGGCAGGTGATCACGAGCGCGAAGTCCGCGGTGCCGGTGACGTAGTAGCACTGCTGGACGCTGTCGTCGTCGAGCACCTGGCGGCGGAAGGCCTCGAGGATCTCGTGGGTTTCCCGTTCCATCTCGACCAGCACGATGAACGTCATCGGCAGGCCCAGCGTGACCGGATCGAGCACCGCGACCTCGCGGTGAATCACCCCGGCCTCGCGCAGCCGCTTGATCCGGCGCTGCACGGCCGCCGCGGACAGCCCCACCTTGACCCCGATCGTCTCCGCGATCGTCCGCGCGTCGGCCTGCAGCTGTTCGAGGATGGCGTAGTCGAGGGAGTCGAGGTCGGGTGTGTGCACGTCGACCAGATTAACCGGAGAGCCTTCCCTCTTTTGGGGTTTATCCGGATTCGGAGGGGTTGTGCTGGCGCTGCTGTCGATCGGGTCCTCTCGCTGCTGCTCGGGCTCAAGATCGCCGACGTCGACGCCCGGCTGAGCGCGGGCTTGCTCGCCCCGTCGGCACGCGACGTGCTGGTCGAGCGCGTCGAGACCCTGCAGGTCACCCGGGCGGGGGCGCTCGATTCGCACGGCGCCGAGCTGCGCCGGATCGAACGCGATGACCGAGCTCCGGGACGTCCTGCGCTCGATGTACCCGCCGATCCTGGCCGATCGCGGGCTGTCCGGGGCGCTGGCGGCGGTGGTCGCGCGCTGTTCGGTGCCCGCCGAACTGACCGTCGGTGACCAACGTCGTCAAACACAGCGGCGCGCGCAAGGTCGAGGTGACGTTGACCCGGGACGTCGACACGCTGCTCGGCGGGTGGCGGCGCTGGATGGCACGCTGACCGTGACGAGTCGACGAGTTCCGCCCCGATGTGTCCATTGTGGATGTCCGGCTGTCGCCGTCGTTCACCGACGAAGCGTCGGGTATTTGCTCAAGGATCGGATCGCCAGGGTCGAGGAATTCCTCGACACGCTGAGCCGGGTCGCCGGCCGGGAACGCGAGACGTTGCAGCTGATGGCGCGGGGCTACACGAATGGGGAAATCGCGGCGAAGTTGACCATCACCGGGCGCTCGGTGCACAAACATGTGGGGAATGTCTTCGCGACGCTCGATCTGCCACCCAGTGACAGTGGTCACCGGCGGGTGCTCGCCGTGCTCGCCTACCTCGGGTGACCTCATCGGGTGAAAAACGTGCACAACGTGATCTGGGACACAACTGACCGGTCTACTGAATAGTAGGACATACAAGTAATTGTCAGCTTGTTTTCCCGTTCGCTGGCACAGGAAGGATTTCTGGTGTCCCCCCACGCCGCGGCGGTGTTGTCCGGTCTCGGCGCCTGGTTGCCGCCACGCGTCGTCGACAACTTCGAGCTCTCGGAAACCCTCGACACCTCGGACGAATGGATCAGGGCGCGGACCGGCATCGCCGAACGCCACGTGGCCGAACCCGGGAAGTCCACTGTGGACATGGCGGTCGAGGCAGGCCGCCGGGCGCTGGCTTCGGCCGGTGCCGCCGACGTCGACTTCGTCCTGCTGGCGACGTCCACCCCGGATCAGCCGTGTCCCGGAAGTGCCCCGCAGGTCGCGACCGCGCTGGGGCTGAACGGTACGGCCGCACTCGACGTCAACGCGGTCTGCAGCGGCTTCGTCTACGCACTGGCCACCGGTGCCGGCCTGATCGCCGCCGGGGTCGCGAGCACCGTGCTCGTCATCGGTTCGGACACCTTCACCACGTTGGTCGACCCGACCGATCGCGGGACCGTGCCGATCTTCGGCGACGGCGCGGGCGCCGTCGTCCTCCGGGCAGGTCACGCGGACGAGCCGGGCGCGCTGGGCCCGTTCGATCTGCACAGCGAAGGCGAGCTCGCCGAGCTGCTGTGGGTCGAGGCCGGTGGTGCCAAGCACCGGGTTTCGGCCGACAAGAGCGACTATTTCCTTGCCATGCAAGGAACAGCGGTGTTCCGCCACGCCTGCGCGCGGATGGCGGAGTCGTCCCGTGCGGTGCTCGCCAAGGCGGGCTGGACGGTGTCGGACGTCGACCGGTTCGTCGGGCACCAGGCGAACGTCCGCATCCTGCAGGCGGTCGCGAAGACCCTCGGGCTCCCGGTGGACGCCGTGGTGTCCAATATCGAGAAGACGGGCAACACCAGCGCGGCGTCGATCCCGCTGGCGCTGGCCGACGCCGTCACCGGCGGGTCGCTGGTTGCCGGGCACCGCGTGCTGCTCAGCGCCTTCGGCGCGGGCCTCACATGGGGCTCCGCCGTCCTCCGCTGGCCCGACGTCACCCCCGGCGCGTAGGCGCCAGCGCCACCGCAACTCGACGGCGAGTTGCGATCGTTGAGAGCTCAAGCAGGGCACAAAAGTACAAAAGTGCCCACGTCCTAGTCGGACCAGGTGATGGTGGGTTCTTGGCGGCCGCGCAGGTGGAGATCGCCGTGCCGGGCCCAGTGGACGCGCTCGCTCTCGACGGACGCCTCGATCACCGAGTCGCTCGCGAGGATCCGGTCCGGGACCGACTTCGCGCTCTCGGTCAGGCGCGCGGCCTCGTTCACCGCGTCGCCGATGACGGTGTACTCGAACCGGCTGCTCGTCCCGAGCTGTCCCGCGAACACGGGGCCGCTCGCGACCCCGATCCCGAGGTCGAGCTCGCCCGCCTTCCGCACCTCGTCGCGGATCGCGCGGGCGGCCGACAACGCCGCCGTCGCCGGGTCGGCCAGCCGCGTCGGCGCGCCGAAGATGCACAGCGCGGCGTCGCCCTGGAACTTGTTGACCAGCCCGCCGCGGGCGCTGACGGCGTCGACGACGCTGGTGAACAGCCTGTTCAGCTTGTCGACCAGCTCCTCCGGGGGCGTGCGGTAGGCCAGGGCCGTCGAGTCGACGACGTCGACGAACAAAGCCGTCACCTCGCGGACGTCCCCGGACAGCGAAGCGCCGTACTCGAGCGCGTGCCGCGCGACGTCGGCGCCGACGTGCCTGCCGAACAGGTCGCGCATCCGCTCCTGCTCGCGCAGGCCCGCGACCAGGTCGTTCACCGAGGTCTGGAGCATGCCGATCTCGCTGGAGTCGTCCACCGGCACCGAGACGTCGGTGCTGCCGTGGGCGATCGTGTCCAGCGCGAGCCGCAGGCGGTGCAGCGGTGACGCCACCGCGCGGGCGAGCAGCGCCGTGCCGAGCGCGCCGACGACCAGGCCGATCACCGACAGCATGACCAGGCTGGACGTGTGATCGCCGGTGCCCAGGTCCGGCGAGGTCGCGACCAGCAGGACCCCGACCAGCGGCACCCCGCTGGCCAGCGCCCACGTCAGGATCAGCCGGGTGAGCACGGTGACCGGCAGCGAGCCCTTCGGCGGCGCCACGGCCAGCGCCATCGTCATGACCGGGCGCGCCACCCATTCCGCGGCGAGATAGGTGAGCCCGACCGTGGTCAGTCCACCGAGGACGATGATGAGCGTCATCCCCAGCGCGTCGACGCTCGAAGCCAGGCCCCACGCGAGCCCGCCGAGCACGGCGGCGCCGATGAGCCAGAGTGTGCCGCTGACGATCGCCATGTCGACCGGGAGACGCAGCGCGCGGCGGGCTTCGGCCTGTGTCGGCGGCCTGCCGAGGATGAACCAGACGACCGTCCGGCGTTGCAGCCACGCCGTCCACAGTGAACCGATCAGCAGCGACAGCGCGACGAATACGGCGGCGGAGACCCCGAGAATCCACCCGCGGCCGCCGATTTCGCTCGGGATGCCCTGGAAGACGAGCAGCAGCGCGACCACGCCCGAGCCCGCGACACTCGAACCGAGCCCGAGCGCGGCGAACCCGAGACTCGTGCGCAGCACCAGGCGGAACCTGCCGGGCCGGACGATTCTGCGCACGCGATGATCGTATGGCGTCGGCGCGTGCGGGGAAAACGCGTGGCCACCACGCCCGGGTGGTGGTTACCCTCGCGTCGAACCTTCTCCCCCAGTAGCAAGGCAGTCCAGTGGAGCCACTCGGCCAAGACGAGATCCGCAAGTCGTTCGTCAACTGTTCGCGCGGTGAGGCGAAGGGATTGACGTTCCCGGCGGATTTCGACGAGACGCGCTGGGCGGATCTCGACTACTTCGGCTGGCGCGACCCGCGAGCCGTCAACCGTGCGTATCTCGTGGTCTGGCACCAGGGCGAACCGGTCGGCCTCGCGCTGCGTGCGGCCACCCAGCCGACGAGCCGGTCGAAGAGCGCGATGTGCGGTTTCTGCCAGACCGTGCAGGTCCAGTCGGACATCACGCTGTTCTCCGCGCCGCGGGCCGGCAAGTCCGGGCGCGAAGGCAACACGCTGGGCACGTACGCGTGCTCCAACCTGGCCTGCTCGCGCTATCTCCGCCGCGAGCTCAAGTCCGAGGCGATCCAGCCCCAGGAGTCCGGCTCACTGGAGTACCACGTCTCCCGGCTCGAAACCCGGCTCCACAAGTTCGTCGATCAGGTCTTCGAACAGCGCTAGACCTCCGCAGTGGACGTGTAGTCGCGGACGTAGGTTTTCGCGTCCACGAGGTGTTTCCGGGTCGCTTCGCGGGCGGCGGCGGGGTCGGAGCGGCGGATCGCGTCGAGGATCTCGCGGTGCTCGTTCACGGCTTTGCGGATCTGGCCCGGCAGGCGCAGCGCGGCGCGGCGTTCCTCGCCAACGAGGGAGAGCACGGACCGCAGCAGGTCGGCGACGTCGTCGTTGCCCGCGTTCCCGGCGATCACGCGGTGGAACTCGGCGTCGGTGGCGATGACCCGCAGCATGTCGCCGTCGGCGGCGGCCTGCTCCATCTCGGCGACGTTGTTCTCCAGCTTGCTCACCACCCGCGGGGTGTGCTGGTACGCGAGCCGCTCGGCCAACGTCGGTTCGACGGCCGTGCGCAGGTCGAACAGCTTTTCCACCAGCTGTTCGTGCTCGGAGAACCACGTCCGGAGCGGCTGTTCGCCGGCTTCGTCGTCGTCGCGGACGTACGTGCCGGAGCCGGCTCGGATGTGCACGTAACCGATCGAGTCAAGCACGCGCAGAGCCTGCCGGAGCGAGCCCCGGCTGATCCCGAGCTGGTCGCACAGCGTCCGCTCGGCGGGCAACCGCGAGCCGGCCGGGAGCTGGCCGGAATCGATCAGAGTGCGCAGGTGGTCGACCGTGGCGCTCCAAACCTGCTCGGAGCGCACCTCATGGACGCTCTGGTGCTCATCTCGGCCCGACACGGCCTGCATCTTGCCAGGTTTCCGCGGTCAGGGGTACCAGATTGGTTCTACCACTGGACCGGAGGCTCTGTTAGCGTCCGGGCCCATGCCTGACGTCATCGCCGACAACCCGATCGCCCGCAGCGCACTCGGGAAGGCGACTCGAAGGCTCGTGCCGCTGATGGCCGTCTGCTACTTCTTCGCCTATCTCGACCGCACCAACCTCGGTGTCGCCGCGCTGACGATGAACAAGGAGCTGGGGCTCTCCGCGACGGCGTACGGGTTCGGCGCGGGACTGCTGTTCCTCGGCTACATCCTGCTCGACGCGCCCAGCAACCTGGTCATGCACCGCGTCGGCGCCAGCCGGTGGATGGCGCGGATCATGGTCGTCTGGGGGATCGTCGCGGCGGCCTGTTCGGCCATCCAAGGCGAAACCAGCTTCTTCATCCTGCGATTCCTGCTCGGTGTCGCCGAAGCGGGCTTTTTCCCCGGCATGATTCTTTACCTCACGTACTGGTTTCCGGCCGCGCGCCGAGGCACGGTCACCGGGCTGTTCATGGTCGCGATCCCGTTGTCGACCGCGCTCGGCGCACCGCTCGGCGGGCTGCTGCTCAAGCTCGACGGCGTGGGCGGCCTGAGCGGCTGGCGGTGGCTGTTCATCGCCGAGGGGCTGCCGTCGGTGGTGCTCGGTTTCCTGCTGCTGTGGTTCCTGCCGGACAAGCCGGCGAAGGCGAAGTGGCTCACCGGCGACGAGCGCGAGTGGATCGACACCACGCTCGCCGCGGAAAACGCCGCGACGGCGGCACGCAATCCCCTGACGGTCCGCAAAGCCATCGTCCACCCGCGGGTGATCGGGCTTGGCCTGGTGTACTTCGCGCTGGCGTTCGGCTTGTACGGCTTGGGTTTCTGGATGCCGACGATCCTCAAGGCCAGCCTGGCGATCAAGGACAACTTCACCGTCACCCTGCTCACCGCGGCGCCGTACGTGATCGGTGCGGTCGCGATGATCTGGTGGGGCAGGCGGTGCGACCATGCCGGCCGCTCGGTGCGCTACACGGTCGGCCCGATGGCGATCGGCGGGGCGGCGCTGACGATCTCGGCGTTCCTGACCTCGATGCCCTGGCTCGGCTACACCGGATTGTGCGCTTGCGCGATCGGGCTGATGGCGGCCTTCCCGTGTTTCTGGACGCTGCTTCCCGCTTTCCTTTCCGGTGCGGCGGTCGCCGGCGGGATCGGGATGGTGAACTCGATCGGCAACCTGTCCGGGTTCCTCGGCCCGTACTGGGTCGGCTGGATGACGTCGCTGTTCGGGTCGAGCAAGTGGGGGCTGGTCACGATCGGCGTGGTGATGGTCGCCGGTGCGGTGCTGAGCGGGCTGCTCGGCCGGGATCGCGCTGGTCACATCCACGTCGCGGCGGACGCCGGGGGTGCTTAGGCTCGGTGGATGAGCTGGTGGCACGCGCTGATCATGGTGGTCGCGGGAATCTGGGCGGGCACCATCAACGCGGTCGTCGGTTCGGGCACGCTGGTGACGTTCCCGGTGCTGGTGGCGCTCGGCTACTCACCGTTGACGGCCACGACGTCGAACGCGATCGGGCTGGCGCCGGGCACGATCAGCGGCGCGATCGGGTACCGCCACGAACTGACCGGGTTCTGGCCGCAGGTCGTCCGCTATGGCGTCGCGTCGTTCCTGGGCGCGATCTGCGGGACGATCCTGCTGCTTTCGTTGCCCAAGAACGCTTTCGAAACGATCGTGCCGGTGCTCGTCGGCCTTGCCGTGGTGCTCGTGATCGTGCAGCCCAGCGTGTCGAACTGGGTCGCGAAACGACGTGAGTCCGAGACGAAAGCCCATCTGGGCGGACCGCTGTTCCTGTTTTTCGTGTTCCTGATCGGCGTCTACGGCGGTTATTTCACCGCGGCGCAGGGCGTGATGCTGATGGCCGTGATGGGCATGATGCTGTCCGAACCCATGCAGCGGCTCAACGGCGTCAAGAACGCGCTCGCCGCCGTGGTGAACGTCGTCGCCGGCACCATCTACGCGTTCGTGGCACCGATCAGCTGGCCGGTGGTGCTGTGGCTGGCCATCGGTTCGACGCTCGGCGGCCAGTTCGGCGCGAAGATCGGCCGCCGGCTTTCGCCCGTCGTGCTTCGCGGCGTGATCGTCGTCGTCGGCGTGGCCGCCGTCGTCCAGTTGGTGCTCAAGTGACCTACCGCGCGAAGCTCCGGGCGGCGGTCAGGAAGACGTCGTTCTCCTCGGGGTGGCCGATCGTGACGCGGACGCCGTCACCGGCGAACGGGCGCACGACGACCTTGTGGTCCAGCGCGTGCTCCGAGAACGCCGTGGCCTTGTCGCCCAGCGGCAGCCAGACGAAGTTCGCGTTCGTCTCCGGGACTTCGTAGCCGGCCTCGACGAGAGCGTCGTACACACGCGTGCGCTCGGCGACGATCTCCTTGCACCGTGCCATAAGTTCGTCACGGGCGTCGAGTGACGCGATGGCCGCGGCCTGCGCGAGCGCGTTGACGCTGAACGCCACACACACCTTGCGGAGCGCGACAGCCACTGCTTCCGGCGCAACCGCGTAGCCCACGCGGAGCCCGGCGAGTCCGTACGCCTTCGAGAAAGTGCGCAGCACGGCCACATTCGGGCGCGTCCGCGCGTACTCCAGCCCGTCGGTGACATCGGGATCGGTGACGAACTCCCAGTACGCCTCATCGAGGACGACGAGCACGCCTTCCGGCACGGCGTCGAGGAATCGTTCGAGCGCGGCGCGCCGGATGACCGTCCCGGTCGGGTTGTTCGGCGTGCAGACGAAGATCAGCCGGGTCTTGGGGGTGATCGCGGCCAGCATCGCGTCCAAGTCGAGCTCGTGTCCCGCGGTCAGCGGCACGCGCACGCCCGTCGCGTTCGCCACCTGCGTCACGATCGGGTAAGCCTCGAACGACCGCCAGGCGAAGATGACCTCGTCCCCGGGCGCGCACAGTGACTGCACGAGTTGCTGGCACAGCGAAACCGAGCCGCAACCGACGGCGACCTGGGTGGGCGAAACGTCGAACTCGCGCGCGATGCGCTCGACGACGGCCTGTGCGCCGGTGTCCGGATAGCGGTTGACCGAGGACGCCGCTTCCGTGATGGCCTTGACCACCGAAGGCAGCGGTCCACCGGGGACCTCGTTGCTCGCGAGCTTGATGGCGCCGGGAATGGTGCGGCCCGGCACGTAAGCCGGCAGCGAAACGAGATCGGCGCGTGTCGGGACAGCGGACACACCGGACATGTGGGTGACTCCTCAGTGCTCGAAGGGTGCTCGAAGGGCTCGAAGCGGGTCGCCGAGAGATTGCTCTCACCGTATACGCCCGCGTCCAGGCCTTCTCCTGATTACCCGGCGGTGGTTGAGTAGCTGCATGACGCTGACCCGAACCGATGACTACACGCGCGCGGACGGCCGCTCACTGCGCCTCACCTTCGCCGAACCGGACGGGTCGATCCGGGGTGGCCTGGTGGTTCTCCACGAGGGCGAAGGCGTGACGGACGGGGTTCGCCTGCTGGTCGCGGGGTTGGCGGGGGAGGGTTGGCTGACGGTCGCGCCGCATATCGAAGGCGTCGGCGAGGATCATGGGCTCACGCAGCAGGATGTGTTGGACGCCACAGACAGCACGCTCGCCTGGCTGGTCGAACACGGCGTGCAGGCGGACCTGCTCGGCGTGGTCGGGTTCGACCTCGGCGGCAGTGCGGCGCTCGTGGTCGCGTCGCACCGCAAGCTCGGTGCCGCGGTCAGCGTCGGCGGCCAGGGCGTGAGCGAGCTGCCCGCGCTCGTCGAAATCGCGGGCAAGCTGACCAGCCCGTGGCTCGGGATCTACGGCGACGCAGGGGACGAATCCGGTGCGCTCGACGTCGAGCGCCTCCGTGACGCGGCCGCGTCTGCCGGGGTTGTCACGAACGTCGTGCGGTACCCCGGGGCGAACCACCGCTTCGACGCCGATCCCGGCGCGGCGGCCGAAGCGTGGCAGCGGACGCTGAACTGGTTCGACGCGCACCTGCGTTAACCCCTCAGTGTCGGACCTGGCGGATAAGATCAGCGTGTGACGCACCCTGCCGATGCTCCGGAAGTGCTCTGGCGGCCTGAGCCGAGCCGGGTGGCCGATACGAAGATCGAGGCGTTCCGCCAGTGGTTGCGCACTGAGCGTGATGTCGAAGTCGGTGACTACGGCGAGTTATGGGCGTTCTCCGTCGGCCGCGCCGCCGAGTTCTGGGACGCGGTGGCCGAATTCCTCGGTGTCCGCTGGTACGAACGGCCGCGCGAGGTGCTCTCCGGCGTCATGCCGTCGGCGACCTGGTTCGACGGCGGCACGCTGAACTACGCCGAGCACGCGCTCACCGGCGGGGTCGCGGGCGCGGCGAAGGCCGATGACGAGCTGGCGGTGATCTTCCACCGCGAGGACGGCCGATCCGGGCAGCTGACGTACGGCGCGTTGCGGTCGCAGGTGGCAGCCGCGCGGGCAGGTCTTCGCGCGCTCGGGGTGTCGAAGGGGGACAGGGTCGTCGCGCTGGCGCCGAACTGCCCGCAGACGCTGGTGGCGTTCCTGGCCGCGGCGAGCCTGGGCGCGGTGTGGTCCTCGTGCTCCCCGGACTTCGGCGTGCGCGCGGTGTCGGACCGGTTCGGACAGATCGAGCCGAAGGTGCTCATCGCCGTCAACGGCAGCGTCTACAATGGACGTTCATTCGACACCCGATCGACCGTGGCGCAACTGATCGAGCAGATCCCGTCACTCGAAGCGACCGTGCTCATCGACTACGCGGGCGGCAGCACCCTGGCCGGAACCCTCGACTGGGACACGCTTCTCGCGGAAAACGCGGGCGCGGAGCCGGCCTTCGAACCGGTGGAGTTCGCGCACCCGTTGTGGATCCTGTATTCCTCCGGCACGACAGGGCTGCCGAAGGGCATCGTGCACGGCCACGGCGGCATCGTCGTCGAGCATCTCAAAGCCCTCGCGCTGCAGAACGACCTCGGGGCGGGCGACCGGTTCTTCTGGTTCACCACCACCGGCTGGATGATGTGGAACCTGCTGATCTCCGGGCTGCTCGTCGGGTCGACGATCGTCCTCTACGACGGAAACCCCGGCTATCCCGACCTGAGCGTGCTGTGGCGGCTGGCCGAGCAGCACCGCGTCACCTACTTCGGCACGTCCGCGCCGTACATCCAGAGCTGCCTCAAGGCGAAGATCCGGCCGTCGGCCGACCACGACCTGACGGGGTTGCGCACGCTCGGGTCCACCGGCGCTCCGCTGAGCGCCGAGGGCTTCCGGTGGATCGTCGACGAGGTCGGCAGGGGGGTGCAGATCTGCTCGGTGTCCGGTGGGACGGACCTGTGCGCGGCACTCGTCGGGGCGGCGCCGGACCTGCCGGTGTGGCTCGGGGAGCTGTCGTGCCGCACGCTCGGCGCCGCTGTCGCGGCGTTCGACGAGGCCGGCAACGCCGTGGTCGAGCAGGTCGGGGAGCTGGTCGTCACCGCGCCGATGCCGTCCATGCCGGTCTTCTTCTGGAACGACCCGGACGGTTCGCGGCTGCGTGAGGCGTACTTCGAGATGTACCCGGGCGTCTGGCGGCACGGGGACTGGATCCGGTTCACGTCGCGGGGTTCGAGCGTCATCTACGGCCGCAGTGACTCGACGCTCAACCGCGGCGGCGTGCGGATGGGCACGGCCGAGTTCTACCGGGTCGTCGAAGGTTTCGACCTGGTTGCGGATTCGCTGGTCATCGACACTTCGGCGGCGGGCAACGCCGATGGGCGGTTATTGTGCTTCCTGGTACTCGCTCTGGGGGCAGAGCTCGCGGATATCGAACCGGCGTTGCGCAAGGAGCTGCGTTCGGCCCTTTCGCCGCGTCATGTACCCGATCGATTCGTCGTGGTGAGTGAGGTTCCTCGCACTTTGAACGGTAAGAAGTGCGAGGTGCCGGTGAAGAAGATCCTGTCCGGGGTGGCTCCGGAACGCGCGGTGAGCAGGGAGGCCTTGGCCAACCCCGACGCACTGGCGCCGTTCGTGGAGCTGGCCGGACAGCTGCGGGGAACTGGTTGAGGGGGGAAGCATGGGGCGAGCGATCTTGTTGGTTTTGACGTGACAAGTGCTGGCGTACACACCAAGTGGGAGGTCGCCGGCGCGACGTCGGTGACGATGGTCACCTGGGTGACCAGGCTGGCCGGCTTGATGGCGATCGTTTCGGCGCTGATTCCGGCCGGGCGCCGGAACCTGCGCGGCCAGATGTCGGCGTGGCTCGGGCTGCCGCAGGAGGCGACCGTCGCCGCGACGGCGGTGGTGCTGGTCACCGGCGTGCTGCTGGTGCTGCTCGCCTCCGGGCTGCGGAGGCGGAAGAAGCGCGCGTGGCAGCTGGCGGTCGGGGCGACCGTGCTGCTCGCGGTGTCGCACCTCGGGGTGCAGCACGGCCGCAGCGCCGGGGTGGTGTCGGTGGTGCTGCTGGTGGCGCTGATCGCGACCCGGCACCGGTTCGTCGCGCTGCCCGACCCGGTCACCGGCCGCTGGCGGGCCATAGGCGTGTTCGTCCAGCTTTTGGTAGCCGGGTTCGGGATCAACTTCATCCTGCTGTCGGTGTCGTCGGCCAAGGTGCTGACCCCGATGTCGGTGCCCGACCGGGTGTCGGAGTCTTCGCTGGCGCTGGTCGGGGTCAGCGGGCCTGCCGAGTTCCACGGCATGTGGCTGGAGGACCTGACCGCGACCATCGGGCTCCTGTTCAGCATCGGGGCGACCCTGCTCGCGGCGTACTTCCTGCTGCGCTCCGCCGAGCCGCACCCGGAGTTGTCCAAAGTGGAGCTGGACAGGCTGCGCGTCCTGATCGACGAGCACGGCCAGCGGGACTCGCTCGGTTATTTCGCGCTGCGCAAGGACAAGTTCGCGGTGTTCTCGAAGTCCGGCAAAGCCGCGCTGACCTACCGGGTGATCGCCGGGGTCGCGCTGTGCTCGGCGGACCCGCTGGGCGACGACGAGGCGTGGCCGGGTGCGATCGAGGAGTACCTCGAGGTCTGCCGGCGGCACGGCTGGATCCCCGCGGTGATGGGCTGCTCCGAGCTGGGCGCGACGGTGTGGGCCCGGTTCGGCCTCGAAGTGCTGGAGATCGGCGACGAGGCGATCGTCGACGTCGACGGGTTCACCCTCGACGGGCGGATCATGCGCGGCGTCCGGCAGGCCGTCTCCCGGACCAAGCGGGCCGGCTACAAGGTCCTCGTGCGCAAGGCCGAGGAGCTCACCCGCGCCGAGCTCGCCGAACTGGTGCAGCTGGCCGCGAACTGGCGCGGCACCGACACCGAGCGCGGGTTCTCGATGGCGCTGGGCCGCATGGGCGACCCGGGGTCCGTGCTGGTCACCGCCGAGCAGGACGGGCGGGTGCGCGGGGTGCTGCAGTTCGTCCCGTGGGGCCCGGACGGGCTGTCCATGGACGTCATGCGCCGGGACCGCGCGGCCGACAACGGCATCAACGAGCTGATGATCTCCGAGCTGCTGATCGCCTGCCGCGACCAGGAGATCCAGCACGTCTCGCTCAACTTCGCCGCTTTCCGTGCGCTGATGGAACAAGGCCACCGCATCGGCGCCGGCCCGGTCGCCAGGACGGCGGCGAAAATCCTGCGCCTCGCGTCCCGCTGGATCCAGATCGAGAGCCTGTACCGCTTCAACGCCAAGTTCCAGCCCCGCTGGGTCCCCCGGTACCTGGTCTACCCGGGCATCCGCGAACTCCCGCGCGTCGGCTTCGCCACGTTCGAAGCCGAAGGCCTCGGCGGACGCTCTCCGTGGCTGCTCAGGATGCTGCGGCGATGAGGGTGGGGGTGCTTTGCGGGGCCTGACGCGCTTTGTGTACGCTTGCTCGGCAGTGGTCGTTACTCCGGGGAGGCTTCGCCTAGTCTGGTCTATGGCGCCGCACTGCTAATGCGGTTGGGGGTAACCCCCCCTCCCGGGTTCAAATCCCGGAGCCTCCGCTGGTGCTCGTTCAGGCGAGTGCTAGGTTAGAACAACTGAACACGCGCTCGTAGCTCAGTTGGATAGAGCATCTGACTACGGATCAGAAGGTCAGGGGTTCGAATCCCTTCGGGCGCACGCACGGTTGAGACAGATCAGTACGGAAAGAGCCCCCCTGCCTGCAGGGGGGCTCTCTTCTTATGTCCGGGGTAGGTTGGCCAGCCGGGCCGGGTGTGGGCCTGTTGCCAGTTAATTGCCGTTTTTGCCGAGGCGCAGTGTGTCGAGCGCATCGGCGCTGGCTCGAGATTGCTGACCACGCCCCATGTAGACATCCAAAGTCATGGACGGGTGTGCGTGACCCAGCACGTCGGCGATCTGGCGTGCTGTCAGCCCGGCGTCGTCGAGCAGGGTGGCGACCGTCTTGCGGAGCGTCTTGAAGGTCACCCACTCGTAGCCAGCCCGTCGCCGGAACGGCAGCCAGTGCCGGTTGGTGAGGTTCTGGAAGTTGAGGTACCCACCCCGGCTGTTCGGGTAGATCGGCCCGGTTGGGTCAGCGAGCCCCAGCCGCTCGCGCCGTTCGACCAGCATGGTCACGTACCAGTCCGGCAGCGCGATCGGGCGCACCGCGTTGTCGGTCTTCCCCTTGTTCCGCACTGTGCCCTTGCCCCGGGCTTGGATGATGCCGCCCGACACGTTCAGCACAGCGGCCTTTTCGTCGAAGTCTGGCCAGTCGGCCCCGATCATCTCGCCCCGACGCTCGCCGGTTGCGATGAAGCCCCGAACCAGGTCCGGCAGGTCCGCGACATTGGCTGCCTCGTCGGCGTCCAGCTTGGCCAGGAAGTCGAGTAGGTCGACCCTGCTCAACGAGCGAGGAGCGGCCTTTTTCACCTTGGCACGGCGTTCGCTGAGCGGGGCGATCTCCCTAACCGGATTGGTCAGGATCAGTCCGGCTTGGACGGCGAAGGTCATCACGTTGCCGATCACCGCCTTGATCTGCTTGGCGAGGCTCAGACTGTGCGCCTTCAGCTTCGTCTGGCACAGAGCGTTGATCACCGGCGGTCCCGTCTCGATGATCGTCAGCTCACCCAGGACGGGTAGGACGTGGTTGCGCAGGTTGTCGGTGTGACTGTCCACCGAAGTGAAGGAGAAGATCCCGTTTTCGGCATCGGCTCGGTATTCGGCGAGCCAGGCAGCAGCGACCTCCTTGAACAGGCTGTACGGAGTCAGCCCAGCACCCGGACTGCGCATGACCAGGCCCTTGATCGCGTTGCGGATCTTCTCCTTGGCTGCCTCCTTCGTCTTCGCCCGTCTCCGGATGTCGACGTAGGTCCCGTTCGTGTGCCGGAACAGACACCTCGCCGACCACGATGCCCCGATCTGCTTCGTCGTGATTTCACCGGCCGTGCCGAGCGGGAGTCGAAGCCTGCCCATCAGGCACCCCCTTGCTGTTCTACCCAGGCGTCGACGTCTTCGGGGCGGTACCGGACGTGCTTGCCGATGCGGCGTCCGGCGGGGCCGTAGCCATTGGTGCGCCAGCGGTACAGCGTGTTGACGGGTACTCCGAGGTGGTCGGACAGGTCGGTGACGGTAAGCAATTTGGGGCTCATGAGGTGTGCTCCTTTGCGATTTTTTCCTTACGGTGATTGCGTTTTCCTTCGTAGATCGCGGCGGCTATGTCGCGTTCGGACTCGGTGCGGTAGCCGTTGCCGGTGTGCTTCCAGTGATTGACGACCAGCACCGCACCGGGGTCGATCCCGGCGGCGTCGAGGGCGGCGAGGTGCTGATGGGTGCGGCGTTCGCCGCGGATGGTGCTGAAGGTGATGGAGTAGCGCAGCGACTTGGTGAGGAAGTGGCCGCGGAACCCGAGCATGTGCGCCCATTTGCGCAGGTAGCCCAGGCCCTCATTGCCTCCGAGGTCCCAGGCAGCGGCGACCATCCGCCGGTGGTGCGGGTGGATGGCGAGGTCGTCGATCGCGCGTTCGGACCGGATGGGCCGGTCGGCGACCTCGCTGGTCGAGGTGCCCTTGGTGGCGTACTTGGCGATGTACCCAGCCAGCGCGCGGTCGCTGATTCGCCCGGCATCGTCCTCGATCGCGGCGGCGTGTGCGGGCCGGATGGCGCGGATGTCGACCTGGTTCCCCCAGGTGAACACGTGGTCGGCGGCGGCCCCGTCGATGGTGAGCGTGCGGGTGACCGTGGTGGTCGCCACGGCGGCCCGCACGGCGTGATCGATGAGGTCGGGGGTGGCCCAGTCCGGGGCCGGATCGGCGGCACCCTCAGGGCCGTCCAGGCGGATGACGGCGTGGAAGTGGATGAGGCCGCGTTTCTGGTATTCGGCGACCTTGGCGTAGGACAGCCGGGCGTGCTGGGGGAAGTCTGCGACCCGGAGCCCGGCGGCGGTGGCGAGTTCGCGGCGGAGCCGGATGGTGAACCGGTGCCACAGCTCCCCGGAGTGGCCCTGCCACAGCACCGCTCCGCGGTAGTCGTAGGCGTCCTGGTCGATCGCGGTACCGACGCGGGGGTCGGCATCGTGGTGGTACTCACCGCAGGCACAGGGGATGCGTTTGCCGGTGCGGGTGGTGCGGCGGCCGTGGACCGCGCCGAAGCCGGGGGCGGTGAGGGTGACGAACAGGCGGGGCTTGTCGGCGACGTCGTCGGGGATGGTCTTGCCTCCGGACATGCCACAACGGATGAGGTGGAAGGCGTCGGCGGCGTAGCGGTCGGAGCAGGCGGGGCACACGGACTCGCGGCGGTTGCCGCAGGCGGTGTAGACGACCCCGGCGTGGTGGTTGAGGGTCCGGCCGGTGGCGGCGTCGGTGAGGGTGCGGTACCCGGAGAGGTGGACCGGCTGCAGGCAGCCCCCGGTGTTCTCGGCGCGTGCCCGGACCGCGCGGATGTTGGGGCGGGTGAGGTGCTCGGTGATGCGGGTAGCCAGTGCGGCCCCGGTGTTCTCGGTGGTCATGGCTCTCCTTGGTGCAGGCACGGCGAAGGCGGGCCACGGTGTTCGTTGGCCCGCCTTCGGTGCGGTTGTGCTGGGGGTGTCTGTCAGGCGGTCGCGGGGTGGTGGTTGACCGCGGTGTTCAGTTCGGTGACCAGGGCGGTGACCATGGCGTCGGGCAGGGTGACCCGGGCGGTGAGGTCGTCGGGGGTGACCTGGCGTCCGGCGGTGTGGGCGTCCTCGGTGGCCGCGGTGATGGTCTTGCGGATCCCCGCCGGGAGCTTCGACAGGACCGAGGAGGGTGCCGGTCGCCGCCCGTTGAGCGCCGGGGCTGATTCGGCCGGCGGCGGGACCGGGGCGGCGGGCGAGCGCGGGGCCGCTGATTCGGCCTCCGGGGTGCGTCGCATGAGGAGTTTCACGACGACGAGGAACCCGAGTGCGGGCATCGCGGCGACCAGCCACCCGGCGGGCGTGGGTTCGGCCAGCGCGACCTGTGCGGCCATCTGGACGCCGAACCCGGCGACGAGGACGAGCAGCGGGAAGGTGACTTTGCCGGTGGCCCCGGTGCGGTGATCGTGCTGGACCTCGAATCCGGCGACGATGGCGATGCCTTCGATGACGATGGCGTCGGCCCAGGCGAGCCACCCGGTTTGGCCGTGGTGGGCGGCCCAGTCGTGGGTGTGGGTGAATCCGGCGGCGGCACCGATGCCCCCGAGGACCATGGTGACGAGGACGCGGACGGCGGTGACGAGCCGGTCGGCGGTGCTGGGTGCGGGGTCCTGTGTGGACACGGTGTCGCTCCTTCCTAGTCGCGGGTGGGGGCGGATTGGATGTAGCGGGCGTGGGCGTCGAGTAGGGCGGCGAGGTAGCGGGCGAACTCCGGTGGCATCGAGATCTCCCAGGCCGTGCCGGTCCCGCGAGGACTCTCCGTGACCCGGAGAAGGACGTCGGTCGCGGTGCCGGACACGGCGGTGTTGGACACCGTCGCCCCGCAGAACCGGACCCCGTCGAGCGAGCGGAGCGGGTAGATCGCGAGGCCGTCTTCGAGCGTGGACACCGCTGAGTGCCACACCTCGGATTCAGCGGCGGGGACCTGGTCGGCGATGGTCATGGGACTGTCCTTCCTGGTCAGTCGCGCAGGTAGTGGATGAGTTGGTAGGTGTAGGCACCGGAGCCGTTGCGCACCGAGCGCCATTCCCGCCACAGCGCGACGGTGAGACCGGCGAAGACGAGGGCGGTCACCGCTGCCAGTGCGACGAACCAGCCGACGCTGTGCACGAACACCCCTTCGGCGAGGAGCGCGAGGGCGGTGAAGCCGATGATCTTGAGCCAGGTCGCGAGGAATTTGAGCGTGATCATGAGGTGTGGCCTTTCTCGGTGCGCAGTTCGACGGCGAGGCGGTACAGCTCGTCCGGGGTCACCGACTCGGTGTCTCCTTTGTGGAGCAGGACATGCGGGCGGGCGAGGCGGTAGGCGAACGAGCTGTACACGTGGACGCGAGTCCCGCACGGCCCCCTGCCGACGACCGTGATGTGCAGGTCCCCGGTCGCGGTGTGCCACCAGTCCGCATGCAGCCGGGTGAGCCGATGTGTCCAGATCAGCAAGGCGCCGATCGTGGCCACGGGGTCGTAGGTGTGGGCTGGCTGGACGCTGATGCTGAAGGACTCCGGGTACAGGGTCACGCTGGCTGGTTCGGGTGCGGGGGTATCCCGAACCAGCCGAGCGGCGAGGGTGGCGAGCTTGGCGATACTGCCCAGCGGAGCAACGGCGGTCGTCATCGTGGTGTCCTTTCCGGACGGATCAGGCGGCGTGGATGGCGTAAACGTTCGAGCCGTCGTCGGGAACCTGGTGCGGTGTGCACTGCCGGACGAGTTCGGTGATGTCGTCGTCGGTGGTGTGACCGGCCCGGACCCGGATGGGGTTGCGGGACTTCTCCGAGGTGCGGTAGCCGATGCCTTCGTGGTCGGTCTCGGGGATCTCGTCGGCGAGGGCACCGCGGAGCCGGGCGTCGTCGCCAAGGACGATGTCGACGTAACCACTGGACCCGAGCCGTAGCGCGATGCGGCGGGTGAACAGGTCACGGACCGGGACGATGTCCTTGGTGGGTTCCTGGACGTAGGCGATGACGGCGAATCCGGCGGCCCGGCCCTGGGTGAGGATCTCGGCGAGGATCTTGTTCACGGCGGTGACCGTGGCGCGGCTGCCACCCAGCGCGGTGAGCATGGCCAGTTCGTCGATCATCAGGACGTGGAACGGGGTGTCCGGTGCCACGGTGAACTTGCGCTGCTTGCGGTCCCGGAGGACTTCCTGCCGGGCCTTCATCTCGTCGCGGAACTCGACCAGCAGCGCCAGCATGGGGTCCTGGTCGTCGCCGTCCTCGTCCTCCACCGGCTCATCGGCCGAGGTGGCGTAGCGGTGGAACAGCGGTCGGCCGAGCTCGGTTTCCATCCCGCCCTTGGGATCGATCATCCAGACCTTGACCAGCTGGTCGCGAATCATCGGCCCCATCGCGCGCAGCGGGTTCCACAGCAGCGACCCCTTACCCGAGCCGGTGGCCCCGGCGATCAGCCAATGCTGGCCGATCAGCGGTTCGGTCCAGGACTGCCCGTACTCGGTGTCCCCCAGCTCCAACGCGGTGAGGTCCACGTCATCGGCCTCGTCGGGGATTTCGGCCGGCGGGACGATGTCGTCGAACGGGTTGCCGTGCACCAGGGTCAGCGTGAGCAGCCGCGGGCTGGTCTTCACGATCCCGAGGACGTCGGCCCCCAACGCGGACGCCAGCTCCTCCTGGACGTCCTGGAAGGTCCGCAGCGACTGCCCCTTGCACAGCCGCACCCGCACGACGTCGATCGACGGGGTGGGGGAGGAGAGCTTCACGATCCGGGGGACGTGGAGTTCCCCGGTCCGGCGGTCCTCGGTGACCAGGTTGCAGGCGTCGAGCGTGGTGCGCCACGGGCGGCCGTGGTAGCGAGTCCAGCGGCGGCGGGCCGAGCGAATGCGCGGGGCGGCGTGGGTGGTGAAGGAGGCCGGGTGTGCCCGGTACCAGCCCAGGCCGGTCGCGACGACCCCGGCGGCGATTCCTCCGGTGGTGACCGCGCCCAGCTCGAGGACGCTGGTGCTGATCGCGGCGGGGGCGGCGAGTGCGGCGGGGTGGCGGGCGAGCCACAGGGCGCACTTGGCTTCGATGCGGGTCTTGTGCTTCTTGGCGGTAGCCATGGGGTGTTCTCCCTGAGTCGGTGCGAACGCGGAAGGGCCGTGGCCCCTCGCCGATCGGTTCACCGGTCTCGGGGGTCACGGCCCAGCTACGTCGCGCGGTGTCGTCATCTGCGGAATGCGGTGATCGGGGTGTTCGGTTCGGTCAGCGGCGGCGTGCGCGGGGCTGGCCGGGCTC
This sequence comes from Amycolatopsis sp., assembly GCF_025464955.1. Taxonomy (GTDB): domain Bacteria; phylum Actinomycetota; class Actinomycetes; order Mycobacteriales; family Pseudonocardiaceae; genus Amycolatopsis. The sequence goes on along the minus strand of NZ_JAODNM010000124.1, from coordinate 97,637 downwards.
GGTGTTGAACAGCGGGCGGGCGGACTCGAAGGTGGTGGTCGCCGCGGCGATCGAGCGGGCCGCGCGGTCGTGGGTCTTCCTGAACCCGGCGGTGCGCACGATCGGTGCCTTCATCGCGATGCGGAGCTTCTTCATGGCCGCGTCCAGCTCGCCGAGCTTGAGATCGACCTGGTGACTGCTCATCTGGGTGCCTTCCTCTGGTGCCGGTTGGTGGTGTGGGCGGGGGTGCTGGCTAGACGCGCCAGCCGCGGGCGACGAGTTCGGCCTTGCGTTTGGTGGCGTCGGCCTTCAGCTCGTCGAGCCCCACCGAGGCCGCCCGGAGCGCCGATTCGAGTTCGGTCTTGCTGGGGACCTGCCAGCCCTCGAACCGGTCGGCGCCCCTCTTGTCGTTGAGGTTCTTGGACAGCTTCGCCAGCTCGTCGAACGCGGCACGGACGCCGTCGAGCGCGTGCTCGAATTCGAGGTAGCGGGCCTTGGCGTGGTTGTTGATGGTCTGCGAAGTCATCGCGGGTCCTTCCGTGTGCGGGTGCAGGAGATCGGTGCGAGCGAGCGCCAGTGCCGGGCCTTGTGCTTGGTGGCGCGCGGGACGAGTACGGCGTTGCCGGTGCCGGTGTGGCCGTAGCAGTGGTAGGTGTGGCTTCCTCCTTTCGTCAGCCAGCCAGCGTCAATGAGCTGGTGGACAGCGTCGCCTTCATGGGAGGGGGCGGCCTCGATCTCGTGTCGGCCACCGAGGGTGAAGACCCGTTCGGACGGGCCGACCAGTACGTACCCGGTGAGTTCGGCAATCTGGAGGACCCTTTCGACCAGCGGGAGATCGTTGACGGGCGGTCGTTGCGGGCGGGTGCCCTGGGGTGCGTCGAGCGGGTTGCCGAAGAGGTCGGTCTCGGTGCTCATCGGGTGGCCACCCGGGTCCGCAGGACGACGATCACTCCGCCGATCAGGGCGAGGACCCCGGCGACCGGGAGGGCGAGGGTCAGGCAGCCGACCAGGAGGAGCCACAGGGGGTAGAACAGTGCGCCAGGCATGCGGGGCTCCTCACATCTGCCACTGCGAGCCGCACACGGTGCAGGTCGCAATGCGGGTCGGGGAGAGGAAGTAGTGGGCGGTGCAGTCGTGGATGGCCATCACGCGCCCCGCTTGGGGCCGGTGGGGTTGAACGAGGACAGCCCGTCGCGGGCGGGGAATGCGGTGTCAGTCATTTCGTCTCGCTTTCTGTGCGGATGTCGAAGTCGTCGAGCCAATCGCGATTTAGTGGCGCGGGCTCAGTCATCGGTTTTCACCTCGCTGAGTTGGTGTATGACTTGCTGGATTTCGCCGTACACGTCGTTGAGGTGCTCGATCAGGGCCGAGGACTTGCGGACGAACGATTCCCCGGCGCCACCGACCATCATGTAGTTGTCTTCGAGGGTGTGTGCGGCCTTGTTGACCAGGCCCAGCGCTTCCTTGTAGTCCGCGGTGAGGTCGTCGAGGCCCTTGCGGCTGATCACCCGATCTCCTGGTCGTCTTCGGCGAGGTGGAGCCACGGCCATTCGCTCAGTTGGCCGATAAAGACGTCGTCGTTTTCCATCATGGGAATGCCTTTCGCGTGGGACGGTTAGACCCAAAGATTCCCGGCGAAATGGTGTCCGGGAATCAATGCGCGTAGCCGTATTACGGCGATTTTGGGCATAAGTGGGCTCACTATGTAATTCTCAATGAACGGGGAAAACGATGTGAATGGAGCTATTTGCGTAGCCGGGGCGATGGCCTCCGGCGGGTCGCTATTCGGTGGGCTTGAGGCCCGCGGCGGCGAAGGCGACACCGGAGACGGTCTCGCCCCGGTCGTTCTTGAAGGAGTACGGCGAGACGCGCGGGTTGATCAGCTCGACCCGGTCACCGTCCTCGAAGGCGCCGCTGGGGTCGGAGTCGAGGGTCACCTTGATCTCCTCGCCCTTCTCGCCCTTGATCTTGGCGAAGACCGAGACGACGAACTTGGCGATGCCCTCCCGGTCGGTGACGACCTCTTCGCGGCCGTTCTGGTCCTTGCGCATCTTCATCTCGGGCTCTTCGGCGATGGTGAGCTTGTAGCCGGACAGGTTCACCGGGATGTTCCTCATCGTGGTGCCTTTCGTTGTCGTCATCCGGAGGAGAACTCCTCTAGACGAGTTCTAAGTTACATAGACGTCTAGAGGAGTGCAAGGAAGCCGACCTCATTGTTCGCATACGCGAACGTCAGCGTGCGGGGAAGTCGTATTGCAGCAGGTAGGCGGGGGCGACCTTGACGGTGTCGCAGACTTCTACCGCCATGCCCTTCGTGTCGTACGCGGTCCGCAGCACGGTCAAGACCGGCGTGCCGGGGCTGATGCCGAGGCTCTGACGCTCCTCTGCAACTGGCATGCGTGCGCCGACCTCCTCGGTGAACCGGTCGAGGATGTGTCCGGTTTCCTCGAGCCGTGCGTACAGGCCGCCGGGGCCGGTGTCTGCCTGCTCGATTGCGGTGCCTGCTGCGAGCTCTCCGGGGATGTAGGACACGGCTGTCTCCACAGGGCGGCCGTTGGCGAGGTACCGGCGGGCGCGGATCACGACTTCAGCTTCGTTCGCCAGGCCGAGTCGTTCCGCAACGGCTTTCGGTGCCGGTCCTCGCCGGACATCGATCCTGTCGACCTCTGGCTTGTAGCCGGACGCATCAGCTTCAGCGAGGAACGCGGCTTTACCGGCATCCCGGTGACGGCGAGCGAACCGGTCGGAGGCGAGACGTCGAACAGGGGGAGCGAGGCGGACGAAGACGCCACGGCCGTGCTCCGAGACGATCAGTCCCTCGCCGCGGAGTTCGTTGATGGCCTGTCGAACAGTCATGCGTGCCACGCCGAAGTGTTCGATGAGCGCGGCTTCGGAGGGGATTTTGTCACCCTGCTGGTAGCCCTCGTTGCCTGCGAGGATGCGATCCCGCAGGGTTGATGCGATCTGGCGGTACGGCGACTGATCGCTATCACGGTCGATCTGGTCGAGGTTGAGCATCGGGACTCCTCGTGACACGTCTAGAGGTGCAGTAGTCTTGCATACGAGTAACCACGGCTTGCGCAGGTGCAGGCCGCTTAATGTGCGGAGGTCTTCATGGGTGACACCCCTAAACACTCGGTGAGTGTCGCGGGCGTGGTCATCGACGCCCGCGATCGTGTTCTGGCTATCCAGCGCCAGGACAACGGACATTGGGAGGCGCCCGGCGGCGTGCTTGAGCTGGATGAGTCGTTCGAAGACGGCGTCCGCCGGGAAGTTGCCGAAGAGACCGGCCTGTCCGTCAAGGTCGAAGCCTTGACCGGCGTCTACAAGAACATGTCCCGGGGGATCGTTGCCCTGGTGTTCCGCTGCGCGCCGGAGGACGGGACCACTCATCCGACCGACGAGGCCCACGCGGTCCGGTGGCTCACCAAGGAAGAAGTGAGCGATCTGATGGCGCCAGCATTCGCTGTCCGTGTGCTGGACGCCTTCGAGGCTAAGCCAGCCGTCCGGGCGCACGACGGCATCAATCTGCTGTTCGCCTGACTCCGAGCGTGAGGCGCTGCTGCAGCCTCCGTGTTCAGAGTTTCATTACTTGTTCAAGGCGGCCCCTCCGGGGCCGCTGGCCAGGTGTTTGATCCGCGGGCAAGCCCTGCCGGGGCATGCGGGCTGGCGCCCGGTCCCCGGCAGTCGCCCGCGGAAGAACCAGCCAGCGACCACCCGTCCGGACGGACCGCCAGGCCGCACTGAACAAGAGATGTCCTCGCCGGACGGCAGGTCTCCGGGATGGGGGAGTAGCGAGGCATGCTGCGGTACGTGTGTGGCCTGTCGCCATTCCGTCAGACCTCCACCAGGGCTATCACGCCGCGTCAAGGGGGCGACTTCCCGAGGCAGATTCGGCCGGCACGGAGGAGCCCCCTTGACACGGCGTGATCGGGCTACGCCAGGTCAGACGGAATGGCGAAGAGGCCCCGCACTTGGAGGTGGGAACGAGCACACCATGGGCTATGTACTCCCGCAGATCAACCCGCTACTTTGGAAAATGGCCCCGGGTCCCGAGGTGTTGGTAGCACTTCGGGGCACGGGGGCATTTCCAACGAGATGATCAGTAGGTGATGGAGCCACCCCCTGCCTGGTCGATGATCGTCTGGGCAGCGTGGACAGCGTCGCCGCGGTTCCAGTAGCGCTCGCTCGTCGCAAGCACGTTGTGGTTAGTGGAAATGATGTTGAAGTACCACTGAGCTCCGCTGCTCGTGATCTTGAAGGTCATGTCTGGCTCCGGTTGTCGAAGAGGTGAACGCGGACCGTGTTCGGTCTCACAAGGCAAGCGTGACTGCCCTCGAGCCTCAGCGCAAGCGGTTCGAGACACAAGATGTAGTGGTCAAGCCGATAAAGATCAAGTACATGTTCTACCTGTGGATAACTTATCCACAGGCTATGGGTGTGTTTTGATGCGCCTGGATGCCCCCTAGTGGTGTTTAGGTCCGTCTGCGTTGGCGTCAATCGCTACGCTAAGCTAACGAACGGCAAGTTATCCACAGGGTAAGCTCGTTGAAAATTCACCCGTTTGGGGCTAGACGGGCAAGCGCTGAACTCTCAACGATACTTACGTTGAGTGCTTGAGTCATCGCTAATTGTGGTTATTGGCAGCCTTGGATCGTTGTCGATCAGTATCGCCCTGAACTCACACTCCTTCGAAGTTGGGTTTGCGAAATCTGCTGTGGCTGATCAACTTGTTGCCAGTAAATTGCCGGAAATCGGTGGCAGATGACGGGCGACGACGATTAGCTAGTGATTCGTTCGAGCGGCGTACATGCAGTTCACGGGCTATGTCGATCAACTATGGTCAAGGTCGACAGGCACCGAATCCGGATCAGAAGGTCAGGGGTTCGAATCCCTTCGGGCGCACGCACGGTTGAGACAGCAGTACCAGGTCAGGGCCCTATTTCACTTCGGTGAGGTACGGGCCCTGATTTGCGTCCGGGCTCGATGTCTCACAATTTCTCACACGCCTAGTTGATCTTGTACAGCTTGCCCAGCGCGGCAGTGCCCTCGTGCAGATCTTCGTCCTCAGCGTGGACGTACGCGCCATAGGTGAACTTCACGTCGTAGTGCCCGGCCCACTTGCTGATGATGCTGATCGGCACGCCCGACTTCTCCATCAGCGAGATCGCCGTATGTCTCGCGCCGTGCAACACAATCCGGGGTACCTCGGCCCGCGCGAGCACGCGGCCGAAGTCGTCCGAGTAGCGCTCCGGGTGCACCGGCTCGCCGAGTTCGTCGACCACCACCCAACCGCTGTCGGCGTAGGCCGGACCGGCGGCGAGCTTCTCCGCGGCCTGCTTCGCCCTCAGTGCGCGTAGGGCGGCGACGAGCTCGTCGTCCAGCGGCAGCGTCCGGAGTCCGTTCTCTGACTTCGGTTCCTTCACAATGATCTTGTAGTCGACGAGCACGCGGGTCAGGTTGATCGTGATGGTCTTGGCGTCGAGGTCGACATCCTCGGCCCACCTCAGCCCCAGCACCTCGCCGCGCCGGAGGCCGTAGAGCGACATCCGCCACGCGGCGTGCAGTCGCTCGGTCGCCGCGGTCGTCAGGAACGTCTGCACCTCGGCCTTCGACCAGGTTCCCTGCTTCTTCGGCTTGTACGCCGGCGGATTGACCAGCGCGGCGACGTTCCGCACGACCTTCCCCTCATCGAGGGCCGTCTTCAGTGCCGCCGTGAGCCTGCCCAGCGTCAGCGCCACCGACCGGCCCGACAGCCCGCTACCGACCTTGCCGCCGCGCTTGCGGCCGCTCGTGAGCATCCACGTGACGAGCTGCTCGATATCGGCCTTTGTGAGCGCCTGCAGCTGCTTGCGGCCGAGCCGGTCACGCGCCGGCCGGAGCGCGTCGGCGTAGCTCCGCTTCGTGTTCTCGGAGAGATCCCGGACGACCGGCGGCAACCACTCGTCGAGGTACTCGGCCAGCGTCATCTTCGATGGCCGCACGTAGGTGCCCTGCGCGGTCTCGTTAATGATCTTCGAGCGCTCCGCGATCGCCTCGCGCTTGAGGTCGTACGTGTAGGTCTTCTGCTGGCGCTTCCCGGTGATCGGGTCGCTGCCGATGTCCACAACGAACCGGTATCTCACCGTTCCGTTCTTGAGGGTGATCTTCTTGATCGGGTCACTCACGAGTATTTCCCTTCCCGTCTAGGTCTTCGCTGTCGACGTCTTTGACCTTGTCGAAGTAGTTGGGGTCCTGCTCTGCGGTGGTCAGGATATTTGCGACGAGGTCCTTGAGTAGCCCTACGAATGCCGCGCCCTCCCCTCGAGTCAGTCCGGTTTCCCATGCTGCGTGGGCTACGAAGTGGGCAACCTGGACGGCACGATCAAAATGTTGTCCCGCTTCGGCGGCCGTCAACTCGACAGCTTCCGTCATCCAGGCGGGGCGATTTGTGGCGTAGCGGTGCTTCTCCTCGTCCGTTAGAGAGGACTCCCGTACCGGTCGTAGGTCTGGCCACCGGCCGATGATCCAGCGGTACGCCGCTTCGGCGGTTCCGCTTATCTCGCTGGTGATCAGGTAGTCCGCGTTCCGCTCGTACGGGAGCAGCAGCGCCAGGGGAGCCACGCCGAGCGCCTTCGACAGGTCAAGCCACTCATCAACGGTGATCATTCGACGCCGCCGGTTGGTTTCCTTCTCGCGGCGCCCGCTCTCGATGACGTACAGCGCCGGCACGGTCAGGCTCGTTGCGCCGATGGCCGCGCATCGCTCGGCCAACTGCTCAATGGACCAGACCAGGGCCTTGCGGTACTGCCTGACACGGTCGCCTACGACGTTGCTGGGTATCGAGTCATTCTGCACATCGCTGAACGTACTGTGCGGATTGCGCGAACGCAACAGGACGTGTAGAACAGTGGGCACACAGCACATCGCATAGAAAATTCACCGATGTGACGAATGGAGCCCGGGAAATGTCGACACCTATTGACGAGATCCGCGATTGGCCGCCTGTCGTCGGCGTACCCATGGCCGGTGGGGCACTTGGGATCAGCCGGTCCTACTCGTTCGAACTGGCGCGCCGAGGTGACTTCCCAGCGAAGGTGATCAAGGTCGGATCGCGCTACCGGGTGGTCACCGCGTCGATCCTTGCGTTGCTCGAAGTTGAGCCAGCGCGTGAGAGCGCGTGATACGCCGCCTCATCACCGCAGGTCAGAAGGCCTGAAAACCGGGCCACCTGATCAGCAATCAGACGAGAGGGACGCGGCACGTGTCCGAACACGAGAAAGGCCCCCGGATTTCACCGGGGGCCCAACGCAACATCCCGGTCAAGGATACCCCGTGCGCGCGCCGAGCAGCCCTGCGCGCGCCAGGGTGGACGGCTGCCTGATGGCCGGCGACGACAACAATCGATCCGAGTGGCTCTGCATCCGAGCTGTGCTCTGGGTGCTAGACGATGCCCCTGACTTGCCGCCGTCACTCGTGGTCACTCTCGTGGGCATTGCTCGGCATGCCAACGACAGTGGCCGGGATTCGTATCCGAGCCAAGGCGCGCTCGCCAGGTACGCCCGCAAGACGCCTCGGCAGGTCAAGAAGGACATCGCTGGACTCCTTGAGCTCGGCCTGATCCGTCGACCGGATGACCAGAGCGCAGCTGTCGGTATTCGGGCTGACCGACGACCCGTCGTCTACGACCTGGCTTTCGCTCCCATGCGACCGTACGAGGGGAACCACACGACAGGTCGTCAGGTTCCCCAGGGAACTACACGACATGTCGCAGAGGGGCGCACGGGGGGAACCACAGGGACGCACGGGGGGAACCACAGTTCCCCCGAAGAAGACAGTAAGAAGACAGAAAAACCCTCTCCGCGTGCGCGCGTCGCCGACGTCATTGCCAGAGCGTGCCCAGACGCAGGGGAGGAGGAGATTCAAATCCTCATGGAAGAGCTCACCGGCGAGGCGAAAACCTCCCTGATCGGCTACGTCACCAGCCTTGCCGCCAACGGCGAACTCACCGACCGGCTCGCACATGTCCGCAGCGAGCGGCAATCCATCGAAATCGCCGACGCGCTCGAACGCGCCCGCGCCGACCCACAAATGCGCTGCGAGCACGGCACCGATGCAGGGCGGTACATCCGGCCGGGCACTGGCCTCTCGGCCACCTGTCTGATCTGCCGCAACGCGAGTAGTCGGCAGGAAAAGGAGACGGTGACCAGCAATGCATGACGACCACACCGACGAGGGCGCGCAGCCCGGCCGCCGGGCGCGCAACCAGGCGGCCCGCGTGGTATTCCAGGTCGCCCGTGACCGCGGACTCGTCCGCCGACACGCCATGAAGCTGCAACACCTCGCCGAACGCGGCCTCATCGCACACCCCAACACTTCGCCGACCGGCGAAAAACCATCCGCACCCTCAAGCAAGGACCCGGCATGACCATCGAAGAGCGCCCCCGAACCAGCGACGACATCAAGTCCGACATCGCCGAGCTGGAAGGCCGGATCGTCCGATCCCACCAGCAGCCGAACTACGCATACGAGTTCGGCCCGGCGACGCGCCGGCTCCCGGAGCTCAAGGCCGAACTCGAACGCGTCGTGTTCGCCGAGTACCAGGCCGCGCAGCAGGCACGAGAGACCGCCGCGAACGCGGCCAAGTTCAAGGCCGAATACGGCCACGCCAGCTTCGAAGAAGTGATCGCGGACCGGGCAGCCAACGACCAGACAGCACGGATCCGAGCCCACAGGACGGCCTTGAACGCCGAAATCGCCGAAGAGATGCTCGCGCCCGCACCAACCCCCGCCGAGCAGGCAGCGGCCGAACTAGCGCGGTTCCGCGAAGCAGCCCAGCGGGCCGCTGACGACGCCGCGTAGTTGCCACTGCCCTTTCCACTAGCTACTTGCCACTCGTCGCCTAACCGGACTGGCGCTCATGATCAGTTACACACTGACAACACTCGTTGTCTGTCTCAACCGGTGTCGGTAGCCACGACGCGAAGGCGCACCCCGACGACGTGCTGTCGGGGGGCGCTTTCGCGTCTGATTCGGTATCAGATGGGGCCAATTTCAGAGGCTCTGACCTGCGGTTACAGGGAGCCGTCTCACGGCATCTCACGGTTGGCCCGTGTACACGGAGCTGATTCCCGACCGGTGACCTGCAGGCCAATGCGGGAGTTGACCGGCCGGGAAATCGTGGCCCCGGTGCGCGCCGTTGCGGGGGGCCGTCGCAGCACCGGGGGAGTGGAGGCCCAGCCGCCGCACCGTCGGGGGAAGCGCGGCGGCCGGGGGATTAGGGGCGGTCGCCGCGGGCTCGACGGTCCGCGTTGGCGCAGCCGACGCAGGCATTGACGTGCGCGGCCACCGGGTCAGCCTTGACTTCGACCTTCGGGTGACGCGCCGGGTACATGTCGTCCGCTTGGCACCACGGAACGAGCCACTGAATGCCGGGGTCGGCCAGCTCGGACTTGCTGTAGAAGTGGAGCGTGCTGCCCTCGATGTACTCGCGGAGCACCCAGTCCACGTAGGGCTTCGCCGGAGTGATCTCGATGCGGGCGCTCACCGGTCGTCGTCCTGTTCGTCGTCGGCCGCGTCCCGCTCGGCCTGCTCGCGCTCGCGGCGCGCCTTGTCCTCGGCGGCCCCGGTCGCAGTGGGGTCCGGACCGGCGCCGGAGTTGCTGAACCCCCGCATCACCGGTCACCCTCGAGCTTCGCGCGGAATGCTTCCTGCAGCCGGACTGAGAGGTTGATCGCCGAGTAGTCCGGCAGGATCACCTCGTCGCCGTCGTCCACGCGTAGGGAGATCTGCAGGCCGCCATCGGTGTTCAGCACCGACACCGACACCGGCACCGGGCGGCCGAGCATGTCGACAGCCTGGACGATCACGGTCTGGACGTGCCCACGCCGCTCGGGGTGCTCGTTGCTGTTCGTCACACGGTCGACGCTAAGAGCGAAAGGTCAGCCTTTGTGTCCCCTCGGGACACATGCCCATCGATTCACCCGGTCGGCGCTACGCCCATCCGCCATGCCAGTCCGCGGAGCTCACGCCGGCCCGCGTCACGGCGAGCCGTCGCGAGTGCATCCGCCACAGCCTCGCGCACGAACACATTGCGATGCACTTGCGCCGGAGCCAGCGACTCGGCCTTGAGCAGCGCGGCCAACCCGGCGTCTCGGTGCTTGGGCGACTCCATCAGTCCTCGGCCGTAGTCGGTCCAGAATGACGCCTGTCGGCCGCTGGAGATCGTCTCCGGGCGCACAGTCGAGGCGATCTCAGCGACGCGCGCCCCCTGGCCGAGCTCGACGCCGATCGATACCCGGAAGATGCCCGCGTTCGTCCGCCCGAACTGCATGATGCCCGCCGGCCACGGCGATACGTCCGGCTCGATCCGCTCGGCGATAGCCGCGGCCTCCGCCAGGTGTGTCTCCGCGACATCGCCGTGTCCCTGCGCAGCGGCGGCCAGGGCTGCCGTCAGGTTCGCCATTCCGCGGGTCTCCAACCGGCCCGCCGGTGCCTCGTCGGCGACCGACACCGCGAGGTCGTACTGCCGCGGCCGATTCGTCGAGGAGATGAAGTGCGCTCGGCCCCACGTCGCCACGTTCTGCCACACGGGATCGTCGAGCTTGTCGGCCACCTGCCGCATACGCTCGGCCGCCATCGACGGCATCCCAGGGACGTGTAGGCGCGCCGCGATACTGCCCGCGACGTGGTAGGCGGTCAGCAGCGGCGCGAGCGCCTCGCGCCCGGTCACGGGGTCGGCCGCCAGGGCGAGCAGGTCGCGAATCAGCGGCGACAACTTGGCCACCTGCGTCGGGTAGTCACCGGCGCCCTGTGCCCCCGAGCTGTTGCGAGAGTGGTGGAACGCCATCAGGTCAGCGAGGACTTCCTGCAACGGCCGGCCAGGAGCATCGGGTATCTCGCCGACCCACCAACCGCTGAGCAGGTCAGCGAGCGTGGTCGCGGTGTCGTCCGACTCGACCGAGGCGCGCCCGGTCGGTTCCGGGATGCCGGTCAGGGTGTCGGGCGAAACGCGCAGCGCCATCGCCAGCGCCTCGAGGACTTGGCGGCTGTTCACCGGCTTCTCGCCGCGCTCCAGCTTGCCCAGGTAGCCATGCGAGAGGCCGGCCAGGTCTGCGGTCGTGCGCAGGTTCAGGCCTCGCCAGGACCGGATCTCGCGCACGCGGCGGCCAAGATCAGTGGAGTCGGACACACGGCATCCCTCATTCGCGGAGTCGACCACTTCGCGTGCCCCCGGGAGCTACCCGGGGGCGTTCCTCCGCGAAGAGGCAACCACCAGGGTAGCTGGCCACGATGCTCGTCGACTCGACTGTGAGATCACGTGAGATGGTCGAGTGTTTGTGCTGGTCAGGGCGCGCCGTACAGCAGCCTTCTGATGAACGATCAGATGGTGACGAGGACTACCGTCCGATGTCCCAGAGGCGCCGGCCGATCCGGATGCGCTGGCCGCTGCCGCCGCACCGGCCGCAGGGGCGCCATGTTCGGCCGGATGGCGACCGGAAGCGGCCGACTCCCCCTTACACCTACCGCACGAGGCGTAAGGCCAGATCACGCACGCTAGTCCGTACACGAGCAGCGCGCCTAGGGCGACGAGGATCAGGGTCCACAAGGTGTCCTCCGTGAGGTTCTCGAGGTGGGAAGCGGATGTGCCCCTAGGCCCTAGTTCGCAGGTCAGGCGACCCCTGCGGGCCTAGGGGCGGGTCTAGGCCTAGTGGGTCAAGGCCCTAGCGAGCGACTCGATGGCGTAGCCGTTGCGGTTCGCGCCCTTGCCCTCATCGGTGGTGCCCCAGACCTGTTCGGGCCGGATCCCGAAGGGCTTGAGCGCCGCGGCGAGCTGGTCCGCGCCCCACGATCCGTAGACCTGCGGTCGGTACACGGCGAGGCGCTCGAGGATGGTCGATCCCCAGAGCCGTTCCTCGGGCCCGGCGAACACCGCGCGGACATCGTCGGCGACGTTGACCGTGAGCGGCTGGTCCTCGCCGACCGCGTACCCGGTGAGGGTGCCGGCCTTCTCGCGTAGCAGCCGGGCCCGGTCGATGACCTTCTCGGCGTCCGGGCCGTCGATGTAGTACGTCCGGCCGATGATCGGGTCGTCAGTGGCGCCGACGAGGTACCCGATGCCCTTGTCCTTCGCGGAGAACGTCGACGCCCGGATGCCGTTCTTGTAGGAGCTGGTCCCGAGCACCATGTCGTTCGGTTCCTGGCCCATGACGCGCAGGCAGAACCGGATACCCGCGTTGTCCGAAATGGACTTCGGCAGGGACTTCGCGTCCGGCCGCTGGGTGGCGAGAACGAGGATGATGCCCATGGCTGGCCCACGCTTGACCAGGCCCTCACACAACCGCTCGGCCTCGTCGCGGTAATCCTTGTGGGAGAACAACTCCTGACACTCGTCGATGGTCAGGAACACGATCCCGAGGCCGAGCTTCGGGTCGCGGGATAGCTCGGCGGTGACCTTGTTCTCCGGGCAGCGGGCCCGGTCTTCCTTCGCGATCCGGGTGATGGTTTTCGAGCGTTTCTCGAGGTCGGCGTACAGCTCGCGCAGGCTGGCCATGCACGCGTCGAGGGTGCCGGTATCCGAACCGGACGCGTAGTGGTGCGCCACCGGCTCGCACATCCCGAGGTCACCGGTGCCCTTGAGCTCGAACAGGCGCAGCTGGACGTACGGGTCCAGGGCGGCGAACAGGACCAGCTCGCGCACGGAGAACGTCTTGCCCATACGAGGCATCGCGCCGATCAGCATGTTGTTGAACACCAGGTCGACGCCGACAGGGCGGCCACGCTGGTCGGTCATGAACGGCGCCGGCGCGAAGATGTCCGCCTGTCCGGCCTTGAGCAGCGGCCACACGGCCGGTTTCGCCTTGTTCATCGCCAGGTCGCCGACCCACAGCACCAGGCGCCCGGGGTGCTCCTCGGACACCGGTTCGGGCCACACGCAGCCCAGCGGGCGACGCAGGCCGGACGCGAGCCGGTCGCGGCGCTCGGACACGTCGGCGACGGTCACCCCGAACGGCAGGTCGACCTCCGCACGCCAGCCGGGCCCGTCCCGCTGGATCGGCGCGGCGAACGTGATCTTGACGCCCTTCCCGCTGAGCGAGGCCACGCCGAGGCTGGACAGGGAGCGCTCCACCATCTCGCTGGTGAGCCGCTGGTAGCGCTCCACCACCACCGCGGTACCGGCGATCGGCTTGTCGCGCGGCGCCCCGATCAACCCGAACACGGTCATCACGGCCGTCGACATCCCGGCCAGGATCAGCGTGGGCGCCAGCAGCCACGCCAGCACACCGCCAGTGGTCGCCAGGGCCGTCAGGATGCCCGCCAGCCACATCCGGTGGCGCACCCGGTGCGAACGTTCACGTGCCAGCTTGAGGTACATCTCCGCGTCCGTGCGGCGCACGGCGTCGACCCGCAACGGCGCGGCCTCGGCGTCGAACACCCACCGCACGCCAGCGGCGCCAGCGGTCACCAGCCCTACTGGTGACCACATCGCCAGCTTCGCCAGGTACAGCGGCAGCCGGACCGCGTGGAAAGCGGCGACGTGCGCGATGTGCCCGGCCAGCCACTCGGCTACGGCCTGCGCTTCCTCGCGGGACTTGATCCACTCGGGGAGCACCGGGCGCCGCTCGGCCCGCTTCACCCGCAGGTTCAGCGGCAGCCGCTCGACCCGCGCGGAGTCGACGGCCACCGGCGGGTCCTCGACCAGCTCGGCGTCGAACACCTGGCCGCTCGTGTCCAGCTCGGCGGTGTGGGTGGTGTCGGGCAGCCCATCGTGGTCGGCGTCGACCAGCTCGCCGACGATCGGCGTGGCTTCGGGGTTCGTCATCGCTGGTCACCGCCCTTGCTGGTGCCGCTGGTGGCGAGCATCGCGAAACCGCAGATCGTCATCAGGCCGTCGATGACGAGCGGGCCGACACCGGCGCCGAGGTCGGTGTATCCCCACGAGAGCAGGACTTCGCGGATGTGGCCGTAGGAGATGACCGCGGAGCCGAGCGCGACTGTGCCGGCGCCGCCGTATCGGGCGAGGTTCCACAGCGCGCCCGCCGGCCACCGGACGCGGGACAGTGCCTCGACGGACAGGAGCAGGCCGAGCGGCCACACTGCGGCGCCCACTTCGGCGTAGATGCTGGGTTGCCAGCCTGGCGCGGCACCGGCAGGGACGAGCCTGGACGCGAGCACGTTGGCGGCGATCGAGGTGGCGGAGCCGAACAGGAACCCGGCCCACGCCACCAGCTTCCCGCCACCTGGCGTGACGCTGGTGACCGTTTCGCCAGCTGGCGCCAGCGCTGGCGGGTCCGGCTCGGCGACCGTCACCAGCGCACCGGTGTCGACGGGCCGCTCGAGGCCGTCGTCGGTGGGCTCGTCGTCGGGCACAGTGACGCTGGTGTCGTCGGTCGCCAGGCTGGCGAGCGCCTGGCGAACCTGGTGCTCGGTGGCGCCGGTGAGCCGCGCCAGCGTCGGCCGACCGGGGGCGGGGGAGCCCGCCGCGTGGGCCTGCTCGACGGCCTGGCGGACGAGCTGCAGGACGGTGGTGTCCGCGGTCATGCGGCACCGCCGAGGCCCTGCGCGCCGCGGTCCTGGCCGTACTCGCCGCCGGTGTAGATGCGCAGGAGCGCCAGTGCGGAGCCGTAGCCGTTGACGTAGCCACGGTCCCGCTCGCCGCCGAGCATCTCGACCAGCTGCAGGTGCTCGTCGCGCCGCCGGATCAGCTCGTCGGTGAGGGCTTGCAGGTCGGCGCTCATGCGGCGTCACCGTCGAGGAACTGCTCGAGACCGGCGTCGTCGAGGAGCGACAGCATGCTGTCGGCGACCTCGTCCAGGGTCCGGGTGTCGGCCGCACGCTTCTTGGCCGTCTGCTCGCGCCGGACGTCGTCAGTGGCCGCCACCCGCGGGCAAGTCGGCTCCGGCATAGGTTCGCCGGCCGCGGAGTAGAGGTCGCGCTCGGCCGCCTCGAACTTGCGTGCCCAGTAGGCGGCACGTGGGTTGTCTGCCGACCCGCACGACCGGCAGTAGCAGACGCGTTCGAGCTGGTCGATGATCGTGGGGCGCGGCCGAGGCGGCGAGGTGGGCCGCGGCGCTGGCCGAGTCGACACCGGGCGGGGCTTCGGGCGGGTCAGGGTCGCAGTACGGTTCTTCATGGGTCAGATCTCCGGTCTGATCAAGGCCTCCGGTTGGTGTCTCAAGCACCGCCGGGGGCCGTCTTTCGCTTGCTGTCCCAACAGTGTTGTACAACTGAGTTGGGCTGTCAACAGGGTTGGGCAACTTGTTTGTGCAACTCTGTTGTGTCAGGCTGTGTGGATGACTGCGAAACGCGCATCGTTAACTGAGCTCACCGAGAAGTACCGGCACGCCAAAGCTGAACTTGAGCGGGCTCGCGACTCGCTCATCGCTGGCGTGCGGGCCGAGTACGCCGCCGGCAAGCGGCAGGCGGACATCGTGCGCGAGATCGACCACGAGTGGACCGGGGAGTACGTGCGGAAACTGGTCAAGAGCGCTCCAGAACGCCAGCGCTGACCGTCTCACTCTCGTATCACGGACTACCGGAAACGGGGTGGACTACGGGGTGTCGGTCAGCGAGATTTAGCGGTCTTGACCTGGCACTGCGGACTCCAACGCACTGGGAAGGACTGGCTCCACTGATCTACGGATCAGAAGGTCAGGGGTTCGAATCCCTTCGGGCGCACGCACGGTTGAGACAGATCAGTACGGAAAGAGCCCCCCTGCCTGCAGGGGGGCTCTCTTCTTGTGCCCGGGACAGGTCGGCAGCCGGGCGAGGCACGGGGCCTGTTGCCAGCGGTCCGCAGAGGTGTCGCGACGCACCCGCGCTCGCCGCGGAACGCAGTGGCGCTGCTGATGAACGACCCCTGGTCCGAAATCGCGGACGCGGCCCCGAGCTCGGATCGCCGGCTGGCACAAGACACCCGGAGAGAAACTGGACTGAAACATCGGTCGAGATCGTGCGTCACAGGCCAATGTTTCTGTTCAGACCTTGCTTTGTAGGCCGGTAACCGCACTCAGTCGGATTCGAGGATTTCGGCCAGCCGGAGGGTGTCGGCGAAGTAGCGGTCGTAGGGAAATCCCTGTTCCTGCAAGGCAAGCCGGAGCGCTTCGGCAAGTGGTTTTCCGTTGGCGTGGTAGGTCTCGCGGCCGGTGGTGGTGAGCTCGACCAGTCGCCGCCGCGCGTGCTGCGGGTCGAGGGTGATCCTGACCAGTGCTTGCTGTTCCAGTGGCCGCAGTGCCCGGCTGACCGCCGGGTCGGAGACGCCAAGGGCCTGCGCGAGCCGATGCTGAGTCGCCGGCTCGACGTCTTCCAGTGCGCCCAGCAGTCGCAGCTGACTGTAGGTGAGTTCGCCGTCCTGGCCTGTGTGCCGGCGAGCGACGTCGCCCAGCAGGGAGACCACTCGGTGCAGCAGATCTGAGATTCCATCGTCCACGACGTCAGCCTACCTCGATGTTGACTAGTTAATATTAACTATGCAGGATTCAGCTCTTGACAACGATGAGTTACCTAGCCCAGTCCACGCCGGCGCCGAGCGACTCGAGATCTGGCAGCGGTGGTGGGCGATCGCCGCACTCGGCTGGGGCAGCCTGTGGATGACCGTCTCGTTCCAAGGCATCCCGAACGTCATGGCGGACGCGATCGGCTTCACCCGTACTCCGCTCATGTTCGAGATCGCCTTCGCGAACCTCGGTCTGGCGTTCCTGGGCCTCCGTGCCGCGTCGGCGTCGGCCCGCGAGCGGATCACGATCGGTGTCACCTCCTCATTCCGGTGGTCATGATCGTCCTCGCGCGACGGTCCCAGTCGACGCAAGCCGCGGCCGTCCAGCAGTCGTAAACGCAGTCCGCCACTCTGCTGAGGGCTGATCTGCTCACGGCAGAGAAACCGGCGAGCAGCACCGGCGCGGCGGCATTGTCGGAGCATGACCGACAACGAGAAACAGCCATTGTTCGATCAGCGACTCCGAGAACGGTTCTTCAACCAGCGGGTACTCGTCCTCGACGGCGTGTTGGACGACGACAACGGGACAGTGCTCGCCACCCAGCTGCTGTCACTGGCGAGCGAGGATCCCGGGAAGGACATCGCGTTGTGGATCCACTCGCCCGGCGGCTCGGTGCCCGCGATGCTGGCCATTCGCGACGTGATGCGGCTCGTGCCGTGTGACGTGGCCACGCTCGCGCTGGGACTGGCGTGCAGTGCGGGGCAGTTCCTGCTGTCCGGTGGCACCCCTGGCAAACGCTTCGCCCTCCCGCACGCCCGCATCCTGATGCACCAGGGCTCGGCGGGGATCAGCGGATCGGCGGTCGAGATCGAGGTGCAGGCCGACGATCTGCGGCACATGCGGGACACCGTGCTCGGGATCATCGCGGCGGACACCGGCCAGCCGGTCGACCGGATCTTCGCCGACTCGCTACACGACCGGTGGTTCACCACCGAGCAAGCACGCGAGTACGGCTTCATCGACCACGTCGTCGACAGCCTCGACCAGGTTGTGCCCGTGCGTGCCCCCGCGCTGGGGTTCGCCTCTGCGACAGGAGCTCCGGCATGAGCACGTACACCATTCCCAATGTCATCACGCGCAACGCGGGTGGCGAGCGGATCATGGACGTCTATTCGCACCTGCTGTCCGAGCGGATCGTCTACCTCGGCACCGGGATCGACTCCGGGGTGGCGAACGCGTTGATCGCCCAGCTGCTGCACCTGGAGGCGGACAACCCGGAACAGGAGATCAACCTGTACATCAACTCCGAGGGTGGTGACCCGTCCGCGATGCTCGCGCTGTACGACACCATGCGTTTCATCAAGGCGCCGGTGGCCACGACGTGCGTCGGACAAGCTGTCGCGGCCAGTGCGGTGCTACTGGCCGCGGGCGAGGCTGGGCACCGCTTTGTGTTGCCGCACACCCGGGTCGTGCTCCACCAGCCCGCGGCGCAGGGCCGCGGCACGATCCCGGACCTCATCCTCCAGGCCGACGAGGTGGTGCGGGTGCGTACCCAGCTGGAGGAGGTGCTGTCCACGCACACCGGTCGCGCGATCGCGGACCTGCGGCACGACACCGACCGTGACCGTGTGTTCGACGCGGCGGGTGCCGTCGGCTACGGGCTCGCGGACCGCGTCCTCGACCTCCGAATCTGAAGGCGCCCTCAGGCGGCCATGAGCACGGGTCCCGAGGGGCGGCGTCCGACCGCGGGACCCGTGCCGTGGCTCCGCCGGATGACGCCCGCGATGTCGGCGAGCAGGTCGGCCAGTTCCACCCCCAGCGCACCGGTGACCGCGGCGATCATCTCGCTGGAGGGCTCTTTACGCCCTCGTTCGATCTCGGACAGGTACTGCGGCGAGATGCCGGCCCGCTCGGCGATGTCGACCAGCCGGCCACCCTGTTCCTCCCGGGCCGCCCGCAGGTTCCGGCCCAGCGCCTCGCGCCATAGGGGTTCCGGCTCACCCTCGGAGTCGGGGGTGCGCTTGCGGTGGAAGGGAAGAATGTCCGCCATCGGGTCATCCTGGCACCGGTGCGGGTCCCAGGGGCAGCGGTTCCGCTGCTGGCGGAAATGAGCAGGCGAAGGGACTCCGAACGATGTCTCACTGGTTCCGCTTAACTGGCGGAGTAGCAGCCTTCAGCCCAGGGGAGTCGCCATGCCGTCCGCAGACCAAACCCACCGCTGGGAAGTCGACCGGCTGCCGCGTGCCGAGGGGAAGACTTTCCTGGTCACCGGCGGAAACGCGGGTATCGGGTACTTCGTGGCCGAGCAACTCGCCGTCACCGGAGCCACCGTCATCCTTGGCAGCCGGGACGCCGCCAAGGCCGACGCCGCGATGGCCTCCATCCGCTCCCGCGTCCCCGGCGCGCGCCTGCGTCACCTCCGGCTGGATCTGGCCGACCTCTCCTCGCTGAAGTCCTCGGTGGACGAGATGGAGGTCGAGCGGCTCGACGCGGTCGTGTGCAACGCTGGGGTGATGCTCGACCAGCCGCAACGGCGTGAAACCCCGGACGGCCACGAGTTGACGTTCGCCACCAACCACCTCGGGCACTTCGTGCTGGTGCGGTGGCTGACGCCACTGCTCGACGCGTCGCCGGCGGGTCGCGTCGTGACCACCGGCAGCTTTGTCGGCAAATCCGCTCAGCTGGACCTCGACGATCTGCAAAACACGCGGGACTACCAGCCCAAGAGCACCTACGCCCGGTCGAAGCTGGCGCAGATGCTGTTCGGTTTCGAACTCGACCGTCGCCTGCGCGCCTCCGGCAGCCCGACGCTGAGCGTGGTGAACCACCCCGGCGGCGCGCTGGACTCGCTCACCGCGTCCCGCCCGCCCGTCCAGGTCCGGACCACGGGTCAGCGGCTGGGCGGCCTGCCTGCCGGTCTCGTCCTGCACGGCAAACACGCCGGCGCGTGGCCAGCGGTGCGGGCCGTCCTCGACCCGAGCGTTCAGGGCGGCCAGCTGTGGGGTCCGCGCGTGTTCGGGCTGCGAGGTAAGCCCAGGCTTGAACCCGTTCAAGGCCGACTGGCCGACACCGACCTCGCCGCGCGACTGTGGGCCGCCAGCGTCGACCTGACCGGCGTCGATCCGAGCAGCTAGGGAGCCGTAGAACACGAAGTGCGGCGCCCGCCACGGACTGTCCATACTGGGTCCCATGCCGATGACGCCGATGTCCGTGCCGGCGGAAGTGCTGGGCACGTCGATCGTCGAGGTCCTGTTCCGCCGCGCGGCCGACCAGCGGCCGGTGTTCACCCATCAGGATTACGCCAGCGGCGCTGACGGCGTCGACTGCGTTGACGAGACCCTGACCTGGGCAGAACTCGTCGAGCGGGTGAGGGTGGTCTCGGCAAGGCTGCGTGAGCTCGCCAGGCCCGGCGACAGGGTCGCCATCACCGCCGGGCAGGAGCTCGCCTACCCGGTCGCGTTCTTCGGGGTCCTGGCCGCGGGCTTGGTCGCGGTGCCGCTGATGGATCCCTCGAGTCGCTCACTGCGGGAACGGCTCGGCGGGGTCCTGGCCGACTGCGCGGCGGAGGTGGTGCTGACCTCCCGGGGCGCGGCGGACCGGGTCCGCGAGTTCGCCCCGGGCTCCCAGGTCGTCGTGCTCGAGGACCTGGCCGGTCCCGGTGGCGATCCGGTGCCCGTGGACCCGGAAAGCCCGGCCTACCTGCAGTACACGTCGGGGTCCACCCGCGAGCCGGCCGGCGTGGTGATCCCGCATCGCGCGGTCGTCGCCAGCTGCTGGCAGGCGGTCGGGGCGTACGAGGTCGGCGAGGGCACCACGTGTGCCGGGTGGATCCCGTTCTTCCACGACATGGGCCTCATCCAGCTGCTGTGCCTGCCGGTTTTCGCCGGCGCCCGGTCGGTGTTCATGGCGCCGTTGGAGTTCCTCCGCGCGCCCGAGCGCTGGCTGCGGCAGATGTCGGACTATCCCGAGGTGTTCACCGCCGCCCCGAACTTCGCGTTCGACCTCGCCGCCGATACCGGTCCCCTGGCCGGACTGGATCTTTCGGGGGTGCGGATAGCGCTCAACGGCAGTGAATCAGTTCGTCCGGACACAGTGGAGCGGTTCCAGGAGGCGTTCGGCCCGTACGGTTTCCGGCGCGAGGCGCATCGCCCGTCCTACGGGTTGGCCGAGGCCACGGTGTACGTGACGAGCGCAGGCCCGGAGGGGCCCACGGTCACCGCGTTCGACCGCGAGGCGCTCGCGCGCGGCACGGCGGTGGCGGTGGCACGAGGCCAGGAGCTGGTGTCCGTCGGACGCCCGGTCGGCCAGCTCGTGCGCATTGTCCGGAATGGACAGTCTCTTTCGGAGGGCTCGGTGGGCGAGGTCTGGGTCCACGGCCCGCATGTCGGGTCGGGCTACTGGCGACGCGAGGACGACGCGTTCGGGGCTCGACTCGACGGAGTGGACGGTTGGCTGCGCACCGGAGACCTCGGGGTGCTGCACCGCGGCGACCTCTACCTCACCGGACGGCTCAAGGACCTCATTGTCCTCGACGGTCGCAATCACCATCCCCAGGACGTCGAGGCGACGGTGGGTGAGGCGCATCCGTCCGTCCGTCGCGGTCGCGTCGCGGCTTTCGGCGTCAAGGATGACCGTGGTGAGGGCGCGGTGGTGGTCGCGGAGTGGACACCGGACGCCGGGGCCGACGCCAAGGAAGTCCGGCGGGCCGTGCTACGCGCTGTATCGAGCACCCACGACCTGACGCTGCGTGCGGTACATCTGGTCGTTCCGGGTGACCTTCCGCGCACCTCTAGCGGCAAGATCGCGAGATCCGCGGCGAGAACGCGATATGGTGATCGACGTGGTTGATCTGTGTGCCGCCGTCGCGCGAGTCGTGAGCGACACCTTCCGGCTCGACCCCGCTCTCGTTGAAGACGATGCGCCGCTCGAGGAGCTGGGCATCGATTCCAAGGGCCGGGTTCGCCTACTCGCGGCGTTGGAAGTGCAGTACGCCATCACGATCGACCTCGACCGGCTTGACGAGTTCACGGACATCGCGGCCGTGGCTCACGTGCTCGCGGAAGTACTGGCGGCCGGAAACGCCGCCGAGACACCTGAGGAGAGGGTCGAAAGATGAGCGGGGGGTATACCGCCGATACCGACGCGTTGGCGTCGGCGTCGAAGACGGTCGGTCACCTGGCCGAGGACTTGCTGAACAACAACCCGGACCTGTCGACCACGCCGCTCACGGCGGATGGGTTCGGCAAGGCGCACGGGCAGCACTCGCAGAAGTACACCACCGGCGCGCAGGCGCTGTGGGACTCGGTCAACGGCTACAGCAGCACCCTCTCCGGGTACGGGTCGACCCTCGGCGCCGGCGCCAAGAGCTACGGCCAGAGCGACTCGTCGCAGAGCGGCTCGATCACGAACGCGGGTGCGGAATAATGGCGAAGAGCTGGGCCGATGTCAAGGCGCTGCTGGATGACCCCAGCGTCCCGCCCGATTCGAAGACCATGCTGATCAACAGCTGGCTCCACGAGAACCCGCCGAACCCCCAAGACCCCGAAACCGCCGTCGAAGACCACCAGGACGCACAGCGGTACGCCACCGCGTACGGCGGCCCCGCCGGCTTCGTGCCCATCGGCGGCTCGACCGACGACGCCTACACCGCGGCCAAGCAGAAGGGCGACCAGGCCGACTACAACGAGAACCAGGAGACCAAGGCCGTCACCGACGGCAAGTCCCAGCTCGACGACAAGCAGCCGCCCGCTTCGAACCAGGTCGGCACGAAAACCTCCGACGAGCTGTTCGACGCCGCCGCGCCCGCGCTGAAGGTGTTCCAGACCTTCGGTTCCCTGCTCGCGAAGATCCCGGACGACTGCCGCGGCAACACCCGCGCGCTCGACTTCGACAAGGACATCCAGCAGCCGTTCGACCAGCAGCGCGGCATCCAGTTCCAGCAGTTCATGGACGACGCCGACCACTTCCACACCGGGTCGACCACAGTGGACCAGACCATTCAGGACACCGGTTCCGCACTGAACTCGTTGATGCAGACCTGGACCGGCGACGCGGCCAACGCCGCCTGGGACAAGAACAACAACGACATCCAGCCGAAGGCGACCAAGCTGTCGCAGACGCTCAGCGGGGCGTCCCAAGCGGTCACGACCACGGTGACCACGGTCTTCCAGCTGTGCAAGGGCAAAGCCGACGCGATCATCGCGATGTATACCGACCAGGTCGGCAAGGCCGACTTCACCATGGCGCAGAAGGTCATTTCCGTCGCCAATGGCGAACACGGCAGTGTGGACGACCTCGCGGCCATCGCGGGTTGGATGGACCTGAACTTCGGCACCAACCTGGTCAAGACGCTCAACGACGACGGCTGCTGCGACGACAAAGAGATCCAGAGCCACGGTAAGGACCTCGCCAAGCAGTGGGTGCAGAACCAGTTCAACCCGGACATGTGGGATCGGCTCTACGAGGGTTTCGTCAAGACCTGCAAGGACACCCACGACCTCGTCGATCAGGCGTACGACACGCTGGACGGGGTCATGAGCAAGGTCCGGAACGAGTTCGGTGGCACCACGACCTCCGGTGGGACCGGTAGCGGGGGGCCGAGCAGCAATACGCCGCCCGCGACGCCAGGCAATGGTGGTCCTCCTCCGAGCGGCTCGGTGCCTCCGGTTCCCGATTCGACTCCGCCGTCAGGGAGCACTCTCGGTGGTCCGGGTGGCGGTGGCGGCTCACCGCAGGTGCCTGTCTCGGCTCCGCCGTCGGGTAGCAACCCCGGTGGTGGTTCGCCCGCGTCGATCCCGCCGATTCCTGTCTCGGCTCCGCCGTCGGGTGGCAACCCTGGTGGTGGTTCGCCCGCGTCGATCCCGCCGATTCCGGACTCGACTCCGCCATCGGGTACCGGTGGTGGTTCGCCCGGTTCGATTCCGCCGATTCCCGGTTCGACCTCGCCGTCGGGTACCGGTGGTGGTTCACCGGGCTCGATTCCGCCGATTCCCGGTTCGACTCCGCCGTCGGGTACCGGTGGTGGTTCGCCCGGTTCGATTCCGCCGATTCCCGGTTCGACTTCGCCGTCGGGTGACCTTGGGCCGACCGGCACCGGTGGCCCGGGCAGCGGAGCGCCGCTGGGCGGTATTCCCCCCATGGGCGGGCCGGGCAGCGGTTCCAAACCGGGTGGCACGCTGCCCTCGTCGATCCCGCCCCTGGGCCCCACGAGCGGAAACCCCGCCGGCAGTGGCCCGCTCGGCCGCCCCGGCGGGATCGGAGGACCGGGACCGGCCATGAGTCCCACCGGCGATCCGCTTGGCGCAACCGGCGATCGGCCGGAGACGCTGACGGTCAAACAGGGCGACAAAACGTTCGAAATGACCGCGCCCGGTCCGGATGGCCACATGGACATCAAGATCGGTGACGGAACCAGCCCGGACAAGGACTTCAAGCTCGATTGGGCCAAGGACACCGCGGCCACCGGGGCGCAGCCTGGCTCGCCGTCGGATTTCGGGCCCCAGGGAAGCCCGGGGCACGCCGGCGCCGACAAGGCCGGGCAGCCGGGTGCGGATGGCGCCTACCACCCGGGACCGGACGGCAAGATCCACTTCACCGACGGCGACACCAAGATCACGGCCGAGCGGCCGGACGGTCCGGCCGGCCCGACCGTCGTCACGGTCGACGACGGCAAGGGCACCCCGACTACGTACACCCTGGGCGAGGCGGCCGGTCCGGGCAGCCAAACCCCGGTCGACGTGCACTCGGGCATCGGGAGTGGGCATCTTCCCAGCTCCGCGCCGGTCCCGCACGACGTCAGTCACCACACGGAACCGTCCACCGCGGGTCTGTCGCATGCTGCGCTCGGCGGCGGCGGGGCGGGTGGTGGCGTTCCGGCCGGACCGTTGCACGGGTCGATCGGTCACAGCTCGTTGATCGGTGCCGCGACGCCGGCTGAGGTCGGGGCGGGGGCACACAGCGGGGCAGCAGCCGGCCTGTCGCAGAGTCCGGCCGGATTCCAGCCCGCCATGACCGCTGCCGCCGGCGATCCGTCCTCAGGCCAGCCGGTCGGCGGCATGCAGGGCATGGGCGCCATGGGCGGCGGCGGTGCCCACGGTGGCGGTGGCGGTGGCGGTGGCGGAGACCAGGAGCGCGGTCCGCGTGGGTACCGCGTCGACGGCGGCCTCTTCGAGACGGTCGGCGATCCCGCCGGCCACCGGATCTCCGGTTCGCTGGACGATGACGATGATCAGCCGCCTCTTCCCCGGCGGCGGTGAGGGGAGCGCAGATGGCCGCCGAAGAGATCCAGGGACTGACAGCCAGGATGGACGGGCTCGTCCGCGAGCAGTCCGAACGCCGGGCGCTGCTCGAGCAGCACGGTGAGACGATCAAGAAGAGCTCGCACGAATACATGACGAAGCAGGTCCAGGCCGCCGAGCGGTACGTCCAGCATCGTCGTGAGCTCGGCAAGCGGGCAAAAGAGGCCGCCGAGGCGCCCGCGCCCGAGGTCGCGGAGCACGATTTCGAGCCGGAGGGTCACAAGGCGGAAAACGACGCCTTCACCGCCCCGCCCGCGCCGTTCACCTCCGGGCCGCCAGTGATACCCGAGCGCGTCGAGCGCATTGAGCGTCCGGCCTCCCCGCGTCGCGCTCGCCACCGGAGCACGGACGAAGACACCGAGGAAGACGACGCGTTCCTCAACAACACCTGGCGCGACTGACCGTCGTGGAGTGGCCCGCCTAGCGCACGCAACGATCGCAACTCGACGGCGAGTTGCGGTCGTTGCGGATGCTAAGCACCGCAACTCGACGGCGAGTTGCGGTGGTCATGCCTGGCGCATGGGACAGGAGAGTCAGGTTTTTTCGCGGGTTCTGTCGAAAACGTCGATTGCCGTTCGACGGGTCTGGTAACGGGTCGCCAAAGTGGCCCTCCAGACCGAACGGAGCAATCATGCGAAAGACATTGACCCTGGTGACAGCGATGTTCGCCCTGGCGCTGGGCCTGGTCGCACCGGCGGCTGCGACGTCGTCGACGAAGGTGATCGTCCTGCCCGGTGCCGTGTCGGCCGAAGCCCTCACCGCGGGCGAGGGCAGCACGTTCTATGCCGGAGACCTGTTCCGGGGCACCATCTTCAAAGGCGACATCCGGCAGGGCGCGGCCGAGCCGTTCATCCACGTGCCGGACGGCGTCACGACCGTCGGCCTTGGCCTGGACGAGCGGCACGACCTGCTGTTCGCCGCCGGCGGCCCCGGCAAGGTGTACGTCTACAGCACCCGTACCCGCGCGCTGGTCGCGAGGTACGACGTCGGCGACGCGACGAACTCGTTCGTCAACGGCGTCACCGTGACTCCGTACGGCGCGTGGTTCTCCGACTCCCTCCAGCCGAAGCTCTACTTCGTGCCGGACGCGTTCGGGATTCCGGGACCGGTACGCACGGTGAACCTGAGCGGGCCCGCGGCCGGCAGCCCCGGGACGTTCTTCCTCAACGACCTCGCGTCCACCCCGTCCGGGAGCACCTTGTTCGCCGCCCCCGAAGGGACAGCGTCGCTCGTGACGATCAATCCCTTCAACGGAACCAGCTCAGTGGTCGCGAACGTCGACATCCCCGACACCAACGGTGTGTTGTTCAGCCAAGGGCAGCTGTGGGCCACGCAACGGTTCACCAACCACATCAGCCGATTCCGGCTGACCGAAGACCTGCGCGCCGGAACGTTGGAGAAGGTGATCACCGACCCGTTGTTCCGGGTGCCGATGACCTCGGTCAAGTTCGGTGACCGGCTCGCCGTGGTCAACTCGCACCTGGACACCGGGTACCCGCCCACCAACCCGACCTACGAAGTCCTCGTCGTCCACGCCTGACCCTGCGGGCGCAAAAGTGCCCTGCCTGTACCGCAACTCGCCGTCGAGTTGCGGTACTTGGTGTCCCAACGATCGCAACTCGCCGTCGAGTTGCGGTAACGACACCTGCCACCCCATGAACATGACTTGGGGAGGGGTCCCGGGGGGTGCGTGCGAGGGTCTGGGCAGCGGGGCGCCTATCCGGATTCCATCCCGCTCCCATTGATCCGGGGGCCGGGGTGCGGCCAGGCTTTGCTTGCGACGCAGCAACTTCCGAAGGGGGTCAGGCGTGCTCGACCCGATCCTCACCGGGCTGCTCGAGGTGGCCGGTCCGCAGCTCTACCGGCGCAACGCGTTCCGGATCACCGGCCTGCCCACCGACGCCGACCGGCGGACCGTGCGGCATCGGCAGCAGAAGGTCGTCCCGGCCCTCGTCAGCGGGGCCGACGTGGACCTCGGGCACTCGCTTCCCGTTGGTGCGGACGAGGTTCGGGCCGCTTTCGACCGCATTCTCGGCGACCCGCGCCGCCGTCTCGTCGACGAACTGTTCTGGAAATGGGACACCCCCGACGCCACGTGCGGCTGCTCCCAGAACCTGCACCGGGGGCACGACGCGGCCGTCAAAGCGCACAGCACCGCGCTCGACCGGGAGGCCACCGGCGGCAAACGTGTCGGCAAAGACTTGGAGCGCCTCGAAAAGCTGTGGAAGGACGCCGCGCAGGAGTGGCGGCAACTGCTGCGCCGAACTGTGTTCTGGGACCACCTCCGGCACCGGATCATCGCACTGGACGACCGCCAGCTCGACGAGTCCGTCATCGACCTGCTGCGCGACGAGCTGCCGGTCGCGCTGGTCAAGCCGCTGATCCAGCTCGCCGTCGCCTCGCCGTCGAACCAGACCCGTCTCGCTGACCTGGCCAGGGCGTGGCCTGCCCCCTCGGGCGTGGTCGCCGACCAGCTCGAGGCGGCTGCCGAGCCGTTCTACCAAGCGGCCAAGGCGGCGATCACGAAAGCCATGGGGCACATCGACGCCGGTCAGTTCCAGTACGCGTCCACCATCGGCTACGAAGAGGTCCTGCCGGCGCTGGCCCGCCTGGACCCGCTGGTGCCGCACCGGTTGCACCGCCGCACGGCCGACGTACGCAACGAGGTCGCCGTCCTGTTCAACAACTGCGCGACCGGGTTGATGGAAGAGCTCGGGCCTGCCGCCGACGACTCGTCTCGGCGGTGGTTCACCACCGCCACGGAACTTGCCACTGATCCCCGCACCACCGAGTTGATCAAGCAGAACCGCGCGACATTGGCCGAGATCGTCGCGGTGTTCGAAACGATCAAGGCGCGAGTCGCGGAGTTCGTCTCACTCGGCCGCCCTGACCTGGCGAAAAGTACGCTCCGCAACCTCAAACGGCAGCTACGTGGCGCTCCTGGCGCGAGTGAAATCGACCGGCTGCTCGACGAACTCAGCGGGCGGACACCGAGGCCCGCCAACAAACCCCCGGTCCGCAGACCCGCTTCCCAGCGGCCGGTGCGAAACCGCTACCAGCCGCAGTCCAGGCCGAAGTACCGACGCGTCAGGTACCAGGAATCCGTCGGTTCGAGAGTGGGATCGTTCGTGGCCTTCTTGGTCATCCTCGGGCTGGTCGTCCTCGGTGTCTACGCATTTTGGCAGGGTGGCACCGCCCCGAAGGTCGTCACCGCCACGGTCTACTCGGAGTCGGTGAAGGACGATGCTCCGGTGGGCACCTGCATCGCCACCCAGCAGGGGTGGGACAACGGCAGGTCGGACGTGCCGGTGGTCCCTTGCGACCAGCCGCACTGGGGCGAGGTGGTCGGCTATCCCGCGATCGCGCCCTCGCCTGCGCCGTACCCGGGCAAAGACCAGACCGCAGCGCTGGCCCAATTCGAGTGCCTGTCGCTGGTCTCGGGCCTGGGACTGTCCCATGACCTGTACACGGGCGCCTTCAACATTCCCGCCTCGGTGAGCTGGAACTCCGGTGGGCGGCCCTTCGAGAATTACACGCCATGCGTGGTGCACCGGATCGACGGCAAGCAGCTGCCGGGCGAACAACTCGTCGACCCGTACCGCAAACCCGCGAACCTGCCGACTCCGATGGACATGTTCGCCAGGGACATCTCGTCGGACCCACCGGTGGGGGCCTGTGTCCAGACCAAGCAGGTCGACGGTGTGTCGCCGGTCGGCGTTCCGATCGTGCGCTGCGACCAGCCGCATTGGGCACAGATTCTGGGCTATCCCGCGCTGTACCAACCCGATGCGCCGTGGCCGGGCGCGGCCGCGGTCACCGCCGCGGCGGATGCCGCCTGCCAGGGACTTGCGAACAGCGTGACCTCTAGCGGCCACTACACCTACCACGTCACGTCGCCGGACCACGGTTGGTGGGTGCACCCGCAGGCACCGATCTACGCCATCTGCACGATGAGCCAGTCCGACGACAAGCCGTTCACCGGTGGTTTGTCATGAGCGCCGAGCTCGACGTCGACCAGGAGGACAACGCGGTGGCAGCTCGCGCGGTGGCCTTGCGGATCAGCTCGCCCGACGGCGTGGCGAGCGGCGTCGAGTTGGGCACCGGGCCGATCACCGTCGGCCGCGCCGCGCCGGACCATGCCCCGGACGTCGCGCTGGGGCCGGACCCGCAGCGCTGGGTCGGGCGGCTGCACTGCACGCTGGACTTCGCCGACGGTATGTGGTCGGTGACCGACAACGCGAGCGTCAACGGCACGCTGCTGCGGCACGGCGGGACCGCCGAGCACCTGCGGGGACGCAAACGTTTGCAGCACGGTGATCAGCTGCTGATCCTCGGCGACATGACCGCGGGCGGCGAGCCGCTCTACTGGGAGCTGACCTTCCTCGACCCGCACACCACCCGGCCGGCGCCGTTCGGTTCGCCGCCCGCGGTCCGCCACACCGGCCCGTGCCTGCGGTACGACTGGGTCGAAGCCCGTGCCTACCGCCGCGATGGTGGAGCCGAGACGCCGATCGCCGGCTTGCGCCCGCAGGGCCACCAGTTACTGAGGTACATGGCAGGCCGCAGTACCCAGGGCGAGGCTGTCGCCTGCGATCACGCGGAGCTGATCACCGCGCTGTGGGGCGCTCGTGAGGAGTGGGCGTCGCATCGGGCGTACACCCGGGGCGACATCGCCGGGGTCGTGCGGGCCGCGCGCCGCTGCATCGAGGTCGAGCCGTCGGACCCGAAGATCCTGGAAACGGTCACGGGCATCGGTTACCGCCTCAACGTCGCGCCGCCGAACCTCGGAGGTCAGCCGTGATCGAGTACTCCACGGCGAGCCAGACCGGTCGCCTGCACCGGGAGAACCAGGACCGGGTGGTCGCCGACGCCGTCCGGGGGATCTTCCTCGTCGTCGATGGGATCGGCGGACTGGCCGACGCTGCGGCCACCGCGAAGTTGGTCGCCGCCGAGCTACGCGATCTGGTGCACGTCCATGTGCCGATGCTGGCGGAGCCAGGGGTCGCCGACGTGGTCACCGGGCTGGTGGCCGAACTCAACGAGCGCGTCCGCGCGGCCGCGCGAAGCGGTCCGGATACGACCGGCGCCGCGTTCGCCCTGCTCGTCATCCGGGACGGCTTGGCGTTGGCCGTGCACCTGGGCGACAGCCGGATCTACCGCGCGCGTCGTGGCCGGTTCGCCCGGCTCACCGAGGACCACGTGCTCGACGGGCGGCTCACCAGGTTCGTGGGCATGCCGGGCGAGGTGGTCCCCGGGATTTCGCTTCACGTGCTCGAGCCCGGCGACCGGTTCCTGCTTTGTACGGACGGCCTAGTCGCCAACGTCGATGAGGGCCTCCTGGGCGACGCGTTGAGCACCTGGACCGAAGTCGACGTGGTGTGCGAGGGGCTGGTTGGCCATGCTGGGGAAGCGGTCGACGATGTTTCGGCCGTCACACTGCAGTACGGCGGACAGCCATGACACTCCTCAACAGTGGTGACCGCGTCAGCGACACCCTCGTCATCGACCGGCTCCTTGGCGAAGGAGCGTTCGCCGAGGTCCACCGGGTGCAGCACGAATACCTCGGCTGGCAGGCGATGAAGCTGTTCAAGAAGGTCGCCTCGAAGGCCGAAACCCGCGCGATGCTCGGCGAAGCCAGGCTGCTGTCGACGTTGGGGCACCCGAACATCGTCAGGTTCTTCGAAGCGAGCACAGTGCAGACCCCGGAAGGGATGCGCGGCTTCTTCACCATGGAGTACGTCGCGGGCGGCAGCCTCGAACGCCTCGCCGCGGCGCACCGCCCCTCGGTGCCGACCGACCTGGTGGCCGAGGTGATGACCCAGATCGCGGACGGGCTGGCGGTGGCCCACGACCAGGATCCGCCGATCGTGCACCGCGACATCACGATGGCCAACATCCTCGTCGGTTACGACGGCGCCGGCCTGCGCGTGCGGGTCAGCGACTTCGGGCTGGCCAAACGTGCTGACCCGTTCACACTGCTGGCCAGCGCGCAGGGCACGTTCGCGTTCATGGCCCCGGAAGTCTTACGCAACAAGGGCTATTCCTGCGCGAGCGACGTGTGGTCGGTGGGCACGATCGCCTACCTGTTGCTCACCGGCCATCTCCCGTTCGACGACGGCGACCAGTTTTCGTCGTACTCCTACGCCCGGTTCAACCGTCCGCTGCTGCCGCCGAGCAGTTACAACGAAGACGTCGATCCCGAGCTGGACCGCATCGTGCTGGCCGCGCTCGAACTCGACCCCGGCGCCCGCCCGTCCACCGCCCGCGCGCTCGGTGACGCTTTGCGGCAGCGCAAGGAAAACCTCGCGCGCGGTCCCGTGCACAGCACGTCCACTTCGACCAGACCACCCACCGGCCGTGCCCGGCGCCTGGCCGACCAAGCCCTCGCGCTGCACCGGATCCCCGGCGAACTCGGCCGCGCGGCCGATCTCATGGAGGAGGCCGTCAACTTGTCACCACAGCTGAGCGAGCTTTACCTGGCCAAGCTCATTCTTTGGCGCCGGGGGGTGATGATGTGAGCAGGCTCCGAGCGGTTTTCCGGCAACACCGGCACCACAAGGCTTTCCGCATCGCGCCGCCGGTGTTGGCAGCGCGGGCGCGTGAGCAGCTCGACCGGCTGCTCGACGATGTCCGCGCGCCGTTGGAACAACCTCGATCCGAACTCGACGAGAAGGCGTTGGCCGACGCGGCCACGAACCTGTGGCGTGCGCAGCGGAGGCTCGTCCAGTCAGGTGAGGAGCCCTCGGCGAGGTCGCGCCAAACCGGCCGCTACTTGCAAACCTGCCGGGATTCGTTGTCCGCGGCCGGTTTGGTCCTGCAGGAGCACGACGGCGACGCGTTCCATGCCGGGCGATCCCTTGAGGTGTTGGTCTTCCAGGAAGACGACACCTTGTTCGCCGAGACGATCCTGCAGACCATCCGGCCGTCGCTCTACTTCGAAGGCAGGCTCATCCAGATGGGCCAGGTGATCGTCGGCGCACCTACGCCCAAAAACCCCGCATCCCCTGACCCAGCCGCACGAAACCCAGTGAGGAACGACCATGCGTGAGAGCGACACCATAGACGTCGGCATCGACCTGGGCACCACGAACAGCGCGATCGCGGTGGTCGAAGACGGCACCGTGTCCGTGGTCAAGAACAACGACGGCTGGGACATCACACCGTCGGCGATCTGGCTGCCCAAACCGGACACGATCCATGTCGGCCGCCGGGCGCGGTCCCGCGTCGGGTTCGACCCGGACAACGCCGCCGCGGAGTTCAAGCAGGAGATGGGGCTGGCCGACGCGCGCAAGGAGTTTGTCAGCGCCGGCCGGTCGCTGACCCCGCAGGAGCTGTCGGCTGAGGTGCTCAAGTCGCTGCGCGCGGACGCGGCGCACCACTGTGGCGCCGCGCCGGAGTCCGCGGTGATCACGGTCCCCGCCGCGTTCACGTTGAACGAAAACAAGGCCACCACCGAGGCCGCCGAGCTCGCGGGCTTCGGCCCGTCCTGCCCGCTCGTGCAGGAACCCACGGCGGCGGCTTTCGCTTACGGGTTCCACGATTCCTCCGACCGCGGTTACTGGATGGTGTTCGACTTCGGCGGCGGCACCTTCGACGCCGCCGTGGTCAGCAAGCGGGACGGCGACCTGCGGGTGCTCAACCATTCCGGGGACCGTTACCTCGGCGGGAAGCTGATCGACTGGGCGCTCGTCGAACGGGTGCTGGCGCCCGCGGCGTCGGCCGAACTCGGGTTGCGCGACCTCCGCCGGGACAATCCGAAGTGGCGGGCGGTACTGGCGCGACTGAAGGAAGTGGCCGAGGAAGCGAAGATCCAGCTGTCCCGCAGCGCGCAGTTCGAAATCCAGACGGAACTCAACGACGGCCGGGGCGGTGCCTGGACCTTCGAGTACACCCTCCGCCGCGATCAGCTCGATTCGATCGCGGAACCGTTCTACGTCAGGGCGATCAACCTCTGCCGTGACGGGCTGACCGAGGCTTCCCTCAAGACCGACGACATCGACCGCCTGCTGCTCGTCGGCGGTGTCACGCTCTCGCCGGGGCTGCGCGAGCGGCTGGCGGACCCGCGTCACGGGCTCGGGATCGAACTCGACACCAGTCTCGACCCGACCACCGTGGTCGCTCGCGGCGCGGCGATCTTCGCGAGCACGATCCGGCGTCCCCGGGCGACTCCGGTGGCCGTCGCGGGTGAGTTCGTCGCCGAACTGTCCTACGAGCCCAGCGTCAGCACGCTCACGCCGACCGCCGCCGGTCGGATCATCGGTTCGTCCACAACGGACTGGACGGGCTACTCCGTGACATTGGCCAACCCTGACGGGCAACCGCCGTTCCGCTCCGCGCGCATCGCGTTGAACGCCAACGGTGCCTTCGCCACCGAAGTCGACATCGACGCGGACCGGACCTCCAGGTTCACCGTCGAGCTGACCGACGACACCGGTACCCGGCGGAAGCTGACCCCCGACACGCTGTCGTTCACCTACGGCATCGAGTTCGGTGGGCCACGGATCGCGCATTCGCTGGGCATCCAGCTCGCCGATCGCTCGTTCGCGCCGATGGTGCGCAAGGGCGCCACCCTCCCGACCAAGGCCCGCGACTACTTCCGGACCTCGAGCGAGCTGCAGCGGAACGACTCGGACGCTGTCGTGCGCATCCCGGTCGTCCAGGGCGAGCGGAGCCGGGGTGACCGCAACCGCGAGGTCGGGATGCTGGAGATCCGGCCGCGGGACATCCGGATCGATCTGCCCGCGGGCAGCGAGGTCGAGGTCGCCTTCGAGATCGACACGTCCAGTCTGGTCACCGTGGTCGCCGTCGTCCCGCTGGTCGAGGCGCAGTTCGAGGCCGAGATCAACCTGGACAACGTCCGGCCCGCGACCGTGCAGGCACTCGAGGTCCGGCTCCGCGAAGTGGAGGACCGGTTCAGCTCGCTGACCGCCTCCGCGTTGTCGCCAGAAGCCCAGCGGCGACTGCAGAAACTCGACGGCGAGAATGCATTGCAGACGGTCCGCGACCAGGTGCGGATGGCCAAGGTGGACGTCGGCGCGGCGGCCGCGGCCGAGGACCGCCTGCGCGACCTGGAGGCGGAACTGGACGACATCGAGGATGCCGCCGGCCTGCCCGCGCTGGTCCGGCAGCTGCAGGGCCTCATCGAGGAGGCTGCTGGGCTCGTCGAACAGTCGGGCAGTCCGGCGGATCGGCAGGAACTCACCGAGGCGCGGCGCCGGTCGCAGGACGCGATCGACTCCGGGGACGCGGCCGCCATGCGTACGCAGGTCGAGCGGGTCGGCACGCTGCTGGTCCGGCTGGAGCAGCGCAGTCCGGACTGGCCGGTCAAGCTCTTCTACGGCCTGATCGAGGTGCTGCCGCCGTCGACTCAGGTCAACTCCCTGATCCGGGAAGGCAAGCAGGCCATCTCGGCGCGTGACACCAGGCTGCTCGACGCGGTCAACCAGCGCCTGTACCGCCTGATGCCGCAGGCCGAGCAGGAGAAGTTCATCGGGGTGGTCAAGGCATGACCGAACCGCTGCGGTCCGCGCTGAAGCACCGGCTGACGCTCGGCCGCGCGCACGCGGCCGCGTACGACGGCGACCTGGCACAGGCGGCGCGGCTGCTCGATGCCCTCGACGCCGCCGGTGAGCCGACGGTGGAGGCGCTCGATCTGCGCGCCAGGGTTCACGCGCAGCTCGGTGAACTGACGGAGGCGGACCGCTGCTGGGAAAGGGTGTTGACACTGACACCCGACAACTCTGCCGCCGCGGCGGGTCGCGAAACGATCGCGCAGATCGCCGTGAGTCGTCGTCGCGCGCGTCCCGTGGTGAACGCGGGCCGGGTCACGGTCCTCGCGGCTGCCCTCGCCGGAGTGGTGGTCGTCGGCGGCGTCGTGTGGCTCTCGTCCAGCGGGACCGACCGGCAGCCCGTCCCCGTGGCCGGTTCCGCGCAGGTGAACGCCCAGACCCAACGTGCCGACGCGCTGCAGCGACGCCTCGACGGGCTCGCCGCCGACAACGCATCCGCCGCCGGCCGACAGACCGACCGCCTCGACGCCATCGTCAAGGCCTTGGCCATGCCCGGTGTGTACGTCACCAGGCGTACCGGAGACGCCGAGGTGGTGTTCGACGACGGCGTGTTCGTCCGCGATACCGACGTCGGCCGTGCGAGCGGGCCGCTGCTGACCGAACTCGGCCACCGGCTGGCGGGCCTGAACGTGACCACGACCGTGGTCGGGCACGCCGTCGCGGCCGCCGGTGGCCGGACGAGCGGAGGATCCACGGTCGCGCTGGCTCGGGCCCAGGTGGCGGCGGGCTACCTGGCGCGCGGCGGCGACGGCTCGCTGACGGCGTTCACCCTGGCGACCGCGGACCAGGCGCAGGGCCCGTTCCCGGACGCCGCCCGCAACCGCACGGTGACCCTGCTTGTCGTGCCGAAGTGA
The DNA here is from genome assembly GCF_025464955.1 of Amycolatopsis sp. Lineage (GTDB taxonomy): Bacteria > Actinomycetota > Actinomycetes > Mycobacteriales > Pseudonocardiaceae > Amycolatopsis. Next base: position 62,523 of record NZ_JAODNM010000124.1, on the reverse strand, counting down.
CGTCGATGCGGCTGGGGGACGGGGGCTGGATCAGAGGCCCACGTCAGTGGGGCTGTGGTGGTGTCGGTGTGACTGCTGGGGTTGGCCGGTGCGGCTTTGCTGTGTACGAAACGTCCCCCGATACCAATGATTTGTACTCAACGTCCCCCGAGTCGTTCGCGCCCGGGCCGCAACGCCGCACCACCAGCCTCAGGCCAGGATGGCGGAAACGGTTTCGGCGAGTGGGGTGGTCGCGTGGCCGATGAGCGTCCGCAGGTCACCTGAGGTGTCGTCGAGGTCGCCGTGCGCGGTCCCGCGGTCGAAGTCGGCCAGTGTGGCCGCGAGCGCGGCTGGAACGCCTGCGCTGACAAGGAACTCGCGGTGCTCGTCGGCGGGCAGGTCCCGGTAGGTGACGTCCTTGCCGGTGGCTTTGGTGAGTTCGGCCGCCAGCTCGACGTAGGTCCAGCTGCGGTCCCCAGCGAGTTCGTACACCTTGCCGACATGGCCTTCGCCGGTCAGGGCCGCGACGGCGGCGTCGGCGTAGTCGGCGCGTGAGGCGCTCGCGATCCGGCCCTCGCCGGCGCTTCCGCTGAACGAGCCGTGCTCGGCGCCCTGCGTGATGGTCTGCGTGTAGTTCTCGGTGTACCAGCCGTTGCGCAGCAAGGTGAATGGCACATCGGACTCGCGGATGACCTGCTCGGTCGCCAGATGCTCCGGCGCCAGGCCGAGCGTGCTCTGGTCCGCGTGCAGCACGCTGGTGTAGACGAGATGGCCGACGCCGGCTTCCTTGGCCGCGGTCACGACGGCCGTGTGCTGCGCGATCCGCTGTCCGACCTCACTGCCGGAGATCAGCAGGACCTTGTCGGCGCCGGCGAAGGCGTCGGCGAGCGATGCGGCGTCACTGTAATCGGCGGCCTTGACCCGCACGCCGAGCGCGGCCAGGTCGGCGGCTTTGTCCGGGTTGCGGACGGCAACCGTGAGCTCGGTGGCCGGGACCTTCTTCAGCAGGCCTTCGACGACCAGCCGACCCAGCTGTCCGGTGGCTGCGGTGACAACGATCATTTCGCGCTCTCCTCGGTTAGGGGTTACCCAGAGAATGCACTAACTTTTAGAAAGTAACAACTTGGGGTGAGTACGATCACTGAGTTTGTTCGGCGCTGGGGATCGTGCGGTACCGTGGCGGTATGACGCAGTGGGTGGACGAGCACGGCAAGCTCGTCTTCGACGTGTTCGCCAAAGCCTGCACGTCACGGGCCACGCTGGAGCACGTCACCGGCCGATGGGGCGTGCTGACCATGGTCGCGCTGCGCGACGGCACGCTGCGGTTCAACGCGCTGCGACGTCGTGTCGACGGGGTCAGCGAGAAGATGCTCGCCCAGACCCTGCAGGCGCTCGAACGCGACGGGTTCGTCCATCGCGAGGCGCAGGCCACTATTCCGCCTAGGGTCGACTACACCCTCACTCCGATGGGCCGCCAGACCGCGGACAGTCTGTTGAGCTTGGTCGAGCTGGTCGAAAGCCAGATGGTCGAAGTCGAAGCCGCGCAGGCCCGTTACGACACGGCGAAAGGCGACTGAATCTTGCGTTTCGCCGGGTGGCGGCGCGCGGCGGTGGCTACCATCTGCCCATGACTCAGCCAGGCCCCCAGTTCCCGATCCTCCTGTCCACCATGAACGATCTGCCCGGTTTCCAGGTGGTTCGGGTGTTCGGCGAGGTTTTCGGATTGACCGTCCGCAGCCGCAACATGTTCTCCACGATGGGTGCCGGATTCAAGGCGATGGCGGGCGGTGAGCTGAAGGGTTTGTCCAAGCTCCTGTCGGACTCGCGGAACGAGGCACTCGGCCGACTTTGCCAGGAAGCCATGGCGAAGGGCGGGAACGCCGTGCTCGCCCTTCGTTTCGACTGCAACGAGATCGCGCAGACGGCCAGTGAGATCGCCGCCTACGGCACCGCCGTCTACGTCGTCCCGGCCGGCGGCGCGGCTCCCCAACAGGGCGCACCGCACCAACAACAGCAGCAACAGCCCCAGCAGCAGCAGCCCCCGCAGGGTTACCCGCAGCAGTAGGCCTCGACGATGAGCCCCGACGATGAGGGCGCGCGTTTTGTGGAAGATGTTCATGTTCTTCGGTAGCGTGGTCAGATTCTGTCGAGAGCCAACCCTTCCGCAGGACGCGCGTCTTACCGGTCGGAGTGAGGTCAGGTGACATGAGCAACTGGTTCAGCCCCGCACGGTGGCTCCGGATCTTGTTGGCCGCTCTGGCGGCGATACCGCTCGTGTTCCTGCCCGGCCCCAACGGTGGCTCGTCGATCGCCGCGCTGACCCCGCAGCAGCTTGCCGGGCAGCGGATCATCTACTCCTATCCCGGTCTCACACCGCCGGCCGGCCTGCTGGCCAAGATCAAGGCCGGGCAGGCCGCCGGCGTGATCTTCTTCGGGGAGAACATCTCCAGCTCCGCGCAGATCGCCGCGGTGGCCGCCCAGCTCAAGCAGGCTGCCGCGCAGAGCCCGGTCCACCTGCCGCTGCTGCTGATGACCGACCAGGAGGGCGGCAAGGTCCGCCGCCTGCCGGGCGAGCCGGTGAACTCGGAGAAGACGATCGGCAGCTCCGCGGACCCCGCCGGCGAAGCCGCGCAGGCCGGCACGAGTGCCGGACAGAACCTGACGGGCGCCGGGATGGACATCAACCTCGCCCCCGTGCTCGACGTCTTCACGCAGCCGGGCAACTTCATCGACCGGTTCCAGCGCTCGTACAGCAGCAACCCCACCGTGGTGGCCGCCGCGGGTAGCGCGTTCGTCACCGCGCAGCAGAAGCTTTCCGTGGTCGCGACGGCGAAGCACTTCCCGGGTCTCGGCTCGGCGGCCACTGCCCAGGACACCGACGCGGCACCGGTCACGCTGAACGCGTCGCTGGCCACCCTGCGTTCGGTCGACGAGGCGCCGTACCCGGCCGCGATCAAGGCCGGGGTGAAGATGGTGATGACGTCGTGGGCCACCTACCCGGCCCTCGACGCGAGCCACCCGGCCGGACTGTCGCTGACCGTCATCCAGAACGAACTGCGCGGCAGGCTGGGGTTCGGGGGCGTGACCATCACGGACGCGCTGGAAGCCGGTGCGCTTCAGGCCTTCGGCGATACGTCCCAGCGCGCGGTCACGGCCGCCGGCGCGGGGATGGACCTACTCCTGTGCTCGGCCCGCGACGTCAGTCAGGGCGACGCCGCGAGCGCCGCGCTGGTCAGCGCTTTGCAGTCCGGGAAACTGGGTACCGACGCGTTCACCGCCGCCGTCAACCGCACCTGGGACCTCCGCAACCACCTGTGAGCGGCCGCCACCAGTCGCTGCCGCGGTTCCTTGCGGACGTTTCGTGACAAATGGACTGCATCCGTCCCCGCTTCTCCGGTAAGCATGATGGTGACCACTGGGGGAAGGGGAGAGATGACTGATATCGATGTGGTGGTGGCTGGAGCCGGACCGACGGGGTTGACGCTCGCGCTGGGGCTCGCGCGGTGCGGGGCCGGGGTACGGATCATCGACAAATCGCCGGAGCCGTTCGCGGGCTCGCGCGGTAAGGGGTTGTCCGCGCGCAGTATGGAGGTCCTGGAGGACCTCGGGGTCGTCGAGGAGATCCTCGCGGCCGGGTTCAGCCACCTGCCGCAGCGCCGCTACCTGCGGGACAAGATGACCTTCGACGCCGATCCGTACGCGGACAGGGTGCCGACGCCCGACATGCCCTACGAGGTCGGCGTGATGATCGCGCAGTGGCGGACCGAGCAGATCCTGCGTGAGCGGCTGGCGGAGTTCGGGGTGCAGGTCGAGCAGTCCGTCGAGCTGACGGCGTTCGAGGACTCCGGCGAAACCGTGATGGTCACCTGTGCGGACGGTGAGCGCATCGAAGCCCGATACCTCGTCGGCTGCGATGGCGGTCGCAGCACGGTCCGAAAGTCGCTGGGCGTGGGCTTCGAGGGTGAAAGCGGCTCGCAGGGCATGGTGATCGGCGACATCGAGGTCGATGGACTGGTCGGGGACCGCTGGTACCAGTGGATCCGCCCGGAGGTCGGGTTCGTGGCGCTCTGCCCGTTCCCCGACTCGCGGTCCTGGCAGTTCCAGGGCGTTCCGTTCGCCGGCTTCGACGACCAGGGCCGGCTGCCCGAACCCAGCCTGGAGTACTTCCAGCGGATCTTCGACCAAGTCGCTGGGCTGGACGTCCGGTTCTCGAACGAGACCTGGTTGTCGACCTACCGCGTCAGCGTGCGCATGGCGGACCGGTTCCGGGTGGGCCGGGTGTTCATCGCGGGCGACGCGGCACACGTGCACCCGCCGGCCGGCGGGCTCGGGATGAACACGGGCATCCAGGACGGCTACAACCTCAGCTGGAAACTCGCGTCGGTACTCGCCGGCACCGCGGACGAGTCCCTTTTGGACACCTACGGCGAAGAGCGGCTGCCAGTGGCCGAATGGACGCTCGAGGTGAGCAATGCGGGGCTGGCGCGGGTCGTGGAGTCGATGGCCGGCGAGGACTCACAGGGCGTGGGTGCCGGGATGGCCCCCGACGGCCACCAACTCGGCCTCGCGTATCCCGGGAGCTCGCTGTCCACCGATCTCGACGGTTCCCGGACAGGTGTGCGTGCCGGAGAACGGGCACCGGACGCCCCGGTCACCGACGCGGCGGGGACCGCGGTCCGGCTGTTCGACCTGTTCCGCGGTTCGCATTTCACCGTGCTCGGTTTCGGCGCGGCCGGCGCGCCGGTACTGCGCGAGCTCGGCGAGCGGTTCCCTGAGCTGGTCAAGTGCTTCGCGATCGACGTCGATCTGGTCGACGACGCCGGGCACGCGAGGAGCGGTTACGGCGTTATCGAGGACGCGTTCGTCATCGTGCGTCCGGACGGTTATGTCGCGTTGACAGCTCCGCTCGCCGAAGGTGACGGTTTGGCCGCCTACCTGGGGCAGTTTGCTGGCGAAATGCTGCCGATTCGGGCACGGTGAGCAAGTGAGCTCCCTGGAAACGCCCGAACGCGGCACCGTCCGGCTGCGCCCGCCGAAGAACCGGGTCAGCCGCAAGGCCATCGCCTACTGGACGCTCGGCGCCCTGATGGGCTGGGTGGTCATCGCCGGTCTGCAGTTCGTCCTGCTGTTCGCGGCCGACGTGCAGTGGGCGCACGCCACCCTCATCGTCACCGCGGTGCTCGGTCCGCTGCACATCCTGGTGATGCCGTCGTGGCGGTTCCGGGTGCACCGCTGGGAGGCGACCGACAAGGCGGTGTTCACGCAGGCCGGCTGGATCAAGCAGCAGTGGCGGATCGCGCCGATCTCGCGGCTGCAGACGATCGACGTGGCCAGGGGTCCGGTGGAGCAGCTGTTCGGGCTCGCCAAGGTCACCATCACCACGGCGTCGGCGGGCGGTCCGATCCACATCCACGCGCTGGACCACGCCGTCGCGCTGAAGCTGGTCGACGAGCTCACCACGACCACGCAGGCCACGCACGGGGACGGGACATGAGCACGGTCGAGGCCCCGGCCGCGCCCGTCTCCACCGAGGTGGCGTGGAGCCGGCTCGACTGGCGCATGTTGTTGGTCCGGCCCGCAGTCGACGTCATCCGCTCACTCCCGCTGCCGGTCGGAGCCTTGCTGTTCGATCGCGCCGGCGGGTTCTGGCAGTGGATCGCGCTCGCCGCCACCGGGTTCACCGTGGTCGTCAGCGTCGCCCACATCCTCACCGCCCGGTACCGGGTCACCGAGGAACAGATGGAGCTGCGCACCGGCATCCTGCACCGGCGGCACCGCGCGGTGCCGCTGGACCGGGTCCGGACGGTCGACAGCACCGCGGAGCTCAAGCACCGGCTGTTCGGGCTGACCGCGCTGAAGGTCGGGACCGGCAGGCACACCAAGGACCGCAGCGACGAGCTCGTGCTCGACGCCGTGTCCAGGGCCGAGGCCCAGCGCCTGACCACGGTGCTGCTGCATCGACGCCCGGAAGTCGCCGAACCCGGTGACGGTGCGCCGGTTGACAGCGGGGCCGGGGCGATTTCGGTGCAGCCCAAGGAAAGCGTGCTCGCGGTGTTCGACCGGCGCTGGATCCGGTTCTCACCGTTCGCGCTGTCCGGCCTCGCGACCGTGGGCGCCATCGTGGGTTTCGTCTATCACTACGCCCACGAGCTGCATGTGGACCCGAGCCGGTTCGGGCCGCTGCGGTCGTTGGCCGAGTACTTCACCGCGGGACCGTCCGCGCTCGCGATCGTCGTAGCGGCCGTCGGGCTGATGGTGCTCGTTTCGCTGGCATCGGTCGCCGGCTACGTCCTGTCGTTCTGGAATTTCCGGCTGACGCGGGGAAACAGCGCGCTGCACGTGCGGCGAGGGCTGATCACCACGCGGTCCGTGTCGATCGAGGAAGACCGGCTCCGCGGCATCCTGCTGCGCCAGCCGCTGCCGGTGCGACTGCTCGGGGGCGCCCGGTGCGTCGCCGTCGCGAGCGGCTTGACGGCACGCACGGGCGGTTCGGTGCTGTTGCCGTTCGCTCCCGCCGAGCGAGCCCACGAGGTCGCCGCCAGCGTGCTTCGCGAGGAGTCGGACCCGGGAACCGTGCCGCTGGTGCGGCATCCTCGCCGGGCGCTCAACCGCAGGCTCAACCGGGCGATCGGCGGGGTACTGCTGCTGGCCGTCCTGCTGTTCCTCGGTGCGTGGATCGGGTTCCTGCCGGGCTGGCTGTGGAAGGTCGCGCTGGTCTTCGTACCGATCGCCGCGGTCGTCGGCTGGGATCGCTATCGCAACCTCGGACACGCGCTGACCGAACGTTATGTCCTCAGCCGCAAGGGTTCGCTCGAGCGGGAGACGCTGACGCTGAAGCGGGACGCGATCATCGGCTGGAAAATGGACCGGTCGTTCTTCCAGCACCGGGCCGGCTTGATGACCCTGGTCGCGACGGTAGCCGCGGGCCATGGCTCGTACCCGATCACCGACATGGCCGAGTCCGACGCTCTCAAGCTCGCCGATGCTGCCATCCCCGGCCTCCTCAGCCCGTTCCTGGAAGACGTCCCCTGACCCACCAGACCGCAACTCGCCGTCGAGTTGCGATCGTTGCGGGCGCTAGGTATCGCAACTCGACGGCGACTTGCGGGGCGGGGCGGGGGCTCACGCGGGGTGGAGGACGTCTTCCAGGCCGATGCGGGTGAGGAACTCGACCCGGATGCGGTCGGCGACCGCGGCGACCTCTTCCGCGCCGTCGTTCGCCGGGTCGATGTGGGTGCGGAACGGACGCTTGCCGGCGGGGGCGTCGACGACGGCGACGATCGCGTCCGAGACCGCGCTGACGCTGGTGTCCGCCGGAGCGAGTGCGCCCAGCCGCGCGGCGACCTGCTCGACCAGGTTCGGGTACTTGACCTCGTACTCGTCGACGGTGGCCTGGTCCGAGGGCCGTCCGCCGTTGGCGAAGTGATTGGTGCCCGTGGTGAACGAGCCCGGCACGATGATCGACGTCTCGACGCCGAAGCGGGCGAGTTCAGCCGCGTAGCTGACCGCGAAGGCGTCCATGGCTGCCTTCGCCGCGAAGTACGGCGCGAGGTAGGGCGGGACACCGCCGCGGGTGCTGCTGCTGGACACCCACACGACCAAACCGTTGCCCTGCTTGCGAAGCTGCGGCAGTGCCGCGCGGTTCACGCGCTGCGTGCCCAGGACGTTCGTGTCGTAGACGCGGTCGATCTCTTCCGGCGTGAAGGCCTCGGCCGGCCCGCTGACCATGTGTCCGGCGTTGTGGATGACGGCGTCGAGCCGCCCGTGCTCGGCGACGATGGCCGCGATCGCGGCATCCGAAGAGTCCTGTGAGGACACGTCGAGTTCGATACCGCGCAGATCGGTGCCGTGCTCTTCGTTGTAGGCCTTGATTTCTTCGAGGCGGGGGGCGTTGCGGCCCGCGGTGTCGCGGATCCCGGCGTAGACGGTGTGCCCCGCGTCGGCGAGGGCGCGAGCGCTGAGCGCGCCGATCCCACTGGACGCTCCGGTGATGACGATGACCTTGCTCATGAGCTTTCTCCTTCTATCGAGTGGTAAATGGGAATTTCAGATGATTCCGCCGTTGGCGCGCAGCACCTGGCCGTTCACCCAGCGGGACGGGCCGGCGAGGAACGAGATGACCTCGGCAATGTCGTCCGGGGTGCCGAGGCGCTCCAGTGGCGGCTGCGCGGCCATCCGCGCGATGGTCTCCTCGTCCTTGCCGTCGAAGAACAAGGCGGTCGCGGTCGGGCCGGGGGCAACGGCGTTGACGGTGATGTCGCGGCCGCGCAGTTCGCGCGCCAGGATCAGCGTCATCGCCTCGACGGCGCCCTTGGTGGCGGCGTAGGCCGAGTAGCCGGGGATGGCGAGCCCCAGCACCGAAGTGGAGAAGTTGATGATCGCGCCGCCGGACCGGACGCGCTTCGCGGCCTGCTGGTCGACGACGAACGTGCCGCGGATGTTGGTGCGGTGCATCCGGTCCAGCCGGTCGAGGTCCAGCTCGGCGAGCGGCGACAGGTACATCGTGCCGCCGGCGTGGACGACGACGTCGACTCCGCCGAAGGTGCTTTCCGCGGCGTCGAAAACGGCGGTCATGTCGTCGAGTTCGGCGACGTCACCGCGGACGGCGATGGCCTGCCCGCCCTTGTCGGTGATCGCGGCGACGGCCTCCGCGGCCTGTACCTCATTGCCGGCGTAGTTGATGACGACGGCGAAACCGTCGGCGGCGAGGCGTTCGGCGCTCTGGCGGCCGATTCCGCGGGAGCCGCCGGTAATGATCGCTACGCGGGTGTCGGTGCTCATTTTCCAGTCTCTTTTCCTGTTTTTGGGTGTGGGGTATCGCCGGATGACGCGGGATGCGTCAACCGTTTGGTTACTGCGGAGTTACTCCGTGTCGGAGAGCCTGTTCAGCCACTCGTGGAGCAGCACGGTCTCCGCGTCGGTCAGCTGCGCCGGCGGTTGCTGCCGGAGGAGCGCGCCGAGCGACGAAGCCGTCGTCGCGGTGTCACCCTCGTGGGCGGGACCGTCCGGGGCGACGAGCACCGCGGCGTGCACGGCGTCGCGGACCCGGGTGGAGACGTCGGGGGTGTACGCGTCGGCCCGGCTGACGAGCATCAGCGCGACGCCGACGTTCGCCGACATGATCATCTGACCTGCCGTTTCCGGGGAGACGCGGAGCTTGCCGGCAGCCGCGCAGCGCTCCAGGACCTCCACCAGCAGCCGCTGTGCTTCGGCGGCGGCTTCGGGTGGGGCGCTGACGGCGGGGGAGTACATGAGCCGGTAGTAACTCGGGTGACCGACGGCGAAGGCGACGTGGCTGTCCCAGCCGTCACGCAGGTCCTGGACCGGGTTCGCCGACGGTTTGGCCGCCCGCTTACCGGACAGGTACTGGTCGAAGCCGTAGTCGACCACCGCGGAGAGGAGGCCTTCCTTGTCGCCGAACTGCCGGTACAGCGCGGGTGCGCCCACTCCGGCGGCTTCACACACCGCGCGGGTCGAAACGTCCGCCACCGGCGAGTCGGCGAGCAGCTTGGCCGCCGCTTCCAGTATCCGTGTCCTCGTGCTCATGGGAGCAACGTTAACACGTGAACGTCATCATCGCTACGGTTGTGACGTAGCACTCTTATCATTTTTTTGTTAGCAATGATTCAGCAGGTGGGCGCGCTAGGGTTAGCGCGGTTGAGCCCACAGCCGCCTCGCTTGTGTATCCGAATCAGAGGAAGCAACATCATGAACGAGCCGGTGTGGTCGAAGTAGCCGACATCAGCGCCATGTCGCAGCGGCTGTCTCCCGAATACCGCCTGCGGGTTCTGCTCGTCGAGGACGACGACGGTGATGCGTTGCTCGTCGAAGAGATGCTGGCCGACGTCGACTCCCCGGTGTCACTCGAAAGGGTGTCGACGATGGCGGACGTCGTGTCGATGACCCCGGTGCTCGCCGATTGCGTCCTGCTGGACCTGCAGCTTCCCGACGCGATCGGGCTCGCCGGGCTGGACAGGCTCAGGGCGCACACGCCGAACACCGCCGTCGTCGTGCTGACCGGCCAGCGTGGCGAGCAGACCGGCATGGCCGCGGTGGCCTCGGGCGCCCAGGACTACCTGATCAAGGGCCAGGTAGACGGCCCGTTGCTGGTCAGGGCGTTGCGGTATGCCTGGGAGCGCAAGCGCGCCGAGCAGGTCGAGCAGCAGTTCCTGCAGCAGCAGATGATCGCCGCCGAGAACAGCAGGCTGGAACGCGGCCTGCTCCCGACGCCGTTGCTCTCCGACCCGAACCTGAGCCTCGCGACGCGCTATCGGCCCGGCCGTGACGGTTCACTGCTCGGCGGGGACTTCTATGACGCCGTCGAGCTTCCCGACGGACGGGTCCAGGTGGTGATCGGCGACGTCTGCGGGCACGGGCCTGACGAAGCGGCTCTCGGGGTGGCGCTGCGCATCGCGTGGCGGTCGCTGGTGCTGGCCGGCCTGCCGACCGCGGAAGTGCTGCGGACTGTGGAGCAGGTTCTGGTGCACGAGCGCATCAAGCCGATCTTCGCGACTCTGTGCACTGTGGACATTGCCGCCGACCGGCGGTCGCTGCGGATGTGCCTGGCCGGACATCCGCCGCCCTTGCTGATCAGTGGCGCACGCGGTTTCCTTCTGCCGGACGACGAACTCGGTGTGCCGCTCGGGGTTGCTCCGGACGTCAGCTGGACACCGCGTGAGGTAGCGCTGGACCCTGGTTGGTCGCTCCTGCTGTACACCGACGGCGTGTTCGAAGGGAGAGTCGCTGACGGCTCCGAACGGCTCGGCCACGAGAACATGGCAGCACTGTTCCTGCGCATCCTGCACGACGCCCCGGACTGGCGGGCGAACTCCGGCGACGCACTGGACCAGCTGATCGCGGAAGTCATGAAGCTGAACCGGGGCCCGCTCGACGACGACGTCGCGATTGCCTTGCTGACCCACAGCACGCGGGAGCCCGCCCGGTGACCGAGACGACCGAAGCCCGCCGCCGGACCGCGACCCGGTGGCCCGTCCGGCGCTGGGCCGCGCTGCTCGCGGCGGTCGAGGCGGTCCTCCTGATCGCGGCCATCACCGGCGGGGCCGTCGGTCTCAGCAATCTCGGGGACGCGCGCGGCCGCCTGGTCGACCGGGCCGATCCCCAGCTGATCCAGGCGAACACGTTGTCCACCGCGCTGGTCAACCAGGAAACCGGCGCCCGCGGTTACCTGATCAGCGGGCAGAACGACTTCCTCGAGCCCTACACAACCGGGCGGCAGCAGCAGGATCAGGCTGTAGCGTCGTTGCGGCGGCTCGGCGCGGTCGACGGCACTCAAGCCGGTGCCGATCTGACCGAGGTGCTGGCCGCCGCCGCTCGGTGGCAGGCGCTGGCCACGACCTGGACCGATTCGGCGCATCCCACGGCCACCACCGCCCAACTCGATCAGAGCAAGACGCTCTTCGACGCGGTGCGCACCTCCTTCGCCACCCAGCGGGCCGACCTCGTCAACGCCTCCCGGTCCGCGCGAACCAGCCTGAACGGCGCGAGCAACTTCCTGACCGCGATGCTGATCACCGTCGGGGCGTTGCTGCTGGTCCTGTTCGGCTTGCTGTACCTGGGCTTCCGCTACGTCGTCGCGCGGCCGATCTTCCGGCTCGCGGCCGAGGTCCGGCTGGTGTCCGAAGAGGACATCCATCGCCACGTCGAAGGCAGCGGACCACGGGAGCTCATCGAGCTCGGGGCCGACATCGAGACCATGCGGCAGCGGATCGTCGACGAGGTCGGCGAGCTCCACCGCGCCCACAGCCTGCTCGACAAGCGCACCGAGGAGCTGGAACGGTCCAATTCGGACTTGGAGCAATTCGCGTACGTGGCGTCGCACGACCTGCAGGAGCCGCTGCGCAAGGTGGCCAGCTTCACCCAGCTGCTCCAGCGGCGGTACCAAGGCCAGCTCGATGACCGCGCCGACCAGTACATCGAGTTCGCCGTCGATGGCGCCAAGCGGATGCAGATCCTGATCAACGACCTGCTTTCGTTCTCCCGCGTCGGCCGCCGCGTCGGCGAGCCAGTTGTCCTCGACACCGGCGCGTTGCTAGGCCAGGCTGTCGACAACCTCGAGACGTCGATCGCCGAGACCGGTGCCGTGATCACGCACGGCGAGCTGCCGGAGGTGCGCGGCGAGGCGTCGCTCCTGACCGCGGTGTTCCAGAACCTCGTCAACAACGCGATCAAGTTCCACGGGGAGCAGGCGCCCGAGGTGCGCGTCGAGGCTGTTCGCGATGACGACACGTGGACGTTTTCGGTGTCCGACAACGGGATCGGTATCGAGCCCGAGTACGCGGAGCGGATTTTCGCGATCTTCCAGCGGCTGCACCCCAAGAGCGCCTACCCGGGCACCGGGATCGGATTGGCGGTGTGCCGCAAGATAGTCGAGCATCATGGCGGCCAGATCTGGTTGGATACCCAGGATCTGGGTCGTACGACGTTCTGTTTCACGCTGCCGGTTCTGGCTGGGCCGCAACCCGAGTTGACCGTCGAGACGAACGAGGTCGAGGAAGCATGAGTGTCCCAGTGAGCCCGATCGACATCCTCCTGGTCGAAGACGACCCAGGCGACGTGCTCATGACGCGGGAAGCGTTCGAGCACCACAAGATCCACAACGCCCTGTTCGTGGTCAGCGACGGCGTCGAGGCGCTGCAGTTCCTGCGTCGCCAGGGACCGCACACCGACGTCCCGCGGCCGGGCCTGATCCTGCTGGACCTCAACCTGCCCAAGAAGGACGGCCGCGAAGTACTCGCGGAGATCAAGGCCGACCCGGAGCTGCTGGCCATTCCAGTGGTCGTGCTCACCACCTCCGAAGCCGAGGAGGACATCCTCCGCAGCTACGACCTGCACGCCAACGCCTATGTCACCAAACCGGTGGACTTCGAGCGGTTCGTCGAAGTCGTCCGCCAGATCGACGACTTCTTCGTCACCGTGGTGAAGCTCCCGCGCTGACCGGTGTTCACGGAGCCGTAAGGGAACGGGCGTCTACTGGGGCTTCGAGTCGGTATGCTGGGAGTTCGTCCGAATATCACCACAGCGCCCCGGACCCCGGCCCTGGTACTTCGAGAGGCCTGGGATGCGCCCACTATTTCTTGACCTGACCGCGTGACCGCGCCCGCGGCGCGAAGGGGTAGCGATTTCGCCGAGCTGTCCCGCACGATCGTCGGTGACGGCCTGCTCAACCGCCGTCGCGGTTACTACGCCGTCCGGATGTCACTCAACTTCCTCGCGCTGGCCGGTGCTTGCGTCGGGTTCGTTTTCATCGGAAACTCCTGGTGGACGCTGTTCATCGGCGTCGCGCTGGCGCTGATCTTCACGCAGTTCGCGTTCATCGGCCACGACGCCGGGCACAAGCAGATCTTCCGTACCCGGCTGGCCAACGACGTCACGGGCTACGCGCACGCCGGCCTCGTCGGCATCTCGTACGGCTGGTGGATCGCCAAGCACAGCGCTCACCACGCCAACCCGAACCACGAGGACAAGGACCCGGACCTCGACATCCCGGCGCTCGCGTTCACCGCGCGCCAGGCGACGACGAAAACCGGGTTCCTGCACTGGATGGCCAGGAACCAGGCGGCGCTGTTCTTCCCGCTGCTGCTGCTCGAAGGGCTGAACCTGCACTTCGCCAGCGGTGAAGCCATCTGGAAGCCGGGCCTCAAATCGCGACGGCTGGAAGCGGGCCTGCTGTTCGCCCACACGGCCGTCTACCTCGGCGCGGTGTTCCTGGTGCTCTCACCCGGGACGGCGCTCGTGTTCATCGCCGTGCACCAGGGGCTGTGGGGCGTCTATATGGGGTGCTCCTTCGCGCCGAACCACAAGGGCATGGAGACCCTGTCCGAAGGCCACACGCTGGACTTCCTGCGCAAGCAGGTCCTCACGTCGCGCAACGTGCGCGGCGGGTTCTGGGTCGACTTCGCCCTCGGTGGGTTGAACTACCAGATCGAACACCACCTGTTCCCCAGCATGCCGCGGCCGAACCTGCGGCATGCCCAGCTCACCGTCAGCCGGTTCTGCGCGCAGCGCGACATTGCCTACGCCGAGTGCGGTCTCGTCCGTTCGTACGGCTACGTCCTGCAGCACCTGTACGACGTCGGCGCTCCACTCCGCACCGCCCGCCGCCCCGCACGGGTCTAGTCGACCGCTATTCCTCCAGCCGGGCCAGGACCTGGCTGGAGATGGTGTCGAGGGTGCGGAACTGGTCCGCGCTGAGGGTGTCGAACAGCAGCTGACGCACGGTCTCGACGTGTTTCGGCGCGGCGTCCTCGATGGTCTTCCGACCCGCGGGCGTGATGGTGATGAACGCCCCCCTGCCATCGGACGGGCACTCCGTACGGTCCACGAGGCCGCGCTTCTGCATGCGCGCGAGATGGTGTGAGAGCCGGCTCTTCTCCCACTCCAACACGCGCGCCAGCTCGAACGCGCGCATGCGGTTCTCCGGCGCCTCCGTCAGGTGCACGAGGACTGCGAAGTCGGTCAGCGAGAGCTCGGAGTCGGCCTGCAGCTGGCGGTTCAGCCGGGCGGTGAGCTGTACGTGCATCGCCAGATAGTCGCGCCAAATGCGCTGCTCGTCGTCGTCGAGCCATCGTGGATCTTTCATGCCTCCGAGTGTACGGGAATAGTTGACACGTCACCCAGGTTCAGTTCAGTATTGGATGACACGTCAACTAGATGTGTCGACGAACCGAGGAGCCCGCCATGACCAGCACCACCACCGCGTTGACCGAGCTGACCGGTCACTACGACATCGACCCCGCGCACACCCGTATCGGCTTCGTCGCCCGCCACGCGATGGTGACCAAGGTCCGCGGCGGCTTCAACGAGTTCACCGGCAGCTTCGACATCGACGGCGACAACCCCGCCGCCTCGACCGCGAAGCTGACCATCAAGACCGGCAGCATCGACACCCGCAACGCCGACCGTGACGCCCACCTGCGCAGCGGCGACTTCCTGCAGCTCGACGAGTTCCCCGAGATCAACTTCGTCTCCACCGGCGTCAACCAGACCAGCGACACGGCGTTCGACGTGACCGGCGACCTGACCATCACGGGCGTCACCAAGTCTGTCACCGTCGAATTCGACTACGAAGGCACCGCGAAGGACCCGTACGGCAACACCCGGATCGGCTTCGAAGGCTCCGCGACGATCAGCCGCAAGGACTTCGGCATCACCTGGAACGCCGCGCTCGACACCGGCGGCGTGCTCGTCGGCGACAAGGTCGTCCTCGAGTTCGAGGTCTCCGCGATCAAGGCCGCCTGAGTCGAGGCAACCGAACACACCGAACCCGTCGGCGACCCGGAGGATCACATCGTGAGCACCGCACTGCGTCCCAAGATCGACATCCGCCGGGCCGTCGACCGGTCCGCCACCAAGATCGACTGGCTGGACTCGAAGCACTCGTTCTCCTTCGGCGGCGAGTACGACCCCGCCAACACCCACCACGGGCTGCTGCTGGTCAACAACGACGACACCGTCCGCCCCGGGATGGGCTTCGACACCCACCCGCACCAGGACATGGAGATCGTCACGTGGGTCCTGCAGGGCTCGCTGGTCCACCAGGACTCGACCGGGCACTCCGGCGTCATCTACCAGGGCCTGGCCCAGCGGATGAGTGCCGGCAGCGGGATCATGCACTCCGAGAAGAACGATTCGTGGCGCCTCGACGGCGGCGACTCGCACGACGAGCCGGTGCATTTCGTGCAGATGTGGGTCGTTCCCGACGAATCCGGGATCAAGCCGGGTTACGAGCAGCTCGAGATCGAGAACGAACTGCTCGCCGGCGGGCTCGTGCCCGTCGCGTCGGGAATGTCCGCGCACGAGGACGCGTCGGCCATCCGGATCAACAACAAGTTCGCCGCGCTGCACGCCGCGAGGCTGCAGCCCGGTCAGAGCGTCGAATTGCCCGACGCGCCGTTGCTCCACCTGTTCGTCCCGCGGGGTGACGTCGTCCTCGAAGGTTCGGGCGCGTTGGCGACCGGCGACGCCGTGCGGTTCACCTCGACCGGCGGCCAGCGGGTCACCGCGACTTCGCCCGCCGAGATCCTGGTGTGGGAAATGCACGCGACACTCGGCTGACCCTGCGGCTCTTCACCCGGTGTTGATAGACATGCACTGTGAACAGTCCCGAAGCGACCCCGTCCGCCGCCGTGGCCGGTTGGCGCCGCCTCCGTCTGCGGTACCGGTGGTTCGACCACATCGTGCGTGCGGTCGACCGCTACATCGAGCACAGCGGTTACCAATACGTCGCCTCGATCAGCTATTTCAGCCTGTTGTCGCTGATCCCGATGCTGATGGTGGCGTTCGCGGTGGCGGGGTACGTCCTGGTCGGGCAGCCGCACCTGCTCGAGCAGCTGCGGGATGGGATCACCGACGCCGTGCCGGGTCCGCTCGGCAAGAACGTGCGGGCCCTGCTCGACAACCTGATCTCCCAGCGCATCAAGGTCGGTACGCTGGGGCTGGTGGTCGCGCTCTACTCCGGCTGGAACTGGATGAACGCCCTGCGCGACTCCCTCACCGCGATGTGGGACCAGCAGCGCGTCGAGCAAAGGCTCTGGCGGGTGGTCTTCAAGGACCTCCTCGCGTTGGTCAGCCTCGCCGTCGCGTTGCTGATCTCGTTTTCGCTGACCGCCGTCGGCGGCGCGCTGGGTAGCTACTTGCTCCGGCTGGCGCACGTCGACGACGAGAGCTGGACGCACACCGCGGTGTCCGTCGGTTCGATACCGCTGGCGTTACTCGCCGACTGGCTGGTGTTCCTGTGGGTGCTCACGAAACTGCCGCGCAAGCCCGTGGGCACTCGCAGCGCCATGTGGGGCGCGCTGGTGGCCGCGATCGGGTTCGAGCTGCTCAAGCAGGCCGGTACCGTCTACATCGGACTGATCAGCGATTCGCCGACGGGCGCGGCGTTCGGCTCGGTGATCGGCCTGCTCGTGTTCATCTCGCTGGTTTCGCGGCTGCTCGTGTTCATCACCGCATGGACGTCGACAGCGCGTGACGCCCCGGCTCGTGACCTGCCCGAACCGGAACCAGTGGTCGTCCGGGTCGCGGCGCCGCCCCGCTCCGGCGCCCTGCTACCCGCCGTGGTCGGGGTCGTGATCGGGGTGGTGAGCGCGGGGTTGATCAGGCGCCGGTCGGCCCGAAGCGCTCGGTCTTGATCCGGCGGGGGTCGTGGTCCAGCGCGACGAGGATGTTCGCGACGGTCTCGACGAACCCGGTCGGCCCGCAGACGAAGCACCGCGGCGCGAAGTCCGCCGGCCAGGCCGCCGAGTTGACCGTCGCGACACCAAGACGTCCAGGCGGTTGGGGCCAGCCATCAGGCGTCTCGCGCGTGTAGACGTACGTGATGTCGAGCCCTGCCTGCGGTTTGCGCAGCTCCTCGGCGTAGTACAGCTCGTCGGGCGAACGCACTGAGTAGATGAGCTTGAACGGAACACGGCTTCCCGCTTCGCGGCGTGCCCGGATCATCGCCATCAACGGCACGATCCCCGACCCACCGGCCACCAGCAGCACCGGTTCGAGCTCGTCGGGCCGCCACACGAACCAGCCGCCGATCGGCCCGCGCAACTCCAGCGGGTCGCCGACGGAGTAGATGTCGTGCAGGTACGACGACACCTCGCCGTCCGATACGAGCTGGACGGTCACCTCGACGCGGTCCACTTGCGACGGTGTCGAGAGCGAGTAACTTCGCTGCGCCGAGTATCCGTCCTCCGCCGTGAGCCGGATGTCGACGTGTTGCCCGGCAAGGTGTCCGGGCCACCCCGGAACGTCGAAAACCAGCGTCCGCGCCGTCGGCGTCTCATCCCGCGACTCGACCAGCGTCGCCACTCGCCACGCTAGTCGCCCTGATATCGCTGTTCCCGCCATGGGTCTCCGTAGTCGTGATAGCCGGCGTTCTCCCAGAAACCTGGCTCGTCTTCGAGCATCAATGTGAGCCCCTGCACCCACTTCGCGGACTTCCAGAGGTACAGATGCGGCACCAGCAGCCGCGCCGGTCCACCGTGTTCGGGCACCAGCGACTGGCCGCCGAAGTGGTGGACGATCCACGCCTGCCCGTCGAGCAGGTCGGCCAGCGGCAGGTTCGTCGTGTACCCGTCATACGAGTGGACCATCACGTATTCCGCCGCGGTGTCCACCCCGGACAGCAGGGTGTCGAGCGAGACCCCGCGCCATTTCGTGGCGAACTTCGACCACTTGGTCACGCAGTGGATGTCGACCGTCGGCCGCTCGGTCGGCAGCGCCAGCAGCTCGGGCCAGCTCCAGATGTGCTTTTCGCCAGACTCGGTGGTGATGACGAATTCCCAGGTCTCGGTCCTGATCCGCGGGGTCGGCCCGACCGAGAGCACCGGGAAGTCCTCGACCAGGTACTGCCCAGGCGGCAACGCCGGCCGGTCCTCCCGCGGCCGCCCGCGAAACCCCGGTGACACGATGGGCATCGCCCCTCCCTTCTCCCTCTCCCCGAAACGTACTGCACCCGGCTGGCTCAGGAGGGGTTGACGGCGCGCCAGAGCAGTGCGACGCCGTGGCCGGGGAGCAGCCAGGAGCGCACTTCGAGGTCGGTTAGGTCGTCGGCCTTCAACCACCGGGCCGACGCTGTATTCGACCGGAAGGTGAACGACACCACCCGGAACTCCCACGAATTCGCGCTGTCGAGGTCGAGCTCCTTGACATCGATGGTGATGCGGTCGACGTAGCAGGGATACGGCGGCTGCCAGTAGCAGTAGCCGTCGTCGATGCGCTGCAGGGTCGTCGACGTCAGCTTCAGGCGCTCGACCGAGCTGACGGAGTTTTCGGCCTCGGCGATGTCGCTGAGGTCGCAGTCGAAGATCCGGAGGTCGGACAGATGGTCGCGGGGCTTCAGTCTCCGGTTTGTCTCGGTGCCCTCCCGGAAGAACGTCAGGTAGTCGGCCCAGCGGTCGAACTTGACCGGCTGCGGAGGAATCCTGCTGGACGCACCGAGGTGACGGACGCCGTTCTGGTCTATGTAGTCGAGGTCGAGCAGTACTGACGGCAGCATGTCGTCCACGGAGGTACCGAACAGTGAGCTGTCCGGAATGAACCACAGTTCGAACAGAGGTAGCCGGCAGCCGGAGCTGATCGAGTCGCGCAGCAGTGCGTTACAAGTCGCGAAGATGACAAATCGGTTGACTGTGACGTTCTTCTTGAAGCTGTACGTGACCGATGAGGTCAGGTGGTATTGCTCGTAGTCGACGGCACGGAGTTCGAAACTCACCGCGGTATGCGTGCTGATCGTCAGATCCCCACCCTGCGGCCGGAGCCCTTCACCGCCGAGCACGCCGACAACGACGTCGCGGTTGGCGTCGTTCGCACCGTAGATCGAGCGAAGGAAGGTCTCAAGCACCTGCTGGGGGAGAAGCGCTTCGACGATGCGTGGGCCGGCTATCGCGGTGAACTCGGCCAGCAGCCGCCGATGCACGAAGATTTCGTACCCGGCGAGTGCCACTCCGGCGAGCACAAGCACCGGCCACGCCTCGGAGAGGAACTGGTGGAGCGCGTTCTGCCAGGTTGATCGCGGTGATGGCTGCCAGGAGAGGATCGCAGCGAGGGATCCGAGTCCGGACAGCACTGAGCCACCCGCGACCTTGAGCAGCGTACGTCTGAAGCCCCCAGGTCGCGGCTGAACGCCAGGCCGCCCAGTCACACCAGTAGGTACTCCCTCCGCCTTCCGCTCATGGTGGGCGAGCGGGTCCTGGTCCGGACAGGGCCATTCGGGCGGTCTCTGGACAGAGGCCTGTGACGCAGAGGTGTGTCGACGAGACACTCGGTTATGGCCGATGATGAGGAGTTCGATCAGCGAAAGTCCGCGACACGCCGGGTACTGTTATATTTCCTGTCGATCATAGCGCTTATCGCCGTCGCCAATACGCCGTTCCCCCGGTTCATCCTTTCCGCCCTGTTCGGTGGCGCGGCGGGGGAGTCGTTGGCCGGCGGCTTGCGCTCGTCAACGCGAGATCTCTTCCTGCTGCTCCTCGTTTCGCTCTACTTCGAGTGGGCGAAGTCCCGGGAGAACCTGGAGCTCCTGCAAGACATGCGAAACCGGTTGACGGTAATACGGAAGGATTTCGACGAATCGGCGAGCAGGATATCCCGGTCGACGCTGATTGATTCGCTCAGTGCCCGGGATCTGATCATGGCAGGTCTCGGCAAGCTGCTCCCCAAGGCTTCGCCGGGATTGTCGCAAATAGCTGACAAACTGCTCACCGTGGATGAAGGTCGGACGGTCGACGTCTACATCAGAGTGGAGCCAGTCTCGGTGGTCGAGATCAAGCTGACCTTTGAGACCGTTCTCGTCGCACAGATCGACGAGATCATGATCGCGCTGACAGCCGATCCAGTCAGTGCGAGCGCAATCTCCGTGAAGTACCCTAAATTGCTGGAAGTCATTTCAGTGGGAAACCGGATGGGTGAGATGCGGGAGCGGGCCGCCGGGTATGTGAAACGCAGTACGCTTTCGATCAAGGAATCTCATGGTGGTTACCAGCCGATACCGCTGAAGATAGTGAACTTGCGCGAGAAACGGGAGCTCATCGAACTTCCACTGGGAATTCGACACGAGGACATTGCCCTTCTCCGGCCGACCGTGCCCATTTCCCTGCCCAGTCGCTCGACCTTTCGACTCAGCTTGACGTTTTCCACCTCGGCCAGCGAAAAATATGCCTACTGGTCGGCTGATAGAACCGTCTACCTGCGCAGTATCTATTTCGACGGCCGGGATCTTTCCGCCGTTTCCGAGCATGGGCTCAAGGTCATCCCGGTACCTTTTCTGGGTGCCCTCGACCGGCCTGACATGTACCCCGAAGGGGACAGTGGCGTGGTGAGGATCGAGGTGAACGGCTGGGTGGTCCAGGGGCAGGGTGTCTGCATCCTCTGGTACTGAGCCGCCGCTGGTCAGTCTGCGTCTTTTTGCCAGCTGGGTTCATCCTGCCCGGCATAGGTGGTCAGCCCCGCGCGCTCGCCGGCCGGAGTGGCGACCTGCGCGGGAAGCCCGTGGTACAGACCAAGCAGGTGGGTGCTCATCGCGGCCCTGGCGCCCCCTTCGTCTCGGCGCTTGAGGAACCAGACGACCTGGTCGTGGTCGTTGCCGGACCGGTTGTGCACCACGGGTGAGCCGTAGCTGTTGCGCCGGAAGCTGCGCAGCTGCGGCACCAGTGATTGGTACAGCTGTTCGAGGAGTTCGTTGTGGCTCGCGCGCACGACGGCGGCGTGGAACTCCTCGTCGGTCTGCAGCAGCTGGTCCTTGTCGGTGAACGTGGCCGCGGCATGCGCGCGGCTCAGCTTCTCGATATCGTCGAGTTCACCGTCCTCCGCGCGCAGCGCCGCGAGGCTGGCCGCCGTGGACTCGAGCGCGATCCGGACTTCGAACAGGTCGGAGTCGCTGACGCGCAAGTCGAGCAGCCCAGCGGCCAACGCCTCGTCACGATTGGCCAGGTCCGCCGAGCGGACGTACCAGCCGCGGCCGCGCATGACCTCCACGACGCCCTGGATCTGCAGCCGCTGCAAGGCGGTGCGCAGGGAACTGCGGGCGACCTCCATGCGGGCCGCGAGCTCGGGTTCGGTGGGGAGTCGGTCGCCTTCGGTGAAGGTGCCGTCGTCGATCAGCGACCGCAGCTTGTCCTCGATGAGCTCGGGCAAGGGCTTGCGGACGTCCGACGACAACGACCAGCGGTCCTCTGGCTCGCGAGTGCCGGCAGAACGTGCGTAATCCATCATCGACCTTCCGATTGCCCGGCGGTCGTGGTGGCGGACTGGGTCGCGCCGAAGCGACGAAACGCCGCCACCCCGGTGCTGGTTCCCGCGGTTCTTCGAGCGCGCCAAAGCATTGATTCAAGCTAACACGGGCGGACAGCAGACGCAAGTTGTCCGTCAGCCGTTGACTCTTGACAGACAACCTACAAGAGGGTCAATCTGGACTTGGTGAGATGGCGGACTGGCGAATCCGGTTGTCGCACCTTGGCTCGGGAAGGCAGGAGAAGCTCATGTTGAACTCACAAAATACCCTGGTGGTGGTCTTTTTCAGCGTGGTGGCGGTGGCGATGATCGGGTGGCGACGGGTGGTCGCGATGACGTTGGCGGCCGGCATCGCACTGGCCGTCGTCGGTCTGGTCCAGATCCTTTCGCTCTGACTCAAGTCCGGCAGGCGGCGGCGTACCGGACACGGCACGCCGCCATCCGCTCGCTGGAAAGTCTGTTGTCAGACAAGTGATACTTGATTGGCCCAGTGTCGGCGAGGCCGGTCGCGTGTGCGATTCACCGCGGGTCTAGCGTCTGCCCCAGTATTCAGGCTTTAGGCTTGACCCAACTCCGTATCGCTACTTCTCAAGATCTGGTGAGCCGCCGGATGACTGTCCGATTGCGCCGGCCGCTGACTGTGGACGCCTTTGCCGTCCACGCGGCCCTTGCCCCCGCAGCGGGGGTCCTGGCGGAAAGACGTGCGCTCTACCGGATGATCCACGGTTTCCTCTGCTCTTCCGCTGACGAACTTTCGCCGTCCACGGTGGACAGTCCGCTGGTACGCCACTCCCTCGGTGAGGCCATCGCCGAGCGCACCACGTTCGAACCTGACGATCTCGCCGAGGCGATCGCTCTCATCGAGGCCTCGACCGAGCTGAGCGCCGGAACGTCGAAGCTGCTCTTGGCCACCTCGGCCGCCGCTCGCAAGCCGCTGGCCAGGGCGCTGGGTGTCGTTTATCGGCAAGCCGGGCTCAGCGGGCCGGCACTGGGCCTGTGGACCGAGTCCGACGACTTCGCAAGCGTGGTTGAAGCCGGCCTGCGGCTCGCGCGCGAGGTGAACCCCACGCTGGCCGACGACCTGTTGGCGCACGTCGCGCAGGTCGCGGTGCTCGACCCGGGTAGTCGAACCGGCCTCGTTTCGGCGTCCTCGCGGCTGTTCCCAGGGCTGGTGATCATCGACATGCCGTCGTCACCGCTCGAAGTCGCCGAGGCGCTGCTGCACGAAGGTGCCCATCAGAAATTCTTCGACCTTGCCTTCACCCGCGACTTCCTGGGTGCCGAAGACGATCACGGTGCGTGGTTCCAGCCGTCGTGGTCCGGGGCGAATTGGCCGATCGAACAAGTCGTCGCCGCGTTCCACGCCTACGCGTGCATGGCCCAGTTCGATGAGAGCGCCCACGCAGCCGGTATTTCGCTTCCCTATGGACCTGGTTCGCTATTGCCCTTCGCCCGGCGCCGCTCTACTGAGATCGGAGCCTGGCTGCTGGCGGAGCAGAGCAGGCTGGGTGCCGACGCGCGTTGGCTCGTGCTCGCGTTATCCGGCGAAGACGCCGGGACGAGCACGCCGCT
Organism: Amycolatopsis sp.; assembly: GCF_025464955.1. GTDB lineage: Bacteria > Actinomycetota > Actinomycetes > Mycobacteriales > Pseudonocardiaceae > Amycolatopsis. Next base: position 39,231 of record NZ_JAODNM010000124.1, on the reverse strand, counting down.
CACAGCGGACGAACCGGCCGTGGGTAGCTCTTTCGTTCGCGAACAGGGGCTGTGCGTGCAGGACGTGCCCGAGACCGGCCGTGTGCTGGTCGGGCGTCCAGGTCCGCCGATCGACCTTCGGTGGCTCGAAGGGGACGCCGCCACTGTCTTCGCCGCATTGGGCGACGCCACAGCCGTGTCCCTCGAACAGCTCCCCACCAGCACTGACAGCTCGCTGACAAGGTCCATTAACAGCCTTTCGGGGGCTTTGCTGATCCGTCCGGTCGCTGCGACAATGGCCCGACCGGGTCCATAACTGTCCACATGGGACAGCCAGATAGCTACGCCAGATCGAAAGGAACCCGATGGAAGCCCGGTGGACACACCGTCGCCAGCCGAACGCGAGCCCGTTCGCCCCGCCCGCGTCGCCGTCCCACCGCACCCCCGGCGAGGTTCCCGTTCCGCAGCCGCAACCCGGTTTCGGTCCGGTCGGTCGCCCGGTCACCCGGGTCGACTTCTTCCGGCGCATGCCCGTCGGTGGGACCGCTTACCTGCGTCCCGTCGACCCCGAGAACTAGTTTTCCGCGAACGCCCCCTTCACCGCGTGACATGCTGTGCGGGGGGCCGCCGCGATGATGCTCACCTCAGGTCGAACTGGGGTCGATCGGCGGCGGGGACGAGGTCGACGTACTCCTCGTGCTTGGTGATGAACGCCCGGACGAACGGGCACAGCGGCAGTACTGACAGCTCCTGGTCGCGCACGTCGTCGAGGGCGTAGCGGATCAGCTTCCCGGCGAGCCCCTTCCCGCTGAACTCCGGATCGATCTCGGTGTGCAGGAAGGCGATGACCTCGCCGCGCCGTTCGTACTGGGTGAACCCGGCGGCCTTGCCGTCGACGGTGATCTCGTAGCGGTTTCGTTCGGCGGCCGCGTTGATCTTGATGTCCACGGAGCGTCTCCCGGTTGATCGGACAGCTTTTCCGTAGCCTAGGCACATCGTTCCGGCAGAGTCGAGCCTGGAACACCTTGGGGGAGGCGACATGGCAGGGCGTGCGGCCAGGATCTTCGAGCAGCTCGGTGCGGCCGAGGCGCCGAACGGCCGGGACGTCGTGCTGGGGCGCGCGATCGTGCTCGGCGGGAGCTTGGCCGGGCTGCTCGCGGCGCGGGTGCTCAGCGACCACGCCGAAGAGGTCGTGATCCTCGAGCGTGACGACTTCGACGATTCCGTGCGCCAGGGTGTGCCGCAGGGCGAGCAGGTCCACACGCTGCTGCCGGGTGGGCGTGTCCAGCTCGACCGCTGGTTCCCGGGGTTCTCCGCGAACGCCGTCGAGGCCGGGGCCATCCTCTCCAGCGGCAACTCCGCCCGGTTCTACGTCCACACCCTGCAGAAGGTGATCGTCCCCGAGGAAGAGCTGCTGACCTGCAGCCGGCCGTTCCTGGAGGACCAGATCCGCGCGAGGGTGCTCGCGCTACCCGGCGTCCGCGTCGTCCACGCCCGCGCGGAGGGTCTCACCTTCGACGGCGACCGCGTCGCGGGTGTGCGTTTCGAGTCCGGCGAGGAAACCGCGGACCTGGTCGTCGACGCGATGGGCCGGTCCAGCCGGCTCGGCGAGTGGCTGGAAGCGGGCGGGTTCCCGCGGCCGCCGATGGTCCGGATGGCGATCGCGCTCAACTACGCGACAGCGTGCTTCCGCCGATCCGGCCGGGACGACGTCGGCGCGGTGCTGGCCCAGATGATGGTGCCGCGCCGCGGCGTGGCCGCGCTGAACGCGATCGAGGATGATTCCTGGATGATCTTGATCGCCGGGTTCGCCGACGACAAGCCCGGACGCGACCTGGCCGAGTTCCGTGAACGCTGCCGAGTGGGGCTGCCGGAGATCTTCGAAGACGTGTCCTCCTGCGAACCGGTCGGCGAGGTCGCCACATATCACCAGGCTGACAGCCGCCGGCGGGACTTCCACCGTGTCGACCGGCTTCCGGCCGGGCTCGTCGCGGTGGGTGACGCGGTGGCGTCGTTCAACCCGATCTACGGGCAGGGCATGTCTTCGGCGGCCCTGCACGCTTCCTGCCTGTCGTCGTACCTGCGCTCGCGCCCCGATCTGCGTGAACCAGCGCGCGACTTCTTCGCGAAGCTCCGGGTCGTCGTCGACGCGGCGTGGCAGTCTTCGACGTCGGCGGACCTGTCGCTGCCGCACATCGACGGCCCCTACCCGCGCGGGTACCGCGCGGCGAGCTGGGTGACCGGCCGGATCATGCGCGCGGCGATGACCGACGTCGAGGTCAGCCGCCGGTTCGGCTGGGTGACTCACATGCGGGCGCACCCGAGCACCCTGCTGAAGCCGGGCACGTTGCTGCGGGCCCTGCGCGCCTGATCCTCTCCTAGTGCAAGGCAGGAAACCGTTGAGCCGTAAGAAGATTCTCACCAGCGTGTCCTCGGCCGTCGTGGTGGCCGTACTGCTGGTGGTGTGGCTGGTCCAGCATCGGTCGGCGCCGAGCGACACCCCGGACGCCGCGCCCGGCGCCTCTCCGGAGTTGCTTTCCCAGCTCACGGTGGCTGTCCCGGACACCGGCGCGCACTACGACCGCGCCCAGTGGGGCGACTGGGTCGGGCAGGGCAACTCCTGTGACACCCGCGCGATCGTGCTGAAACAGCAGGATCCCGGCGTCCAGGCCGGTACGCGGTGCAAGATCAACGCCGGCAAGTGGACGAGTCCGTACGACGGGGTCGTCGTGACCGACGCGAAGAACCTCGACATCGACCACATCGTCCCGGTCAAGGAAGCCAACATCTCGGGCGCCCGGAACTGGACCGCCGAGCAGCGTTCGACGTTCTACAACGACCCCGAGAACCTCGTCGCGGTGTCGTTTTCGTCGAACCGCAGCAAGGGCGACTCGGACCCGGCGCACTGGCGGCCGACGCGCGCGTACTGGTGCCAGTACGCGACGCACTACGCCACCGTGAAGGTCCGCTACCACCTGACCGTCGACCAGGACGAACGCGCCGCCCTCGCCCAGATGCTCAACACCTGCCCCGCCCCAGCCGCCTAGCACGCCCACGGACGGCACTCTTGTTCAAGAGCGCCTTCGTTGAACTTTCATCCAGGGCACAAAACCGCAAAGTGCCCGCCCTGGGCGCCCCGCCCCCGCAACTCGCCGTCGAGTTGCGGTAGTTAGCGTCCGCAACGATCGCAACTCGACGGCGAGTTGCGACGGAACGGACCTGGACTTCAGCGGGCAGTTGCACCAGGCCTGCGAGCGGGCCATGGTCGGCTCCGGGCTGGGGCCGTTCATGGCGAACGACGCTACCGGGACCAGCCGCCGAAGTGATTTTCGGGCACCTGGCGAACTCGAACGGCCGAGCGGTGGTCACCGCCGCGGCCGAAGAGGTCATCTGCAGGCAGCCTTACCGCTATGCCGATTGGGCCAGGCGGGTCTTTCCTGCCGTTCTTGAACACCAAGAGGTCTAGACCTCTTGACCCTAATGGCCGAAGCGACTTACGGTCGCCATACCGCTGGCCCACGGCGGGCTGATCCTCCCCACGGTCCCCACCTGGAGGTTTCGTCGCCATGCCTGTCAACCGTTTCCGGCGCGCCGCGGTTCTCGCGTTCGCCGGCCTCACCAGTCTCGCCGCGGTGGTCACCGTGCCGGTCACGGCTTCGGCCGCACCCGCCGCTTTGCCCGCCTGCCAGCACTTCTACACCGGCACGATCCCCGATCGGCCGGTCACCGGTGGCCACGGACCGGGCACCGAAGTCGGGCAGGTCAGCGTGAGCAACCGGCTGCCTGTTCCCGGCGGCGTTTCCGGCGGCCTCGGGTCGGACGGCAAGGTCACCTTCACGTTCAGCCGCGTGCCGGGCGCCGTCGCATACCGGGCGTTCCGCAACGGCCAGGCGCTGCAGTGGATCAGCGACTGGGGCCAGGCCAGTTTCCTGGTCACCGACGCGACGCCGTGCCAGAACGCGAACTACCAGCTCTACGCGATGTCGGCCGAGGACAACACCCCGGCGTCCATCGGCCAGATCTCGACGTCGTACCACGTCAACGCGTCGAATAAGCTCGCGCCGTTCGCCCTCGCGAAAGGCACGGTGCTCAACTACAAGGTGACGTCCTACAACGACACCGGCCAGACCGCGATGGGCTACCTCGCCGGCTCGGGCTACTGCGCCGTCGACGCCCGCAACGTCCCCTGGGGCACCAGGTTCTACGTCCCGGGCTACGGCCACTGCTACGCCGCCGACATCGGCAGCTGGATCAAGGACGACATCGTCGACGTCTGGCTGCCCGGCACCCAAGCCGACAACTGGGGCATCCAGCGCCTGAACCTGGTGGTCGAGTAGAGGCCGCTACCAGCGGTCGAGGTGCAGGACCTCGTCGAGCGGCTGGCGGACGGCCGGCTTGAAGGTGTCGCCGGTGTAGAACGCAGTCGGGATCAGCGCGGCCTGGTGGACGTTCGGCGGCAGGTCGAGGATCTCCGCCGCCTCCTTCTCGTACTCCAGGTGCAGCGTGGTCCACGCGGTGCCGAGGGTGAACGCCCGCGCGGCCAGCATGTAGCTCCACGCCGCGGGCAGGAGTGACGCCCACATGCCCGCCTGGTTGCCGGACGGCAGGTCGGCCGTCACCGTCTGCAGGCAGGGGATGACCAGCACCGGGACGTCGCCCATCTTGTCCGCGAGGTACTCGATACTGGTGCCGACGCGCGTCTGCACCTTCGAGCGCTCCGGGTCGTCGGCGAACAGCTTGCTCGCGGCGCCCTCGGACTCGAGGTACGACGTGGTCGCGCGGCGGTACAGCTCGCCGATCGCCGCGCGCTGGTCCTTGTCCGTGACGACGAGCCACTGCCACTGCTGGCGGTTGGAGCCGCTCGGTGCCTGCAACGCGATTTCGAGCGCCTTTTTGACCAGGTCGAGCGGTACCGACCTGGTCAGGTCGAGCCGCTTGCGCACTGTCCGGGTGGTCGTGAGGAGCTCTTCAGGCGTCATTCTCGCCATCATGCCAGCCAATCCGGCAACTCGGCCAACGCTCGCGGCGCGCCGTCACCAGCGGTCGTGGACGAGCGGCCGGATCAGCTCGTCGTACACCTCGCGGACGGTCTCGGCGGCTTTGGCGTCCAGCGGCGGCAGCCCGGCGGCGACGGTGTTGGCGCGCGCCTGCTCAGGGTTGCGCGCGCCCGGGATGACCACGCTGACCCCGGGCTGGTCGAGGATCCACCGCAGCGCGAACTGGGCCAAGGTCTGGTCCGCCGGCAGCACGCCCCGAAGGCGCTCGACAGCCTCGAGCCCGACGTCGAACGGCACACCCGAGAACGTCTCGCCGACGTCGAAGGCGCCGCCGTCGCGGTTGAAGTTGCGGTGGTCGTTCTCGCCGAAGGTGGTGGCGGCGGTGTACTTGCCGCTGAGCAGCCCCGACGCCAGCGGCACACGCACGATGATCCCGGCGCCCGCTTCCGCCGCGGCCGGTAGCACCTGCTCCAGCGGCTTGAGGCGGAGGCAGTTGAGGATGATCTGCACGCTAGCGATGTGCGGCCGGGCCAACGCAGTCAACGCCTCTTCGCACGTCTCGACGCTGACGCCGTACGCGCCGATGCGGCCGCGCTCGACGAGCGAGTCCAGCGCGTCGTACACCGCGTCCGTCGAGTAGACCGAGGTCGGCGGGCAATGCAGCTGGACGAGGTCGAGCCGGTCCATGCCGAGGTTCCGGCGCGACCGGTCGTTCCACGCGTCGAACTTCGCCGCGATGAAGTTCTCCGGCACCTGCGCCTCGCGGCGGCCCATCTTGGTCGCTACGAACAGGTTTTCGTCGCCGCGCTCGGCGCGGAACCGGCCGACGAGCTTCTCGCTGCGTCCGTCGCCATAGACGTCGGCGGTGTCGAAGAAGGTGACTCCGGCGTCGGCGGCGGTGTTCAGCACCGCCAGCGCGTCGGACTCCTCGACGTCGCCCCAGTCCGCTCCGAGCTGCCAGCACCCGAGCCCGATAGCGCTGACACGACGTCCCAACCGGCTGATCTCACGAGTCTCCATGTGCTCGATTCTAGGAGCCCGGCGTGACAGTCGCGCTCGGCGAGTTACTCGGCCACGCCCGGCATGTATGAGTTCGTCTTGCGCACGAGGTAGGCCAGGTCGGGGACCTCGACGACCTCGCGGCCGGCGTCGCGGAGCAGTTCGGCACCGATGCAGTCGACGAAGATGTTCGGCTCGCGCCAGGCGAACACGACGCGGGGGATCGCGGTTTCGAGGATGAGCTGGGTGCAGGACTTCGGCCGCGACGACCGCTTGCTGCACGGCTCCAGCGACGTGTACAGCGTGGCGCCGACGAGGCGCGGGTCGTCGTTGTCGAGCTTTGCGAGCGCGGCCTCTTCGGCGTGGTCGTGCGGGGCCGTCTCACCGGAGTAGCCGGTCGCGAGGACGTTGCCCCCGGCGTCCGCGATGATCGCGCCGACGGAGAAAGTCGGGGACGGCGGGCAGTTCTCGGCGAGCTGGATCGACTCGATCAGCAGACCGCGATCGTTCTCGTTCATGACTCGCTTCCGGTCAGGTAGCGCAGCAGCACGACGTCGCCCAGCTGCCGGGTCTCGACGAGGGTCATCCGCCGTGACGGGCTCTGCGGGAACAACGCCGGGTTCACGAACCGCGGCGCGTCCGCGTCGCCGATGAAGAACGGCGCGAACACCAGGTGCAGCTCGTCGACGACGCCGGCGGAGAGGAACAGCGTGTGCATCGTCCCGCCGCCCTCGACCAGCACCCGTCCGATGCCGCGACCCGCCAGGTCGGCCAGCAGCGCGTGGACGTCTGCGGCCTCGACGACGGTGGCCACGCTGCCGAGCACGGCCGTGAGCGCGGGAACGACCTCTGCCGGCGCGTAGACCAGCTTCACGTCGTCGCCGGTGGTGAAGAACGCCGCAGCGGGGTCGAGGCTGTCACTGCGCGTGAACGTCACCTTGACCGGGTTCTCCGGCAGGCCCGCGTTGACCCGCCGCTTGCGCCTGTCCGCCGAGCGCACCAGCAGCCGCGGGTTGTCCGTCCGCAGCGTGTTCGCCCCGACGAGGATCGCGTCCACCCCGGCCCGCACCTGGTCGACCCGGTCGAAGTCGTCCTCAGTGGACAGCAGCAGGCGGACGTCGCTGGTGTCGTCGATGTAGCCGTCGAGAGACGCCGCCACCGACAGCAGGACATACGGACGCGCGCTCATAACCCTGTCTACCAGTTTTGATCGCCCCGGGCCGCTCGCGCAAGGTCGCTGTATGTTGTCGCGGTGGACCAGGTTGTGGACATCTATACCGACGGCGCGTGCTCGGGCAATCCCGGACCAGGCGGATGGGGCGCCCTGCTGCGGTACGGCGACCGCGAGAAGACCCTTTGCGGTGGTGAGGCGGTCGGGACCACGAACAACCGGATGGAGCTGACGGCGCCGATCCAGGCACTGGACAGCCTCAAGCACCGGGTGACGGTCAACCTGTACACCGACAGCCGGTACGTCCGCGATGGCATCACCAAATGGGTGATCAACTGGGCGCGCAACGGCTGGATGACCAGCGCGAAACAGCCGGTCAAGAACGTCGACCTGTGGCAGCAGCTGGTGGCCGCGGTGAGCCGCCACGACGTCGAGTGGCACTGGGTCAAGGGCCACGCGGGCGACCCCGGCAACGAGCGCGCCGACAGGCTGGCCGCGCAGGGCATGGCGGACGCGATCCGCGACGCGGGCGACGTGAAACCCGTCGCGCGTCCATCCGTCGAGGCGTCCGGGCTCTTTTAATCGATTGCGTCGGGTTTTCGGCGTAGGTACTGTCACTTCCGCATCTGCTGCCGTCGATCGGAGAAGGACATTGATCTTCTGAGGTTCTAGAGACACCGCGGCCGGGGGTTTCCCCGCGCGATCTTCAGACCTTCGAGGAGTCCTTCATGTCTTCTTCGCTCGTACTTTCCGACGTTTCCTTCACCTGGCCGGACGGCGGCGCGCTGTTCGACCGGTTCGCCATGGTCATCGGCACCGGCCGCACCGGCCTGATCGGCGTCAACGGCTCCGGCAAGTCCACTCTCCTGCGGCTGATCGCGGGTGAGCTGCGGCCTGCGTCGGGGTTGATCAACGTCACTGGCGAACTCGGTTACCTGCCGCAGAACCTCATCCTCGCCTCGGATCGGCGCGTCGATGACGTGCTCGGACTGGTCGAGGTCAGGTCGGCGATCGCCGCGATCGAAAGCGGTGACGTCGATGAGCGGCACTTCGCCATCATCGGTGACCAGTGGGACATCGAGAAGCGCACTCGGGCGACCCTTGTCCAGCTCGGGCTGGAAAAGGTCGCTTTGGACAGCCGGGTCGGCGAGTTGTCCGGCGGCGAGGTCGTCCTGCTCGGCCTGGCCGCACGGCTGTTGGCGAACCCGGACGTCCTGCTGCTCGACGAGCCCACCAACAATCTCGATACGCGGGCTCGTGAGCTGGTCTACGAAATGATCCGGACGTGGAAGGGCGTGCTGGTGGTGATTTCCCACGATCGCGCGGTCCTCGAGCTGATGGATCGCATCGGTGACCTCCGCGACGGCGAGATCACCTTTCACGGTGGGAACCTCAGCTCGTACGAGCAGGCTCTGGCCGTCGAACAGGAGGCAGCGCAACGGATGGTGCGCGCCGCCGAGTCGGATTTCAAGCGGCAGAAACGCGAGCTGGGTGAGGCGCGGATCAAACTCGACCGTCGCCAGCGTTACGGCCAGAAGATGTTCGACACCAAGAGGGAACCCAGGAGTCGGATGCGGCTGCGCAAGAGGGAAGCCGAGGTCTCGGCTGGGAAGCTCCGGAACCTGCACATCGATCGGCTGAAGGAGTCGCAAGATCGATTGAAGGTAGCCGAGGAGGCCATCCGCGACGACGACGAGATCCGCATCGAACTTCCGGAAACGTCGGTACCTTCGGAAAAAGAGATACTCCGGCTGTCCGAAGTGGAGCTTCGTAACGGCCCGGTGGTGAGCCTGGACGTGCGTGGCCCGGAACGGATCGCGCTGGTCGGGCCCAACGGTGCCGGGAAGACCACGTTGCTGCGGACCATCATGGGCGACCTCGAACCCCGCTCCGGCGAGGTCGATGTCCGGGTCACCGCACGATGGCTGCCCCAGCGTCTCGACGTCCTGGACGACGAACTGTCCGCCGCGGAGAACGTCGCCCGTGCCGCACCTTCGGCTTCGGGCAACGCCATCCGCGCGCGACTGGCGCGCTTCCTGTTGCGGGGCCGTCAAGCGGACCAGCCCGCCGGGCAACTTTCCGGCGGTGAACGGTTCCGCGCGACGCTGGCGACGCTGCTGCTGGCGGAACCCGCGCCGCGACTCCTGCTGCTCGACGAGCCGACGAACAACCTGGACCTGGCCAGCGTGCGGCAACTGGCACAGGCCCTGCGTTCGTACTCAGGCGCGCTTGTCGTCGCCAGCCACGATCCGGCGTTCCTCCGGACGATCGAGCCGACGAGATGGCTGCGCCTGGAAACCGAACTGGAGGAGATCGATCCTTTGTAGAGTGGCTCGTGAGTGTTCCGGCCGGTTACTGTGCCCTGCGGGACACCAGCACCCGGGCGTGCCGGAACACTCACGAGTCCGCGGCCTCCAGGAAGGCGCTCCCGCCGAGCCAGCAGCCGGTGACCTGGCTGTCGGCGAGGGCGAAGCGGACCGAGATCGCCGACGGGCGGCCCATGGCGCGGCCCTGGCGGATGCGGAGTGGGCGGTCGGTGGGCTCGACGAGGCCGTTCGCCAGGAGGCCGAAGGACAGGGCCGCGGCGGCGATGCCGGTGGCGGCGTCTTCGGGGTAGCCCGAGGACCGGGGGAACTGGCGCGCGTCGAAGACCTGGTTGTCGCGGTCAGAAGGGGCGTACGGGTAGAGGCCGGTCGACCCGATCCGGTCGTTTACCTGCTCCATCCGGGTGAAGTCCGGGCCCAGCGTGTCGAGCACGTCCACGTTCGCGATCGGCACCAGCGTTTTGACGCGGCTGGTGGCCGCGTTCTGGATCGGCAGCGGCGCCAGGTCGGCGGCCGTGATGCCGAGGACCGATAGGATTTCCGGCACGGCGTCGTCCGGTACGGGCTCTACGCGGCCTGGCGGCTGGGTGATCTCCACCAGTCGCTCGCCGGTGGCCGAGTCGGCGATCCGCGCGTCGACCACACCGCTCTTCGTCCACAGCGACGCACTGTCGCCGTCGAGTTTCCCGAGGCTGTCGAGCAGCCAGACCGCCCCGACCGTCGCATGTCCACACATCGACATCTCGTGGTTGGGGACCCAGAAGCGCAGCGCGTAGTCGCAGCCGGAGCCTTCGGGTGCCGGGAGCACGAACCCGCTTTCATGCCCGGATGAACGTGCGATGTCCTGCATGTCGGCGTCGGACATCCCCGCTGCGTCGACGACTGTCGGTGCCGGGTTACCCCCGCCCGGACCTGCGGCGAAGACGTTGACGAGCTGCACGGTCGGACTCATGTCACGACCCTAGGACCCCGGATACACCTCCGGCCTCCCGGTGGGCTCACCGGAAGGCCGGACTCATTCGTGAACGGGGAACTCAGGCGGCTGTCTGTGGGACTCGCGCGGCCTGGGCGTGGAACTCGCCGGACGACTGCCGGGGAGCGGGAAGCGGGCTGTGGATCACGCGGAATGCTCGCGCATGGCCCATCACCAGCTGGGTTTCGCGGTCCGCCGCCGAGGCGCGGGCCATGGGCTTGAACCTGGTCACGGTTCCTTGAGTCATTTTGTACACTCCTATCCGGAGCAGGCGCTCACGATGTCTTTCCTCGCGAGCCTGAAGATGAACGCTGTCACGACTTTTGCAGTCTCCCGATGCAACCCCGCCGCCGTCGTTTTGCTTCCCAGCCGGCGGATCAGGTGGAATTGATCACTTCTCACGGGGACGGGAATAAACCGGCAGGGGGCCGGGTTGGTGCCTGACGCAGTCCACTAAGGACAGTTCAGCTCCGCTTGTCGGCCGTCCACGCCAGCACGGTCGCGGCGTTGAGCGCACGTTCGACCAGTTCGCGAGCGACGTCGCTGAGCCGTGCGTTGGTGCTGCGGGCGTAGCTGCGCAGGGCGACAAAAGCCTCGTTCATGTCGATCCGGCCGTGTTCGGCGAGCACCCCTTTCGCCTGTTCGATGATCACGCGGCTGTTCAGCGCGATCTGCAGCTGCTCGGCGAGCGTGTCGCGGCTGCGGATCGCGCGCTCCTGCAGGATGCCGATGGTGGCGGTGTCGGCCAGCGCCTGAGCCAGCCGCAAGTCGTCATCCGACAGCTCACCGGTCTTGTGCCCGAACAGGTTCAGCGCGCCGATGGTCTGTTTGCGCAGCCGCATGGGCAGCGCGTGCACCGACACGAACCCGTGGTCGGCGGCTTTGTCGGCGAACCGCGGCCACCGTTCCGCCTGCGCGGCGATGTCGGCCACCAGTACCGGGGTGCCGGTGGTGAAACATTCGACGCAGGGGCCTTCGTCGGTGTCGAGCTGGAACAGCTCCAGCAGGCGCGTCTGCTCGGTCGACGACGCCAGCACCTGCAGGCTGCCGCGCTGGTCGCCCAGCGTCAGGCCCGCCGCGGCGACATCCAGCAGCTCGACGCACTGCTGCACGAGCGTGTGCAGCAGATCCGCGACGTCGTAGTCGTCGACCAGGGTGTCGGCCAGCGCGACGAACGCGTGGGTCACCTGACGTTCACGTGCGACCATCTCGTCACCTCCTGAGTGGTTGTTCACTTGTCGTCCTCGCCCAGCAGCAACCGCCGGGCCACGATGTCGGCCGCGACGTCGACCAGCGGACGTCCGCTGCTGAACGCGTACGCCCGCATCGTCGCCAGCGCCGCGGCGGCGCCTACGGCCAGCTGCACCACCAGCATGCCGGTGGCCTGGTGTACCTCGCGGTGTCGTGTCGCCGAGCCTTCGAGCCAGCCGTCGCTGTCCAGCCAGGAGCCGTCCCAAGCCATCAGTCCCGACAGCGCCAGCGCGGCGATGTCGGCCACCTGCAGCGCGAGCGCCAACTCCGACGAGGTCAAGGATCCCGGTGTCGAGCGGTAGGTGTCCAGCGTTGCGACCCGGATCGCGCTGATCTGTACCGGGAACGTGAACAGCGCGGCCACCGTGTACTCGGCGGCCTGCGTGGCGAATATCGGCCACGCCGGTGCGAGACCGACCGCGAGGTCCGGCACCAGCACCGGGCCGCCGGTGGTGTGAGCCTCGAAGCACGGGCCTTCGCCCAGTGAAAACTGCAGTTCTGCCAGCGCCATGCTCACCGGGTCGCTGGCGTAGACGATTTCCCGGTGCCCCTGGTCGGTCATGATCGACACCGCCGCCCCGCCCACTGGAAGCAACCGCACGCACGCCCGGCAGACCCGCCCCACCGCGTCGACCCCGGCGTCGGCTCCGCCCTGGTCGAGCGCGGCCTGCACGCCCGCGCGCAACACCTCGACCTCAGCCATCGGCCGACCAGTGCATGGCTTTGCCCTTCACCGCGGCTGGGTAGAAGGTCGAGCCTACGCGTTCTTACTGCTTGCTGTCCGATTCGCTCGTGCGGCCAGCGCGGCGAACTCGTCCGAGAGGGCGGGCGGTTCGACGACGGTCAGTTCGGCGTCCAGCAGCAGGAGCCAGCGGGCGACGCCGGCCAGGGTGTCGGCGCCGACGTGGAGCACACATTCGTCGCCGTCGTCCTCGATGTGGCCCCAGGCGGGGTCGATCCAGTGCTGGATCGAGGCGCGTGGCGCGTGCACCCGTACGATCGCGCGCTGCTGCTGGATACCGACGCCGACATGCGCGATGACGTAAGCCTCGGGGTCCTCGCTCGGCGGGGTGCGCTGCGTGGCGGCCTTGGTCGTGAGCTCGAAGCGGGTGAACCGGTCGACGCGGAAGGTGCGCCAGTCGTGCCGGGTCAGGTCCCAAGCGACCAGGTACCACCGGCCGCCGGCCTGGACGAGGTGCAGCGGTTCGAGGGTGCGTTCCGTCGCCTTGTACTCGGCGTCGACCTGGAGGTGCTCCCGGCAGGCCAGCGCGCCGGCGATGAGGATGTTCACGTCCACCGCTGTCGGCAGTTGGCCCTTGATCGTCCCGTGCGGAGTGTGGCTTGTGCTGGACGTCAGCGCGTCCACCTGCCTTCGGAGCCGCGTCGGCATGACCGTGGTGAGCTTCGTCAACGCCCGCAGCGCACTGCCCGAGACCAGCTCGTTTCCGGTGAGGCTGCCGGTCTGTAGCGCCAATACGGCTGCGACGGCCTCCTCGGCGTCGAACATCAGCGGCGGCAGGCTGGTCCCCGGCGCGAGGCGGTAACCGCCGTCGATGCCGGGGCGGGCGTCCACGGGGTAGCCGATCGCGCGCAGCCTGTCGACGTCGCGGCGCACGGTCCGGGTGGAGACGCCGAGCCGTTCGGCGAGCTCGGCCGAGCCCCAGTCGCGTCGGAGCTGGAACAGCTCGAGTACTCGAAGGAGCCGTCCTGGCGTGTCCCACATCACTCGATCCTCGCACAAGATGCGGACAAGTTCTGGCCGCAATGCTGCCTAACGTCTGTCTCATACCGAACCCGAGGAGGCGCACATGACCACCGCACGCCGCGTGATCCTGGACCAGTACCGCACCGGCACCGAGGCCGCGGCCAAGCTCGTCGCGCTCGACGAGATCACGCTGCCCGACCCCGGCCCCGGCGAGGTCCTGATCCGCACGACCCACGTCCAGCTCGCCGCCGTCCTGGCCGACCTGATGCGGGAGAACCCGAACCTGCCCATGGCCGGCTACAAGCCCGGTGAGCCGTTGTGGGCCGGCGCGGTCGGCGAAGTCATCGCGGCCGGTGAAGGCGGCCTGGCCGTCGGAACCGCTGTCGCGCACCGGAAAGGCCTGCAGTCCCACGTCATCGCGGGCCCGTGGGAAGCGTTCCCGGTCGACCCGGCGCTGCCCGAGCCGTACTTCGCGCTGAACCAGGGCGTGACGGCGTACCACGGCATGGTCGACGTTGCGGAGGTGTCCGAAGGCGACGTCGTGTTCGTGTCCGGCGCGGCCGGCGGTGTCGGTTCGCTGGCGGGTCAGATCGCCAAGGCTCGTGGCGCGAAGAAGGTGATCGGGTCCGCCGGCAGCGCCGCGAAACTCGTTTACCTGACCGAGGAACTCGGCTACGACGCCGCGCTCGACTACCGCGACGGCGACCTGGTCGCCGCGCTCAAAACCGTTGCGCCCGACGGCATCGACGTCTTCTTCGACACCGTCGGCGGGACGCAGTTCGAGGCGGCCGTCCAGGTCGCCGCGGAGGGTGCCCGCTTCGCGCTGTGCGGTGCGCTGGCCGGTCAGCTGGACGACAGCGTGGGGGCGCATCCGCGGCTCGACATCATGACCGCGATCAACGCCGAGATCGTGCTCAAGCCGTTCCGCACGATGCACACGCCTGAGCAGCTGGAGGCGTGGAGCAGCCACTACAGCCACTGGCTGGCGGACGGCTCTGTCGTTTACCCGCACACGCTGGTCCCTGGCGGACTCGACGTCGCAGCAGCCACCCTCGACGCCCTGCTCGCCGGTACCCACCGGGGCACTGTCCTCGTCGAACTGGCTTGACAACGGAACGAGCAACGACAGCGGAACTAGCGCTGCTAGGGTGACGCCGCTAGGACGTGTAGCGCCAGCGGAAGGCGTAGGCGTCGAGGGCAGCGGTGAGGTCGTCGAGGTCCGACCGCCCGCCGGGGGAGACCTCGACGATCGGCTGGTCCAGCTCCAGGGTGACGGACGCGCTGACGCCGTCGAGGCCCCGCGCGGCGATCTCGTCGTCGACCACCCGGCGCAGCGCGTCCTGCCGCAATGCGGGCTTGTACACCTTGCCGACCAGCGTCAGCGGGATCTCATCGATGACGTAGACGTCTTTCGGCGCGGCGGCGCGTTCGGGAACCCGTTCGGCCGCCCACTCGACGAGGTTGTCCGCCCTGGTGCCGGGCCGCAGGGTCACGTAAACGACCGGGACCTCACCGGCGTGCCGGTCGGGCCGTCCGACGGCCGCGGCACCGGAAACCGCCGGGTGGGCCAGCAACGTGTCCTCGATGCCCGCGGGGTCGATGTTGTGGCCGCCCCGGATGATCAGGTCCTTCGCCCGGCCGGTGAGGTGCACGAACTCGTCGGCGTCGATGCTGCCGAGGTCGCCGGTGTCCAGCCAGCCGTCGACGATCTTCCCGCTCGGATCCGGCACCAGGCCGTCCTCGCCTCGGCGGAGGTACCCGGGGAACACCGTCGGCCCGCTCATGACCAGCACTCCGGTCTCCCCGGTCGGCAGGTCCGTCCACACCCCGGTGACCTCGTCGATGTGCACGGCTTTGACGCCCTGGTACGGCATCCGCTGGCCGACCGTGTCCGGCCGGATGGCCCCGGGGAACGACCGCGCGCACGCGCAGGTGCCTTCGGTGAGCCCGTAGCCCTCGCACAGCTCGACGCCGGTGTGGGCGTGGAACTGCCGTCGCACGGCGTCCGGCAGCGGCGCGGCGCCGACGATCGGCCAGGTGAGGCTGGAGATGTCGGCGTCGATCGGGACCTGCCCGAGCACCGCGTACACCGTCGGCACGGCGGACATCGCGCCGACGCGGTAGCGCTCGATGATCTTCCAGAACACCGGGTACAGGTCCGGGTCGCGATAGCCGAGCGGGCCCGCCCACACCACGTGCTGGCCCTTGAACAGCGGCGCGATCCCGGTGACCATCAACGCGTTGACGTGGAACAGCGGCAACGCGGCGAGCATCACGAGGTCGCCTGAGGTGCACGCGGCCAGGATCCACGCCATCGTGACTTCGTTGGCGTGGGTGTGCACGGCGATCTTCGGGGTGCCGGTGCTGCCGCCGGTGTGGAAGTACCCGGCGGTGTCCGTGGCGGCCGGCGGCGTCGAGAGCAGTTTGTCGGCCTCGGCTGCCGCGGCGACGTCGTCGAGCCAGCCGACGACCACCCCGTCGATCGGCTCCAGCGCCGGCTTTTCGGCATCGACGCCGTCCGGCCGCACCGCGAGTACAGCGGCGAGACCGAGTTCCCGGGCCAGCGTGCGGGCGGTCTCCCAGATTGTCGGCGCGAGGTTCGGACCAGCGGCGATGAGCACCTTCGCGTCGGACGCGCGCAGCAGGTCCTCGATCTGCTGCCCGGTCAGGCCCGGGTTGATCGGCGCGGCGATGCCCACGGTCTCCGCCGCGAGCGTCGCCGCCAGCACGTCACCGGTGTTCGGCGAAAGCACCGCCACCGCGTCGGATCGTCCCACGCCCAGTCCGGTCAGCGCGTTGGCGATCCGGTGGACCCTGGTCAGCAGGTCCGAGAACGACCACTCGTCCGGATCGGCCCACCGCGCGGCCGACGGCAGCACCGTCAGCGCGCGGCGGTCCGGCCACTGCGTACCGGCCCGGACGAGCAGTTCGTACGTGCTCGACGGGAGGTCGCGATCGCTCAGCGGCACGGCCTCGACAGCCGGCAGGTCTTCCGGGCGGTCGTAAACAGGCCAGTCCGTCAACCGAGTGGTCGCGCTCATGGGCGGGGACTCCGATCCGTGCTCGTCGAGTGGATAACGGCTCAGCCCGGCGAACCGACCGCGCAAAACGCGATGGGCGTCGCGTGTGTCGGGTCGAGCGCGTTACCAATAAGGTGCCAGACGTTCAGGTCGTACGCCTCGCCGATATGGCCCACCGGATCGAACGGGCAGAAGTCCTGCACGTATTCGTTGGTGACGCCCGGTTCGCGCACGAACGCGCTCGCCGTCGGCGTGACGAGCTCGTCGAACTTCGACGTGATGACCGTGTACGCGATCCCGGGCTGCGCGATCGGGCCGTTGTTCAGCGCCTGGATCGCCGGTCCGCCGGGGACTTCGTCGGCGAGGACCTGGATGCCGAGCGTCGACGCGATCTTGTTGAAGGTCGCCTGGCCGCCGGGCAGGATCAGGTCGGCGAGCGTGATGAGCCCGGAGGCGTCGGTGCCCTTGGTCGGCGGCGCGAGCGCGACGACCCGGCCGATCTCACTCGAGATGCCCTGCATTTTGGCGAGGTACAACGACTGCAGCCCGCCTTCGGAATGGCCGACGACGTCGACCTTCGCCGCGCCGGTCGCCGCGCGGACCTTCTCGACGTAGTTCTTGATCTCGACTGACGACTCGGCGACGGGCTTGAGGCCGCCGACGAGCGGGAACTGCGGGTAGGCGCCGTAGGTCAGCGAGAACGTGCAGTAACCCTTGGCCGCGAGGTCGGCCTGGAGGAAGTTGAGGTCCTCGTAGTAGGTCGCGAAGGTTCCGTGGAGCAGCACGACCGGGTCGGGATGGGCCGCGCTGGGGCGGCAGGCGAAGTCGTTGTTGCCACCGCCGGTGGCGGCTTGGGCGGGCGCGGCCACGGCGACCGCGCTGATTGTGACGGCCAAGGCCAGGCCGGCACGGGCGAGCCAGCGTTTCGTTCGCGACACCCTCGAATTCCGCATGCGAACTCTCCTTCTTCCTGTGGTGCTGATCAGACTGCCCCTTGGCGACCTTGATGTCTGTTGGCAGGACGCGCAGAAAGTTGCCTTGACCGTTTGTGCACGGTGACAATACGAGGATGGAAGCCGAGTCCGCCGTGGCGGCGCTGTTCCCCCGGGTCGGCGAGATCGCCGCGACCATGATCGCCCGGTGCGCGGAGGAGATCCCGGAGTACCGGCTGCTGCCCGCGAGCGTGATGGAAGGCGACCTCGTGGCCAACGGCATGGCCGTTTTCGAGCTCTTCCTCACGACTGTCGCCGAGGGCCGGACGCCGACCGAGGAGGAACTCGCGCTCCCGATCGCCTGGGGTGCCGAGCGCGCGCGGGACGGTCTCCCGCTCGCCGCCGTGCTCAAGATCTACCCGGTCGCCGCGCAGGAAGCGTGGCGGCTGGTCGTGGAAATCCTGGACGCTCCCGACCTGCTCGCGCTGGTCGGGCACCTGCTCAGCTTCCTCGCCGAGGTCATGCCCCGGGTCGCGGCGGCGTACCTGCGTGAACGCGAGGACCTCGACTGGGAGCAGCGCGAACACCGGCAGAACCTGGCAGGCAGCCTCCTGGCCGGACGTCCCGCGCAGCGCGCCGCCGAACGCTACGGGCGGACACTGGCCGAGCGCTACGACGTCGTCGTGTTCCACCTGCCCGCGGCGCCCGCGGACACCAGCACGCGCGTGACGACGGACCTTTTCCGCGCGATCCAGGCCGACCTCGACTCGCGGCCGGAGGTGCTGGCGACGTTCAAAGGCGACGGCGGGGTCCTGCTCGTCCCGACGGCCGGCAGCGACTCACGTAGTCACGTCGCACAACTGCTGACCCGTATCGACAAGGCGTCCCACGTCCGGTGCACCGCAGCCGCGGCCACCGCGAACGGCCACGCCGGCATCCCCGACGCCCACAACGAAGCCGCCGATGTCCTCACCCTCGCCGAACAGCTGGGCCGGCCGCCCGGCGTCTACTGGCTGGCCGACCTCGCGATCGAGTACCAACTCGCGCAACCAAGCCCGGCCCGCGCCGCCCTCGCCGCGACGCTGAGTCCGTTGGAAAGCCACCCGCACCTCATCGACGCGCTGCGCTCGTTCGTCGCCAACGGGTACAACCGCGGCGAGGCGGCGACGGCGCTCAGCATCCACCGCAACACCCTCACCTACCGGCTCAGCCGCATCCAACTCCTGACCGGCTACGACGCCACCCGCCCCGCCGACGCCCGCCGCCTCACCGCAGCCATGACCGCCCACGACGTCATCCGGGCCCTGAAGTAACTGGCGGCCGGCGTTTGCTTTGGACTCCTGAAGGCAGTTTCTGCGGGGAGGGACGTTGTGAAGGCCTAGTTGAGTGCGCCTGACGCCGTGAAGGTGGCCTTTACGACAGCGCGTGCACCAACTCGCCCCAGACGCGCTGAAATCGGGGTTGAACCTTACGTAGGGGGAGGTCCTATCGTCGTGGTCATGCCCGGAACCGAGGAGTCGAACCAGCCGCGATGGAGTGTCGGGGCGCTGGCCAAAGCCGCCGGGCTGACCGTCCGGACGTTGCACCACTACGACGAAATCGGCTTGCTGCGGCCCAGTGAGCGCACGTCTTCGGGCCACCGCAAGTACACCGAGCCCGATTTGCGGCGGCTCTACCGGATCCGCACGTTGCGTTCGCTGGGGTTGTCGCTGACCGACGTCGGCCAGGCACTGGGCACCCGCGAGGACCACGACGCGCTGCGCGACATGTTGGCCAACCAGCTCGGCCAGCTGGACCAGCAGGCGCGACGGCTTGACGTGCTCCGCAACCAGATCAGCCGCATCTTGGACCGGCTCGACGGTTCCGTGGCTCCGAATCCCGAGGAAATCCTCAAGCTATTGGAGAACATGACGATGATCAACGAGTACTACACCGAAGACCAGCTCGCGTATCTGGACAAGCGTGCCGAAGAGCTCGGTAAGGAAACCATCGCCGCGGCGGAGGCCGAATGGCCGCCGCTGATCGCGAAGATGACCGAACACCAGCAGGCCGGTACGCCGGTCGACGACCCAGAAGTCCAAGGGCTGACCCGCCGGTGGTTCGAATTGGTGGACATGTTCACCGGGGGTGACCCCGGCATCGGGCAATCACTGCAGAACCTCCTGACCGAACGCCGCGAGGAGCTGAACGAGCAGCGCGATACCGGACTGACCAAGGAACTGTGGGACTACGTGGGCCGCGCGAAGGCGGCCCTGCTCGCCGAATGAGCGTCTATCCACAATGGACTCCAGGGAAGTGGGAACGCCATGCGTTTCAAGGCGAAGAAGGCCACCGTTGCAGCGTTGGTCGTCACCCACGCGACGCTTAGTGCGTGTGCGGTTCCTGGCGGTGGACCGGGCCGTGGGTGTCGTCGCAGTGTGTCGCGAGCAGCGGTAGCGAAACCGCCGGGGACATAGCTTTTAGGTCGGCGTGGTCGACCTGGAGCGTGGTGTGCGTGATCCCGTAGTCCTCGGTCAGGACGTGTTCGAGGTCGCGGCGCAGCAGGTGACAGTCGCTGCCCGGGTCGACGAGAACGTGCGCGGACAGCGCGGTCTGGCCCGAGGTGATCTGCCAGACGTGCAGGTCGTGGACCTCGTTGACCCGCGGCAGCGCCACCAGCCGGTCGCCGAGGGTGTCGGGGTCGACCCCGGCGGGAGCGGCTTCGAGGAAGATGCGGCCGGAGTCGCGCACCAGCCCGGTCCCCGCCTTGACCATCAGCACGACCACCACCAGTGACGCGATCGAGTCGGCGCGGGTGAATCCCGTGGTCAGCACGACGACACCGGCGACGGCCGTCGCGATGAAGCCGAACAGGTCAGTCAGGATGTGCTGGAACGCGCCTTCGACGTTGAGGCTGGACCGGTTCGCTTTGCTGATCGACCACGCGGCGACCAGGTTGACCACGATGCCGACCGCGGCGGTGATCACGACCAGCCCACCGGCGACCTCCGGCGGGTCGATCAGCCGCCGGATTGCCTCGTAGGTCAGCCACACCGACAGCAGCAGCAGCGTCAGCCCGTTTGCTTGCGCGGAAAGGATTTCGGTACGTTTGAGCCCGTAGGTGAAGATCCCTCGCGCGGGACGCGCGGCCAGCCGCATCGCCACCAGCGCGAGGACGATCGAGGCGGCGTCGGTGAGCATGTGCGCGGCGTCGGAGATCAATGCCAGCGACTGGGCCACCACCCCGATGACCACTTCTACGGCCATGAACGCGGTGATGAGGCCCAGCGCGATGCCCAGCCAGCGACTGTCGGCGTCCGTGGCCACCCCATGTCCGTGGCCGCTCTGCACCTCCGTGCTGGATCCCTTGGTGCCGTGCCCGTGTCCCTCGCTCGCCATCACCCCTCCGTTCGTTCACTGATACATTAACACATGCGCATGTCTGCATGTGTTGTCGCGGGTAGCGCCCCGGCGCGGCGGCCGCGATGAGGCGGCCGCCGCGCGATCAGTGCAGGTCAGGGGGTCGGATGCTTGACAGAGGCCCGGTGGTGACTGGGATCGCGCCTGGACTTCTCGTCCTCGATCTGCCGGATCAGCTCCTTGCGGACGTCGGCGATCGCGTGGTCGAGGTCGTTGTCCGAGGCCGTCGCGACCAGCGGCGACCAGCCGCCGAGGAACGCTTCGAGGGTGATTCGCTGGTCGCGGCCATCACGTTCCTTGACAGAGATCTCCAAGTCGACCTTTTCGCTGCGCCAGCCGCTGAGATGCGGCACGAGCCCCGCCAGGGCCTTGACCACCCACGGCCGGTCGTCCAGCCCGAAGCCCGTGCCGAGCCGCAGCCGCTCGTCCAAAACGCTCGTGGACCCGCTTTCCACTGTGCTCATGGCGGTTCCTCCTTTCCGGGCCGTCCGGACAACGGCCTGGGCTCGCCATCATCGTCCGAATCGGCCCGCTCCGCAGATGCGAAGGCCAGTACAAAAGCGCCCCGTCCTGATCGCAACCCGACGGCGAGTTGCGATCGTTGCAGACGCTAAGTACCGCAACTCGACGGCGAGTTGCGGGGGAGAGACCCACAGACACGACACAGGAGCCACTTTCGTGGAGTACAACGGGTGGTTGTGGCTCGCCGACGGTGCGGTTGTTTGCTTCGCGGGTCTGTCACTTGCTTTGCTCTCGCGGGGTCAGGCGCGACGGCGAGGGGACATTGGACATGGCACTGGGGCGGCAGTTCAGGTGGCTGTGGACGGCGTACGCGGCCAGCACGTTCGGCACGTGGCTCGCGTTCGACGCGTTCCCCCTGGTCGCGGTGCTGGTCCTGCACGCCGGCTCGACCGAGGTTTCCCTCCTCGCCGCCGCGGGGCTCGCCATGGGTGCGGTCGTCGCGGTGCCGCTCGGCCCTTGGGTCGAGTTTCGGCGCAAACGGCCGGTGATGGTGGCGATGGACCTGATCCGGTTCGCGATGTTGCTGAGCGTCCCCGCCGTGTACGCGCTCGGCTGGCTGACCTTCGCCCAGCTCCTGGTTGTGTCGGTCATCGTCGCCGCGGCCGACATCACGTTCACCGCGGCCAGCGGCGCGTCCCTGAAAGCGCTCGTGCGCCCGGAAGACCTGCTCGCCGCGAACGGGCGGTTCGAGTCCACGACCTGGACCGCCACCATGCTCGGACCGCCGCTCGGCGGAGCCGCGATCGGGCTGTTCGGCCCGGTGGTGACCGTGGTGGCCGACGCCGTCAGCTACCTGCTCTCCGCCGCGGGGATCAGCGCGATCGGTGGGAAGGAGCCGCGACCCGCGCGAACCGACGTCCGGTGGCTCCGCGCCGGCGACCTGCTCGAAGGGTGGCGGTGCATTCTGGGCCACCCGGCGCTGCGCCCGCTGTTCTTCAACACACTGCTGGTCAACGGCCTGATCATGGCGACCGCGCCGCTGCTCGTCGTCCTCATGCTCGGCCGTCTCGGGTTCGCGCCCTGGCAGTACGGACTCGCGTTCGCGGTCCCTTGCGTCGGCGGTCTTATCGGCTCACGCCTCGCTCGCGGCCTCGTCACGCGGTTCGGCCGGCACCAGGTCATGTACGTCACCGGCGTCCTGCGCGCGTGCTGGTCGATCGGGTTGGCCTTCATCCATCCCGGCGTTTCCGGGCTGGTGCTCGTCATGGCCGTCGAGCTCGGGCTGATCACGTGTATGGGTGTGTTCAACCCGGTGCTCGCGACCTACCGGCTCGACCAGATCCCGACGGACCGTGTCGCGCGCACCCTGTCCGCATGGTCGATCGCCGGCAAGGCCTCCATCGCGACCTTTACCGCGCTGTGGGGCCTGCTGGCCGGCTTCACCGGCCCCCGCGCGGCGATCGCGATCGCCGGTGTCCTGATGCTGGCCACCCCGCTCCTGCTGCCCCGACGCGATCACGAACTGGTCAGGAGCGCCTACTGACCGGCGCTCGCGCGGCGGGAGAAGGCCGTCTCGATGTCCTGGCGGGTCTGTGCGGGACCTGGTAGGTCGAGCGGGCCGTCGGCGGCGATGCCGTTCAGGAAGAGCGTCAGTTGACGGACGGCGATCAGCTCCCAGTCGGCGCCATGCAGCAGCGGTTGGGTGGTGAGCGCGCTGAAGACGACGACGTCGGTCGCGTTGATCTCCGCGCGGATGGTGTGGTCGGCGTGGCCGCGTTCGATGAAGAGGTCGACACGGCGGTTGATCTCCCGCCGTGCCTGCACCGCCTCTGGCGTGACCAGCGGCGGAGCGCCATGCAGGGGCAGGATCAGCTGGTCGCCGACGGTCAGCGTGCCGGACAGGAACCAGCCGATCGCGTCCAGCCCGGACATGTCCCTGCCCTCGATCTCGTCGAGGATCCGGTTGAGCAGGCCGTAAGCGCGGTATTCGAGGGCGTGGAGCAGGGCTTCGCGGTCGGCGTAGCTGCGATACAGCGTCCCGACGCCGACGCCGGCCTCGGCCGCGATGGTCGCCAGCGGGGCGTGTCGGCCGTCGCGCAGCATCACGGAAGCGGCCGCGGCCAGGATGCGCTCACGGTTCAGTTCGGCGTCGCGGCGGGGACGACGATGTGCCCGCTCCGGCCCCTGATCGGTCACGCGCCCTCCTTAAGCGGAGAAAAAGCTCCGATTAAGGGTACCGCCGGACGCCAATCCTGCGTTACGCTGCCCGTACCGGACGAATTCGTCCGCTTATGCGATGGAGGATGACCGTCGTGAGCATGGCCTACCTGGCCCAGCCCGATCAGCAGCAGAAACTTGAATGGCTCGACGGCGGAGTGCTGGGAATGCTCCTGGACGGAGCGGCGACCGACGGCCAGCTCACCGTCGGTCGTTTCGACGTCAGCGAGGGCGAAGCGCCGCCGTTCCATCTGCACACCAGAGAGGACGAGGTCTTCCTGCTGCTCAAGGGAAGCGCGCTGGTGTGGTCCGGCGAAGAGGAGCACGAGCTCAAGGAAGGCGGGATCGTTTACCTCCCGCGCAACGTTCCGCACGCCTACCGGATCACGTCCAAGAAGGCGGACCTGCTGATGATCTGCACGCCCGCCGGCATCGAGGGCATGTTCCGCTATGCCGGGCGCGATCTGGCGACGCCGAGGCCGGACGGGTTCGAGATCCTGCCCGAGCGGCTGGCTGAAGCGTCCGACAAGTTCGGCCAAGTGATCATGGGTCCACCGCGCTGACGGCGAGGGTCGTTTTCCAGTCGTACCAAGGAGTCTTCGTTGCCTTTCACCTTTGACCCGCAGTTCCTCACGGCTATGGAGCCGATGGCCGCGGCCATGGCCGACGCGGAGCCGATCCCGGTCGGCGATGTGGCCGCGCGCCGCGAGGTCACCGAGAAAGTCATGGCATACACGGCTTCTCTGCAGCCGATGCCTGACGACGTCACGATGACCGACTTCACGCTGTCCACCGAGGACGGCGCGGAGATCCTGTTACGTTGGTATGTCAAGGAAGGCGCCCCGGCCGGGCCCGCCGCGGTCTACCTCCACGGCGGCGGCATGATCATGGGCAGCGTCGACCTCTACGACGGTCCGATCGCGCGGTATGTCTCGGACAGCGGCGTTTCCATGCTGGCGGTCGATTACCGGCTGGCTCCTGAGCACCCGCATCCCATCCCGGTCGAGGATGCCTACGCCGGACTGCGCTGGCTTCACGAGCACGCGGCCGAGTTGGGCGTAGACCCGGCCCGAATCGCCGTCATGGGAGACAGCGCGGGTGGGGGACTCGCGGCCGGGGTCGCGCTGTTGGCCAGAGATCGCGGTGGTCCAGCGGTGGCCCGCCAGATCCTGATCTACCCGATGCTCGACGACCGCAACACCGTCGTGGACCCCGAACTCGCGCCGTTCGCGGTGTGGACCTACGACGACAACATCACCGCCTGGAACGCGTTGCTCGGCGAGGCCGCAGGCGGTGCCGACGTCCCCGTGTACGCCGCGCCGTCCCGGGTGACCGACACCGCGGGCCTGCCCACGACGTACCTCGAAGCAGTCCAGCTCGACATCTTTCGCGACGAGGAACTCGCCTACGCCAAGCAGTTGAGCCGCGGCGGCGTGGACGTCGAGTTCCACCTGCGTCCCGGGGTGCCGCACGAGTTCGAGACCTTCGCTTACGACTCGGACCTGGGTCTGTGAGCGCGCGCCGACCGCATTCGGGTGCTGGGATCGCTGTGAGCCCGCCACCCTAAGAATCAGGAGAACTACCATGTCTGCCACCAAAACGTGACAATAGTCGGCGGTGGCCTCGGTGGATTGATGCTCGCCAGGGTCCTGCATACCCGAGGGATCGCATCGACGATCTACGAGCTCGACACGTCGTCGACCGCCCGGGATCAGGGCGGCACGCTGGACATGCAAGAGGAGTCCGGCCAACTGGCGCTGACCGAAGCCGGCCTGTTCGACGACGGAGAATTCCGGGGGAACGCGTCCGGAGATCGGCCGCAGTGCGCTCAAGCGCATCCTGGTCGATTCCCTGCCGGCTGGGACCATTCGCTGGGGCACGAAGGTCGCCGCGGTATGAATGTGCGCCGGCTACACGTCGATGTGTGAGCCCATGATGACCGTGCGGTCGCGTGGCAGTCCGAAGTACTCGGCGGCGTCGGTGGTGATGTAGGAGGTGGCCACGAACAGCCGTTTGCGCCAGGCCGCCATCGTCGGTTCGGTCCCGCGCCGCAGCTCGATTTTCGACAGGAAGTAGGACGCCTGGTCGAGCTGTAGCTGCCCCTCGGTCGTGGCCGGGTCGAGCATCCCCAGCACGCTGGGCACGTCAGGCGTTTCCATGTAGCCGAACCGGGCGCTGACGTGGGTGATTCCGTCGTTGGTGTAGCCGAGGTCGTCGACGGTGATCCGCTCGTCCGCCGGAACGCGGGGCACCGGCTCGATCTCGATCGACACGATCACGACGTGCTCGTGCCGCACATGGTTGTGCTTGGCGTTGGCGCGCATGGCCAGCGGTGCGGTCTCGTTGCCGCGGTTGAGGAAAACTGCCGTCCCCGGGACCTTTTGGGTCGGCGGCGTCTTGTTCTGCAGTTCGCCGATGAACTCGCGCAGCGACCCCTCTTGACGTTCGCGTTCCGCCGTGACGATCTTCCGGCCCCGTTGCCAGGTCGTCATCACGGTGAACGCGGTGAGGCCGATCAGGAGCGGCAGCCAGGCGCCGTGGATCAGCTTGGTCATGTTGGCCGCGACGAACAACAGGTCCACCAGCAGCAGCACGCCGCCGCCGATGCCGATGAGCCACCGTGGCGTTCCCCATTTCGCGCGGGCGACGTAGAAGAACAGCAGGGTCGTGATGGTGATCGTCCCCGTGACCGCCATGCCGAACGCGAAGGCCAGTGCCGCGGAGCTGCGGAAGGCGAAGACCAAGGTGAGCACCGAGACCAACAGCAGCCAGTTGACCCAGGGGACGTAGATCTGGCCGACGCTGGATTCCGAGGTATGCGCGACCCGCAGCCTGGGCAAGTAACCGAGCTGGGCGGCCTGCGACGCGACCGAGTACGCGCCGGTGATCACGGCCTGCGACGCGATCACCGTCGCCGCCGTGGCCAGCAGCACCATCGGGATTCGGCCCCAGCCGGGCACGAGGAGGAAGAACGGGCTGCTGACGTTGTCCGGGTTCTCGAGGATCAGCGCACCCTGGCCGAGATAGCTCAGCACACACGCGGGGAACACGAGGAACAGCCAGCCCCGGGTGATCGACCGGCGGCCGAAGTGCCCCATGTCGGCGTACAGCGCCTCGGCTCCGGTGACCGCGAGTACCACCGCGGCCAGCGCGAAGAACGCGGTGCCGAAGTGGTTGAACATGAAGTCCAGCGCGTAGGTCGGCGACAGTGCCTTCAGGATCCCCGGGTGACCGGCGATCCCGACCACGCCACAAGCGCCGATAGCCGTGAACCAGGCGATCATCACCGGGCCGAACACCCGGCCGATGGCCGCGGTTCCCCGGCGCTGCACCAGGAACAGGGCCACGATGATCACCACGGTGATCGGGACGATGAGATTTTCCAGCGACGGCTGGACGACTTTGAGGCCTTCGACCGCGGACAGCACCGAGATCGCCGGGGTGATCATGCTGTCCCCGAAGAACAGCGCGGCGCCGAAGATGCCCAGCGAGGCCAGCGCGACCGCGGCCCGCCGCCCCCGCTGCGTGCTCCACCGCCGGAGCAACGTGATCAGCGCCATGATGCCGCCCTCGCCGTCGTTGTCGGCGCGCATGGCCAGCAAGACGTAGGTGACGGTCACGATGACCATCACCGACCAGAACACCAGCGACACCACGCCGAACACGTTGGCCGTGCTGACCGGGACGGGATGCGGGTCGGTCGGGCTGAACACCGTCTGCAGGGTGTAGATCGGGCTGGTCCCGATATCGCCGAACACGACGCCGAGCGCGCCGATCACCACGGCCAGCCGCACCGAGTCGCGCACGCCCGAGCCGTGGCCGGCCGGGGACCCCGGCGCGGGTCCGTCCGACGTCACCTGCTGCCGATTGGACACGACGCTCCTCCTCCGCGCGGGCGGTGGCGGCACCGGATGTCCGGCGCACCGTGGCGGACCTTACCGGCCCATGATCGGGTCGGCAGGGGCGGCGTGTAACAAGATCGGGTCAGGGGACGAAAGGTGTTCGTGCGCAAATACCTGCTGTTCGGCCTGGTCCTGGTGCTCGCCGGCTGCGGCGCGGCTGCCCAACAGCCCGCTGCTCCCTCGCCTGTGGCGGCCCCGCCGAGTCCGACGTCGAGTGCTGTGCCGAGCGTTGCGCCGCGGAAGGACCTGAGCACCCTGCTGCCCACCGACGCGGAGCTTTCGGCTTTGGGCGTGCAGTCCGACGGCACACCGGTTCCCTACCTCATCAGTGAAAACTCGCCGCTCGTCTTGGTCATGGCCTGCGACGGGCAGCACCCGTGGGACCTTCAGGCGAAGGAGGGGCTCCACGCGTTCTGGTTACCTGGCCACGGAGACCGGGCGAAGCAGTTCATCGCCCGCTACGAAGGGATCTCGGGCGCTGACGTGGTCACCGGCATCAAGAAGGCCCTGAGCTGCGGAACCGTGACCTCGGACGACCTGTCGTTCACGCTCGCGGGAGAAGTGCCGCTGCCCAAGGTAGCCGGTGCGGACAACCAGTATGCGTTCTGCGGCAAAGTTCCCCACGGCGTCAACCTCAGCCACTGCTACCTGCTCCTGTCCAGTGGAGACAAGGCCACCGTCTTCAGTCAAGGGGGCACCGAAAAGGGCAGTATCGCGCAGACGAGCAAGCTGTTCGCCTCCATCGCCCCGGCGTTCGCCACCGCGCTGAGCCGTTCGTAAACGGCGACATCTTCTTCACGTGATATAGCGGCCCGACACGATCCGGTTACGTAATCACCCTGGGTTGCGGACTAGCCTGGATGGAGCAACGCAGTGACTTTCCGCTGCGGACATTTCACTTGCCCGATGAATTGCCAGTAATTCTCCACGGCTTCTACGCTCAACATGTCCCATTCTCCGCGGTTGAGGAGTAGTCATGCGACGAAAAACGGCGATACTGGCTGCGACCGTTCTTTTTCTGCTCGGCCTGGGTATAACTCCGGCGTCCGCGACGAACGCGACGCCAAGCCGGGAAGGATGTTTCGCCCAGGCCTATACCGTCGTCTTCGGTTCGGCAATCGCGGTGAGCTGCGGATCCGGTGAGGGAGTCGGCTATCGAGTAGTCGCCCATTGC
Organism: Amycolatopsis sp.; assembly: GCF_025464955.1. GTDB lineage: Bacteria > Actinomycetota > Actinomycetes > Mycobacteriales > Pseudonocardiaceae > Amycolatopsis. The sequence goes on along the minus strand of NZ_JAODNM010000124.1, from coordinate 10,726 downwards.
ACCACCGGCTCCACTTTCTGGTACTCCTTGGGAACTTTTGTGCCGTACGACTTCGGTCCGTCGGTGGCGAAATGCGAGGGCGGACTGCTGACCCCAGCCGCCGTCGGCGGCTATCACCTAATCGCAAACTAACCCGACCTTCCATTTCTGGCGAGGCGATAATTGCCACCGTGCGGCCGGGTGCGCGAAAGGGACGTTACTTGCGGTGGATGCAAGGAGCGTCCCTTTCACCCCTGGGAGGGGCTGATGAGTTCGTCGGTGACCCAGCGGGCGACGTCGGCGGGATAGGGCGCCGACAGTCCGAGCACGATGTGCCGGAAGCCGGCGTCGATCGCTTTGCTGATCGTGTCCCGGGTGCTGCCGGGCTGGTCGTAGGAGACTTGCAGGTGGATCGACCTGATGATCGCGGCGGGGTCACGGCCGATCTCGGTGCAGTAGTGGTCCAGTAGTGCGCCGCGACTGACGGCGTCGGCGATGTCGCCGCCGGGGATGTTCCACAGGTCGGCGTGCTCGGCGACCACGCGCAGCGTCGCGGCCGCGCGTCCGCCGATGAGGATCGGCGGGCCGGGGCGTTGGACGGGTTTGGGGCTGCAGAACGCCCCGGTGAGGTTGACGTAGGTGCCGTGGAAGTCGAACGGTTCGTCCTCGGTCCACAGCCGCCGGACAACCGTGCACGCTTCGGCGAGGTCACCGACGGCGTGGGCGGCGTCGTTGTAGGGCAGGCCGTGTGCGTCGTACTCGCGCCGGGCCATCGGGAGACTGGGGCGTGAGCCCGCACCGATGCCGAAGTCGAGTCGCCCGCCGGAGACGATGTCGACCGTCGCGGCGATCTTGGCCAGCATCGCCGGCGGCCGGAAGCGGTTGCTGGTCACGAGCAGCCCCAGGCGCAGCCGTTCGGTTTGCGCGGCGAGGGCCGAGAGCAGCGTCCAGCCTTCGTGGGTAGGCCCGTTCGGGTCGCCGAAGATCGGCATGAGGTGGTCGAACAGCCACGCGTGCTCGATTTCCGGGATCGTGTCCGCCTCGCGCCAGACCCGCAGGATGTCTTGGTAGTCGACCTGCGAAGGGGCGGTCATGATTCCGAAACGGGTTGGTTGCGACATGAGGTCGTTGGTCCTTTCAGCACTGGCGGCGCCGGGTGGGGCGGGCTACCGTCGATCAAGCGGAACCTTGTTCCGGAAGAATACGGAACAAGGTTCCGCTTAGTCAAGCGGCAGGTATGTGAACGCTGTCGTGGGCGGCACGTGCTGACTGGTCGCGGTCCGGGCAACGCGATCGACCTGGAGGTTCGCGCGGAACCCGCGCCTCGGGCTGATGGTGCAGGACCTCGGGAAGGACTCGTAGTCCGGGATGCCGAGTACGTAACGGTTTTCTCGCTCTGATCCCGAGGGCAGGGAGGCGAAGCACTTGGCATGGGAAAGTGGTGTCCGCGTCGCCCCACGAACCCCGGTCAAGAGACTAACGTCGTGGTCATGGAAGCGCCGATCGTCGCCGTCACCGTCTATCCGCAGCACGCCAGGATCACCCGCCGGGGCGGCGCCACACTCGGCACGGGAACCCGGTTCGCCATCGAAGGACTGCCGGCCAGGCTGGCGACCGACTCGGTCCGGGTCACCGGCAGCGGGCCCGCGATGATCACCGGGGTCGACGTCGTCATCAGGCGGCACGAGAATCCGGCCGACCCCGCGCTGCGGGCGCTGGTCGACCGGCGGCGGGCGGAGCAGGCGGTGCTCGACGAGGCCGTCGACACGGAGACCGCCGAGACCACGAAGGTGGATCTGCTCACCAGCCTGGCGCGGCGCAGCGGAGGCGGTTTCGCAAAAGCGCTGGCGGCCGGCACCGCCGAGCCCGCCAGGGTGGCCGAGGTGACAGATGCGCTCTCGGTCCAGCTCGCCGTCGCGCTCAAGAACCGGCGCGAGCTGATGAACGAGCGCGTCAGACTGGCCGAGAACCTTGCCGCGCTGGACCGGGAAATCCAGGCACACCAAGGTCAGTCCGAAAAGGACAGCACCACGGTGACCGTAGACGTGGAGGCACTACCAGGGGCCGCCGCGGAGGCAGAGCTTGAGCTGGAACTGTCCTATGTGGTCCCCGAAGCGCGGTGGGAATCCGGTTACGACGTCCGGCTGCGCGACGACCAGGTCCAAGTGACCTGGCACGGGTTGGTCACCCAGCACACCGGCGAGGACTGGCCAGAGTGTGAACTCGCGCTGTCGACCGCGCGTCCGGCGACCACTGTGGACATTCCGGAACTGGAACCGTGGTACCTCGACCGTGTGCAGCCCGCTCCCGTGCGCATGATGGCAGGCAGCTTGGGAAGCGTGCCCGCCGCCGCTTCCTTCGAATCAGCGCAGCCGATGCGGAACCTCGCGTTCAAACCTGCCGAAATGGACCAAGGCGCGGCGGCGGCGACCTACCGGCCAGGACGGGCGATCGCGGTTCCGTCCGGGGCGCAGGGGCACCGCACCACGCTCGCGCAGTTCGACTGGACGGCGACGCTCGGCTACGTCACCGCCCCGGTGCTCGCCGAGGACGCCCACCTGCGCGCGACCGTCGTCAACGCCTCCGACCACATGCTGCGCCCCGGCAACGCCGCGGTGTTCCACGGCGCCGAATTCGTCGGGACCACCAGGCTGAAAGCCTGGGCACCGGGCGAAGAGGTCGAACTCGCGCTGGGGGTCGACGACCGGATCCGTGTCGAGCGGGAGTTGGTCCGCAGGACGGCCGGCAAGGCGACGCTGTCCGGCACCAAACGGCGCGAAGCCGAATACCGCACCACGGTCACCAACCACAGTCCGCGCGAAGCCTCGGTCACCGTGCTCGACCAGGTTCCGGTTTCCCGCGACGACGCCGTGGTCGTCCGTGAGGTCCGGACCACGCCGGAACCGACGCACTCCGACGAACTCGGTGAGCTAACCTGGCAACTCGCCATCCCGGCCGGCAAAGCGGCGACGGTGACTTTGGCCTTCCGCGTAGACGTCGCGAAGGGTGTCGAACTCGCCGGCTGGCGCGAGTAACGCCACGGCTTCTTGGTGCATGCTGGGCCAAGCGTCCGACAACACACAGGAGACGACATGAAGCGATGGCTCGTGCGGACAATGCTGTCGGCGGCACTGCTGGCTGGCGCGCTGGGGGTGGCGGCGCCTGCCCAAGCCGCACCGGCGACCGCCGGTGGAAACAATGACTTCTCCTGCCGCCCGACCTCGGCACATCCCGATCCCGTGGTGCTGCTGCATGGCGCGTTCGCCAACAACCAGTTGGACCTCAGCCACCTCCAGGCCGACCTCGCGACCCAGGGGTATTGCACCTTTTCCCTGACCTACGGCGCCTATCCGGAACTACCCCTCATCGGCGGACTTGGCCCGATAGCGCACTCTTCCGCGCAGATTGCGGCGTTCGTCGAGCAGGTCCGGGCCGCGACTGGCGCAGCGAAGGTCGACGTCGTCGGACACTCCGAAGGGGGTTTCCTCTCGCTCTATCTCGCGAAGATGCAGGGCATCGCGAGCGAGATCAACCGCGTGGTGGCGATCGCCCCGCCCTCCCATGGTGCCGACAGTGCCAGCGTCTTCACACTGGCCGAGCTGCTGCTGCCCGGTGGACGGTCCACACTGGACAAGATCCTGTCCACGGTCGGGCTGCCGGTGCTGGCCGACACGCTCCCCGGCGGTTCGGCGATGACCGCGCTCAACAGCGGCCCGATCGCGCAGCCGGGGATCGCTTATACCGTGATCACTTCGCGGTTCGACGAAATTGTGACGCCGCCGGGTCCGACGTCGTTCGTGAACGAACCCGGGGTCACCAACGAATGGGTCCAGGACTCGTGCCCGCTGGACCTGGTCGGCCACGTCGGCGAGGCTTCCGATCGCAACGTCTGGCACCTCGTCGGCAACGCACTGGACCCGGCGCACGCGACGCCGATCAGTGTCTGCGCGATCGGCTTGCCCGTCTGAATGACCGGCCAGGGTTGAGCTGTCCGTCCTCGGGTTCCTTCTCAGTGGCCGATTCCTGGCGCCTGCCGGGGTGGCGTTTGCGGGGGGCGGCGGAGCGGGGCGGCTGGGCGCGCATGTGGTCGCGGACGCGGGTCATGATGTCGCCGAGGCGGTGCAGGTCGCCTTCGGGCAGAGGAGCGACCAGCAGGTGATGGACGACTTGGACGTGGCCGGGCAGGACACGGTCGACGAGGGCCAGTCCGGCCACGGTGATGGTGACCAGAGTGGCGCGATCGTCGTCGGGACTGGGTACGCGGGTGATGAGGCCGGCCTTTTCCAGCAGGCCGGCCTGGTAGGTCAGGCCGCTGCGGCTGTAGACGACGCCGTCGGCCAGCTGCGTCATGGTCAGTTGGCCGTGGCTGTTGGCGAGCCGGGCCAGTAGCTGGAATTGCACGTAGCTGATGTCGCCTTCGGCGCGTAGCTGCTGTTCGACGCCGTGCTGGAGCAGGCTGACGGCTTCCATGAGCGCGAAGTAGGTCCCCAGTTGCTGGGCAGCTCGCCTTGCGCCTGTCAGCTTGACTGGTGTCCCTCGCCGCCAAAGGGCGGGGGCGTCGGCCTATCGTAGTCCGGGAATTGGCTGTATCCCAATGCGAAGAGGCGGCTTGCTCGCGCCAGCTCATCAGCCCCTTGGGAGAACAGCGTGTCATCGTTGCCGGCGATCGCCGCGTCTCGATCTTTCAGTCCCTGGATGTTGAGGGTGATGGCTTGCCTCAGCGTTGTGGTGGCCTCGGAAAAATCGCTCGGCACCTTGGCTACCGCGAGACCGTCAAGAAGGCTCTGCAGATCCGGTGTCACCTTCTGGTCGGTGTCGAAACATCCCTGTTTCTTGCCACCTTTGTCACACACGCCAGTGGTCGACCCGGTGGAATTCCACGGAACTGCGTCATTGATCGTTGCCTCCCAACCGCTCGTCCACGTAGTCTTGTACTGGTTGTCGTCGACGGAATGAACCGACACCGACACGGTGCATCCCACCAATGCGGCCACCGCCGGCAGGCCGACGCACATGGTCGTCAGCAGTAACCTTGGCCATGCGCCGCGCCTGGTGCTCCTCATCGCGCCAGCATAACTGCGCTCTCGCCGTTGACGAACCTGACTGGCGATAGGGGAGCCAGGCATGTAGCGCCGACGAGCGTAGCGCCCGAACGGTGCGCCAGGGACGGGAAGTGCAATTTATACTGAGTTTCATAGACTCCTACACCTTGTGGCGCTGCTTACCGTTTCCTCCGGGTGGGACAAGTGGGGGTCTCATTTCGGCGCATAGCGATCTGGCGGAGGCCGACGAGTACGTTACGACGGTAATCCGATTTGTCGAGCGTGGGATCTATGAGCCGGCGCCAGTTGACGTGCTCGCATTGCTCCAGGGAATTTTGCATCTAACCAGCATGCGTAGGCTGCGTTGCTGGACTTGGTCTATCGGAGTTTTCTTGAGATGGCTCCCAGGTGAGCGGTCAAGACGAATATCCCGCCCCTTGAGCGACTTCAGCTGACGTGTGGCGCTGGCGGGGTTGTCGCATGAGCTGTCCGTGAACTACTGGCGGCACGGTGGCCCGAACGGGTGGCTCCGGGCGCCATTTTCCGCCGGACCTCCGATACTGGCCGCATGTCCGTTCTCGGCTTCACCGCCATCGAACCCCGTCAAGCCTGGCCGCTGGCCGCGATCCGCGGCGGGTTGGCACTGGTACTCGGCCTGTTCGCGCTGATCTGGCCTGGCGCGACGGTGCTGGTACTGGCGATCCTGTATGGCGTCTATGCCATCGTCGACGGCGTCGGCGGCCTGATGCAGGCCTTCCGTCCCGGCGACGCCACACATCGCGCCGCCTACGCGTTGCTAGGCGTGCTCGGCATCGTCTTCGGCGTCCTCGTCCTGGCCTGGCCGGGCATCACGGTGCTCCTGCTGGCGACACTGGTCGGCCTGTGGGCGATCGTGAGCGGGATCGCCGAGATCGTCGCAGCGATCCGGCTGCGTAAGCAGATCGAAGGTGAGGCGTTCCTCATCGTCGCCGGGGCGATCTCGCTCCTGGCCGGGATCCTGATCGTGATCAACCCCATTGCGGGGGTGTTCGGCATCGCGCTGCTGGTCGGCATCTACGCCCTGCTGTACGGCGTCACGTTACTGGTGCTGGCCTTCCGTCTCCGCAAGGTCGCCAACAGCGCCGGCGCCTCCTAGCCCGAGAAGCGGGCGGCGAGGACTCAACATTGCCAGGGCACCGCCAACCACCGCAGTCGCACGCGCGTGCATGATCTGAGAATATTTGGCTCCCCGTCCTTCCGGTCCAAGCCGAGTACGGAATGAGCATGGTCGGTGGTTCTGCGCTGGATCGACGCCCGAGAGCGCCGATCCAGCACTGGAGCTGCAGGTGCTTGCGGTCTTTTCGCGGTCTTGCCGCCCCTCCTCCGAGAGGCCGAGAGCCCGGGAGACCCGGTCAGGCGCGGCACGAATCGTTGCTACTTTACTTGTGACGCTTGAATTTCCGGCCGATACGAAGCCCACACGGGACGCGTTTACCCCGCGGCGGCGAACTGTGCTCGTTCGGCGCGGAGGAACTGTCCTGAGACGGTCGCTGGTAGCGGGCTTGCCAGCGGTCCGATGGCCAAAGACAGGAACGTGGCGCCGTAGGCCGAGCGACCCGGCTCCAGCTCGGTGAGCGGCTCCAAGCTGGGGAGCAGGGCGGGTGCGATCCAGTGCAGGTAGTAGAACCGGCTCGCCACCGTGTTGACCGCGCCGACCACGACGAGCCAGCCGAAACCGCCGTCGAATGCCACGGTGAAGATCGTCAGCTTCCCGATGAAGACCCCCGGTTGGCGGGGTGCCGACCAGCCCGAGCAGGCAGCCGACGAGGCTGACGGCGAGCGCGGGCTGCCGGCTGATCAGGCAGCGGTAGTCGGCGAGCGCGCACCACCGCGAACGCCCCGAGGTTCGTGATCGCGTAAGTGCGCGGGGCCGCACCGATCTTAAACAGCGGCCCCGCCAGGGTGGCACTGCCGGCGGATCGGGCGTCTGGATCAACTGCGAAGGCGCGATCAGCGTGGAGTTCTTGCGATGGCCCGTAGGGCGGGTGGAAAAACCATCTGAGGAGCGAATAAGGACAAACCGTAACCAGCACGTCCGCGCAAGGGTCAAGCCTCGTGCCGGTCGTTCCGCGACCTAGTGTTGTGTGATTCTGTTTTCTGGTAAACGTAAGACGAACTCCGATCACGCGACACTGGCGACCGGCGAGCTGTGGTCGCGGGAATTCGTTCGGGCGTAAAGGATCCCGGCGGATGTGAATTCCTCGATCTTTGTCGCGTAGTGAAACGGCGACAACCGGACCCACGCGGCACACGTGAATGACGAACCGAGTCGGCGACAAGGGAATTGATAGCGCCGGGGAAGCTATTTTTTCGGCTCGATAGTGGAACTTCAAGGTGTATGCTCGGCGAGAACGCGGTCAGCAGATCGTGGATACAATTTTCCGGAAATTACGCGAGGGGACAGGAAATGTCCAATCACAGCCCGTGGCCGGTCATCCACCGCGAGCGGGCCGCGCTCGCGGACGATCTTGCCGACCTGCCGTCCGACTCGTGGTCGTCGCCGTCGTTGTGTCCGGAGTGGACGGTCCATCAGGTGCTCGGGCATCTGGTCGCCACAGCGAAGATGACTCCTGCCCGGTTCGGGGCCAAGTTCGCCGGCGCTGGATTCCGCTTCGACGTCATGGTGGACAGAGGTGTCGCCTACGAGACCGCGGCCACCCCGGAGCAGACCCTCGAGCACTTCAGGGGCCAGGCGAACACGTCGACCGCGCCGCCCGGGCCGGTCGACTCCTGGCTGGGCGAGATCATCGTGCATGGCAGCGACATCCGCCTGGCACTGGGGATCGACCATCGGTTCTCCGATGCCGATGTCATGCGGATCGCCGATTTCTACTCGAAGTCCAACGCACTGATCGGTTCGAAGTCGCGTGTCGCCGGCCTGACCCTGCGCGCGACCGACGTCGAGTGGACGGTCGGCTCCGGTCCGGAGGTCACCGGCCCGATCCTCGAACTCGTGATGGCGATGACGGGCCGAAGTGCCGTTCTGCCACGCTTGAGCGGTCCTGGAGTCGACACACTGGGCGCACGGGTCGGTCGCGGCGTCGACACGGCCACCTGAACGGCACCGGGAGCCCACACTGACGACGAAAGCCGCTCCGACCGCGATGAGGTCGGAGCGGCTTTCGATCATGCCTGGAAGCCGAGCCGCTGCCCGACGGAGTTGTCCCCGCTTCGTGTCAGGATCTGCGATATACGCCCCCACCAGAAGAGCGATCTTTCGACTGGTTGTCTGGAGACGCTACCCGCGGCGCGGGGACGCCGAGTCGCGGACGCGCCTCGGTGCGCGCAATTCGCGGAGCGAGCATTGCGGATAGTCCCAGACAGCCCAACTACTTCATGGCCGCGTGAGGTGCGCGCCCCCAGCGATGCCGACGTTCGCTGCGGTGGCGTGCCCGCTCACGATGCTGGGCAGCAAGAACATCAGGATGGCGGGCGTTGGTGTTGCGCCATCGCAAGCTGGCCTGCAGGGGCGCGGGTCGCGACCGTGTGGTTCGGTTGGTTCGAACGGCCCGAAGTGAGCCTCGTCGGGTAGCGGGGGACGCGTTACCGCGTCCCCCGCCCCCTCCGAACCGGTCATGCCCGCTTTCCAGGCAACCGGCTCAAGCATGCCCTGATGACTCACAGGCAACGAGTCGCAGTTGGACTCGGTGACCCCGGGGCTACGAGGCACGACTCGCAACCTGGAATAAGTGGCAGGCGGTGTCTGTCGAAGCCTTCGGTCAGCCCTGAGTGCGCCGGCCTCCCTCAGCGGGTCGCCGTCACCAGTGAGCGCCACAGCACTCGAAGGAGCATCCCGGGTCGCGACAGCGAGTCAGGGTGCGCCAGCAGGCCGCGGACGTGGCTCAGCTGCTCCCTGATCGTCCGATCCGACATCGACGCTTTGAACAGCAGGCCGCTCATCCGTTTCGTGAGGTGGTAGCCCCTCGGGTAGGGGCCGTCGACGTGCGGGAGTTCCAGGTCTGCGAAGGTCGAGGTTTGCCACGCGGCGTCGACGACAACCCGGACCAAATCGAAGTACTCTTTCGCCGGCCGGTCGAGGTCCGGTCCGGACCGTAGATAGGACGACAGGCAGGACGCGTGCAGCGTCGCCGAGGTCATGCCCTGCCCGTACACGGGATTGAACGAGGCCACGGTGTCGCCCGCCGCTGCCAGACCCGCGGGAAAGCGTTCCACCGCATGGAACTCGCGCCGCCTGCTGTCGGCCTGCCGGTAGGTGACGACCTCGCCGACCGGCCGCGCGCGCTCGGCGATGTCAGCGAACACCGGGGGAAAGTTCTGCCGGCAGAAGGCGGCGAGCTCCTCGACGGTACGACCGGGACGGTCCTGGTCGTAGCCGGACACCATCATGATCCACCGGTTGCCTTCCACCCGGTTGACCACCGCGCCGCGGCGGAGTCCGTCGGTCTCGCACTGGGCGAGTGCCATGACGGCCTCGCTGACCTGGTCGTCCTGCTCGAACAGGCAGGTCGCGTAGTTCAGTTTGATGGGCATCCGTACCAGCTCGGGCCGTGGCCAGCCGCTGTCGGCCAGCCAGTCGGCCAGCCTGCTCGACCGGCCCATCGCGTCCACGACGAAGTCGGCGCGTTCGGTCACCGCGTCCGCACCGTTGTGCGGTACATAGCGCGCACCGCTGACCCGGTCGCCGTCGAACTCCAAACCGACGGCACGACCGGTGACCAGCCTGATGTTGTCCACCGCCAGTGTCCTGGTGCGGATCAGTGACTCCAGGAACGGGCGGGTGGCCAGCACCGTCGGCCGCATCGCCGTGGCGGGCATTTTCACGCCGTTGATGGTGACCGAGACCGGGGTGTCCGGGGCGGGCAGCACCATGCCCAGTGCGGCCGCGTCGTCCAGGAAGCCGGGGAACCACCGGACCAGCTGCAGTTCACCGCCTTTGAGCACCGCGTGGACCTGCGTTCCCTGCGGCACTCCCGGCCGCGGCAGCGTGCCGTCCGTCTCGTCACGTTCGATGATGACCACTTCGTCGGCGTGGTCGCTGAGCACCCGGGCGGCCAGCAAACCGGCGACGCTGGCGCCCAAGACGACCGCGCGCCGCATGATCACCTCGGTGCCGGTCGGGGGCAGCGGTGTACCGATCTCGGTGAGTCGGCGGGAGCGTGAGGAGAACACTGGGACAACCTCCGAGGTGCGATACGGGGAACCACTGGTGGATTCGGGCTATTCGGGCAGGTGCGTCAGGCTCGGCGCCTGGAGATCGGCGGCCTCGGGCACTGCGGTCGGCGCGGGTTCCCGGGTTCGTCGCTGGGCGATGCGGAGCGAAAGGAAGAACATCCCGTAGACGGTGAGCAGCACCTGTGTCTCGTAGATGTCCCCGGTCTGCCAGACCGTGCCGACGGCATCGGTGACCGTCTTGCGCGCACCGGTGAAGAACGTGACGAAGAACGAGAACGTCGTCGCCGCGTAGAGCACCACGGCCTGCAGATCGGTGGCCACGGCCCGGTCTGGCTGTGCGGCCGGCAGCGGGCCGCGTCGGCGCAGGTAGAGGGCGAAGACCTGCATGAAGAGGTAGACGGTGAGCGTCCAGCCGAGGTAGTTGACCAGGGGAACGCCGAAGAACCCGCCGGCGTGTTCCCAGATCCAGGTTTGCTTGATGGTCGAGCTGGAGGGGTCGAAGGCCAGGTCCCAGGCGGTCATGGCGAATGCGC
>NZ_JAODNM010000006.1 GCF_025464955.1 Amycolatopsis sp. | reverse complement strand
AGCAAGGGCCTGGTCGTGTCCGGTGTATGGCGAATGCCGGTGTCCGGAGCTGGGTGTGGGACTCGCCGGTCTGAGTGTGGGACTCGCCCTCGCTGAACGTGGGACTCGCACAGCACATCGGCGAGTCGCACACTCCAGCCCGGCGAGTGCCACGTTCACGCCGACGAGTCCCACAATCACCGACAGCCGACCACACCCACTGACCTCAAGAACCCCACCAGCCACACCGACACCACTGAGGCGTCGCGGACCCACACATACGACACAAGAGCCACTTTTGCGCCCTCGTTGAGCTCTCAAACAGGGCACTCTTGCACAAAAGTGCCTTCCTTGCGGACGCTAAGCATCGCAACTCGACGGCGAGTTGCGGACGTCGATGTCCGCAGTGGTGCGCTTTTGTGGGGTGTCTTGGAAACCGTGAAGGCCGCCCTCGCCGCGGAACGCGACGAGGGCGGCCTTCACGCCGACATCAGGACCGTGTCAGGCGGGGGGCTGGCCCCACCACTCGGTACGGGCGCCGCCGATGAAGTCCCACAGCTGGATCAAGGTGCCGTTGCCACCGGCGGACCCCTGCGCGTTCAGGTACCGGCCGCTGGCACCGTTCTGGAGGCGGGCGTAACCCTCCGGGATCACCGTCTGACCCCACCACTGGTTCTTGGCGCCACCGGCGTAGTCCCACAGCTGGACGCGGGTGCCGTTGGTCTTGATCGAGCCCAGGTCGGCGTCGAGGTACCGGCCGTTCGCGACGTTCTGGAAGCGCAGGTAGCCCTCGGGGATCTGCGTGATGTAGAACGCCTGGTTCGCCGCGGTGTTGTCGCAGGTCCAGAGCTGGACCCTCGTGCCGTTGCTGCCGAGGGAAGCCGTGTCGGCATCGAGGCATCGGCCGTTGTTCAGCCCGGACGGGATCAGGTAGGCCGCGGTGTCGGCCGGCGCGGCGGCAACCCTCGAGCTCTTGGCCGACCCATGCAGCTGCGCCGGGATCAGGTGCATGTTCTTGATCGCGCTCTGTACGAGCGCGCCCTGCGTGGGCGTCTCCGCCGCGCCGGCCTGCGGAGCCGTGGCCAGCGCGAGCACGCCGGCCGCCGCGGCCACCGTCGCCAGGAGTCGCTTCGTCTTCGTCATCTTTCCCCTTTTTCCGATGTCCCAGTCGAGGGGACACCGAAAGCCGGGCACCGGACACCCGTCTCGTGATGGTGGTACGGCGAACGCCGTGTGAAACTCCCCCTCGGAAAAACCGCGTCAGCGGATTTCCTTGATCGATCATTCTCGTTCCGCCGGTTCCGGTCGACAACATTGCGCGCCCGCGCAATAACGCAGGTCAGCCATGTAACGACTTCGCCCGATCGGACGAACAAGAAGCGTCGGTATCTAACGTGGAGGGGGTTCCGCGATGCGGCTGGAACTGACCGTCCACGATCTGACGCGCGTCGGGCTGGCCGGCGTCGACCCGCTCGTCGAGCTGACGGCCAGCCTGCGACTGCTGCAGAGCCGTGACGGCACGACGGCGTTCGCCTGGTGGAGACGCTGGGCACGGCACCACCTGCCGTCCTCGGCCCGCGCGCTCGCGTGGCTGTGCCGGCCTGGGGTTGCCGTGCCGGCCTGCCTCGTTCCGTTCCCCGGCCGCCCCGACCTCGAAACCGCCTTGGCCGCGGTACGTGAAACGAGCCCTGAACGGCTTCACGAGGACGTGCTTCGGGCCGCCGACGGACATGCAATCCCACCCTGGGCGGCTTCGCTGGCCGACGGGCACATCGGAACCCTGGTCACGGCGCTGCGCGACTACTTCGAGGCCGCGCTTACCCCACATTGGCCGACGGTGCGTGCCCAGGTCGAAGCCGACCTTGAGCGCCGGACCCAGACCCTGCTCACCGGCGGGGTGTACGCGCTGCTGACCAGCCTTCGACCACTCGTGACCTGGTCGTCCCCGACGACGGCCGCCGATGCCGGCGTGGAAGACGTCCGGCTCGGCGGCGCACGGCTCGTCCTGCTGCCCGCGTTCTTCTCGATCGCGCCGGAGATCCTCACGGCGTACGACGGGCAGCCCGCAAGACTGGTCTACCCGTCCGAGCGAACCCTTTCCCCAGCGCGCACCAACCCTGGCGACCAGCGCAAAGCACTGGCCGACCTGCTCGGTCCGACGAGGGCCGCCGCCCTGCGGACGATGGCCGCCGGATGCAGCACGTCCGAACTCGCCGCGCTGCTCGGCGTGACCCCGTCCGCGGTCAGCAAGCACACGGCGATCCTGCGGGAGGCGGGCCTGATCAGCACCCACCGCGACCGCAACACCGTCCTGCACTCGCTGACCCCGTTGGGCAGCGCCCTACTGGCGAACTGAGTTACTTCGGTTACGCGGTGAGCTTCGGCAGAACCTCGCGGCCGAAGGTCTCGAGCCACTTGTCCTGGTTCAGGCCCACGTTGTGGATGTAGATGCGGTTGAACCCGGCGTCGATGTACTTCTGCAGAGACGCGCGGTGGACGTCCGGGTCGGACGAGACGACCATGCGGCCCTCGAAGTCCTCGCGCCGCACCAGCTTCGCCATCTGCGCGAAGTCGAACGGCGAGCGGACGTCGGCCTTCGGGAACTTCATCCCGCCGTTGGGCCACTGCTCCATCGCGTTCGTCCACGCCTCTTCGTCGGAGTCCGCCCACGAAAGGTGCACCTGTAGGAGCTTCGGCATCTCGTCCGGGTCCTTACCGGCCTTCTTCGCGCCCTGGTTGAAGTTGTCGAGGATGCCCCCGAGCTTCTCGATGGACGCGCCGGGCGTGATCAGGCCGTCGGCCAGCTCACCGGTCTTGCGGGAGGTGTACGGCCCGGCCGCGGCGATGTACACCGGCGGCGGCGGGCCGTCCGGCAGCGTCCACAAGCGACTCGTGTGCAGCTTGAAGAACTCACCGCTGTGCTTGACGTCCTTGCCGGTGAACAGCTTCCGGATGACCTCGAGGGCCTCGAACATGCGCTTGACGCGCTCCGGGGCCTCCGGCCAGTAGCCGCCGATGATGTGCTCGTTGAGCGCCTCGCCGGACCCGATCCCGAGCCAGGTGCGGCCGGGGTAGGTGGCCTCGAGCGTCGCCGCGGCCTGCGCGACCATCGCCGGGTGCAGGCGGAACGACGGGCAGGTCACCCCGGGACCGAGGTCCCCGGTCGTGTTCTCGGCCAGCGAAGCCAGCACGCTCCAGACGAACGACGCCTGCCCCTGCTGCGGGACCCAGGGCTGGAAGTGGTCCGCGGCCATCTGGCCGGAGAACCCGTTTTGTTCGGCCAGCGCCGCCAGCCGAATCGACTCACGCGGCGAGAACTGCTCCAGCGCCGCCGCCATGCCGATCTGAACGTCACTCACACGTATGTCCCATCTGGTTCAGGTGTACTTCTCAGTGGTACTGCTCAGTGGTACTGCTCAGTGGTACTGCTCAACCAGCTTCGCCAACTCGTGGAACCGGCCGTTGGAAAACGCGTCGAGACTCGCCGCCTCCTGCCCCCTGCCGAGTACGTCCGGCCGGATCGATCCGTCGACAACCAGCGTCGTCACCCCGAATTTCATCGGCTCACCGGTATTTCGCGGCGAGCTCGGCGAACTTGTCCAGCGCGGTCAGCGTCTCGGCTTCCGGAACGGTGTCGAGGAAGAAAGTGACCGATTCGACACCGGCCTCCCGGTGACCCGACAACGTCTTGTCGTCGTCGGGGCTGCCGAAGACGGTGAACGGCACGTTCTCCCGGCCGTGGTCGACGAGCCACTGCCGGACACGCACGATCTCCTCCGGCTGCGTATTGCCACGCGGGAGCCACGCGTCGCCGTACTTCTGGAGGCGGTCCAGGGCGGCCGGGCTCTCGCCACCGATGAAGATCGGCGGATGTGGCTTCTGCACCGGCTTCGGCCACGCGAAGATCGGGTCGAAGTCGACGAACTTGCCGTGGAACTCGGCCTCGTCCTTCGTCCAGATCTCCTTGAGCGCGGCGAGCTGCTCGTTGATCAGCGAACCCCGCGTCTTCGGGTCGGTGCCGTGATTACGCATTTCCTCCCGGTTCCAGCCCACTCCGACGCCGAAGGCCACGCGCCCGCCCGAAAGCAGGTCCAGGCTGGCGACCTCCTTGGCGGTGTGAATCAGGTCGCGCTGGATGAGCAGGGCGATGCCGGTGCCGAGGATGAGGTTCTCCGTCACGGCGGCGACGGCCGTCAACGTGACGAACGGGTCGAGCGTCCGGTAGTAGACACGGGGCAGCGGTTCGCCGCCGGGATACGGGCTCTCACGGCTCGCTGGGATGTGCGAGTGCTCGGCCAGGAACAGCGAGTCGAAACCTCGCTCTTCCAGCGCCTTTCCCAGCTTGCCGGGCCGGATGCCCTCATCGGTCACGAACGTGGCGATTCCGAATTTCATACCTTGATCGAACCACGGGAGCGGCCGTTGTGTTCCCTGGACTGGCCGTCCATGACTCGTGAGTGTTCCGGCCGGTTAGAAGGCGTCCGGAACACTCACGAGCCCTAGACGTTCCGCCGGTACTGTCCGCCGACCTCGAAGAAGGCGTCGGTGATTTGACCCAGCGAGCAGACACGGGCGGCGTCCATGAGCTCACCGAACAGGTTTCCGCCCCGCGTCGCGGCCGCGCGCAGGGACTTCAGCGCTTCCTGCGCGTCCAGGTCGTGGCGGTGCTGGAAGTCGGCCAGTCGCTTGAGCTGCGACTCCTTCTCCTCCTCGGTCGCCCGCGCGAGCTCGACGTCCTGCTCGTGGGCGTCCGGGTGCTCATTGCGGAACGTGTTCACCCCGACGATCGGCAACGTTCCATCGTGCTTCAGCCGCTCGTAGAGGATCGACTCGTCCTGGATCTTGCCGCGCTGGTAGCCGGTCTCCATCGCGCCGAGCACACCGCCGCGCTCGGAGATGCGGTCGAATTCGACCAGCACGGCCTCTTCGACCAGGTCGGTGAGCTCGTCGATGATGAACGCGCCCTGCAGCGGGTTCTCGTTCTTCGAGAGGCCCCACTCCTTGTTGATGATCATCTGGATGGCCATCGCACGCCGCACCGAAGACTCGCTCGGCGTGGTGATCGCCTCGTCGAAGGCGTTGGTGTGCAACGAGTTCGCGTTGTCGTACAGCGCGCACAGCGCCTGCAGCGTGGTGCGGATGTCGTTGAAGTTCATCTCCTGCGCGTGCAGCGAGCGCCCCGACGTCTGCACGTGGTACTTCATCTTCTGCGACCGGTCGTCGGCGCCGTAGCGCTCGCGCATCGCGACCGCCCAGATCCGCCGCGCGACCCGCCCGAGCACGGAGTATTCCGCGTCCATCCCGTTGGAGAAGAAGAACGACAGGTTCGGCGCGAAGTCGTTGATGTCCATACCGCGCGCGAGGTAGGACTCGACGTAGGTGAAGCCGTTGGACAGCGTGAACGCCAGCTGCGAGATCGGGTTCGCCCCGGCCTCCGCGATGTGGTAGCCGGAGATCGACACCGAATAGAAGTTGCGCACCCCGTTCCGGATGAACCACTCCTGGATGTCGGCCATCATCCGCAGGCTGAACTCGGTGGAGAAGATGCAGGTGTTCTGCCCCTGGTCCTCCTTGAGAATGTCGGCCTGCACGGTGCCGCGGACGTTGTGCAGCGCGAACTCCCGCAGCTCGGCGGCCTCGTCCGTGCTGGGCGCGCGGCCGTTCTTCGCCTCGAACGCGGTGAGCTGCTGGTCGATGGCCGTGTTCAGGAAGAACGCCAGGATCGTCGGCGCCGGGCCGTTGATCGTCATCGACACCGACGTGCTCGGCGAAGTCAGCTCGAAGCCGTCGTAGAGGGCCTTCATGTCCTCGAGCGTCGCGATGGACACCCCGGAGGTGCCGACCTTGCCGTAGATGTCCGGCCGGGTGTGCGGGTCGTGCCCGTACAACGTCACCGAGTCGAACGCCGTCGACAGCCGCTTCGCGTCAGAGTCGGCGGAGAGCAGCTTGAACCGACGGTTGGTCCTGAACGGGTCACCCTCGCCGGCGAACATGCGCGCCGGGTCCTCACCCTCCCGCTTGAACGGGAAAACGCCGGCGGTGTAAGGGAAGTATCCGGGAAGGTGTTCGCGGCGCAGGAAGGACAGCAGCTCGCCTGGGTCGGTGTAGCGCGGCAAGGCCACGCGCGGGATCTTGTTGCCGGACAACGTCTCCCGGAACAGCGTCGTGCGCAGCTCCTTGTCCCGGATCTTCACCACGAGCTCGTCGTGACCGTAGGACTCGGCCAGCTCGGAGTACCGCGCCAGGAGCTTTTTCGTGTAGTCACTGACGTTTTCATCGGCATCTTCGAGCAGCTTCTCGATCGCGTCGACGTCGGCCCCGGCAGCGGCGAGGGCGTCCTTCGCCGCGGCGAAGTGCTCACGCGTACGCACCGCGTCGACCTGGGTCCGGGTCTGTGCGTGGTAGCCGCGCACGGTGTCCGCGATGTCCGCGAGGTACCGGGCCCTGGACGACGGGATGATCGTGCTGGCGTCGGTGGACACCTTGCCCTCAACATGAGGCAGCATCCCCGGCGCCACGGGGAGCCCGTGCTCGGCGAGGGTGTCGCGCAGGTTCTGGTAGAGCGCGGTGACGCCGTCGTCGTTGAACTTCGCCGCGCTGGTGCCGAACACCGGCATCTCCTCGGGCGCGGAGGAGAACGCCTGGCGGTTGCGCACCATCTGGCGGGCGACGTCGCGACGCGCGTCCTCGGCACCACGGCGTTCGAACTTGTTGATCGCCACGGCGTCGGCGAAGTCCAGCATGTCGATCTTCTCAAGCTGGGACGCGGCGCCGAACTCGGGCGTCATCACGTAGAGCGACTGGTCGACGTAGTCGACGATGCCGGCGTCACCCTGGCCGATACCCGGGGTTTCGACGATCACGAGGTCGTACCCGGCGGCCTTGCAAGCCAGCACCGCCTCGCTGAGGCCGGTCGGGATCTCACCGCTGGCGGTCCGCGTGGCGAGCGAGCGGAAGAACACCGGCGAACCGTCGAGGCAGTTCATCCGGATCCGGTCGCCCAGCAGCGCTCCCCCGCCCTTGCGGCGGGACGGGTCGACGGCGAGGACCGCGATCCGCAGCTTGTCCTCCTGGTCGAGCCGGAACCGGCGGATCAGCTCGTCGGTGAGCGAGGACTTGCCCGAACCACCCGTTCCGGTGATGCCGAGCACCGGAACCTGACGCGCCTTCGCGGCCTCGGTGATCGCGGTGAGCCAGTCGGCGGGGAGTGCTTCGCGCTGTAGCTGGGTGATGACCCGCGCGAGCGACGGCACGTCACCGGCGAGGAGCTTGTCGACCGACCCCGGCGAAACCGCCGACAGATCGACGTCGCACTCCTTGATCATCAGGTTGATCATGCCCGGGAGGCCCAGCTCGTAACCGTCCTCCGGGGAGAAGATGCGCGCGACGCCACGGGAGTGCAGCAGGTCGATCTCCTCGCGGACGATGACCCCGCCACCGCCGCCGTAGACCTTGATGTGGCCGGCGCCGCGTTCCGCGAGCAGCTCAACCAGGTAGCTGAAGTACTCGACGTGCCCGCCCTGATAGGCGCTGATCGCCACGCCCTGGACGTCCTCGGTGATCGCGGCCGTGACGACCTCGTCGACCGAGCGGTTGTGCCCGAGGTGCACGACCTCGGCCCCCTGCGACTGCAGGATGCGCCGCATGATGTTGATCGACGCGTCGTGCCCGTCGAACAGGCTCGACGCGGTGACGAACCGGACGGGGTTCGCGGGCCGGTGGAGTTCAGCGCTCATCCACCTAAAATACTAGGACTTCCTACTATTTCAAGCCCACGTAACAGCACGTGACGGGCATCTCAGATCAACTGGCCCGCGAACCTACTTCGCGTTGGCCGCCCGGAGCGCGATCCACTGCCGCATCGCGTACTCGACCAGCGTGATCAGCGTCTGCTTCGTCGACTCGCGGTCCCGCGCGTCACAGCGCACGATCGGGATGCTCGGACTGATCGACAGGGCCTCGCGCACGTCGTTGATGTCGTGCTGGAGGATGCCGTCGAAGCAGTTGACGCCGACGATGTACGGCAAGCCGCGGTCCTCGAAGAAGTCGACGGGCGCGAACGAGTCGGCGAGCCGCCGGGTGTCCGCGAGCACGACCGCGCCGATCGCGCCCCGCACCAGGTCGTCCCACATGAACCAGAAACGTTGCTGGCCCGGTGTGCCGAACAGGTACAGGATGAGGTCCGCGTCCAGCGACACGCGCCCGAAGTCCATCGCCACCGTGGTGGTGGTCTTGTTCGGGGTGTTGTCGATGTTGTCGATACCGGCACTTGCATCCGTCATCACCGCTTCGGTGGTGAGCGGCACGATCTCCGACACCGATCCGACGAAGGTCGTCTTCCCGGCGCCGAAGCCACCGGCCACCACGATCTTGGCCGATGTCATGGTCGGAGGCGCGGTCTCCCGCGGTGCCTTAAAGCCGACGGAGTCCACTCAAAACCCTTTCCATCAACACCAGATGCGCCTCGGCGCCGTCACTGCCGGTTATGGTCTTGTGCACGGTGACCAGGCCGGCGTCCGCGGCGTCGCTGATCAGCACCCGTGCCACACCCAGCGGTACGCGCAAGGCCGCCGCGATCTCGGCGACCGAACGCGGGGTCCGGCACTCTTCCATGATCGAGAAGCTCTCGACCTGTTCGGTTATCGCCGGCGATAGCGCGCCGGCGATGCTTTCCTTCGTGGAGACAAGTGTCTCCAACTCCAGTGCGTAGTTGGATTTGGTACGCCCACCGGTCAGCGCGTAGGGCCGCACGATGGCCGTTTCCTCGGCCGGGTGAAGATCCGGCTCCGAAGTCTGCCGGTAGTTCGGGTAGTCCGGGTAACCGGAATCGGCCACGCCGGCGTCGAACAGCCCGCCGGGCGTCGTGATGAGCGAGTCTGTCCGGCCTGGGGGAGAGACTACTGAGGTCACGCGGTCTCCTTGGTCAGTCGGGGGCGTAAGTGCGGCCTGCTCGTCCGGGTTACCGTCCCGAGCCTGGCCTTCGGTGGTCTCCTTGTTCTTCTTGCGCTTCCGACGACCACGGCGGGAATCGAGCGCGAAGCCGTTGAAGACATCGGCGAAGGTGCCGTCGTCCCCACCTCGGGCAGCAGAACCGACCCCCACTCGCGGGGGCTGATCACCTGCTGCCGGCTCCTCACCGGAGAACCCGGGTCCCGTGCTCATCGAGATATCATCCCACCGGTTCACCGATCAGCGACCCACCCGCACCCTGAAGCTGCGCACGCAGCTCGGGCGTGAGGATCTGGCCGACCCGGTCGACGAGCATGGTCATCTCGTAGGCGACCTGGCCGATGTCGCAGTTCGGGGCGGCGAGGATGGCCAGGCACGAACCGTCGCTGATCGACATCAGCACCATGATGCCGAGTTCCATCTCCACGACCGTCTCGTTGACGGCCCCCGCTTCGAAACACCGTGCCGCTCCCTGGGTCAAACTGACGATTCCGGACGCGACCGCGGCGAGCTGGTCGGCGCGGTCGAGCGGCAGCCGGTTCGAGCAGGTCAGCAACAACCCGTCCGCCGACACGACCACGGCGTGCGCCACCCCCGGCACCCGCTCGGCGAAGTCGTTGACCAGCCACCCGAACTGATTCTGCTGGGGCTGTGCACCATTCGGCGAGGTCATTCACCCTCCAGGGTTTCTTGGTTGCCTTCGGTCGATTGAGCTGTCCGGTGCCGTCCGCGCTGAATTCCCTGCTGGAAACTACTCAACCTTCCACGCACGTCATGAGCGTCGCGCTCCGGGCGGGGACCTGGCGGCGCCACCGGCGGTGCCGCACTGCCGGGGAGCAGCTGCTCTCCTCGGCGGCGCCGGGGCAACCCGGCGGGCGTGTATGTCGACGGTGCGGGCTGAGACGCCGCCTGCACGGTCCGCCAGCTTTCATCGGATCCGAACACCCATTCTGCCGTCGCACCCAATTCGGATGCGGGGATCGAAACCGGCTCCTGGACCGGCGCAGGCGCTGATGGTACCGGCGAGTCCGTCTTGGTCACCCGCTGCGGCAGAACCGGGCTCGGTTCCAGGGCGGCAGCAGTGGCTTCAGGGGCTGCTTCCGGGGCTTTTTCGGGCTGGGTCTCGGCAGCTTTCGGCGCCTCGGCGGCTTCGCTCGCCGCCTCGACACCGATGTCGCCGGTAACTCCGGTGACCTCGTCCGACGCCTTGTCGACCGGCCCTTCCGAAGCCTTGTCCGCCACCTTTGCAGCCGATTCCGCGGGCTTGTCCGCAGTCTTTTCCGAGGCCTTTTCCGACACCTTGCCCGCGGGCTTCTCGGTGACTGTGGCTTCGGTGGCTTCGGTTGCTTCGGCCTGCTCCTTGGTTGCCTTGCGGCCGCGGCTGACGCCCTGCTGGAAGCTGCTGAGCCTGCCGCGCATCTCGGAGGGATCGCGGGTCGGCCATTCGGCGACAGCCGGGCTCTCGCCGACCGGTGTCGCCGGCTCGGCGGGAGCGGCACTGCCCGGCATCAGCTGCTCGCCGCGACGCCGGATCGGCAGCCCCGCTTGAGTGAGCGTCGACGGCGGCTGCGCCTGGGTGACCGCCTGGACGGTCCGCCAGTTCTCGTCGCTGGCGAAGTCCCAGCCGGTGAGCGCCTTCGTCTCACCCTCTGCCGACGCTTCGGCAGCCGCTTCTTCCGGCGCCTTCCCGTCCGCCTTCTCTTCTGCGACAGCAGGCTTCGCCGGCACCGGCGCGCTGCTGCGGAACCACGCCGACAGCATCTCGTCGAAGATCGGCGTGGTCTCCGAAGTCGTCTCCGCCTCCGTCGGCGGCGGCACCACGGGCGGAGTCGCCCGCTGGGGCAGCGAGCCCGCGGCCTGGTTCCACCACTCGGTCAACGCGGTGCCGTTCGCGGTGAACAGCGCCTTGCCGCGCGGGAGATCGCCGTCGTCCACGACAGGCGGAGTTGTCGGCGGCTTCAGTGCCTCCGGAGCCTCCGGAGCCTTCGGGGACGTCGGGGGTTTCGGGGGCTCCACCGGCGCAGTCGGCCGCGTGGGCAGCTGCTGCGGGACGAGCGGCGACGCCGTCAGGCCCGGCCACGACGGCGGAGCGGCCGGGTCGTCCGACTTGATCGGGCTGAACAGGGCCGTCCCGGAGACCTCGAGGTCCGACGGCGGGCGGACGACAGGCGCGTGCCCGTTGACCACGGTCGGGTCACCCGACGAGCGTCGGTCGCCCTGCGGCGGGACGGCGATACCGGGCCTGGTCGCCCCGTTGACCGTCCGCTGCCGCCGGGGCAGCGCGCCCGGGGTGCCGATGCCACCGGCCACCGGCGGCCGCTGGTGCGGCTTGGCCGCCTCCGGCGCCGGCGGTGCCATGACCAGCTCGGCAGGCACGGTGACCGTGGCACGGACACCGACGATGTCGCGGCCGCCGAAGAGCGAGACGCCGACGCGGTGCCGGCTGGCGAGCCTGCCGACCACGAACAGGCCCATCCGCCGTGAGGTGGCCAGGTCGACCGAGCCTGCCTCGGTGAGCCGTGTGTTGGCCTCGGCGACTTCGGCTTCGTTCATGCCGATGCCCTTGTCGAGGATGTCCACCGACAACGAGCCGTCGTCGGCGAGCCGAGTCGCCATGGTCACGTGCGTCTCCGGGGCGGAGAACGCTGTCGCGTTGTCGAGCAGCTCGGCAAGCAGCCGCATCAGGTCACTGGCGGCGTAGCCGACGATCCGGGCGACGGGCGGCGGCTGGACGACGACCCGCTGGTACTGCTCGATCTCCGACACCGCGGCGCGCAGCACGTCGGTGGTGCTGACCGGCTGGCCCGACCGCCTGCTGGGCTCCGAGCCCGACAGGACCATCAGGTTCTCGTTGTTCCGGCGCATGCGGGTGGCGAGGTGGTCGAGCTGGAAGAGGGTGGCGAGCTGGTCGGCGTCCTCTTCGTCGCGTTCGAGCCGCTCGATCAGCTGCAGCTGACGCTGCACGAGGCTCTGGCTGCGGCGGGACAGGTTGACGAACACGCTGCCGTAGCCGGTGCGCATCGCGGCCTGCTCGGTCGCGAGCCGCAGCGCCTGGTGGTGGACAGCGTCGAAGGCCCGAGCGACCTCGCCGATCTCGTCGTTGACCGTGATCGGCACCGGCCGGACGTCGGTGCCCTGTGTGCGGCCCTCCTGGATGTTGCGGACGGCGGCGGGCAGCTGCTGCTCCGCGACGTCGAGCGCGCTGGCCCGAAGGATCCGCAATGAACGCAGCAGCTGGCGGGTGATCAGGAAGACGACCGCGGCGGCCAGCACCAGTGCGCCGAACAGCAGCACCGCGAGCACGCCGGCCCCGCTGCTGGAGCTGTCCACCAGTCGTGCCGACGTTGCCTGGATCTGCTGCCCCACCCGGCCGGCGACCTGGTCGATCCCGGTCAGCACGGCGGTGGACGCGTCGTCCCACTGCTGGCCGGACAACTGCCGCAGGGACTGTTGGGTCGGGGTGTCCGAAGCCTGCAGGACGCCGTTGGCCAGCGCATCCCTGGCGTCGAACCGCGCGCCGGGCACAGTGGCGGCGAAGTCCGCGCGCTGCTGCGCGGTGGCGGCGGCGCGGAAGTCGTCGAGCCGGTCGCCCAGGCGTACCTGCGCGGCCCTGGCCAGCACCAGCTCGGTCGGCGCGAGGTTGCCGCGCCCGATCCCGTAGTCGATCAGCGCCTGCGACAACGACACCTGCTCGCCGGCGACCTGCAGATCGTGCAGCGCGCCCGGCGCGCCACCGATCGTGTCGTCAGTGACCCCGGCCGCGAGCGAGGTGTCGAGGTTCAGCAGCGCGGTGGTGATTTCGGTGTAGCCGGTGATCGCCTGCACCGGGTCGAGCTGGCCGGCGGCGGCCTGCTGCCGGAGACCGGCGAGCTTGGCGAGCGCGGTGGACGTATCTCTGACGGGTGCGGCGATGGCGCTGTCCAGCGCGACGGCACGCTGGCTGGCATCGGCGAAGGGGGCGACAGCGCGGTCGACGTCGGTGCGCGCGGACGTCAGCGCGGGGGTACCGCCGACGGTGCCCGCGGTGAGCACCGCGGCGGCCTGGGTGCGCTCCCGCTGCAGGTCCGCGAGCAGCGTGCGGACGTCCGAGCTGAGTGTGACGAGGCGGTCGACGCGCTGGTAGCCGTCGGACTTGCCGACCTGACCCGCGATCGTCGTCACGCCCAGTACCAGGGCGATGATGATCGGGATCAGCGTGACGGCGGACAGCTTGACCGGAAGGCTCCAGTCACGCCAGCGCACCACCGCGCTCCAGCCGCCCCATCGCCGTCGTTTCTGTGGTCGGCCGAGCAGCTTCCCAACAGGCACTTGGCCTTCTCCTGCAACCGTCACGAAGGTGACTCCCTGTCCGGCGGATTCGATCCGGGTCGGCGGTTCACGGCGCGGTGGCCGCGGCCTGCGCCCCGGTGCGCCGGCCGGCGGTCCGCCGGTCGCCCCGGGTGCTGTGCTCGCGCCACATCCGTTCCATCCCTGCCGATCCGCGTCCGGCGTCTGGTCGTTGTTCGCCCGGGGGGTGCCCCGGGAGGGTGCTCAGGTCCGTCGCCGGACCGCGGGTGATCGATCCCGGTGGACACGGCCGGGTGACACGCGCTCTTCGCCAGACGGCTGTGCGCGGCAGTGCCGGTCTCTGCCGGTCTGCCTACCTCGCATGATGCGAAGTGCACGGTCTCGAAGATCACTCTCGTACCTGTCCAGCTCGGTGCCCATCGATCACTGCGGTCAGCTTGGCGAAAGAATCGTACACCAATCCCCACGCCGTCAATTGTCTTCAGTTCACCGGGGCTGACCAGCGGAAATGCCAATTTGGCCAGATTTTTGCAAGCACTATTCGGAAGATCGCCGACGGACGGGGAATTTCGGTTACAGCACGCTGAGTATTCGCGGACCACCGTGTCACCCATTTAGCCCACGGAGAGTAGTCGAACCCCCCGAAAGGTCTACTGAGCGTGCCCCCAACGGGGGGTCAACCCCAAATGTGTGCACGATGTTGTGGCATCGCCCGGATCGCGTAATAGTCGGCCCCGACATGGCGATTCCTGACCGGATCGAGATCCTCGGCAGCCGTTCTTCACCACCCGGGCGGGTGAAGTGGCCCGGCCTGAGGTGCCACTGGCCGCCTCGCTCACCGCGCCGACTACCAACCGTAGCAATTGCGTCCAAGAACGACGGACCTACCCTGTCCAACGGCGTCGGATCCCCCATTCGCTGGCACCGTAACCGCACTGCGTCACCGTCGTTATTATCGTCCGAGTGATCTGCCCGTGATCGGGGAGACAACGGCCGTTAACCGGGGAAAGCAAATACCAGGTAAAACCGGGTCCACCGCTTTTCCGGGCGTTCCGGCCGCTGGTTACTATGGCCGCCTTGAAGGCCCGCGAGGGCGCGGAACGATCCGCGAAGCACGGACGCCGTGCCCAGCCATGGGCCGAAGTCCCCGGAGGCATCCATGTACGACATCCCCCAGTACAGCGGTCCTCAGCCGGGCGGCACCCCGAAGAACGGCCCCAAGCCGGACGATCCGCTGGCCGGCGGGCCGCGCAAGCCGCTGCCCGCGCGCATCCGCCCCGGCAACCCGCGGCCCGGCGGCCCCTCCCCTCGCAACGCGCTCGAGGAGACCGGCCAGATGCCGGCGATGTTCGCCCGGGAGCAAGTACCGCACCTGCCGTCCCTGCCGCCGGTCCCCGACGGCCCCGACTACGCCGGCATCCAGCGCAGCGCCGCGTTCGTCGACCTGCGCGGCCGGCTGCGGCGGTTCATCTTCCCGATGAGCCTGCTGTTCTTCGCCTGGTACCTGACGTACGTGCTGCTGGCGGCCTACGCGCACGACTTCATGAGCCGGCGGGTGTTCGGCGAGGTCAACGTGGCGATGCTGTTCGGCCTCGGCCAGTTCGCCAGCACCATCCTCATCACGATCGCGTACCTCAAGTTCGCGAAAAAGCACGTGGATCCCCAGGTCGCCGAGATCCGGGAGCAAGCAGGAGTAATCATCCGATGACCACCACCCTCGCAGCCACCACCCCGGCGAGTAACCCGACCGTGAACATTGCCGTGTTCGGGGTGTTCGTCGTCATCACCCTGTTCGTCGTCTACAAGGCGAGCACCCGCAATTCGACGACCGCCGACTACTACGCCGCGGGCAGCGCGTTCACCGGGCGTCAGAACGGCATCGCACTTTCGGGTGACTTCCTCTCGGCGGCGTCGTTCCTCGGCATCGCCGGCGCCATCGCCATCCACGGCTATGACGGGTTCCTCTACTCGATCGGCTTCCTCGTCGCGTGGCTCGTCGACCTGCTGCTCCTCGCGGAGCTCCTGCGCAACACCGGCCGGTTCACCATGGGTGACGTGCTCAGCTTCCGGATGAGGCAGCCCCCGGTCCGGGCCGCCGCAGCTACTTCGACGCTGGTCATCACCTTCTTCTACATGCTCGCCCAGATGGCCGGCGCCGGCGGCCTGGTCGCTCTGCTGCTCAACGTCCACGGCAAGCTCGCCCAGTCGCTGGTCATCGCCGTGGTCGGCATCGTGATGGTGCTCTACGTGCTGGTCGGCGGGATGAAGGGCACGACCTGGGTGCAGATCATCAAGGCGGGCATCCTGCTGCTCTGCGCCACCCTGATCACCGTCTTCCTGTTCGGGAAGTTCGGCTTCAGCTTCTCCAACATCCTGTCGGCGGCAGCCCAGCGCAGCCCGCTCGGCCAGCGGCTCCTGGAACCGGGCGGCCAGTACGGCGCCAACGGCACCACCAAGCTGGACTTCGTGTCGCTCTCGCTCGCGCTGGTGCTCGGGATCGCGTCACTGCCCCACGTGCTCATGCGCTTCTACACCGTGCCGAACTCGACCGAGGCCCGCCGCTCGGTGGTGTGGGCGATCGTCACCATGTTCATTTTCTACCTGTGCACGCTGGTCATCGGCTTCGGCGCGGCGGCGATCGTCGGGCCGTCCGAGATCCTGTCCGCGCCCGGCGCCGAGAACTCCGCCGCGCCGCTGCTCGCGCTGCACATCGGCGGCACGCTGCTGCTGGGCATCGTCGCTGCCGTCGCGTTCGCGACCATCCTCGCGGTGATCGCCGGGCTGACCATCACCGCTTCGGCCTCGTTCGCCCACGACGTCTACGCCAACATCTTCAAGCACGGCCGGGCCGACCCGGTCAAGGAGGTCCGGGTCGCGCGGATCACCGCGGTGCTGATCGGCCTGCTCGCCATCGCCGGCGGCATCCTGGTCAACGGGCAGAACATCGCGTTCCTCGTCGGGCTGGCCCTGGCCGTCGCGGCCTCGGCAAACTTGTCGAACCTGCTGTACTCGCTATTCTGGAAGCGGTTCAACACCAGCGGGACGCTTTGGGGCATCTACGGCGGCCTCATCGCCTGCCTGCTGCTGGTGCTGTTCTCCCCGGTCGTGTCCGGTGCGCCCGACGCGATCTTCAAGAGCGTCGACTTCCACTGGTTCCCACTGAAGAACCCGGGCCTGGTGTCGATCCCGTTCTCGTTCATCTGCGGCTTCTTCGGCACCGTCTTCGGCCGGGACAAGGCCGACCCGGCACTACAGGCCGAGATGGAGGTCCGCTCCCTGACCGGCATCGGCTCGTGAGTGTTGCGGAACGCCCGGGTGCGGGTGTCCCGCAGAGCACAGCAAGCGGCCGGAACGCTGACGAGTCCGCCCCTCTGACACAGTCGTGGGGTGACCGAACAGATCCAGCGATGGCTCGCCGAACGCCGCCCGCCGACGCCGTGCCTGGTCGTCGACGTCGACGTGGTGACGGCTCGGGCACATACGGTGATCAGCGCCTTTCCCGGGGCGCGGATCCGCTACGCGGTCAAGGCCAACCCGGCGCCCGCGGTGCTGCGCGCGCTGATCGCGGCCGGTATGGGTTTCGACGTGGCCGGGCGGGCGGAGATCGAGCTGTGCCGGTCGCTCGGCGCGGACCCGGATTCGCTGTCCTACGGCAACACGATCAAGAAGCCGTCGGACATCGCGTTCGCCCGCGCCCACGGCGTGCGTGAGTTCACCTCGGACGCCGAACAAGACCTCGTGAACCTCGCCCGGCACGCGCCGGGTTCGGCGGTGTTCGTTCGGCTGCTGGTGGACGGCCCGACCTCGGCGACGCCGTTCGGCCGCAAGTTCGGCTGCGAACCGGCGACAGCGGTGGACTTGCTGGTCCTCGCCGCGAAACTCGGCCTCGAACCGGCGGGCGTCGCCTTCCACGTCGGGTCGCAGCAGCTCGACGTGTCCGCGTGGGAAGTCGCCATCGCCGCGTCGGCCAAGGTCTTCTCCGAAGCCACGTCGCGCGGGGTGGTCGTGAACCGGCTCAACATCGGCGGCGGTTTCGCCACCTCGCACCGCGAACCCGTCCCGTCGCCAGCCGTCTACGCCGAAGGAATCGGCGCAGCCCTGCGCGCGCATTTCCCGGAGAGCCGGCTCGAGTTGACGTTGGAGCCCGGACGGGTGGTCGTCGCGGACGCCGGGGTCATCCGGACCGAAGTCGTCCTCGTGTCGCGCAGGCCGGACCGCTGGGTCTACCTCGACATCGGCCGCTACAACGGGCTGGCCGAGACGGAGAACGAGGCGATCACGTACCGCTTCGTATCCGTCGACGACCGGGGCGGCCCGAGCGGTCCGGTGGTCATCGCGGGTCCGACATGCGACGGTGACGACGTGCTCTACCAGCGGACGCCGTACGAGCTGCCACTCTCGTTGCGTGCGGGTGACCTCCTCGACCTGCCCGGCACGGGCGCCTATACGGCCAGTTATTCGTCGGTGTCGTTCAACGGCATCGAACCCCTGCGGACGTACTGCCTGCTGGACGGCCGGCTCGCCGATGACTGACGAAACCCGGACCGTCGGGGTGTTCGCCGGCCGCCATGTGCTGGCCGAACTCGGCGGGATCGCCCCGGAACTGCTCGACGACGTCGAATTCCTGCGCTCGGCACTGTGGTCCGCGGTGACCGAGGCGGGCGCGACCGTCTGCGACATGCTCGATCACCGGTTCGAGCCCCAGGGCGTCACCGTGCTCGCGATGCTGGCCGAGTCCCACGCGTCGATCCACACCTATCCCGAACTCGGCGCGGTGTTCATCGACGTGTTCACCTGCGGCGACCGCGCCGATCCCGAGCAGGCGGTGCGCCTGTTCGCCGCCGCGCTCGGTACCGACCCCGTTGCACTGTCGACTGTCCGGCGCGGCCATGCCCCGGTCGAAGGAGAACCATGACGACTGACGACGTGTTCTTCTCAGCGGAGGAGCCGAAACAACTGACGACGTGTTCTTCTCAGCGGAGGAAGCGAAATGACTGTTCGGCGCACGGTCTTCGAGCCGCTCGGCCCCGGGCTGAACCGGACGTGGGAGCTCAGCGAAGTCTTGTACGAAACCAGGACACCGTTCCAGAGTGTCCTGATAGGACGGACAGCGCAGGGCGTTTCCCTGTTCTGCGACGACGAACGGCAGAGCACCGAGTCGAGCCAACTGACCTACCACGAAGCGCTGATGGTGCCGACGATGTTGCTCGCGCGGCAGCTTCGGCGGGTGCTCGTGATCGGGTCGAGCGAAGGCGTTGCCAGCGAGCTCGCGGCCGGCTGGGGCGCGGAGCTCGTGGATCACGTCGACATCGACGAAGCCGCGGTCACGGCGTGCGCGGAGTACCTCCCGTACGGCTACACCGTCGAGGCGCTCAAGGAAGCGGAGCGGGGCACCGGGCGGATCCGGATGCACTACCGCGACGGCTGGGAATTCCTCGCCGAAGCCGCACGGGACGGGCACCGCTACGACGTCATCGTCATCGACCTGCCCGACGAGAACGAGAACCCCGAAGCTCAGCACAATCGGTTGTACGGCAAGGATTTCCTACGCCGCTGCGCCGAGCTGCTGACCGAAGGCGGCGTGGTCGGCTGCCAGGCAGGCTGCCCCACCCTCTGGCGCAACTCGACGCTGGCGACGGCGTGGGACCGCTTCTCCGAAGCGTTCGGCACAGTCCTCTACTACGGTTCGGACGAACACGAATGGGCGTTCCTCACCGGCCGTGTCGACCGTCTCGACGATCCGGTTTCGGCCGTGTGCCACCAGCTCCGCGATTCCGCGCGCACCCCGTCCACCCTCGACGAACCCGCTCTGCGCGCCAACACCTTGCCACCCCACTCGCTCCGGACACGCTGACGCCCTGGTGACTCAGGGGACCCCTGGTACGAATCATTCGTACCAGGGGTCCACTGAGCCGAATCGCGAAGCGCGCGATCGGCTAAATGCGACAAGAAGGAGACGTCAGGCTCGGAGCCCGTCGAGCATGATGGAAACCAGGCGGTCGGCGTCCTCGGGATCGGCGTGCTCCACCGAGACGCCGATGCCGTGACCGAGCCGCATGAGGTCGGCCGGGCCAATGTCGAGGCGGATCACCCCGGTGGCTTGCGCCGCGCTCAGTACGGTGCCGGCAGCCTCTCTCATCATGGTCTGACACAGACGGAACGTTTCGGAACCGGAGTCGATGGACGCCTTGAGCGTCATGGCCAGGCTTCGCTTGTTCGCGACCCACTGGACCAGTTCGCCGACCCAGGCCGCCAGCGCCTCGGTGGGCGGCAACTCGGCCAGCAGCTTGGGCGCACGCTCGCAAAGCGTGGTGATCTCACCGCGGTACACGGCTTCATAGAGCGTCTCACGCGTCGGGAAGTGCCGGTAGAGCGTGCCGGCGCCGACGCAGGCCCGCTTCGCGATGTCGTCGAGAGGCACCTCGTTACCACACTCGGCGAAGGCATCCCGGGCCGTGGCCACGATGCGGTCGTAGTTGCGCTGGGCGTCCGCCCGCAGGGGACGGGTGGTCTTGTCCGTCACCATCGGCCACTCCTCCTTGAGCATCCCTGAAGCATAACCGGAGACAATCCCCGAATACCTCTTGCGCAACCGGAGAGTCTCTCCATATTATCTCTCCCAGACGAAGTGGAGAGCTTCTCCACTTATCTGCATCCAGCACATGGAGTATTCCTTGTCTTCCGAGTCCACAAGCACCCAGTTGACCCTGCCTGTGCCCGACACCGTGGCACCACCTCAGGTACGACGGCCGCACCTGGTGCTGGCGATCGTGCTCACCTGCCAGCTCATGCTCATTCTCGACGCGACCGTGATGAACGTCGCACTCCCGAAGATCCAGCACGACCTCGGTTTCACCCCGACCAGCCTGTCCTGGGTGATGAACGCCTACAGCCTCGTGTTCGGCGGCCTGCTGCTACTGGGCGGCCGGGCGGGCGACCTCTTCGGCCGTCGGCGCATGTTCGTCCTCGGCACGGCGTTGTTCACCGCCGCGTCGCTGGTGGGCGGCCTGGCCGACTCGGCGACTTTGCTACTCGTCGCCCGCGTCGTCCAAGGTTTCGGCGCGGCCGCCGCCGGACCGAGCACGCTGGCACTGATCGTCAGCACGTTCACCGAAACCCGCGCCAGGGTCCGCGCGCTGTCGCTGTTCTCGGCGATGTCCAGCGGCGGTTTCGCCATCGGGCTGATCCTCGGCGGCCTGCTCACCGAGTGGCTGTCCTGGCGCGCGGTGCTGTTCATCAACGTCCCGTTCGGGGCCGCGATCATCCTGCTCGCCCCAAGGTTCGTGCCCGAACCGGCACGCCGCAAGGCCCACCTCGACATCCCCGGCGCGCTCACCGGCACGACCGCGGTCGCCGCGCTCGTGTACTCGTTCATCCGCGCCGCGACCCACGGCTGGGGTGATCCGGCGACGCTGGGCTTTCTGTTCGGCGGGTTGGCGGCACTGGCGGCGTTCCTCACCATCGAACTGCGGACGCGGCAAGCACTCATGCCGTTACGCCTGTTCGCCGACCGCAACCGCGCGGCCGCGTACCTGAACTTCTTCATCGGCCCGATGGCGATGATGTCGATGTTCTTCTACCTCACCCAGTTCCTGCAGGAGGTGACGCACTTCGCGGCACTGCAGACCGGGCTCGCGTTCCTGCCGATGGCCGCCGCGATGTTCTCGCTGAGCAGGGTGATCCCGCGGCTGCTCCCCCGGTTCGGCCCGAAACCGCTCCTGCTCGTCGGCACGACGTCGATGTTCGGCGGGCTGCTGTGGCTCACCCAGCTCGACCAGGGCAGCACGTATGTGGCGGGTCTGCTGGGACCGATGCTGCTGATGGGGATCGGCGGCGGGCTGGCGTTCTCGCCGCTCAACATCATCATCATGTCGACCGTGCGGCCCGAGGACGCGGGGGCGGCCGGCGGGGTACTGCAGACGATGCAGCAGGTCGGCTCGACACTGGGGCTCGCCATTCTGGTGACGGTTTTCGGGACGGCCACGCGCTCCGCGTCGACCGCGACGGCTTCGCGCCAGGAGGTGCTCGTCACGGGGATGACTGCCGCCTTCACCACGGCGGCCATCCTCGCCGCGTTCACCTTCGTCGTAGCGCTCACGTTCAAACGCACGCGCTGATGCACACTCTCCGCCACTGATCCCGAAACGACTCGGGGGACCTTCGGTCTGCATCAAGTAGACGAAAGGTCCCCCGAGTCAAGCTTTTCGGCGACTTACAGCTTCCCACCGGCGTCGATACGGTGGGTCACCTTGCGCTCGGCCACGAACGACAGGAACGGGATGGTGCCGGCGATCAGCACCAGCAGGGTGCCCTTGATCGACCACCGGGCCTTGAGTGCCAGGTCGACAGCCAGTACCAGGTAGACCATGTAGAACAGGCCGTGGGTGACGCCGGCCCAGCTCATCATCGCCGGCGAGTCGGCCGCGTACTTCAGGATGATCGCCAGCGTCAGGCAGAGCAGCGCGACACCGGTCGCGTACGCCATCACGCGATAGCGCAGCAGCGGTCCGCGCAGCGACACCTTGGCTCCGGCCGCCGGGGTGTCGCGTTCCTCCGTGGTCACCATGGAAACTGCCTTTCCGGCCCGAAGACGGGTCTGTTACTGATCGCGCGAGCGCAGCTCGGCGAGATAACGGTTGTAGGCGGCGAGCTCGTCGTCGTCATCGTCCGACGGGGCGGCCCGGCGCTCGGCAGGAAGCCGGTAGGCCATCTCGCTGACGGGCTCGCGCTCGACCGGCGTTTCGATCCGCTCCGGGCGGGTGAGCTCCGACATCTCCGCCGCGTCGGCCGCGTCGGCTTCGCGCCTGAGCTTGCGGATCCGGTAGAACATGAACGCCGGGAACAGGCCGAACAGCGGCCACTGCAGTACGTACCCGAGGTTCTGGAGGGTTCCGGTGGCCGAGGAGTACCGGTCCCACTGCCACCAGGCGAGCCCGCAGC
The DNA here is from genome assembly GCF_025464955.1 of Amycolatopsis sp. Classification (GTDB taxonomy): domain Bacteria; phylum Actinomycetota; class Actinomycetes; order Mycobacteriales; family Pseudonocardiaceae; genus Amycolatopsis. The sequence continues at coordinate 28,092 of NZ_JAODNM010000006.1, read as the reverse complement.
AGATCAGCAGACTGACCGCGCACACGCCCGCGATCGCGAGGCGCTGCGAGGTCCGCGGGGTGGCTGGCACGTTCCGACGCTAGCACTCGTCCGTACGGGTGCTTTCCCTCAGCCCCGCACCTTGACGGTTTGTGCCGCTTTGGCATATCCGTCGGCGAGCCCGAATACTTTCTGCCCGTATTCGGTCGAGTTGTTGTACGACATCAGCCCCGCCCACCAGCCGGACGCGCTCGCCATGTCACGTCCGCCGGCACACAGATACCGAGCCGCGGTCAGCGCGGCGTCGTCGATCTGCTGCGGGTCGGCGCGGCCGTCGCCATTGGCGTCGGACGCCCATTTCAACCACGTACTGGGAATGAACTGCATCGGTCCGACCGCACGGTCGGTGGTCGGGTCGCCGTCGAGCCTGCCGCCGTCGGTGTCGCCGATGGCCCTGACCCCGGGTGATCCGTCGAGCGGGACGCCGATGATCGGCTTGGACGGCCGTCCGTCGGCACCGAGCACGGCACCGCCGTACTGCCCGTGGTCGGACTCGATCCGGCCGATCCCGGCCAAGGTCGCCCAGGAGATGTGACAGCCCGGGTCCACCGCCCGCATGACCAGTTCGGCGTTACCGTAACCGACCAGCGCGCGGGCCGGCACGCCGACCACCGGAGCGGCCTTGGCCGCCCATCCGGCCAACAAGTCACGGCCCTGCTTGCTCTGGACCTGTTGAGGAGCGGTCTGCTGGTTGCCGCCGCCCTCGATGGTGGCGTTGCCCGGAGCGATCGACCCCGGTCGCACATCGGCGGCCGCTACCTGCAGGGCCGGGATGTCGGTGGTCGTGGGGCCGGCTTCCGGCGCGGTCGCACTGGTGACCAACCACACACCGCCGCCGGCGACGGTAAGCACGACGACCGCTATCGCCAGCCTGCCGAGGATCGCGACCCCTGGCCCGCGTTTCGCGGCGGGAGACGCCGCTGGTTCGGCCAGTGCGTCCTCAGCGGTATCCGAGTGACCGTTCCGGGTCGTGCGCACCAGCAAAAGCCTCCAGCCTGACCGACGTTACTGAGGTAACGAGCCCGCGCAGGTTAGCGTTACGCGGGCCGTCCGCTCGACGTCGGCACGCCGGTTCTACCCGGTCGTGTAGCTGTGCTCTCAACTACTGGAATACCACCGAAACTAGGCGGGTTTCTGCTGCTGCCTCGAGAGCCTCGCGACGCACCAAGCCGGCGCGCTGCCGCGACGGAGGTGCTGCAGAACCGTCATCGGGCCGAGCCGGCGGCTCAGGTCCGACGGCGACAGGCCGGCTGCGCGATAGTCCAGCGCGCGCTGGTCCAGCGGGCTGATACCGGCGTCCCACCAGGCTTCGGCTTCGGCGACTCCGCCGACCATCTGCCACCAACCGGCGGCGGCGGTCAGCAAGTCCACCGGGACATCCGGCAGCCTGCTGCGCATGGCGTCCAGGTAACCGGGATCGGCGGCGTCGACCTGCGCCCACTTCGCCGAACCGCCGCGCTCACGCTGGCCGGGAATACCCGGCGCCGCGCGGGGCACGTCGGCGAGCCACGCCGACGCGATGCGGTCGACTTCCTGCTCTTCCACCGTCCGCTCGCGCTCGGCCGCCCACTGCCGGATCAACGCGTCCACTCCGGGATCTCCGCTCATCCCCGCCTCCTCGACTGACTTGCCCCGACTGATGAAGTTCAACTACCGAACGCACCACAATGATCAGAACCGATGATCAAGAAACAGGAATTCATGCGCTGTACGGCTGGGCAGTTCCGATTGTCCGGCGATGCCCGGCTCCGCCTGTCACGCAATGTGAGCACCGTAGGGCCGGTGTGGCTTACTCCGCCAGTCCCCCGATGCCAACAATTCGGCGACCAGCGCGTTAATCGTGGCAATCCACCCAGATGGTCGAGTCTTGAGGCCAAATCGAGAGGTTCTTGACTCTCCGTAGTTATCACGCGGAGCGCACGCCAGGGTGACCGGCACCGCGTGCGCGATGCCGGTCACCCTATGCCTGGGATCAGGAGAACAAACTCTTCACAAACGTCACGATGGCCTCGGCCCCGGACTTCAACCAGCCCAGCACCCGGTGGACCGTGTCGGCGGATTGGTGTGGCTGGGTGATCAAGAAGAACAGCACGAGCGCGACCACGGCGACGACCACGATCTTCTTGAGGTTGGGCGACATGGCTCCATCCGGAATAGGTCCGACCGGCGCCCACCGCGGGCACCGGCTCCTCGTCATCTCAGCCGACCAGTACGGCCATCATCCCCTAGACCACGCGATCTGGGACAGGTGTCACGCTCACGTGCGCAGCTGGTGACTCCGCGTGGTGGACGAGTACCCGTCCACTCTAGGAGGACTGGGCCGTTCAGTGCATCAAGCCACGCTGGAGGGTGCTCTGTGTCAAACGATCACGCCGGCCGCTCGCAGCTCGTCGATCCGGTCACCAAGCCCGAGTTCGGTCAGCACCTCGGCGGTGTCCGCTCCCGCGACATGGGGCGCTTCCGGGGTTTCGGGCGGCGTGCGGTCGAACTTCGGAGCCGGTGCCGGCTGGACGACGCCGCCGATCTCGACGAAGGTGCCGCGGGCGGCATTGTGTGGATGCTCGGCGGCCTCCCACGGCGAAAGGACCGGAGTGAGGCACGCGTCGGTGCCTTCGGCGAGGGCGACGAGCTCGTCCCGCGTGCGGCTGCCGATGGCTTTGGTGAGGATTTCGCGCAGCCGCGGCCATTCGCGTTGATCGACGTGGATCGGCAGCTCGGCGGGATCCAGGCCGAGAACCTTCACCAGCGCGGCCCAGAAACGTTGTTCGATAGCGCCTATTGCGACATATTTTCCGTCTGACGTCTCATAAGTGTCATAGAAGGGCGCGCCGCCGTCGAGCAGGTTCTCCCCACGTTCGCCCTGCCACACCCCGACCGCCTTCAACCCGTGCAGGCTGGTGGTGAGCAACGCGGCACCGTCGACCATCGAGGCGTCGACGACCTGCCCCTTGCCAGAGGACGTGCGTTCGTACAAGGCCGCGAGGACGCCCATCGCGAGCAACAGACCGCCGCCGCCGAAGTCGCCCACCAGGTTGAGCGGCGGGACGGGACGCTCGCCCGCCCGCCCGATCGGTTCCAGCGCACCGGCGATGGAGATGTAGTTGATGTCGTGCCCGGCAGCCGGGGCCATCGGGCCGTCCTGCCCCCACCCGGTCATCCGTCCGTAGACCAAGCGCGGGTTGCGCGCGTGCACCTGCTCCGGACCGAGGCCCATCCGTTCCGCGACCCCCGGCCGGAACCCCTCGATCAGCACGTCCGCGCTTTCGAGCAGTGTCAACACCACCTCGACACCCTCGGGCGTCTTGGTGTTGACACCGATCGTGCGCCGGCCGCGCGTCAGTGGGTCATTCGGGAACCCGAGGACGTCGGCCCCGGGGGTCGCGCGGTCCACCCGGACGACGTCCGCACCGAGATCGGCGAGCACGGTGCAGGCGAACGGCCCGGGCGCCAGCCCGGCGAGTTCGACGACCTTGAGTCCGCTCAGGGGCCCAGCCTTCATCGAGGAAATCCCTTCTGTGTAGTGCCAGTCGCAAGAACCAACAAGAGGAAAGCTTGGGAGTAAGGAGAATCAGAGCGTGCGCGAGATGATTTCCTTCATGATTTCACTGGTGCCACCGAAAATCCGGTTGATGCGGAGATCGGCCCACGCCCGCGCGATCGGGTACTCGGTCATGTAGCCGTAACCGCCGAACAGCTGGAGGCAGTCGTCCACGACCTTGTTCACCCGCTCGGTCGTCCATAGCTTGGCCATGGCGGCACCTTGGATGTCGAGTTCGCCGCGGAGGTGTTCCTCGACGCACTGGTCGAGGAAAGCCCGTGCCACCGCGGCCTCGGTCGCCGCTTCGGCGAGCTTGAACTTGGTGTTCTGGAAGTTGAAGATCGGGCGGCCGAAGGCGCTGCGGTCTTTGGTGTACTCGATCGTCAGGTCGATCGCGCTCTCCATGCCGGCGACCGCGGTGATGGCGATGAGCAGCCGTTCCTGCGGGAGCTGCTTCATCATCTGGATGAAGCCCTGGCCTTCTTCGCCACCGAGCAGGTTGCCGGCTGGCACGCGGACGTCGTCGAAGAACAGTTCGGCGGTGTCCTGCCCCTTCAGGCCGAGCTTGTCGAGGATCCGGCCGTGCCGGAAACCGGGCGTCGTGGTTTCGACCGCGATCAGCGAGACCCCCTGCGCCCCCGCGTCGGGATCGGTCTTCACCGCGACGACCACGAGGTCAGCCAGCCCGCCGTTGGTGATGAACGTCTTCGCGCCGTTGATGACGTAGTGGTCGCCATCGCGGACCGCGCGGGTCTTGATGCTCTGCAGGTCGGACCCGGTGCCCGGCTCGGTCATCGCGATCGCGCCGACGAACTCGCCGCTCGCGAACTTCGGCAGCAGGCGCTGTTTGAGTTCCTCGGAGCCGTAGGCGAGCAGATAGTGCGCGACGATCCCGTTGTGCACCGAGACACCCCAGGCGCTGTCACCGGACCTGGCCTGCTCCTCATATAGGACGGTCTCGTGCGCGAAGGTGCCGCCACCGCCGCCGTACTGCTCAGGGATGGAGATGGCCAGGAGACCGACCTCGCCAGCCTTGGTCCACAGCTCCCGGTCGACCTGCTTGGCCTGCGCCCAGCGCTCCTGGTTGGGCGTCAGCTCCTTCTGGCAGAAGGTCCGCGCGAGGTCGCGGAAGTTCTCCAGATCGTCGTCACTCCACGAACTCCGCTTTTTCCGCAGTGGCACGGCGGGCCCTCCTGATAGCTCTAGAGCAGGTCTACTAGAAAACATTACAGCTAGAATGTAAGTTCTCAGTGGAATGTACATGCGTGCCGGACTGAACGTAAAGACCGACCGACGGGAGCCCGATGTGACCGAGGCAACACGCGGGCCGCACACCAGGGCACACCGCACCCAGGCCGAGCGACGGGAGCAGACCCGCACGGCCCTGCTCGACGCGACGATCGACTGCCTGGTCGAGATCGGCTACGCCAGGACATCGGTCCAGGAGATCTGTGCGCGGGCGGGCGTGTCGAAAGGCGCCGTCCAGCACCACTTCTCGGCCAAGGCCGAGCTCATGGCGGCCGCCGTCGCCCACCTGACGACCAAGCTGAAGAGCCAGCTTGCGGCGTCGCTGGGCACGCTGCCCAGTGGCGCGGACGGCATCCCGACCGCCATCGACCTGCTGTGGGAGGGCTACTCGGGCACGCTGTCGAAGGCCGTGACCGAGCTCTGGGTCGCCGCGCGCACCGATCCCGAACTGCGGGCCGCCATCCGCCCGGTCGACCGCGCGCTGGGGCGGGCGACGATGGAACACATCACCGCGGTCGCCGGCGACCTCCCCCGCGAACGCGCCGAGATCCTGTTCTGGCTCACCGTCAACCTCACCCGAGGCCTCGCCCTCGACGCCGAGCTCGGCGGAGATCCCGTGCGGCGCAAGGAACTCCTCGAGGAGTGGAAGCGAATCGCCGTGTCCTTCTACCGTCCCGATCTGTGACACACACGGCCGTTCTGCCACCCTCGAGCGACCATCCCGGCGTAGTCGTCTTGGGCGAGCCGACGGCGGCTGAGCCACCCCCTCCCCGGGTCCGAATCGCCCGGGTGCGGCTGATCGCCGCCGTGCTGTCCGGCGTCGCCGCCTTGCTGCTCGCCGTGGGAACCCTGCTGCCCTACAAGTTCCTGACCAACAGCACGGGCGGCTCCTTGCAGACCCAGCGCGTGGAGACGACCCCTTGGAAGTTCACGATTTCCTGGGTGTCCACCGGCACCGGTACAACGGGCAACGTCCATCCGCCGTACTTCGGGATCCCGATCCTCGTCGTCGCCGTGGCTCTGCTGGTCAGCGTCGCGCTGGTCGTCCGGCGAGCGGGTTCGGCGAGGGTGACGGTCGTCGCCACGGCAACCGCGGCGGCGGCGATACTGGCGATGATGCTGACGGATATCACCGCGTTCCTGAGCGCGTACTCCGTCGATTCGACCGCCGGCGCCAAAATCGCCGTCGGAGCGGGGAGCGGCGTCTGGGTGCTTTCGGCCGGTACCGCGGCCGCGGTGCTGGCGGCTGTCTTCGTCTGCCTCCGATCCCGGCCGGCGGCCGTGGTCGCCGACAACACCGATGACACCGACACGCCGCCGATGGGCTTCTCCGCGCCGGTGATCATCGCTCCCCGAACCCCGTAATAAGTGAATACTATTCATGTAACCTGGGCCGAAGACGTACCGGCGGTATGCTCTACTCGTCGGTAACACTTCTGGGGCAGGAAGCGGAGACGTCATGACCAGCACAACGCCGGTTAGCGCAAGCCACGACGAGGCGGACTCCGGCACCCTCGGCGGAGTCCCCGGGGCACCCGCCACCGCCAGGGCCGCCCAGCTCCTCGACCGGGTATCCGGCGGCAAGGACAGCGCGCCCGCGGAGACGACGGCACCATTCACCGGCACGCTGATCGCCGCGCTCCCCCAGGCCACCGACGTCGACACGCGCGCCGCTTTCGCCAAGGCACGCGAAACCCAGCGCTCCTGGGCCACGACCCCGGTCACCCAGCGGCAGCGCGTCCTGGTCCGGCTGCACGACCTCGTGCTCGAACGGCAGGCCGAAGCACTGGACCTGCTGCAGGTCGAGGCCGGAAAAGCCCGCATGGACGCCTTCGACGAAGTGAGCGCCACCGCGCTCGTAGCCGCGTTCTACGGAAACCACAGCGCGAAGATCCTGGCGTCGAGGAAACGCCCGGGCGTCATCCCGGTGCTGACCAAGGCCGGCGAAATCCGGCACCCGAAAGGCGTCGTCGGCATCATCACGCCCTGGAACTACCCGCTGGCACTGACCGCGATGGACGTCCTGCCCGCCTTGGCCGCCGGCAACACGGTGGTGCAGAAGGCGGACAACCAGACCGCGCTTTCCGCACTGTGGCTCCACGAACTCGCCGAGGAAGCCGGGCTCCCGGTCGACGCCTGGCAGATAGTCCTCGGCGCCGGCGCGGAAATCGGCACCGCCTTGGTGGAGGAATCGGACTACCTCTGCTTCACCGGCTCGACGCCGACGGGCAAGCGGCTCGCCGGTCAGGTCGCCCACCGGCTCATCGGCTACTCGCTCGAGCTCGGCGGCAAGAACCCGATGATCGTGCTGCCGGACGCCGACGTGGCCAAGGCTGCGGCCGGGGCCGTAACGGCGTGTTTCGCCTCCGCCGGCCAGCTCTGCGTGTCGATCGAGCGGATCTACGTGCACGAAAGCATCCGCGAGAAGTTCACCACCGCGTTCGTCAAGCGGACCGAAGCTCTGCGGCTCGGAGGCGCGCTCGACTACGACGCCGACATGGGCTCGTTGACCTCGCCCGCTCAGCTCGAATCCGTCTCCGCCCACGTCGAGGACGCGCGCCGGAAGGGTGCCAAGGTCCTTACCGGCGGCAAGGCACGGCCGAAGCTGGGGCCGCTGTTCTACGAGCCGACCGTCCTGACCGACGTGACCGAAGACGTCGACCTGTTCGCCGAGGAGACCTTCGGCCCAGTCGTCTCCATCTACGGCTACACCGACATCACCGACGCGATCGACCGCGCGAACAACACCCAGTACGGCCTGAACGCGAGCGTCTGGTCGGGCAACGGGCGCGCGGGCTGGGCGATCGCGGCCAGGCTCAAGGCGGGCACGGTCAACGTCAACGAGGGCTACGCGGCGACGTTCGGCAGTGTCGCGCTGGTGATGGGCGGGATGAAGCAATCCGGTGTCGGACGGCGCAACGGCGCCGAAGGGCTGCTGAAGTACACCGAATCCCAGTCCATCGCGATTCAGCGCGGGCTCAGGCTGCGCCCCGGGCGCGGCATCCCGCCGAAGCTGTGGGCCCGGGGCATGACTTCGAGCATGAAGCTGCTCCGGCGGCTACCCGGTCGGTGACGACGACGCGGGCTTGACCAGCAGGCCGCGGTCGTAGGCGATCGCCACGGCTTCGGCGCGCCTGCTGGCCCCGAGCTTCGCCATCACCCGGGACAGGTGCACGCTGACCGTCTTCTCGCTGATGTAAAGCTCTTCGCCGACCTGCCGGTTGGTCCGGCCGAGCGCGACCCGCTCCAGCACCACCTGTTCACGCTCGGTCAACGGGCTCACGACGTCCCGCTCCGGCACCACGGCCTGTCCGGGCAGGTCGATCCGGGCTCGGTGCGCCACCTCGCGCACCGCGTCGCGGAGCGGAACCGCCCCCAGCCTTTCGGCCGTCTCGTGCGCCAGTAGCAGCTCCTCCGCAGCACGTTCGGCGTCCCCCGCGGCCAGCAATGCTTCGGCGAAGTGCCAGCGGCAGATCGCCTGCTCGTAGACCGCGCCATAACCGAACGCGTCGACGACCTTTTCCCACAGCGCGGCATCGGCAGGGCCGGCCAAGCCGCTGGCCGATGCCTCCGCCCGCGCAAGCCAGGCTCGGCCTTCCGGTCCCAAAGTGCTCGACCGCGGTTGTCCGAGCTCGGCGCACTGACGCACGTGGGCAATGAGTTCCTCACCCGCGGAGACCGCCTCGACGGCCTCGGCCACGTCGCCATGTGCCCGCGCGGCGGTCGCCTGCGCCGCCGCGGCCGCGACGCCGAGCGCGCCGATGCGGATACCGCCCAGCAGCCACGGCTGCATACTTTCCAGCCAGGCGATGCTCTTCCGGGCTTCGGCCACGGCCCGGGCATGGTCGCCCTGCCAGAACGGAAGCTCGATCGCGGCGTCGGCGCCGGCCAGGCCGATCTGGATATCGGCACCCCATTGGGCACGGGCGCCGGCCACCAGCTTCGCGCCGGTCGCGAACCGGCCCCTGGCCACGACGATCAGGGTCCACACCGTCACCATCCGGGCCGCGACCACGCTCGACACCCCCGGCGCCGCCCGGCCGGCGGCGTCCTCGCTCGGCCAGTCGCCGCTGAGATACCGCAGGAACAGGTGCCGCGCGCGAAGCTCCAGCCCGAAGGCACTCCAGGTCAGGCCGTTCTCCTCGGCACGGTTCATCCCCCGGAGGTAGGTCTCCATGGCGGTGGCCGTCTCGGCCTGGTCGTCATAGCTCAGCGCCAACAGGTAGAGGGCCTTGAGCTCGACGTTCAGCGCACCGCTGTCGGCGGCTTTCCGGATGGCCTCCCGCAACCGGGTGCGCGCCTCCTCGGTATCGCCGGCGTTGTCGGCCAAGGTACCCAGCGAGATCAACGCCGACGCCTCAGCGCCGGACGACTGGGAAGCCCGCGCGTCGGCGACCGCCTGCTGAGCGCTGAGCAGCGCCTCTTCCGGCTTGTCGACGACGCGCAGGATGCTCGCCCGAGTGGCCAGTACCCAGGCCCGGACCGAACTCGGCCCGGTGTGCTCGACCAGCGCCCAGGCCCGGTCGATGGCCGCGACCAGCTCGTCGAGGGTCCCCTCGATCGCCATCAGTGCTTCGGCCAGCCGGCGCCACGTCTTGGCGGCCCGCTCGGTCGTCGTGTCCGCGGTGATCGCCTGGGTGGCAGACCGCGCGTAGGCGACCGCCCGCTCGGGCTCGCCGGAGGTGGCGGCGAAGTACGACGCCTCACTCAGCAGCCGGAGCTCATCGAATTCCGCCGGCCGATCCGCCGCGGGCACGGCGTCCCAAATGGACAGTGCCTGCTCGACATGCCGCAGTGCCGCACCGGGCGCGCCGAGCTTCTCGGCTTCGGCCATCGCCCGAAGCAGCGCCGTCAACGCGGTGGCGAAATCCTTGCTCTCCAAGCTGTGATAAGCCAATCTCGCGTCCGCGCCGCGCCCCTGAGGGGTGGACTTGAGCCGGAGCGCGTACGCGGCGTGCATCCGGACGCGCTCGCCCGGCAGCAGGTCGGCGTAGACGGCTTCCTGCAGCAACGCGTGCCGGAACTCGTAGAACCCCTGCTCGATGACCAGGACGTGGTGCTGCACCGCCTCGCGCAGCGCCTCATCGAGCTCGAGCTCACCCAGGCCGGACACTTCGGCCAGCGCCGCGTGCGCCACCGAATCATTCGCCACCGAGATGACCCGCATGACGCGCCGGGTGTCCGGGGAGAGCCGCTCCAACCGGGACAGCAGTACGTCGGCGAGACCGGCGGGCAGATCGTCGCAGCCGGCCGATTCGGTGGAGGAAGCGAGAAGTTCTTCGACGAAGAACGGATTGCCTTCGGAGCGGGAGACGATGCCGCTGACGGTTTCGGCGCTGAGCGGTTCGTCGGCGAGCGCCTCGACAAAAGCCCGCGCGTCGGCGTCCCCGAACGGTTTCAGATCGATCCGCTCCACTGTGGGCAGACGAACCAGCTCGACGAGCAGCCCGCGTAAGGGATGGCGGCGGTGCACGTCCTCCTCGCGGTAGCTGCCGACGACCAGTAGCCGCTGCGTCCGCAGGCGGGATGCCAGGAACGACAGCAGGTTCCGGCTGGACCCGTCCGCCCAGTGCAGGTCTTCGAGCAGGATCACCACCGGCCGGGATTCGGCGACGGCGTTGAGGACGCCGAGCACGGCGTCGAAGAGTTGGAGCTGCCCCATGTCCTGCTCGGGGCGCGGGCGCTGCATGCGCTCCCGCTCGTTGGAGTTCAGCGGCGCGTGCTCCGGGAGCGACATCCCGCCAGAGGACACCGGCGCGCTGGAAAAAGACTGCTGTACCTGCGGCAGCAGCCGCCCGAGGGTCGGCCGTTCGGCGACCGCGGTGGCGATCACCGGGTCAGCCGAGGCGGCCAGCGGAGCCAGCGCCTCAGCGAAAGGCAGGTACGGCAACCCGCCGTCGCGGACATCGATACAGCGGCCGGTGAGGACCACCGCCCCTTGATCCGCGGCGAACTCGCCGAGCGCGGTGAGCAGCCGCGTCTTCCCGACGCCGGCATCACCGGAGAGCAGCACCGTGCCGGGTTCGCCGCGTTCGGCGCGGGCGAACCCGGCACGGAGCCGTCGCATCTCGTGAGTACGGGCGACTAGCGGGATTCCTGATCCGAGACGGGGCACAAGGTGCATTCTTGCCTACCTCGTCAAAAACTTTGTCAGGTTTGCCAGTCTGTTCACGCAAGGCATGACCGGTGGCCCTACCGTGCCGCGTGGTGCGTCGCCGGAGCCGCCTCACTCAACCGGTCGACCCCGCGCCGCGTCTGCTCCGGGATGTCGACCGGAGCCGCACTCGCCTTGCGCGCACGCCGGCTCAACCGGCCGCTGGTGACCCAGCTGTGCCGTCCGGACTTACGCAGTTCATCGGTCCGGTAGGCGATCTCCGCCTGCACCGCGCCGAACGTCCATTCGCCAGCCATGATGGTTCCCTCTTCCGAATCCGTTGTTCGTTCTCCTGCGAACATGAGATTCGTCCTGAGGGCACCCCCTCGGCATCGGGCGATCACCCAGCTTTGGACGCAGATCGACCCCTTACTCCGACCGATCAGCAGCTCAGTCGCGGGTAAGGGGTCGATTCGCGGTGCCTTCCGGCACCGTTCCGTGCCGTTCAGCGCTGTTCGAGGCCTCCGACGCGCGCCGCGTCGAGCAGCCCGCGCCAGCCGGGGGCCGACAGGGTGAAAGCGCCCCCGGCTGGGTCCTTGGAGTCGCGCACGGCGGCACCGCCGCCGGCAAAGGCGATCTCGACACAGTCGTTGCCGCCACCGCTATAGCTGCTCTTGCGCCAGTTCACTCGGGAAAGATCGACGTCGGGCATGGTTCCCCGCTCCTTACTCTTGGCCGGATACCGCTAGTGGCCTGGAAATTGTCAGTATTTAGTCCGAACCTCACCCTTCCGGGTGAACCCGGCTCGATCACCGAAGACGATTCGGAGCGCGAGCCCTAACCAGCGGCCCGTTCCGCGAATCTGCCCGCGGCCTCGGCGATCAGCTCGAGCGTGTCGTCGGGCTTCAGCGCGGCCGCCCGTAAATGGTCGAACATCAACGCGTAGCGACGAACATCGGGGGGCATTTCCAGATACAGACCGGTGGACGTACTGTCCACATAGACCACGTCCGGATCCGCCTGTTCCGGGAATCCGAGGATCAGGAACGGTCCCTCCATCCCCGGATGGGCACCCGCGCCGAACGGCACGGCCTGAATGGTGACGTGGGGCATCTTGGCCACGGCGAGCATGCGGTAGAGCTGCTCGGCCATCACTTCGGGACTGTCCACCTCGCGGTGCAGCACAGCCTCGTCGATCACCGCCCAGTACTCCGGCGGCGAGGCGTCGGTCAGCAGCTCCTGGCGCGCCATCCGCGCCGCGACCCGGCGCTTCACCTCGATCTCTTCGGCGTCCGGACGCATCGCCCTGATCACGGCGCGTGCGTAGCGCTCAGTCTGCAGCAGCCCGGGCACCAGCAGCGCCTGGAACGCCCGCAGCGAGCTCGCGTCTGCCTCGAGTCCGACGAAGGTCCCGGTGAACACCTCGTTGTAGGCGTGCCACCAGCCGCGTTTGCGGGCTTCCCTGGCCAGCTGGACCAGTGCCTCCTGCTCGTCGCCGGCGATGCCGTACAGCTCGAGCATGTCCCGGGCGTCACGCGGGGTCACCCCGACATGACCCGTCTCGATGCGGCTGACCTTGGACGCGGAACACTCGAGCTTCTCACCCACCTCGTCGATCGTGAGGTCGGCGAGCTCGCGCAACCGCCTGAGTTCGCTCGCCAGCCTGCGGCGGCGCACGGTAGGCCCTTGACCCCTGGTCATGGCGGCTCCTCCGGGTCGGCGGTGGCGGGAGTTTCACACCGTTCAAGGCACCATCTAACCAGCCGCTGATACGCCCAGTGATGAATGTGCACCCTGAAATGCGAGACAAGCCCCGATCGGTGGACTGCAATTTGCAGAATGCCGATGTACGCTCGCAGTCTGCGAAGGAATAACCGGAGAACCGGATTCCCCCGCGGGAGAGAAAGCAGTGGAATGGGTTTCCGCCCAGTGAAACCGGTTACGGGGGGCCAGTGCTCGAACGAGAGTCCATCCTCGGCCCGATGCAGGCCGCTGTCCATAACCGACTGACCGAAATCACCCGAACTGTTGAAGTTTATGACGACGCCCGGCTGGCCGCGATGGCCAGGGCCGAAATCCCGGTGATCGTCGCCGCCCTGCGCGAAGCGCTCGCCGAGCACGACCCGGACGCCCGCGGCCGATGCCGCGCCTGCCGCTCGCGCACGTCACGGTGGCCATGGCGCCGCCGCATCCGGACACCATGCCGCGTCTACCTGGCGGCACAACTCAGGCTGGGCCAAGGCGAGGCCGTGATGGCGGCCAGCACCAGCCACCACAAACGGAGAAAGCGGAATCCGCACTACGTGGCTTGACCACAAGGTGATCCGACCGCGTTCTCACTGTGGGAGGGCCCGGGGTTGTTCCCCCGATCGATCCCGGACCCTCCCTTCCAACGCCCCCCGCACCTCGCGCACGGCGTTAGGGATCCCTCGGGCCTCCAGGGCCGTTCCGTGGCCCTGGTCGCCCTCGTCTTGCTGCAGTAGACGGGACCCTCACCCGACGAGCTGCCCCCCACCTAGCGCCGCGCCGAGGACCAGAGAGACTCAGTCCAGAACGCGCAGAAGGCCTTCCTGGACGACGGTGGCGATGAGGGTGCCGTCGGCGGCGAAGAAGCGGCCGGTGGCCAGGCCACGGGCACCCGAGGCGGTCGGCGTGCCGCTGTCGTAGAGGAACCACTCGTCCGCCCGGAACGGCCGGTGGAACCAGAGCGCGTGGTCGAGACTGGCCCCCAGCACCTTGTCCAGGCCCCAATACACCCCGTGCCGGGCGAGTACCGAGTCCAGCAGGGTCATGTCGGAGGCGTACGTCAGCACACAGACGTGGAGCAGGTCGTTGGCGGGCAGGGAACCGTCGGCGCGCATCCACACCTGGTTGCGCGCCGGGCGTTCACCGGACGCACGGGTCTCCCACGGCGGGGCGTTGACGTACCGGATGTCGATCGGCCTCGGCCGATCGCGGTAGCCCAGGTCGCCCGGGAACTCCGCGACCAGTTCCGCCATCGTCTTCAGCGACTCCGGACCCGGGACGTCGGGCATCTCCTCGGCGTGCTCGATTCCGGGTTCGACAAGCTGGAACGACGCCGAGAGCGAGAAGATCGCCTTGCCGTGCTGGACGCCGATCACCCGGCGGGTGGTGAACGACCGGCCGTCCCGGATCCGGTCCACCTCGTAGACGATCGGGACGCTCGGGTCCCCACCGCGGATGAAGTACGCGTGCAGGGAGTGCACCTTGCGTTCCTCCGGGACCGTACGCCCGGCCGCCACCAGTGCCTGTCCGGCGACCTGGCCGCCGAACACCCGCACCGTCGAGTTGGCCGGGCTCACGCCGCGGAAGATGTTCTCCTCGATCTTCTCCAGGTCGAGGAGCGCCACCAGGTGGTCCAACATCGGTTGGCCTCCGGCGGCGGTGTTCAGGGCAAGGCCGGACGCGGCCTGCCGGGCCAGCTCAGTCATGCCCGAACCCTATTACCCCGCGTCCGTCCAGTCCCTTATGCGTGGTCGTCTTCACCAAGGCGGTGGACGCGGATCAGGTTGGTCGTGCCGACCGTGCCGGGAGGGGAACCGGCCACGATCACCACGAGGTCGCCCTTCTGGTACTTGCCCATTTCGAGCATCGCGTGGTCGACCTGCTGGATCATCTTGTCGGTCGAGCTGACCTCGGGGACGATGTGCGTCGTCGTGCCCCAGGTCATCGACAGCTGCATGCGCACGGCCTCGGCCGGGGTGAACGCGAGCAGCGGGAGCCGGGTGTGCAGCCGGGCGAGCCGGCGGACGGTGTCACCGGACTGGGTGAAGGCGACCAGCGCCTTCGCGTTCAGCCGCTCGCCGATGTCGCGGGCGGCGTAGGAGATCACACCACGCTTGGTGCGCGGGACGTGGGTCAGCGGCGGCACGACCGGCGAATCCGTCTCGACGGCCTCGATGATGCGGCCCATCGTCTGGACGACCTCGATGGCGTAGCGGCCGACACTCGTCTCACCGGAGAGCATCAGCGCGTCGGCGCCGTCGAGGACAGCGTTGGCGACGTCGGAAGCCTCGGCGCGCGTCGGGCGCGAGCTGTTGATCATCGACTCGAGCATCTGCGTCGCGACGATGACCGGCTTCGCGTTCTCGCGGCAGATCTGGATGGCGCGCTTCTGCACCAGCGGGACCTGCTCGAGCGGCAACTCGACGCCGAGGTCACCACGGGCGACCATGATCGCGTCGAACGCGAGCACGATGGCTTCGAGGTTGTAGACGGCCTCGGGCTTCTCGATCTTCGCGATGACCGGCAGCCGGGGCTTGCCCATCCGGTCCATCACCTGGTGGACCAGGTCGATGTCGGCGGGCGACCGCACGAACGACAGTGCGATCAGGTCGACCCCGAGCTCGAGGGCGAATTCGAGGTCTTCGATGTCCTTTTCGGACATGGCGGGCACGGAAACATCCATGCCGGGCAGGGAAAGTCCCTTGTTGTTGCTGACGGGGCCACCCTCGGTGACCTCGCAGACGACGTCCTGGCCCTCGACGGTCTTGACCACGAGACCGACCTTGCCGTCGTCGACGAGCAGGCGGTCACCGGCCTTCGCGTCCTCGGCAAGGCCCTTGTAGGTGGTGGACACCCGGTCGTGCGTACCGGCGACGTCCTCGACGGTGATCCGGACGATGTCGCCGGTGTCCCACTCGACCGGACCGCCGGCAAAGGTGCCCAGGCGGATCTTCGGTCCCTGCAGGTCGGCCAGGATTCCCACGGCACGCCCGCTCTCGGCGGCAGCGGACCGGATGAGGTCGAAGACCTCTTTGTGGTCGCTGTGGGTTCCGTGGCTGAAGTTCATCCTCGCGACGTCCATGCCGGCGTCTACGAGCGCCCGCATCTTTTCGGGCGTAGCGGTGGCAGGTCCAAGAGTACAAACGATCTTCGCGCGTCGGCTCACGTTCAAGCAGTTTAGACCCTCTGTCGCGGATCGTCTGTACCGATACCGAAAGTTCGCCGGCCTGTCTGGTGAATGTCCCTTTGCCAGTAACCGCTGTGTCCGGTTCGGCGGTTTTTCCGCAGCTCGCGGTGACCGGTGACGCCCCCAGTGTGACCGGTCGCTGGTGGACGCAGATCTCTTGTGGACGCCGCCGTCGCGACCGGCAGCCGGGCTCGGCCACCGTCGCAACTCGCCGTCGAGTTGCGATGCTTTAGCCTGCGCAAGCAAGGCACTCTTGTACAAAAGTGCCCTGCTTGAGTTCTCAACCAGGGCACAAAAGCGCAAAAGTGCGACCTCCGGAGCCGGACGGTCAGCGACGCGGGTTCTCGCTGGGGCCGACTCGGTCGAGCGACCACTCGTTGAACGCGCGCAGCTGGCGCCACGACTTACGCACCCGGTCGAAGCAGCCCCGCTCGTGCAGGGTGTCGTCGGGCTCCCAGGTCCGCGCCGCGTAGATCGACCGGTAGCGGAGCAGGTCCAGCCGGGGGTGGTCCTCGGCGAACCCGCGCGGCTTCGTTTTCAGCTGGTCGCCGTTGATGTCCCAGCCCGCGGCGCGAAGTTTCGCGAGGATCTTCTCGAGCGCCTTGCCGTGGAGGTCGGTGTCCACCGCCTGCCGGAACCTGGCCAGCTGGTCCGTCGCGAGGTGGAAACACCCGCCACCGACCCGCAGACCGGCCGGGCTCAGCTCGACGTAGTACGCGCCGCCGCCCCGGCCGAGCTCGAACACCGCGCCGCAGTTCGTCTTGTACGGGCTCTTGTCCTTGGCGAACCGGACGTCCCGGTGCGGCCGGAAGACCTTGCCTTCGCCGAGGCCCGCCCCGAACTCGGGCGCCAGCTCGGCGAGCAGCGCCTCCATCGGCGCGCGGACGTCCGACTTGTAGACCGCGACGTTGTCGTCCCAGTAGGCCTTGGAATTGTCGGCGACGAGCCCGTCGAAGAAGTCGACGGCATACTCTCCGAACCCCGCGAATGTCACCCCGGGACGATAGTGCCGCGGCCCGGACGGCGTGGAACCCGGTACGGCCGGCGCTCGCGCGACCGGCCGCACCGGGTGGTTCTGCGGGTTACCGCGCTTACTTCGCCACGGCGGTGATCAGCTCGCCGTTCGACGTGTCGCCCGAGAGCTCCCAGAACATCGCGCCGCCGAGACCCTGTGCCTTGGCGTAGCTGACCTTCCCGGCGATCGTCGACGGGGTGTCGTAGCTCCACCAGTCCGAGCCGCACTTGGCGTACGCGGTGCCGGCGATCGTCCCGGTGGTCGGGCACTTGGTCTTGAGCACCTTGTAGTCCTCGATGCCCGCCTCGTAGGTGGCCGCGGCCGGGCCGGTCGCCGTGCCACCGGGCGCGCTCTGTGTCACGCCCGTCCAGCCTCGACCGTAGAAACCGATACCCAGCAACAGTTTGTTCGACGCGATGCCCTTGCTCTTGAGCTTCTGGATCGCCGCGTCCGAGTAGAACCCGGGGATCGGGATGCCCGTGTAGGAAGTCAGCGGCGAATGCGGAGCCGTCGGGCCGGCCGGGGTGAAACCGCCGAAGTAGTCGTACGTCATCACGTTGAACCAGTTGACGTACTGCGCCGCGCCCGCGTAGTCGGCGGCGTCGATCTTGCCGCCGCTGGTGCCGTCGGCAGTGATCGCCGAAGTGACCAGTTTGGCCGAACCGAACTTGGCCCGCAGGGCCGCCATCACGTTCTTGTAGGCGGCAGCACCGCTGCTGTCACAGGACAGGCCGCAGGAGTTGGGGTACTCCCAGTCGATGTCGATCCCGTCGAAGACCCCGGCCCAGCGCGGGTCGTTGACCAGGTTGTAGCAGGAGTTCGCGAACGCGGTCGGGTTCGCCGCGGCCTGCGCGAAACCGCCCGACCAGGTCCAGCCGCCGAACGACCAGATGACCTTCAGCCCGGGGTGCTTGGCCTTGAGCTCCTTGAGCTGGTTGAAACTGCCCGCGAGCGGCTGGTCCCAGGTGTCCGCGACGCCGCTGACGCTGCCCGCCGCATCGTAGGTCTTCTGGTAGTCGGCGTAGGCGTCTCCGATCGCGCAAGCACCGTTGGTCACGTTGCCGAAGGCGTAGTTGATGTGAGTCAGCTTCGCCGCCGAACCGGAGGTCTCGATGTTCTTCACCTGGTAGTTGCGCTGATAGACGCCCCATTCGGCGAAGTAGCCAACCACCTTGCCGACCGAGGCCTGCGCCGCGGCCGGTGCTGCCGGCGCGGCCGGAGCCGCGGAAGCGGGGCTCGCGACGATGGCCGCCGCGAGCGTCGCGGCCGCTGCGCCGACTGCGACGAGGGTGCGCCTGCTCAGTTTGAGCATGCCTTCTCCCTTCGAGGGTCACCGTGGGCGACCGGGGGGATGCGGAGGGGACTCCTCCTAAGCTAAGTGGACTAGACCACTGAGTCAATGGTTCAGACCTGAGCAGATCAGGAGAAATCGCCCGAACATGCCTTGACAGTAATATGCAGGAAGGGTCACATTAAGGGCGTGATGCAGACCTTCGACGTACTCGCCGAGCCTCGTCGGCGCACCATCCTGGACCTGCTTCGCGACGGAGAACGCTCCGTCGGCGAGCTGGTCGAGCAAATGGACCTCAGCCAGCCCGCGGTGTCCAAGCACCTGCGGGTACTGCGGGAAGCCGGACTGGTGACGGTCCGGGTGGCGGCACAACGCCGCTGCTACCGGCTGCGTCCCGACCCGCTCACCGAGGTCGACGCCTGGCTGGCCCCCTACCGCAGGTTCTGGGCAGACCGCCTCGACGCTCTCGAGCGCCACCTGGATGCCGGCCCCGAATCGACTCAGGGGACCCCTGGTACGAATGATTCGTACCAGGGGTCCCCTGAGTCGGTTTGAAACGCGCAGTGGGACTCAGCCGAAGAAGACTTCGGCCTCTTCGTAGCGCTCGGTCGGGACGGTCTTCAGCTCGGCGGTGGCCTCGGACAGCTTGACGCGGACGATGTCCGTGCCCTTCAGCGCCACCATGACCCCGAAGTCGCCATCGGCGACGGCGTCGACGGCGTGGAGGCCGAAGCGCGTCGCGAGCACCCTGTCGTACGCCGTCGGCGTGCCGCCGCGCTGGACGTGGCCGAGCACGACCGCGCGGGACTCCTTGCCGGTGCGCTCGGCGATCTCCTCGGCCAGCCACGTGCCGATGCCGCCGAGACGGACGTGTCCGAAGGCATCTTTTTCGCCGTTGAGAAGGCTTTCGCGGCCGCCGGCGGGCAGTGCGCCCTCGGCGACGACGATGATCGGCGCGTACTCGCGCTCGAACCGGCGCTCGACCCACTTGACGACCTGGTCGACGGAGAACTCACGCTCCGGGGTGAGGATCACGCTGGCGCCGCCGGCGAGGCCGGAGTGCAGGGCGATCCAGCCGGCGTGGCGGCCCATGACCTCGACGACGAGCGCGCGGTGGTGCGACTCGGCGGTGGTGTGCAGCCGGTCGATGGCCTCGGTGGCAATGGAGACCGCGGTGTCGAAACCGAAGGTGTAGTCGGTCGCGCCGAGGTCGTTGTCGATGGTCTTGGGCACCCCGACGACACCGATACCGTCATCGGTCAGCCGCTTAGCGACGCCGAGGGTGTCCTCGCCGCCGATCGCGACGAGCGCGTCGATGTGCTGGGCGGCCATCGTGGCCTTGATGGCGTCGACACCGCCGTCGATCTTGTACGGGTTGGTGCGCGACGACCGCAGGATCGTGCCGCCCCTGGTCAGGATGTCCTCGACGTCGTCGAGGCCGAGCGGCCTGCTGTCGCCGCTGATCGGGCCCTGCCACCCGTTCTTGAAGCCGACGATCTCCCAGTCGTGGACCTCGATGCCCTTCCGGACCACCGCACGGATCACCGCGTTGAGCCCGGGGCAGTCGCCGCCGCCGGTCAGCACTCCGACTCGCATGAGATCAGACCTCCGCATTTCGTCCCTCACCATGAGGGCGGTCACTTTTCGGCGCCAGCGTAGCGGCTCGCGTCTTGATCGGTGCAGGAGCCATGACAGTGACGTTACGAACATTGTGCGGCAACGTGACGTGGAGCCGGTCGAGGCGGCAGGATCTCCCCCATGACGAACCCGCCCGGACCAGGGCCTGACCCGTACCCGCAGCAGCCCTACCAGGCTTATGGCCCGCCGCCCGTGCCGCTGCGGGCCGGCCAGTTCCCGCCGCCGTTCAGCGGCTACGGACCGCCGCCACTGCCTCCTATCCCGCCGAAGAAGAGCCAGACCGGGCTGTGGGTCGCGGTCGGGCTCGTCGTGGTCGTGGTGATCGCGCTGGGTGTCACGGGATTCGTCGCGCCCGGGTTCTTCCTGAGCAAGAACACTTCGGTCGCGACCACGTCGACGTCAACCACTCCGGTCACTCCGTCCGCAGCGTCGGTACCGAGCACGCCGGCCGCTCCGCCGAGCGCGGCCTCGGTCACCATCCCGACCGTGCGCACCCCGACGCCGCACCGCGCGACGCCGTTGGCGAACCCGGTCAACTGCCAGTACCCGGCCGATACTCAGACACCGGCTCCGAAACACGCCACCGCCCCGGCCGACGGCCGGCTCTCCTCGACCGGCACGGTGGTGGTGACCCTGCGGACCAGCGCCGGCGACATCCCGCTGGCGCTGGACCGCGCGCTCGCACCGTGCACGGTGAACAGCTTCCTCGGCCTCGCGCAGCAGTCGTTCTACACCGGAACGTCGTGCCACCGGCTCGGCACGAGCAGCCTGCAGATGCTCCAGTGCGGCGACCCGGCCGGCAACGGATCGGGCGGCCCCGGCTACAGCTACGCGGACGAGGTCTTCCCGGAACTGGCCTATGGCCGGGGCATCCTGGCCATGGCCAACGCCGGCCCGGACACCAACGGCAGCCAGTTCTTCCTGGTCTATGGCGACGCCCCGCTGCCTCCTTCGTATACCGTTTTCGGCACCATCTCGGATCAGGGCCTGCAGGTACTGGACAAGGTGGCCCGCGGCGGCATCGACCCGGCCGCCGCCGAGTCGAGCCAGGACGGCACCGGCAAACCCGCCATCCCGGTCACGTTCAGCGGGGTCACGGTCGGCGGCTGACCCACGAATGTCCCCCGATCGAGGTCGGGGGACATTCGTGTAAGTTGATCCTCATGCAGCGTTATTCGTGGTTTACCGAGCCGGCCCAGGGTGGGCCCGGCGGCGAAACCACGCGCTGACACTTCCCACCCTGCGAGCCGGACATCCACCGGCTCGGGCGTGGTTCGACGGGTCGGTTCCTTTCGAAAGGACCCCGTCATGACCCTCAACCTTTTCCCCGCACTCGACAACCAGCGCACGATCGCGATCAACCCGCTGCTGTCGCCCAACATGCTGCGCCACGAGCATCCGATCGACGCCGAGGTCGCCGAGACGGTCCAACGCGGCCGAGCCGGGGCCGTCGACATCCTCGACGGCCGTGACGACAGGCTGCTCGTGGTCGTCGGGCCGTGCTCGGTGCACGACCCGGTGGCCGCCCTCGACTACGCCCACCGGCTCGCCGCGAAGTCCGAAGTGCTCAGCGACCGGCTGCACATCGTGATGCGGGTCTACTTCGAGAAGCCGCGCACCACGCTGGGCTGGAAGGGCCTGATCAACGACCCCGGTCTCGACGGCACGTTCGAGGTCAACAAGGGGCTGCGCGTGGCCCGCCAGCTGCTGCTCGACATCTCCGCGCTCGGCCTGCCGGTGGGCTGCGAGTTCCTCGACCCGATCACCCCGCAGTTCATCGCCGACACCGTCACCTGGGGCTCGATCGGTGCCCGCACGGCGGCCAGCCAGGTCCACCGCCAGCTGTGCAGCGCGCTGTCGATGCCGGTCGGGATCAAGAACTCGACCTCGGGGGACGTCCAGGTGGCCGTCGACGCCACGCGCGCCGCCGCGGCGAGCCACGTCTTCCCCGGCATCAACGCCGACGGCCTCGCCGCGTTGCTCACGACGTCCGGCAACCCGGACTGCCACGTGATCCTGCGTGGCAGCACCAAGGGTCCCAACTACGACGCCGAGACCGTCTCCCACACCCTCGACCGGCTGCGCGCCGGTGGCCTGCCCGAGCGCGTGATCATCGACGCGAGCCACGGCAACAGCGGCAAGGACCACGTGCGCCAGGCCGACGTCGTCCGCGAGCTGGCCGTCCGCATCGGCGACGGTGAGCGCGGGATCGTCGGCCTGATGCTCGAGAGCTTCCTGGTCGGCGGACGGCAGGAACTCGAACTCGGCCACGGCGACGAACTCGCCTACGGCCAGAGCATCACCGACGCGTGCATGGACTGGGACACCACCGCGTCCCTGCTCGACGACCTCGCCGACGGCGTCGCCCGGCGCCGGTAGGTGCGTCCAAGGCTCGTGAGTGTTCCGGCCGGTTCCAAGCGGCTGGAACACTCACGAGCGCTGACTGCCCGCTCAGCCGCGGCGGTGCCACTCGTCTTCGATGACCTGCCAGCGTTCGAGGTTGTGTTTCGCGTCGGCGAGAGCGTCGTGGGCGTCGGTGGGCGCGGCGGGCAGCTTCGGCTTGCCGACGTCTTCCCAGCGCTGCCGGAGGTCCCGGGTGAAGCGGGGAAGCTGCCGGGGCAACGCGGGCATCGGGCCCCACAACTGGGCGAGGGCGACGTGGTCGTACGCGGCGAACCACGCCCACAGTTCGATGCCGCCGCCGGGCTTACCCAAGAACTCGAGCAGGTCCGCCCGGATCCGCTCCCGGCTGCGCCAAGCGGTGTCCGCGGGCGAAGGGAGTTTCGGCAGCACGTTCTCG
Organism: Amycolatopsis sp.; assembly: GCF_025464955.1. Taxonomy (GTDB): domain Bacteria; phylum Actinomycetota; class Actinomycetes; order Mycobacteriales; family Pseudonocardiaceae; genus Amycolatopsis. The sequence goes on along the minus strand of NZ_JAODNM010000006.1, from coordinate 5,496 downwards.
CGGACCCACGGACCGGCCTTACCCGGGTCGAAGTCGGTGGAGACGGCGTAGAACTCCCGGCCCTGTTCATCCACCACACCGATCGACACCAGGTCGATGGTCACGCCGTCCTCGATGAACTCGGTGTCGTAGAAGAATCGCACCCGACGACCCTAGTGCTACCCGACCTTCGTCCCTGGAACCCGGTCCGCTTCGCGCGCCGAGGCCTGGGCGGGGACGGCCGGCCGGACGCCGGACTGCTCGGCGGCGATCAGTTCCTTCGCCTTGGCCGCGTAGATGTCGACATATTCCTGGCCCGACAGCTCCATCAGCGCGTACATGATCTCGTCGGTGATCGACCGCTCGATGAACCGGTCGCCGGAAAGGCCCTCGTAGCGCGAGAAGTCCAGCGGCTTGCCGAAGCGGATCTCGAGGCGGCGGGGCCACCACATCTTGGAGCCGATCGGGTTGACCTTCTCGGTGCCGATCATGGCCACCGGGATCACCACACCCCCGGAGTCCAGGGTGATCCTGGCGACCCCGGTCTTGCCCTTGTACAGCCGCCCGTCGGGCGAGCGGGTGCCCTCGGGGTAGATCCCGAGCAGGCGCCCTTCCTTGACCAGCCGGGTCGCGGTGTTCAGCGCGGCCTGCGCGGCGTTGCCGCCGGAGCGGTCGATCGGGAACTGCCCGACGCCGGTGAAGAACCACTTTTTCAGCGTGCCCTTGATGCCCTTCTCGGTGAAGTACTCCGACTTCGCCGGGAAGGTGACCATGCGCTTGACGCGGATGGGCATGAAGAACGAGTCCGCCACGGCGAGGTGGTTGCCCGCGAGGATCGCCCCGCCGGTGGCCGGGATGTTTTCCGCACCGACGACCTTGGTGGGCCAGAGCAGCCGCAGCAGCGGCCCGATCAGCACGTACTTCATCAACCGATACAGCACCGCGACATGCCCTCCTAGCGGCTAGGACGCTTCACCCGATCGCCAAAGCCTACGAAGCATGACCCTACGTGCACAACGCCTGCCGCCCGGTTGCGCGGGCTCAGCGATTGATCTCACACCGCCGGACCGATAAGAACGGAGGCATCCACACCCCCACAACCACCCCCGGTCGTGCGAACATAGGTTCCCTAGATGTTTACACGGAGGGCGTTTCGCATGACCGTGCTCGCCGGCGCAGAACCGTTCTCGTTCACCGGTTCGACCGAAGTCGGGGTACTGCTGTGCCACGGGTTCACCGGAACCCCGGCGAGCCTGCGCGACTGGGGTGGCCACCTCGCGGAAGCGGGTTTCACCGTGCGCTGCCCCCTGCTCCCCGGCCACGGGACGACCTGGCAGGAAATGAACACCACCGGGTGGACCGACTGGTACGGCTGTGTCCGGACCGAGCTCGAACAGCTGCTCGAGACCTGCGGCTCGGTCTTCGTGGCCGGCCTCTCGATGGGCGGAACGCTGAGCCTGCGGCTGGCCGAGGAGTTCGGCGACCGGATTGCCGGGGTCATCCTGGTGAACCCGTCGGTGACGACGCTGCGCAAGGACGCGAAGCTCCTGCCCGTGCTGTCGAAGGTGCTCGCGTCGGTGCCCGGGGTCGGCAACGACATCGCGAAGGCGGGCGAGGTCGAGGTCGCCTACAAGCGCACGCCCGTGCGCGCCGCGGCGAGCCTGAGCAAGCTCTGGAAGCTCGTCCGCGAAGACCTGCCGAAGGTGACCCAGCCGCTGCTCCTGCTCCACTCGGTGGTCGACCACGTCGTCGAGCCGGTCAACTCGGCGCTCATCCTCGAAGGCGTCCGCAGTGCGAACGTCACCGAGGTGCTCCTCCAAAACAGCTTCCACGTCGCGACACAGGACAACGACGCCCCGTTGATCTTCGAACGCAGTACCGAATTCGTGCGATCGATCAGCCAGGCGAGACAGGTCGATGCCGGATGAGCCGCGGTAAGGGCATGGACGGCCCCGAAGACGTCGACGCGGCCTTCGCCGAGATCGTCGCCGACCTCCGCGCCGAGGGCGTCGGCCTGCTGCCGGAGGACACGGCGGACGCCGAAGCCCCGACGCCGGAGAAGTCGACGAACGAGTCCTCCAACGAGCCGGAGCCGACTGAGCGCGGCACCACGGCGGCCGGCTGGCGCGGCGGCGGCACCGAATGGGACACCACGATCTTCAGCGGCGACCCGGCCGACGACGACGAGCACTTCGTCCCGCCCGAGCCGCCTCCGCTGCCGAGGCCGCGCAAGGGCGCGTTCCTGGTGCTGCTGCTGTTCATCATCGGCCTGTTCCTGCTGATCGCGCCGAACCTGCTGGGGATCGGCCCGATCCAGGGCACCCCGCTGGGGATTCTGGCGCTCGCCACCGGCATCGCGCTGCTGCTGCTCAGGGTCCGGCAAGGACCGCCGCCCGGGGCGGATCCCAGCAACGGCGCCCAGGTCTAGGAACCGCACCGCGGATGGGCATCGACTTCCGCCCTTCGCGCCGGTCCACGGTCGGCGCGGAATGGGAGCTGGCGCTGGTCGACAGGCGCAGCGGCGAGCTGTCCTCGGTCGCCGAGCGCATCCTCGAGGAGGTCCGCCCCGCCGGCTGCGACGAGCACCCGAAGATCAAGCAGGAACTACTGCTCAACACCATCGAGATCATCACCGGCGTCTGCTCGACGATCAGTGAGGTGACCGCCGACCTCGCCGAGTCGCTGGACGTCGTGCATTCGGTGATCGACCCGCTCGGCGTCGAACTGTTCTCCGCCGGAACGCACCCGTTTTCGCCGTGGTACCAGCAGCGGGTCACGGACAAGGAGCGCTACGCGAAACTGATCGACCGGACCCAGTGGTGGGGACGGCAGATGCTGATCTACGGCGTCCACGTGCACGTCGGGCTCGACCACCGGGACAAGGTGCTGCCGGTGCTCGACTCGCTGCTGAAGTACGCGCCGCACCTTCAAGCGCTCTCGGCGTCCTCTCCGTATTGGGGCGCCGAGGACACCGGATACGCGTCCAACCGCGCGCTGATGTTCCAGCAGCTGCCCACCGCGGGGCTGCCGTTCCAGTTCCGGAAGTGGTCGGAGCTGGAGAGCTACACCGAGGACATGCTCGTCACCGGCGTCATCGACCACTTCTCGGAGATCCGCTGGGACATCCGGCCGGCTCCGCAGTTCGGCACGATCGAGATGCGGGTGTGCGACGGCCTGCCGACGCTGGAAGAAGTGGCCGCCATTTCGGCGCTCACCCAGTGCCTGGTCGACGACTTCAGCCAGCGGCTCGACGACGGCGAGATCCTGCCTTCGCTGCCGCCGTGGCACGTCCAGGAGAACAAGTGGCGCGCCGCGCGGTACGGCATCGACGCGATCATCATCCTCGACGCCGCCGGCAACGAGCGCCTTGTCACCGACGACGTCATCGAGCTGCTCGACCGCCTCGAACCGGTGTCACGGCGGCTGGACTGCGTCGCCGAGCTGCGCGGAGTCGAAACGATCCTGAAGTACGGCCCGAGTTACCAGCGTCAGCGAGCCGTTGCGAAGCAGCACAACGGAAGCCTCAAAGCCGTGGTGTCGTCGTTGATCAGCGAAATGCGGCACGGTATCGACAAGGGCGTCACTTCCTGAGGGTGTCCAGGCAGAAAGTGGTCCCGGTCAGCGCACTGCTACGACCGAACGAGCGGTCAAGAGCGCGGACTTCGCCACCTCTGCGGCCGGGTGTGTCCGGTTTACGCTGAACTGGTTTGGCTTCGAACGCCGTGAGGGAGGATTCCGCAGTGCGAGTGCTGTTCACCGGATTGCCCATCCAGTCCCACCTGGTACCCGTGGTGGTTCCGCTGGCCAAGTCCCTGCAGTACGCCGGGCACGAGGTCGCGATCGCCACCGGGTCGGCGATCGCGGCGGAAGTCGAACGGCACGGCATCCCAGTGCTGGTTCTACCGGATGCGCTCGCTCCCGAGCAGGTCCGGCCCGAGCAACTGGCCAACACCGGGTTCTCGCTGGAGAAGCTGAAGCAGTGGCGGCCGGAAGTCACCGGACCGTTGTCCCTGCCGCTGTTCAGCAGCGCCCTGACCGACGCCTTCGCAGCGAACGTCATCGAAGCCGCCAAGTCCTGGCGGCCGGACGTGATCGTGCGCGAGACCAACGAATACGGCGGCTACCTGGCGGCGGAGGTACTCTGCCTGCCGCTCGCCGTCGTGGACATCGCGCCGCTGATCTCGAGCCTGATCCCGGACCTGACAGATCAACTGAACGTCCTCCGCCAAGGCCTCGGCCTACCGGCGGTCGACTCGGCGACCCACGCGTCCGGTCGGTTGACCGCCGGCCTGCTTCCCGAGCAGTGGTACCCGGCCGCGCTGCGGACACCAGGCCACCGGCACTACCGCGTGAACGATTCATTTGACGATCACCAGCCGGCCCCGGCCACCACGCCGTTCGTACTGGCCGGCTTCGGTTCCAATCTGCGGACACTGCTGGCAGCGGACTCCGAGCTGCTGAACATCACCGTGGAAGCGCTGGGTTCCCTGTCCGTCCGTGCCGTTGTCGCGCTCGGCAGCGACGACGCCGTGGCCGCGTGGACCGGCCCCCGCCCGGCCAACGTCGAACTCGCGCCGTTCGTACCGCAGCGCCGACTGCTCGGCGAAAGCGACCTGTTCCTCACCCACGCAGGTTTCAGCGGCGTCCGCGAGGCGCTGACGGCCGGCGTGCCCATGGTCGCCCTGCCCCTTTTCGCCGACCAGCCCGCGAACGCGTCCCGAGTGGACGAACTGGGGCTGGGTGTCAAGGTCGATACCGCGGGCCTTACCCCGGATACCTTGGCAGGGTTGGTCAAGCGCGTGCTCGACGAGCCGTCCTACCACCTGGCCGCGCGGTCCTTCCAGCGCGACATCCTCGACCTGCCCTCACTATCCGCGTTCATCGCGGACCTCGAATCGCTTACGTGACAGGCCTTTTGTAGGTTCCGTCGCCAGCCCTGAGGTTCGCGTCACCCACATTCCCCCGCAATTGTGTCGGACAGTGACGTGAATGAAGCGAGTGCGTGGTCTCGCAACATCCCCCATGCCACCCTAAAGAGTCGCGAACCTTTGTTCTAATCGCGGTATCATAGAGGCGTGACCAGCACCGGCACCTCCACAACACCCACCGAATGGTGGCGTGTCGACGGGCCTGTGCTGGTAACCGAATACATCAACCTCGAGGAAAACCGACGCCGCGCGGAAGCCGAACAAGGCCGGATCCTCGCCGAGATCAAGCGCCGCGGCGTCCGTGACACCACCGGCTACGGCACCCTGCCCGCGCTGATCCGCGACACCGTCCATGTCTCCACCACCGACGCCCTCGCCCGCGTCAAGCGGTCCGAGGCGCTGCACCCGGGGTGTGATCTCACCGGCACCCCCACCGCACCCCTAGCGCCCGCCACCGCTGACGCCGCGCGGGAAGGGGTGATCGGGAACGCTCAGATCGACGCCATCACCTCGATCCTGGGCAAGATCCCCGCCACCGTGTCCGACCACGACCGCGAACAAGCGGAGAAGATCCTCGTCGGCCTCGCCC
>NZ_JAODNM010000165.1 GCF_025464955.1 Amycolatopsis sp. | reverse complement strand
GTTACTTTATACATAAGCTCTACTGGCTTAGTTCACTAGCACACTGTTGAGTTCTCAAGCAACACACCGCAGATCGCGCCACCCAAAAGCAGCCTTATCCGAGACGGTCATTCCTTAGCAAGTTTTTTAGCAAATTTCGAGCCCACCCACTCAATCAGAGAGAATCTGAGAGCTTGGTTCGTGGCCTCGGTCCTGCCTTTGTCGTTTCGGTTTCCCTGGCGACTTGCAAAACATTACACGGGTCGAAAGGGCCCGAAACAGGGGGGTCCCTTAACGCTCAGGCAGGCCCACTACCTGCGTTTTTGCACTGGCCGGGTCGCGATGACCGTGGTCGCGACCAACGCGACGGCGAGTACGGCGGTCACGGGGATCGGCGCGGGCGTGAACGACGCCGCCACTACGAGCACCGCGGCGACCGGGAAGCCGATCGCGATCGGGCGGCATTCGTTGGTCGGGCCGATGTGCAGCAGCCACACACTGAGCAGATAGACCGCGACGGGCACGGTGGTCGCCATTCCCGACGGCAACGCCGCGAGGTGCCCGACGTGGGTGTCGTGGTCGACCGCGACCTCGAGCCCGGTTCCGACGGCGGCCGCCGAAGCGAAGATCAGGAAGTGCCCGTACCCCCAGCTGGCGAGCGCCGGCAAGCCACCGCCGCTGATTCGCGCGTGCCCCGGCTGGTCGAAGTAGAGCCACCACATGCTGAACACGATGAGCAAACCGGAGCAGGCGAGCGTCGCCAGGCTGCCGATGTGGTCGCCGTCCGCCATCCCCTCCTTGATCGCCGTCGTCGCCCCCAGTACGGACTCACCGAGCACGATCAGCGTGAACAGGCCGTACCGCTCGGCGATGTGGTGGGCGTGCCACGGGGTCGCGGCCGCGTTCTCGGCGAACATCGGCACCGCGAACTCGGCCAGGACGAGCACGAAGAACGACGGCAACGCCCACGAATGCGGCAGTGTCAGCCTGAGGATCCACAGGACCTGGACCACCGCGATCCCTGCCGCGTACCGCAGCGCCGTCTGCCGGTGAACACGGTCCGTGTACGCGGCCCGCAACCATTGGCTCACCATCGACAGCCTCATCAGCACGTAGCCGATGACGATCACGGTGAAGTCGCCCGCGAAAGCCTGGGACACCCCGGCCGCGACGACCAGGCCGCCGGCGATCTGGATCAACGTCGCGATGCGGTAGGGCACGTCGTCGGTGTCGAACGCCGACGCGAACCAGCTGAAGTTCAGCCAGCCCCACCAGATCGCGAAGAACACCAATACGAAATTGAGCACCCCGCCGCCGACGTGCCCCTCGATCAGAGCATGGTGCAGCTCGGCGCCGGCCTGGCCGACGGCCACGACGAAGCAGAGGTCGAAGAGGAGCTCGAGCGGGGTCGACACGCGGTGCGTTCCATCGCCCGCGCGCGAGGTCATCGGGCGGTACCAGACCGACGCCCGCCGTTCCTGGGGACTGCTTGGGGACTCACCGCTGGAGGACACTGGGAAACACTCCTCGCCATCACCGAACCGATGGCGGTTATCCCAACACGATCTTGCCGCGCGTGCGAACCTGGCCGACGCCGTGGGTGAACGGGGTCCACGCTCTGGTGGGCCCGTTTCCCCCTAGCACGGGCCCACCAGAACGCCCCTCCTTCGCCGAACCGGATTCCTCCGATGGCGCAGCTCGGGTGTTGCCGAACGGTCCCCCGCGGACGCCGACACCACCGTACCGAGCGGTAACAGCGAGTGCCGATTCCACGCGACGTCCGGCACCGCACTGCTGACCTGATCACCGGCCCCATCCCCGGGCCTGGAACCAGATTGCCACGTTGGGTAGTCAATACCGCTCAGCGAAGGCTCTACAAGGTCTACCTGGTTGCTCTGCGTAGCACCAGCGTTGATCGACCTACGTCACTCGGATGGAGCATTCAAGATCACCTTGAGTAGCACGAAGGGGTTACCAGGGTGAGTACTCTTGTGGGATGCAAGGGCTTTTGCTCCAGCTGTCCGCCCTCGACGCCGACGCGGAACACGCCGTCCGGGTGATCGGGTTCTTCGACCAGCTCGTCGCCGACCGGGTCTCCGTCGAGACGCTGCTCCGGATGACCGCCGCGCTCGCCGAGTGCCCGGTGGGTATCACCGCGTCCGCCCGCGGGCTGAGTCTGCGCGCGAAACCGGACGGGACACCGGAAGCCGGCGAAGCACCGCCCTCTGCCCGAGTTCGGGAACTGCCCGACGGCACGGTGGTGTGGCTACACCGCACCGGGTCGCCGCTGCCGCTCGACGAAATGCTGCTGGAGCGGTTCGCCATCACCGCCGCGATCCTGCTCAACCACGCCCGGCTCCCCCTCCCCGACCTCGGCGACCCGGCACTGGTCGAACTCGCGTTGTCCGAGGACGCCGGAGAAGCGGAACGGTCGCGGGCGCTGCACCTGATGGAGCTGAACCCGGCCAGCCCGGTCCGCGTGATCGCCATCGCCATCGCCATCACCACTGACACCACCGCGATCGCGGACGTCGTCACGGCGTTGGGCGGCCGCGCGGCGGGCATCCGGCACGCGCCGCTGGGCACGGTGCACGCCGCACTGGTCACCGGACCGGAGCCGGTGCCGCCACAGCTGCCCGCCGGGACCCGCCTCGGCATCGGACCGGTGTCACCGGCGATCGACGCGCCTCGCGCTTGGCGGCAGGCGCGTATCGCCCTGCGGTTCGCCACGGACTGCGATCCCGTGTCCCGCTCGGACGAACTCGGCGCCGCGGTCGTGCTCGCCGAACGCATCCGCGCCGAAGACATCGCCGGGCTGCCCGACGTCGTCGCGCTGGACCGCCTCGTCGAGGAGCCGACCGGACCGGACACGCTACTCATCCTGGATGCCTTGTGCGCACAGGATTCCGTCCGCAAGGCGGCCGTCGCGGTGCATCGCCACCACAGCACCGTCGCGGCCCGGCTGACGCACGCCGAAACAGTGCTCGGCTTCGGCGTGACCTCGCCGGCAGGCCGGTTCCGGCTCAAGTTGGCCCTGGTTCTCCGGCACTTGCGCGATTCGGCCTGAGTCCTTGGAATACCCGCTGACCAGCCCCGAAGGGCTGCTTGTCGTTCCCGAAACACCCCGATGCGCGGTGCTGGTGCTGGCGGGGTCCAGTGGCCGGATCGAGGCCGATCGCGTCCGGGTACTCGCCGCACAGGGTGCCGCCGCGATGTCCATTCGGTGGTTCGGTGATGTCGGCCAGCCGGCGGGGATCGACCGGGTGCCGCTGGAGACGTTCGCCCCGGCCTTGGACCGGCTGGCGTCGTTGAGCGAACATCTCGCCGTGGTGGGGACCTCCCGCGGCGCCGAGGCCGCGTTGCTGCTGTCCGTCCGCGACGCCCGGATCCGCGCGGTGGCCGGGCTGTCGCCGTCATCGGTGGTGTGGGCCAACGTCGGTCCGGGAGCCGACGGGGTCCATCGCTCGGCCTGGAGCGAAAAGGGCATATCGCTGCCGTTCGTGCCGTACGACGACGAGTGGGTACCGGTCTCGACCGGTGGGCAACCGGTCTACCGCGGCCTGTACGAACAGAGCCTGCGCACTTTCGGAGACCGAGTCGACAAGGCGAGAATCCCGGTCGAACACATCACGGCCCGCGTCCTGCTGACGGCCGGTGGCGACGATCTGCTGTGGCCCGCGGACCGGTTCGCCGCCGAAATCAGCGAACGCCGTGCAGCTCACGGGCTGGCGACCGAAGTCCACACCCACGCCGACGCCGGACATCGCATCCGCTTCCCCGGCGAGCCCGCGTCGCCGGGTGGTGGCATGGCGCTGGCAAGGGGCGGGACGCCGGAAGCGGACGCCGAGTTCGGCCGGCAGGTCTGGCCTGCCTTGCTGGACCTGCTGCTTCTCAGGTGAGTACCGCGAGTCCCGTGACACGCTCAGGCGCGGTGGACGTCCGCGCAGGCGACGTCGACCTGCCGTTCGGCGCGTTCGGCGGCGGAGACGGTGGCGCGGTGTCGACGGCTCACGAGTTCGGCGATGGCCAGGGCCAGCGCGACCAGGGTGAGCCCAACAGAGCAGAGCATCGAAATCGAGAGCGCGAACGGGTAGCGGCCGCCGGTGGCGCTGACCACCGCGTGGAACACCGACGCCAGCACCGCGGTACCGATGGCCGTCCCGATGCGCTGTCCGGTCTGCAGCGCTCCGCCGGCCACCCCGGCCATGCTCGCCGGAACGCATTCGAGGGTCAGCGTGGTGTTCGGCGAGATCACCATGCCGCCGCCGATCCCCGCCACCAGCAGCGGCACCGCGATGGCGAAGCCGACGGAGTCCGGCGGCACCTTCCCGACGACGAAGGCGACCACGAGCAGACCGAGCACGACCAGGCCCAAGCCGGTGACGGTCAGCTTCCGGCCCCACCGCGGGACGAGCCGCCCCGCGACGGCCGCGGCCACCGCCGAGCCGAGCGCGAACGACGTGACGGCGAGCCCGGACTGCAGGGGCGTGTACCCGAGGCCCTGCTGGAAGAAGTTCGCGAACACGAGCCAGATCCCGGCGAACCCGCAGAAGTAGATCGCGCCGACCGCCGCTCCCGAGGAGTACCCCGGGGTAGTGGTGAACAGTCTCGTGTCGAGCAGCGGCGAACGTCCCCGGCGGACCATCGAGTGCTCCCAGCGGACGAACGCGATCCCCAGCACGACCGCGATCGGGAACATCCACCAGAGTTTGGCGAGGCCGCCTTCGCCGGATTCGATCAGCGGCAACAGGACACCGAGCACCGCGAGCCCCAGCAGAACGACGCCCAGGAGGTCGATCTCCGAACTGAGTTTTCGGGTCAAGGGCGGTGCCTTGGGCAGCAAGCGGGCCGCGAGCGCGAACGCGAGCACCCCGATCGGCACGTTGACGTAGAACACCCACCGCCAGCCGCCTGGATCGCCGAAGATCGCCAGGATCACGCCGCCGAGCACCGGCCCGACCGCGGTGGAGATGCCGACGACCGCGCCGAACAGGCCGAACGCCTTGCCTCGCTCGGCGCCGCGGAACAGGTCCTGGATCAGTCCGGTGTTCTGCGGGGTCAGCATGCCGGCCGCGACACCCTGCACGAGCCGCGCGATCACCAGCAGTGTTTCGTTGTGCGCGGCGCCGGCGAGCGCGCTGGTGAGGACGAACGCGGCGAGGGCGATCAGGAACATCCGACGACGGCCCAGCGCGTCGCCGAGGCGGCCACCGGTGACCAGGACCAGGCCGAACGTCAGCGCGTACCCCGAGACGACCCACTGGATCCCGCCGTTGGACGCGTGGAGGTCGCTCTGCATCGCCGGGAGCGCGGTGTTGACAATGCTGACGTCGAGCAGACTCATGAACCCCGCGGCCAGGGTGACCGCGAGGGCCTTCCACCGGCGGGGATCCGGGACGAACTCGGCGTCGAGCATCAAGTGTTGGCCGTGATGCCCGGGATGCCCTTCAACTCACCGATCAACATCGAAGTCACAGTCACGGGGTAATCATAGAGCGCGAAGATCGTTTGGCGCTTCTCTCCGACCAGCTTGAGGTGCACCGGCGTGACGCCCTTGTGCGCGAGCAGCGTCGACTTGAGTTCGCTGACCACGGCCTGGTCGACCTTTTCGGCGGCAGCCAGCAGGACCAGCGGCTGCTCGTCCTCGACGTCGCCGGCTTCGGACAGGTCGAGCGACACCAGTCCGCCGCCGAAGACCGACATCTTGTCCTCACGCCAGTTGACGCGGCCCTTGACCAGCACGGCGTTGTCCTCGATCAGGTCCGCCGAGAACATCGAGTAGGCCTTGGCGAAGAACAGGACCTCGAGGGAGGCATCCATGTCCTCGACCGTACAGATCGCCCAGGGCTCGCCCTTCTTGTTCACCCTGCGCTCCAGCGCGGTGATCAATCCGGAGAGCACGACCTCGCCCTCCGTGGGCGGGTCGTTGAGGATCGCCGCGATCGGTTTGGGCGCGTGCTTGCGCAGGATGCGCTCGGCACCGTCGAGCGGGTGCGCGGAGACGTACAACCCCAGCATCTCGCGCTCGTAGGTGAGCAGTTGCTTGCGCGGGTACTCGTCCTCGCCGAACTTCAGGTGCGCCAAGGGTGACGACGACACCGCGTCGGCGGCTGTGCTGTCCTCCGCGGAACCGAACAGGTCGAACTGGCCCATCGCCTCTTGCCGCTTGAGCGGCACCACGGCGTCGACCGCGTCCTCGTGGACCTGGATCATCGCCAGCCTGGTGTTGCCGAGGGAGTCGAACCCGCCCGCCTTGATCAGCGACTCGATGACCCGCTTGTTGCAGGCCACGAGCTCGGACTTGTCGAGGAAGTCGGTGAAAGTGGAGTACTTCCCCTTCTCCGTGCGGGTCTTGATGATCGAGTCGACGACGTTGGCACCGACGTTGCGGACCGCGCCCATGCCGAACCGGATGTCGTTCCCGACCGCGGCGAAGCGCAGGGCGGATTCGTTGACGTCCGGCGGCAGCACCTTGATGCCGAGGCGGCGGCATTCGGACAGGTAGATCGCCGACTTGTCCTTGTTGTCCCCGACCGAGGTCAGCAGCGCGGCCATGTACTCGGCGGTGAAGTTCGCCTTGAGGTACGCGGTCCAGTAGGAGATGAGGCCGTACGCGGCGGCGTGGCTCTTGTTGAACGCGTAGCCGGCGAACGGGAGGATCGTGTCCCACAGTGCCTTGACCGCTTCGCCGGAGAAGCCGCCGGGGACCCGCTCGCTGGCGAGCATGCCGGCGTGGAAACCCTCGTACTCCTGGTCGAGGACTTCCTTCTTCTTCTTGCCCATCGCACGGCGCAGGACGTCGGCGCGGCCCATCGAGTAACCGGCGACCTCCTGCCCGATGAGCATGATCTGCTCCTGGTAGACGATCAGGCCGTAGGTGTCGCCGAGGATCTCGCGCAGCGGCTCCTCGAGCTGCGGGTGAATCGGCGTGACCTTCTGCCTGTTGTTCTTGCGGTCGGCGTAGTCGTTGTGCGCGTTCATGCCCATCGGTCCGGGGCGGTACAACGCGCCTACCGCCACGATGTCGTCGAACACGGTCGGCTGCATGCGGCGCAGCAGGTCCCGCATGGGACCGCCATCCAGCTGGAACACGCCGAGCGTGTCTCCGCGGGAGAGTAGCTTGTACGTCTCGGGGTCGTCGACGCTGAGCGTGTCGAGGTCGACGTCCTGGCCGCGGTTGGTCTTGATGTTGTCGATCGCGTCCCCGATGACGGTGAGGTTCCGCAGGCCCAGGAAGTCCATCTTCAGCAGGCCGATGTTCTCGCACGACGGGTAGTCCCAGCCCGTGATGAGCGAACCGTCGTCGCGCTGCCACAACGGGATCGCGTCCATCAGCGGCTCGCTGGACATGATGACCGCGCAGGCGTGCACACCGGCGTTGCGGATCAAGCCCTCGATGCCCCGGGCCGTGTCGAAGATCGTCT
>NZ_JAODNM010000162.1 GCF_025464955.1 Amycolatopsis sp. | reverse complement strand
TCAGCGGCATCACCGTCTTGTGCATTGTGGTGGTTGGGAAGTGCGGATGGGTGGTGACGGGAGACCGGACTTCATCCCGCCCGCTTATCTCGATCCGCTTCGAAGACCCAGGCGCAACACCATGCACCTGTAACAGAAAACCCACCCCAGGGCTCGTGAGTGTCGCGACCGGATCATCCGGCCGCGACACTCACGAGCCCTGACTGCATTCCCGGCATGACAGCAACTCGCCGTCGACTTGCGAAAGCCCACAGCACTACTGAACCCGCCGTCCCCTGCTACGAATGGGAGCGGACGCAGCGAGCCGCAGCAGCCTCAGCGGTCACATCGGCACCGGTGGCACCACTGCGTGACGGGAGTGGCATTGGGATCCGTACCGCACCCTCGCCGCCCCGGTCCTTGCTTCAGTCGACGGGAGTTCAGGCACTACAGCCGCCCGAGCCCCGACTGCGTTTCAACGTCATACACCGCGCCGCTGACTTCGCGAGCTTGGGAGTCGACGGTATGTGCTGAACGAGCCGCGGATCTACTCTCGTGCGTGCAGCATGTCCAGAATGGCGTCGGTCAGCAGGTCGACCGCGGGGCCGCGCCTCGAGATGGTGCCGTGCAGGAACAAACGTGTCGTGTAGCCCTCGATCATCGTGATGATGATCGAGGCGCGGCCCCGGGTTTCTGCTTTCGTGAAACGCTGGGTCCACATTTTCGAGTTCAGCGTCAGGCTGCCGATATGCAGTTGGTGATGTTTCCCTTCGTTCTGGATCACCTCCGCGAGGCTGATCTCGAGTGCGGCGCGGTTGCGCTCGGCGTCGGCCTGGTTTCGGCTGATCACCGTCTGTACCCACGCGTGGATGCTGGGGCGGGACCAGTCCGGCAGCGCGCCGAACTCGCGGTACAGTTCGTTGGCGTCATCCCACATGCCGCGAATCAACTCGGCCAGGATGGTGTCCTTGCTATCGAAGTAGGAGTACACCGTGGCGCGGCTGGAGCCGGCTGCTTTCGCTATGTCGTCGATGGACGTGGCGGCGAATCCCTTGGCCGCGATCAGCGAGGTCGCCACGCACAGGAGGTGTTCGCGTGTCTGGGCCTTCTGGCGCTCCCGCAACGAGAGCTGCACCTGTCCGCTTTCCATACCGGGAGTCTACTTATCAGTCACCTATCACCAGTGGCCGCGGTGGACGACCTCGTCGAACGGCCGGCGGTCCGGCGTGGTGATGGGACGCAGCGGCCGGTCGGCCGGGTAGCCCACACCGAGCAGGTAGGACACGAGGTGGCTGTCGGGCACGTGGCGGATCTCGCGCGCCTTGTCCTGGTCGCCCACCGACGAGTGCCCGGTGCCGATGCCCAGATCGGTGGCAGCGAGCATCATCCCGTAGGTGGCCTGTCCGAGGTCGTACTGGTCGGCCACGCGCGTCCACGAAGTCCCAGTGCTGCCGGTTGGACGCCGACGGTGCCCGCCAGCCCGCACGGTCACCAGCGGTCTCGATGGAGAACCTCGGCCAAGGGACGCCGCGCGGCCGGTTTGAACGTCGTGCCGGTGTAGTAGGCAGTGGGGATCAGCGCGCCCTGGTGCACGTTCGACGGCAGGCCGAGGATCTCCGCGGCCTCCTTTTCGTAGTTCAGGTGCAGGGTCGTCCACGCGGTGCCGAGGCCGACGTTCCTGGCGGCGAGCATGTAGCTCCAAGCGGCAGGCAGGAGCGAAGACCACAGCCCGGCTTGGTTGCCCGCGGGCAACTCCTCGAGGTCGGTCTGGATGCACGGGACGACCAGAACCGGGACCTGGCCCATTCGGTCGGCAAGGTACTCGCTGCTGCTCCGGATTCGTTGCTGGGCCGCGTCGCGTTCAGGGTCGCCCGTGCTCGTGCTGCCTGCCGAAGCGGGCGAGGCGAAGTATTTCTCGCACGCGCGCCGGTAGAGCTCGCCGAGAGCAGCGCGTTGCTGCTCGTCAGTGATCACCAGCCACTGCCACAACTGCCGGTTCGACCCGCTCGGGGCCTGCAGCGCGATCGTCAGTGCCTGCTCGACCAGTTCGATCGGCACCGGGCGCTCGAGGTCGAGCCGCTTGCGAACGGTTCGGGTCGTGGTGAGGAGTTCTTCGGGCGACGCGACTGTGCTCATCAGACCCAAGTTAGCGGCGCCTGACATGCCCGGCAACAGCGCCGGAAAGGTGGTCACGGGATGGGACATACGAGATTTCGCCGCTGCACGGGAATAAGAGTCGCTCGAGGGTTATCACCCATGGCGCCGCAGCGCTCGCAGGCCCGCCAGGGCCAGCACCGCCATCGCGCTGGTCGACATCGCAGCCACCTCGAAGCCGCCGTGCGCGCCGAAGGTGCCCACTGCCCAGCCGGCCGCCGTCGCCGCGCCGGCCGAACCTGCCGCGCTGGCCGAGCTCAGCCAGGCAAACGCCTGGGTGAGCACGGCCCGGTGGACAGCCGCTTCGGCCAGCACCGAGCAGAGAACCAGAATCAGGGGGATCGCCAGCCCGGTCAGCGCGACGTCGAACCCCAGTTCAACCGGCGAGCCGGCCACCAGGAACGGCAGGCAGCCGATCGCCAGTCCGGTCGCTGCCACCGCCAGTTGCACCCGCGGAGCGGTGCGCCACTGGCGGTGGCCGTATATCCAGCCGGCCAGCAGGCTGGCGCAACTCGACACCGTGAACAGTGCGGCGGCCGTGCCCGCCGCGCCGTGCTCGACCCCGAAAGCGGTCACCGAGATCTGCATGGCGCCGAAGAACCCGCCGATGGCCAGGTTCACGCCGACCAGGAGCGCGAATCCGGGCCGCAGCAGCGAGCGGCCCTTTCGGTGCCGCTCGGCAGCGCAGGATGGCGGCGGCGCGGTGCGGCGCTGCGCGGCGAAGCACAATCCGCCGGCCACCACCAAGGTGGCGGCCAGCACCGTGCCGGCCGCCGGGTGCCCGCTGGCGCCGAGGATGCTGACCAGTGCCGGACCGGCTAGGTAGCCCAGCTCGTTGACCAGCGATTCCAGCGCGAACGCTGTGGGCAGCGCCGCGGCTTGCTTGTCGCCCAGCAGCGCCACCCAGCGGGCCGGCGACAGCGCGCCGAGCTGGGGAATGGTGGCGCCGGTGAGTACCCCGCCCGCTGCCATCAGCCAGTTCGGGGTGCCGGCGGCGACCAGGGCCAGCAGCGTGGCCACGGCCGCGGCGTGGGCGAGCAGCGTGGGTGGCAGGACCCGACTCTGGCCGAAGCGGTCGATCAGCCGGGCCAATTGCGGTCCGGCCACTGCCTCGGCGACGGCGAACCCGCCGGTCACGAGCCCGGCCGTGGCATACGAGCCGGTTTGGGCGTGCACCAGCCAGACGATGCCGAGGCTGGTCATCGCGATGCCGACGCGGCCGACGGCAGCGGTCAGGAAGAAGGCAGCGGCGCCGGGGGTGCGCAAGAGGGTGCGGTAGGTCGCCGATGGCATGACGTGTCCCGTTCGCTGCCCGGCGGGGCGGACCACCAGAGTCGACGGCGTCCAGAATTTCCGACCTGTGGTTACCACCTGGAACTGTCCACTGGTGGCGTAGAGCGGGGACACGCACCCTACGCCGGCTCCATCACCGGGCAGAAGTCTTGAGTTGATCTCGGTCTTCGAGAGGTGGCGAGCATAGGCGCCCGGGGCGAGGCGTGTCCAGGCGCGGCCAGTCGCCCTTTGCCCATCGAGGCCACTTTTTGTGTTCAGTCGGGCATCTTCGCGGGCTATAGATAGTAAGTAATGGTGACTATCATGTAGCGTGACTATCACGGGGACGAGATCCCGTCCTCGACATCGACTCCTCAGGAGAACACCGTGGGCACGAACATGGATCGACGGAAGATGCTGACTTCAAGCGGTCTCACTATCGGCGCCGTCGCACTCGGTGCCGTCATCGGCGGCAGCACTCCCGCCAGCGCTGACGGCCTGACCGGCAAGCCCGGCTGGGGCACGAGGGATCACGAGGAAGAGCACCTCAAGACCTTCGACGAGTTCGACTTCGTCGTGTTCAGCGGTCAGAAATGGCAGCGGGTAGGCGAAAGCCACGCGAAGGACATCAAGGTCACCTGGCCGGACGCCCACGTCACGGTGGGGATCGACCGGCACATCGCCGATCTGAAGACGTTGTTCGTCTGGGCCCCTGACTGTTCGATCAAGACTCACCCGTTCCGCATCGCGTCCGGGGATCTCACCTCGGTCGTCGGGGTCATGACCGGCACGTTCACCAAGCCGATGCCGCGGAGCGACGGCACGGTCATCCAGCCGACCGGAAAGTCGTACTCGCTGTCCATGAGCACGGTCGGCCGCTGGCGCCCGGACGGCACCATGAGCGAGGAGTTCCTGTTCTGGGACGACAAGAGCTTCTTCCAGCAGATCGGCCTCGGCTGAATCCTGGCGCAAATCTCGCGTGCCGCTGACGGCTCAATGGCTACGGAACTGGTTGGCGGTGGCTGCGGACATACATGGTCGCCAGGAGCGCTACGGCGAGGACGCCGAACGCAATCGCGAGCCCCGGGTTGCCCTTGGCGAGGTTGCCGGCGAAAGCGACGAGGAGTCCGAACGAGATCGGTGCCCACATAGTGGTCATTCCTTTCCAGGAGTGCGGAAATACCGGTGAGAGGCGGTAGAGCACTCCGGTTTCCGGCGCACGCGACAGTACGCAATAACCTTGTCGGAATTCCTGCCGGGGAAATGGTGGACCGCGCGAGAACCGGCGGTCGTGACTGCGGTGGCCATAGGTTTCTCCTGCCATGGAACGACACCATCGCCGACCAGACTTCCCGGCACACCGTGCATGGAGTGTACGACGACACCTCGCCCGGTGCGCGAGCTGCGGCGCAAAGAATCCGTAAGTTCGGCGCGAACCGGTCTTGCATACACGATCCGCACGGGATTTCATCGGAGCATGGGCACAGGTGGCGTCCGTGGGCACGCATGGGCCGTGCGCCACGACGACCGGCCGCCTGATCCGGTGCCGGTCGGCGATCCGACGGTTTCCGGCGATTCACCGGCCGGCCACTAAATCCTGCCCATCGGGCGCCACCACGCGCCCATCAGTCCATTGTGGATGGATCATGCCCAAAAACCCTGTCGTGCTGATTACCGGTACCACCGAAGGTATCGGCTACGAAACCGCGCGGTTGCTCGCCGCCGGCAGTACCACCGTGATCGCGCACACCCGCACCGGCGACGAAGGTGACGAGGCGTGCCGACGCCTGATCGCGTCCGGCGTCGACGGACGTCTCCTGCAGCCCGCGTTCGCCGACTTCACCGACCTGCGCCAGGTCGCCGACCTGGCCGCCGCGATCACCGAGGTCTATCCACGCATCGATGTCCTGGTCAACAACGCCGGCACCGCGGGTACCGGCAGCCGGATCATCACCACCGATGGTTACGAGCAGATCCTCCAGATCAACTACCTGGCTCCTTACCTGCTGACGACGTTGCTCGAGGACGCGTTGGCCGCCTCACCGGTCGGACGCGTGGTCAACGTGTCCTCGTCGCTGCATCGCAGCGGCCGGATCAACTGGAACGACCTGAACTGGAAACGTCGCTACAACCGCGGTGCCGCGTACGCGCAGTCCAAGCTCGCGCTGACCATGTTCACCACGGCGCTGGGCGAACTCCGCCCCAAGATCCGCGAAGCGGTGAGTGTGCACCCGGGCATCATCGCCACCGCCATGCTCCCGCACTACAGCTACCGCGGGCGTCCGGTCTCCGAAGGTGCCGCGGTGGTGGCGCGCCTCGCCGATCCCGACGCGAAGGTCCTGGCCGGGGCCTACTACGACGGCCGGCTGCCGGCAAAGGCGTCGGCCGCCGCGGTCGACCCGGACGCCGTCCGAAAACTCTGGAGGCTCAGCGAACAGCTGACGCAGTCCAGCAAGCGGCGCGTCTAGTGTCTGTCACACCACGATGCGAGGCTGCCCGGAGGTGGCGCTGAGGCCGCCGTCGACCGGAATCTGGGCGCCGGTTATGTAGCTCGCGTCCGAGCTGGCGAGGAAGGCCACGACTCCCGCGACCTCTGGTGTCGCGCAGATGCCGGATCGACGCCCGGCTCGTGTGGTAGACGGTGTCGACGTTGACCGCCATCGTCGCGCGCCACTGGTCGGAAGTCACGGTTTCCACGGTGCCGAAAAACGGCCCGCCCGCATAGTTGACCAGGACATCGAGGCGCCCCACATCGGCCACGACGGAGGTGATCAGCGCGTCGACCTCGTCCGGGGCGGTGAGGTCGGCGGTGCGGGCGAGGATGGTCGCTCCGGCGGGAAACGCCGCTGCGGCCTTGTCCAGTGTCTCCTGGGTCCGCCCTACGATCACCACGGTTGCCCCTTCGGTGGCGAACCGTTGTGCGACCGCGGCTCCGATACCCGACCCGCCTCCGGTGACCAGGACTAGTCGATCGGTAAAACGACTCACGGGTTCGATCCTTTCCTCGGTGACACGGGGGTGCCGAGATCGATCTTCTCGCCGCGAGGGACGTGTTTGCGTCGGTGAAAACTACGTAGATCGCCGGACTGTAAAGGGGATGGGTGGTCGCGTTGTGTGGTCGGGCGGCGGTCTACAGAGCGCGGACGGGAGCGCGGAGGAGGCTGAGTCCGTTGTTTCCGTCACCAAAGTTCGGGCAGGACCCCTCAGGGCCACCTTAGTGCGTTGAACGCCACTAAGGTGGCCCTGAGGGCACGCCTCGCGTGTAACGGCCCCGTACTACCGCTCCTTGGGGATCAGAGGAAGCCGGAGGAAGGAGACGTGTTCGCCACCGAGGTGGAGGGTGGTACGCCCGCCGAAGACGCCCGACGGTCGGTCGTGCGGGTCGTCGTGCAGAAACGGGCCCGAGCCGCGCAGGTCGTTCTTGAAGTTGGACAGCCGGCTCGTCGTGGCGTGCGGGTATTCGTAGTCCTTGCCTTGCACGGTCAGCGCGAGGCGGTAGCCCGCTGGGAGGACGACGCATGTCGGCCAGATCTCCACGTCGAGCCGGTAGACCTCCCCGGTGGTCAGCGGGCGGGGCTCGTCGTGGCTGTGGAAGGGGCGGTAGTCGGTGGTGAGCGCCGGATCGAGCTTGCGGTGTGAGGCGCGCAGCCAGCCCTGCGAGATCGGGGTGTGCGGGTCGATCGCACCCTGGAACACGACTTCCTCGCCGTCGGGGGAGAACGCGCGGACCACCAGGAACACGTCGGAGTCCACTGTGGATGACGAGACGAACAGTCGCGCTGAGAGGGGGCCGGTGATCTCGGTTTCGGCGGGCAGGGGCGGAGTGGTGAAGGTGATGCCCTCCCCGAGTGCGTCGAACGAGATCTCGGCTGTCTCACCTGGTGCGGGCGCGAGGGCTTCGCCGTCCAGGTAGAGGTCCGTCCACTGTGTTCCGGGCAGCGGCCAAGACGCTTCGGCGCGCGGGGTGAAGGTGCCGTCGGCATGTCTGATCTGAAGCTGCACCGGGGCCTCGGTGTCCCAGCCGTTGTTCTCGCCCTTGAGGAAGTGGTCGAAGAACCGTCGCTGCAGGGCGACGCCGTAGTCGGTGTAGAAGTGCGTCCAGTGCTCCAGCCCGTGCACCTCCAGCCACTTCTGCGTGGACGCCGACCGCACGAAGCCTTCGACGTTGCCGCGCAGATGCAGTCCTTGCCCGCCCCAGTTGCCGGCCGAAAGCAGCGGCACGGTCACCTTCGAGAAGTCCGCCATGCGCCCGCGGCAGACGTCGTCCTCGAACTCGTGGCTTCGGAGCAGACCGGCGTAGTCGATCCGGTTACGTTCGAGCGTGTCTTCGTCCAAGGTCTCGTCGCCGCAGACCAGTTCGCCGGTCACCGGGTTGCGCGGGCCGTTTTCGCCGAGGCCGTACTGCACGGTCTTGATCTGCATGTCGAACCAGTGCTCGGCGAAGGTGCACAGGATCCCGCCGTGGCGCGCGAGTTCGCGGTACCAGTCCGAAGCGCCCTCCCACACGCAGATCGCCGCGAGATGCGGTGGCTGGGTGGCGGCGACCAGCCACTGGTTCATGGCGTAGTAGGAGATTCCGGTGATGCCGACTTTCCCGTTGGCCCATGGCAGCGTGCCGGCCCACTCGACGCAGTCGTGGAAGTCCTGGTTCTCCCGGTCGGCGAAATGGTCGATGTACCCGGGCGAGCGGCCGCAGCCGCGGGAGTCGACGCGGACGCACGCATAGCCGTGCGGTACCCACTTCTCGGGGTCGGCGACTTCCCAGTTCTGGTGCCGGTTGCTGGAGCCCTCGGCGACGTCGGGATGCTCGGCGACCATGCGTTCCCAAGCACTCGGATAGCCGGTCTGGAACGGTAGTCCTTTCGCGTAGGGGCCGTAGGTGAGCAAGACCGGGAACGGTCCGTCGCCCTCGGGGCGGAAGACGTCGGCGCGTAACACCACGCCGTCATCCATTTCCACCGGTACGTCCCACTCGACGACCATGCCGTCCACGCGGGTTTCGTTGACCTGGGTCATGGGTGCACTCCGATTCACTGGGTAGCGGGGACGGCCGCGGGCTCGGTCGCGGGTTCGGCCAAGGGCAGGTTGCGGGTTTCGGGAGCCAGTAGCACGCCGATGATCCCGAGCACGGCGAGCGAGGCGATGACGGCCACGGCGATGCCTAGATCACCGCCGAAGAACTGCGTGGCGAGCGAGCCGGCAATGAGCGGTCCTGCCGCGGTGAACAGCCGGCCCACCGAGTTGCTCGTGGCGATCGCCGACGCGCGGACCCCGGCCGGGAACAGTTCCGGGAACTGCACGCACGGCCCGCCCACTGCGCCGAAGATGCCGAACCCGACGACCGGCAGCAGCCACAGGTAAACGGTGAGACTGTGCTGGAACGGGAACAGGACTCCGATCCCGATCAGGGCGACGGCGAAACTCACCAGGAAGGCCCCGCGCCGCCCGATCGCGTCGGCGATGAAGCCCCACGAGGCATACCCGACTACCCCGCCGAGGTTGAGCAAGGCGGTGGCGGTCGACACGTGTGCCACCGTGCCGGGGCCTGGGCCGGACAGCTTGGTGATGATCTGCGGGGTCCACGTCGTCGTCGACCAGAAGGCGAACAGCGCGCCGGTCTGGATCAGCAGGCACGGGATCATGCGGCGCAGCAGCGGGGGAGTGAACAGGCGCCGCAGGACGAACCGGTCTTCCTCGGTACGGGTACCGCGCGCCCGGCGTTCGGCCCGGCGTCGTTTGACGTCCGCAGTCGTCTCGGGTTCGTGGATATAGCGGCGGATGAACAGCGCGAGGAACGCGGGCACGACGGCCACGAGCAGCGTGATCCGCCAGCCGTGCTCGCCGAGCAGGCCGTACACGAGTGAGGAGAGGAAGAACCCGCCCGCGAAGCCCGACATCATCACGCCGATCGCGCGGGCCCGGTACCGGTTGTTCCAAGTCTCGGCCATCAGCACGGCGCCGACCGGCGCCTCGACTCCGGAGCCGAGCCCCGCGATGAACCGCAGCAGGACGAGTTGCCAGTACTCCTGCGCGAACGCCGACGCCGCGGTGAACACG
The DNA here is from genome assembly GCF_025464955.1 of Amycolatopsis sp. GTDB lineage: Bacteria > Actinomycetota > Actinomycetes > Mycobacteriales > Pseudonocardiaceae > Amycolatopsis. The sequence goes on along the minus strand of NZ_JAODNM010000162.1, from coordinate 15,080 downwards.
GCGTAGAGCACCACCGCGACCATCAGCACGCGCACTCGCCCGAAATAGTCGGACAGCAGGCCGAACAGCAGTCCCCCGAGCGCCCAGCCGACCAGGAAGATGGCCACCCCCAGCCCGGCGTGGAACGAGATGCTCGACGCGCTCGCGCCCGGTCCGAGTATCTCTTTCGTGGCGGGCACGACGATCAGCGTGTACAGGCTGGCGTCGAACCCTTCCATGCCCCAGCCGAGCGTGGTTCCGGTGAGGGTGAGCCATTGGTGCCGGGTGATCCCGGGTCTCGTCTCGTGCTGCATGGTCGTACCGCCCCTTTGCGGTAGGTGCCGGCCGGGCCGGCTACGGATGGAAGACGTGGTCCGTCCAGGCGAGCGGAGCACCGGTGTACTTGGCATGGCGGACGTCGCCGGAGCGGGCATGCCCCTCGAACAGTTCGACGCGCGCGGCTCGTCCGCACAGTTCGCCGAGCGCCGCGCTGGCCGCGCGGTCGGTGACCTCCTGGTAGGTCACGGTCTTGAGGTACTTGCCGACCCACAGCCCCCCGGTGTAGCGGGCCGCGCCGCGGGTGGGCAGCACGTGGTTGGTGCCGATCACCTTGTCGCCATAGGACACACAGGTGCCCTCGCCGAGGAACAGCGCGCCGTAGTCCCGCATGTGCGCCAGCGCTTCGCGCGGCCGCTCGGTGAGGATCTGGACGTGCTCGGAGGCGAAGGTGTCGGCCAGCGCGTAGGCCTCGTCCAGGTCGTCGACCACATGAACCTGGCCGTGGTCGCGCCAGGAAAGCTCCGCGTAGTCCCTTGTGGACATTCCGGGCAGCAGATCTTTGATGTGCGCCAGTGTTCGGGTTGCGACGTCGTCGGAGGTGGTGATGAGAACGGCGGGGGAGTCCGGACCGTGCTCGGCCTGACTCAGCAGGTCGACCGCGACCACGAACGGGTCGGCGGTGGCGTCCGCGACGATGAGCGTTTCGGTGGGGCCGGCGAACAGGTCGATCCCGACCTCGCCGAACAGCCGCCGCTTGGCCTCGGCCACGTAGGCGTTGCCCGGTCCAGCGATCAGGTTGACCGGCTCGATGGTCTCGGTGCCGACAGCGAGTGCCGCCACGGCTTGGACGCCGCCGAGGAGGTAGATCTCGTCGGCGCCGGCGAGGTGCATCGCGGCGACGGTGGCGGCCGGGATCTCACCGCGGATCGGTGGTGTACAGGCGGCGATGCGGGGCACGCCGGCGACCTTAGCGGTCACGATTGTCATGTGCGCCGAAGCGGTCAACGGGTACTTGCCGCCAGGTACATAGGCGCCCGCGGCGCGGACCGGGATATGCCGTTGTCCCAAGTGGACTCCTGGCGCCGTCTCGACTTCGATCTCCGTGAGGGAGGCCAGCTGCGCCTTGGCAAACCGTCGGACGTTCGCCTGGACCTCGTCGATGTCCGCGAGTACCTGGTCGGGCACGCGGGAGATGATGTCCTTGACGTCGTCCGGCGAGAGCAGGAACGAGTCCGGTGCCCACTTGTCGAATCGTTGCGAGTACTCGCGGACCGCCGCGTCGCCGCGGGTCCGGATGTCCTCGATGACTTCGCCGACGGTCGCGGCGACCTCGGTTCGGCCGAGATCGGCTGCCGCTGAGGGAATGGCGTTTTTCAGCGTGCGCTTTGCCATGGTGCTTTCCCTTTCCAGTCTCAGTTTTCGCTGTCCAGCAGGGCGACGGCGCGGGTCGGACCGCCGTGGCCGCCGATGAGCTTCAGTGGGAACCCGGCAAAGGTGAACCGGCGGCCGATCAGCCGGTCGAGGTTCGCGAGGTTCTCGTAGTGCGTGATGCCGTGCTCGCGGCACATCAGGTGACACGGGTAGATCCGGCTCACCGGGTTGTCCGGCGTCGGGCTGTCCACTCCGAACGTCTTCACGCCGCGGCCGGCGATCCACTTGCTGCCGGACTCGCCGAGTCCGGGGAAGTCCGTGAGGTAGCGCGGGGTGCTGCCGTAGCGGCCGAAGGTTCCCGTGTGCAGCAACAGGATGTCGCCGCTCTCCACCGTGACGCCGGCGGCGCGCTCGGCCGCTTCGAGGTGCTCGGCGGTGATGTCGGTCTGCGCGGGCACGTCGGAGACGTCGATGCACACGGCGGTGCCATAGAACAGGTCCAGCGACATCTGGTCGATGGTGAGCGCGTCGGGCGCGGGATCGAGGTGGGAGAACGAGTCGACGTGGGTGGGCCCGTTGTCGTTGATCATCAGGCCCTTGGTCTGAAACGAGAATTCGCTGTCGAATCGAAGTGCGGTTTCCTCGTGGGTGGCGTGGTCGAAAACGACGGTCTTGAGGTGGCCGGGATAGACCATCATGCCCTGGTAGATGTCCTGCGACAGGTCCACGATCTCCATGGTGATGTCCTTTCTGGTCAGTAGTTCGGGACAGCTGGTCAGTAGGTGACGATGCCCGCGGAGACGTTGAGGTCCTCGCCGGTGATGGAGGCCGACGCGGGGCCGGCGAGGAAGACGACGGCCGACGCGACGTCGGCGGGCGGGACGAGCCGGCCGAGCGGCGAGTCGGAAACCATCTCCGCCTCCGCCTGCGCGGCGGTGATTCCCCGGCTCTCCGCCTGGGCGGCGAAAACCCGCCGGATGCGGTCGCCGTCCAGCGGGCCGGGCGAGACAAGGTTGACGCGGACGCCGTGCGGCCCGGCCTCGGCGGCCAGCGTGCGGGTGAGCCCGACGAGCGCGGTCTTGCTCGTCGCGTAGCCGGTGCGGCCGTGAAGCGGGCGCTTGCCCGTCATGGAGCCGACGGTGACGACGCTGCCCGAGCCCTGCCGGACCATCACCGGCAGCACTGCCCGGCAGCACAGGAACGTGCCGATGACGTTCGTCTCCAGCACTTCGCGCCACTGTGCGGGATCGGTCTCCCACAACAGCGCCGTCGGTCCGGCGATCCCGCTGTTGTTGACCAGTACGTCGATCCGGCCGAACCGGTCCAGCGCCGCCGCGGTCAGGTCCGCGACGTCGGCCTCGCTGCGGATGTCGCACGGCACGGTGAGCGTCCGCTCTCCGCCGGGGTCGAGTGCCGCGGCCGTGGCGTCCAAGGCGTCTTTGTCGCGTCCGGAGAGGACGGTCTGGTGACCTGCTTCCAGCAGCGCCGCCACGATCTCGCGACCCAGCCCTCGAGCGCCACCGGTGACCACCGCTGTCGACGTCATCGTCGTTCCCTTCCTGCTTTCGGCCCGGAACCGGGTGTAGAAAAAGGTAGGCTGACGAGCCAGACCGCCGATTCCTCGTGGAAGAGGAAATGTCACGACGAACTTCCTCCGGGGAGAGGAGAGGCGATGGCGCCGGTCGAGGATGCGGAGCCCGGGCGCACCCCGGACGAGGCGAGCGGCCGTGTGCAGCCGGGCGACCTGTTCGCGCTCGCGGAGGCGTTCGCCGATCTGGTGGGCGGGCCGATCATCATCGAGGACGCGAACTTCCGCGTGCTGTCCTACTCGTCGTTCACCGGCAGCATGGACCGCGGACGCGGCACCGCGATCCTCGGGCGGCGCATGCCGGCGGAGTGGGTGGAGTTCCTCGAAGCGGCCGGTGACCTCGAGCGGCTGCGTACGAGCACCGACGTGCTCGACCTGTCCTCCGGCCCGTGGCATGCGCACCGCAGGCTCATCACGGCCGTCCGCTCGCCGACGGAGCTGCTGGGCATCATCTGGGCCGCCGAGGGCGACGAGCCGCTGCCTGAGGGCGCGCCGGCGGCGTTGCGCACGGCCGCGGAGATAGCGGCACCGCACCTGGCCCGGCACCTGGAGGGCCACCGCGCGGAGCGCACATGGAGCGGACGGCTGGTGCGGTCGCTGCTGGAGGGTCGGGGTCAGCTCCACCGTCACGCCGACGAACTGGGCCTGCCGCGCGACGGCGCGCTCACCGTGCTGGCCTTCGCGCCCCGATCCGGCGAGGTCCCGTCCGAAGACGTCTGGGACCGCATCACCGACCACGTGGCGCTGGCCTGCGAAGCGTTCCGCTGGCACGCCGCGGTGGCACGCGTGGGCAGGGCTGTCTTCGCCGTACTTGCCGCCGCGGAAGGCACGTCAGGCGAAGGCCCGGAGCGCCTCGGCCGCGACATCGTCAACCGCTCGGTCCCTGTCCTGCGAGGACCCCTGTGCGGAGCGGCCGCCAGCACCGGGCCTGGTCTCGGTGGCCTGCCGCGACGTCGGGTCGAGGCCGAAGACGCGCTCGGCATCGTCCGCGGTGGGGACGGCCTGTTTGCGACCTACGCCCAGGTGCGTGCCGAGGTCGTGCTCCGCGAGGTACGCGAAGTCCTCGCCCAGCGCGAAGAACTACGACTGCCCGGCCTGCAGGCGCTGATCGACGAGGACGCCCGTCGCGGCAGCGACCTCGCGCTGACCCTGCGGGAGTACCTTCGCTGCGGCGCCCAGGCCCCGGTGGCCGCCCAGGTCCTCGGCGTGCACGTCACCACGCTTCGCTACCGGCTGGGCCGGATCCGGGAGGTTTCGAGCCTGGACGTCGCGGACCCGACCACTCGCCTGGTCTGCGAACTCCTTCTCGGCCTGCCCGCGCCGAGGCCTCGGCTGACGTAGCACCGCTGATGCCCACCGGGTATGACGAGCAGCGTTATAGGTCTTGGACGACCGCGCCCTGCGTGGTCCACAGTGGAACAGGAGGCGGAATCAGGCCTCCCTGCACAGCAGACATCATGGAGGTGTGACATGGCTCGAGTGCTGATCACCGGGTCCGCCGACGGTCTCGGACTGATGGCCGCCCGGTTGCTCGTCGAACAGGGTCATTCGGTGACCTTGCACGCTCGCAACGACCAGCGTGCCTGGGACGCGCGCAAGGCGCTGCGGGGGGCCGAAGCGGTACTCGTGGGCGATTTGCTGTCGCTGGAGGGAATCCGTTCGGTGGCCGAGCAGGCGAACGGGGCGGGCCGGTTCGACGCCGTGATCCACAACGCCGGTATCGGGTACCGGGAACCCCGCCGTATCGAGACCGTCGACGGTCTGTCCCACCTGTTCACCGTCAACGTGCTCGCTCCGTACTTGCTGACCGCGCTGATCACCCCGCCGGACCGGCTGGTGTATCTGAGTTCGGGCATGGCTCGCGGAGGCGATGTGCGCCTGGACGATCCACAGTGGACAAGTCGGCGCTGGAACGGTTCGCAAGCCTACAGTGACAGCAAGCTCTTCGACACGCTGCTTGCTTTCGCGGTGGCGCGGTTATGGCCGCAGGCGCTGTCGAACTCGGTCGAACCCGGCTGGGTGCCCACCAAGATGGGTGGCGCCGGAGCGCCCGACGACATGGATCTGGCGCCGGTCACGCAGGCTTGGCTGGCGGTGAGCGACGGCGCTGCCGCTACGGTCACCGGAAGGCACTTCTACCACCAGCGAGAGCGTTCGATTCCCGGCGAGGCAACCGACACCGGTGCGCAGGACGCGTTCCTCGCCTACTGCGCCGAGCTGACCGGCGCGGACATCCCCGATCTGCGGTGATCCATGGGTCGCTCACCGGAGTCCGGCTGGGCCCGCCAATGTCGGTTGTCCAGCCGGGCTTCGGGTGCGGCTTCGTCAGTGCCCGGAGCCGAAGAGGTGTTGGCAGAACCAGTCGCGCGCGGCGGACGAAGCGATATCGAAGCCCACCACATCCCCGCGGCCGAGAAAACCTCGGCGAAGCGGTCGAGGTAGAGGCGGCGGGTGGCCGACCAGCCGTGCGCCATCACGACGCACGGTGCGGGCCCGTCCGTGCCCTCGGCCTCGTAGAACCAGCCGCGGAGCGTGGCGCCTTCGGCGTCGAACTCGATGTCGTGTCGGATGGATCGGTCCCTTCTCGGAGGTGCTGTGAACGAACCTTCAGCGTCACGCCGGCGGGTGGCCGTGTCCAAGAACTCCTCGGTCGTCTGTGATGTCCGCGCGGTACCACCGTCGCTGATGCCGGGTGGGTATCACAGCGCACGGTATAGGTCTTGGACGGACACCGCGGGGACGCGACATGGTGGAGGTGCACATGATCGACGTGAAAGGGATAGTCATGAAGGTTTTTCTGACAGGCGGTTCGGGCTACATCGGCAGGGCCACGATCTCCGAGCTCGTTCGCCAAGGCCACACCGTGGAGGCACTCGCTCGCAGTGAAGGAGCTGAAGCTGCCGTCGTGGCGGCCGGTGCCGTCGCGGTCCGCGGTGAACTGACGGATCTTGACGTACTCAAGCAAGCCGCGGGTCGTGCCGACGCGGTGATCCACCTGGCGCAGGCGAGCACGGCGGACGAAGACCTCGCCGCGGCCACCGCGATGCAGGACGGCGTCGGTGGCGGTACCTACGTGCACACCGGCGGCAGCTGGGTCTACGGCGACACCAACGGTGTCCAGGACGAGACGGGACCGTGGAACCCGCCAGGCCTCGTGGCGTGGCGCAAGGCGGTGGAAGACGCCGTGCTGGCGCGGGCGACCGACGGTGGGCGTCCCGTGGTCGTGCAGCCGGGGCTTCTCTACGGCGGTGAGAACCGGCTGATCGACGTGTTCTTCGTCCAGCCCGGCATCAAGAACGGCGCTGTTCCGTACATCGGTGACGGTGCCAACCGCTGGGCGCTGGTGCACGTCGACGACCTCGCTCGGCTCTACGTCGCCGCGTTGTCGGCGAAGCCCGGGTCGGTCTACCTGGGGGTGAGTGGCGTCAACCCGACCGCCAAGGAGGTCGCCGAGGCGAGCGCCCACGCCGCGGGGCTGGCGGGCAAGACGAAGTCGATCACTCTGGAGCAAGCTCACGCGGACATGGGTCCGGTCGCGGCGGCGTTCGCCCTCGACCAGCAGTTCACCCCGGACAAGGCCCGCGACGAGCTGGGCTGGGAACCGAAGCACACCGATCCCTTGAGCGTTTTCGCAGGCTGATAAATCCGTCCGAGACTACGGAGAACCGGGATATGACAGAGGTCCGATCGCCCGCTGACGCTGGGTCCGACTCGTCGGCCGGCCACGTTGACCAGTTGAACCGTCGACGATTTCTCGAAGCTTCCGGCATAGCCGGGGGAGTAGTGGTGGCGAGTTCCCTTTTGGGGGGCCTTGCGGAGGCGGACACTCTCACGCCCGAGGGCGTCGCCGAAACGACCGTCACGCTGTCGATCAACGGTGAACAGCACGCGGTCCCAGTGGACAACCGGACGTCGTTGCTGGATTTGTTGCGGGAGCGAGTGAAGCTGACCGGGACGAAAAAGGGTTGCAACCAGGGCGCCTGCGGCGCCTGCACGGTGTTGCTGGACGGCCGGCGAGTGGATTCCTGCCTGACCTTCGCGGTGATGCATGAAAATGCGGAGATCACCACGATCGAGGGACTCGCCGAGGGCGACCGGCTGCATCCTTTGCAACAGGCGTTCATCGACAAGGACGCGATGCAATGTGGTTACTGCACACCTGGGCAGATAGTGTCGGGCGTGGGGTGCATCGCCGAAGGCCATACCGGATCGGCGGCGGAGATCCGAGAGTGGATGAGCGGGAACATCTGCCGGTGCGGGGCCTACACCAATATCGTTTCCGCGATCGCCGACACCGCTCAAGGGAAGTGAGGAACAACCATGTTTCCCTTCAGTTTCAGTCGGGCGGACACCGAACAGGCCGCATTGGCGTCGGGCGCCCGTGGGGCACGCTATATCGCGGGTGGAACCACCCTCGTCGACTTGATGCGGGAGACCGTTGAGCGACCTCCATCCATAGTGGACATCAATGCGTTGCCGTACCGGAACATCTCCTTCGGCGCGACCGGGCTGCGCGTGGGAGCGCTGGTGCGGATGACGGATCTGGCGGCGCATCCGCAGGTCGTAGCCGACTATCCGGTGCTCGCGCAGGCGTTGGAACTGAGTGCGTCGGCGCAACTGCGAAATATGGCATCGATGGGCGGCAACATCATGCAGCGCCCGCGGTGTCCGTATTTTCGTGATGTCACCGCGGCCTGCAACCGGCGCGAACCGGGTACGGGTTGTTCCGCGCTGGAAGGAATCAACCGCACCCATGCGATTCTGGGCGGGAGCGACCAGTGCGTCGCGACGCACCCCTCGGATGCGTCCGTGGCATTGGTCGCCCTCGACGCGACGATCGAACTGCGGTCGCAACAGGGTACCCGCACAGTTGCCGCCGCTGACTTCTTTCTGCGCCCTGGGCAGACGCCCGACCAGGAACACCCGATGCGCCCAGGCGAGTTGATCTCCGTGCTGAACATCCCGGCCGGGGCGTACACCCGTCGCTCGGGGTACCTCAAGGTGCGGGATCGCCAGTCCTACGAGTTCGCGCTGGCTTCGGCCGCGGTCGCTCTCGACATCCAGGGCGGCGTCATCCGGCAGGCCCGGGTCGCGGCCGGTGGGGTCGCCACCGTGCCGTGGCGGCTGCCCGCGGTCGAGCGGGTCCTGGTCGGCCGGAAAGCGGAAGCACGCACCTGGGCCGATGCCGCCGCCCGGGCGGCTGACGGTGCGCGGGCTTTGTCGGAGAACGGGTTCAAGATCGAGCTGCTGAAACGCGCTGTCGAGCGCCAGCTCGCGATTGTCGGGGAGACGCGATGACCACGAACACCAGTGTCGGCAAATCCGTGTCGCGAGTGGACGGACGGCTGAAGGTGACCGGCCAGGCGACGTACGCGGCGGAGCACGATGTTCCCGGCGTCGTCTATGGCGTGATCGTGGGCAGCACGATCAGCAAAGGCACCATTACCGCGATCGACACGGCGAAGGCGTCCCGGGTGCCCGGAGTGATCAAGGTGCTGACGCACCTGAACACCGCCAAACTGCCCTACCCCGAGCACCACACCGTTTGCGATCCTCCCGGTGAGCGTCTGCACGTGATGGCGGACGCGACGGTGAAGTTCTTCGGTGAACCCGTCGCCCTGGTCGTCGCGTCGAGTCAGGAGGCGGCCGAACACGCGGTGTCCCTGGTGAAGGTCACCTACGCGACTCTGCCGGCGATCACTGACATCGATGACCCGAAGGCGTCATCGATGGTGTCACCGTGGTACGCCGACTACGAACGAGGAGATCCCGACACCGCGCTGCGCGGCGCACACATCACACTCGACCGGACCTATCGGATCGCACGGGAGCACCACAATCCGATGGAGCTGGCGTCAGTGATCGCGCGGTGGGACGGCGGCAAGCTGACCCTGTGGGACAAAACCCAATGGGTACAGGGTTCCGCGGAGTTCGTCGCGTTCTGCTTCGGCATCGACCCGGCTGATGTACGGGTGATCTCGCCGTTCGTCGGCGGTGCTTTCGGTAGCGGTAGCCGGGCCTGGCCGCACGAGGTGCTGGCCGCGCAGGCCGCTCGCGAGCTGGGCCGTCCGGTGAAGGTGGTCCTGACCCGCAAGCAGATGTACACGAGTATCGGCTGCCGGCCCGCCAGCAGCCAACACATCGTGCTGGGCAGTACCACGGACGGCGTGATCACGGCGTTGATCCACGAAGCTCGTACCGAGACGTCCCAGTACGAGCAGCATTCCGATGCCATTCCCGAACTGCCCCGAATGCTCTACGCCATACCGAACATGCGCTCGCAGTATCGGTTGGTCGAGCTGGACACGAACACTCCGACGTGGATGCGCGGCCCGGGTGAAGCGCCGAGCGCGTTCGCGCTCGAATGCGCCGTCGACGAATTGGCACACGAGCTGAAGATCGATCCTGTCGAACTGCGGATACGCAACGAACCCGCGACGGATCCTTTTCAGCAGACGCCGTTCTCCGTACGCAGGCTGACCGATTGTTATCGCGTGGGCGCGGAGAAGTTCGGGTGGTCCCGGCGCAGTGCGACGCCCGGGTCTCGGAAAGAAGGCAACCTGCTCGTCGGCATGGGCATGGCCGCGGCCGGCTACTACTCCTACCGGGTTCCCGCCGACGCGTCGGCCCGGATCAATGCCGACGGCACCGCGGTGGTCGCGAGCGCGACCAGCGATATCGGCCCCGGTACGTATACCTCCATGACTCAGCTGTCCGCGGACGCGCTCGGGCTGCCGATGAACAGGGTGACTTTTCAGCTGGGGGACTCGTTGTTGCCGATGTCTCCGGTGGAAGCGGGCTCGAAAACCATGGCGAGTGTCGGGTCCGCGGTGCAGCTGACGTGCAACATGCTGCGAGACAGCTTTGTGCGGATGGCGTCGGTCGACCCGGGTTCACCGCTGTACGGCGCCAGGCCCGATCAGGTTTCGGTCGACAATGGACGTCTGCATTGGACGGACAAACCGCAGCGGGGCGAGACCTACCAGCAGATCCTGGCCCGGCACGGGCGGCAGAACCTTGAGGTGCACAACGGGTACGTTCCCGGCGAGGAGGTGCAGAAGTACTCCACCTGGGCGTATGGAGCGGTGTTCGCCGAGGTGTCGGTGGATGTGGACTTGGGACTGGTCCGGATCAGGCGCATCTTCGGTGCCTACGAGGCAGGCAAGATCGTCAGCCCCAAAATGGCCCACAGCCAGGCCATCGGCGGCATGGTCGGCGGAATCGGGATGAGTCTGCTCGAAAGCACGGCGATCGACCACCGTGACGGCCGGATCCCGGGCGCGAGTCTGGCGGACTATCTGGTGCCGGTCAATGCCGATGTTCCCGAACTCGACGCAGTACTGCTGAATGCTCCGGACGGCAAGGCCGACCCCATCGGTGTCAAGGGGCTCGGTGAGGTCGTCATCGTCGGAGTGCCCGCCGCCATCGCCAACGCGGTCTTCAACGCCACCGGCAAACGCCAACTGGAACTGCCGATCACACTGGACAAACTACTCTGATCAAGTGGCCTTGTCCCTCACCTGCGCGAACGGCCGCACGCGGGTGAGCAGGTCGCGTCGGCCGTCTCTCAGCTCGATGACGGCCGGGTTACCGGCCGCGCTGAGTTGGATGACTGCTGGTGGGCGTCGGGATCGGTGTCCGTGGTGAACAACTCCGGGGCGTAGGCCAGCCACTCGGCTCGGAACGCGTCCTCGGGCCGTTCGTCGGTCATGAACCGCCGTCCCCACAGGCCGAGCTCCTTCAACACCGGCTGCAATGCCAGGCCGGTCTCGCTGAGCTCGTAGAGGACGGTGGCGACCGGCGGCGGTGCGTCCTCGCGGCTGATCAGTCCGACAACCTCGAGTTCCTTGAGCCGGGGTCGATAGCGGCCGACGGGGCGCTGCCTCGGCAGCCAGCGGCAACTCGATCCCGGTACGAGCTGGTATGGCCCACGCGGTTCGACCTCGCGTTGCTGGCCAATTTCACCCAGATTCCGGGCGGCGACCGGCTCCAGGTCATCATCACGAGCCAGCCGCCACGGAACTTCCACGCGACCCTGGCGTCGACGCCACCGGAACTGGACAACCTGGCCGGGGGCGTTTATACCATCGCCAGGTCGCCGGAAGCCGCCTCGTTCGTCAACCCGCCGCTCACTTCCCCCGAGGAGTTCACGACGAGCCCGACCAATTGGGGCCCACCCTCTTAACCTGTGCCTGTAGCGTTACGAGGCCGGAACGCGATGAGCCGACCGTGACGGACACGGAGGGCGACCGCCCCGGTCGGCGGCGGTTGACCGGGGTGAACAGGAGTCGGCTGACCGCCGGTTTCCTCGGTGCGGCAGCGTCGCTGGTGATTTGGACGCTGGCCAGGGCGCGGGTACTGCCGCCTTGGCCGGTCATGTGGGGTTGGTTGGAGCAGTGGTGGCCCGCGGTGGTGGGCGCCGGACTGGCCGTGGCAGTGCTGGTTCTCCACCGGCGGAGACCGCGGTCGACGTCTGCCGATCCACGGGACGGCGAGGGCCGTTGGACGCGACTCACGACTCTGGTCACCGCGTTCACCGCCGTGGCCGCATTGGTCTTCACGGCGTTGTCGCTGAGTACGACCCGCGACCAGATCGGCATCACCGAGCAGGGGCAGTTCACCGACCGGTACACCAAGGCCATCGATCAACTCGGCACACCGGGCGCGGAGCACCTGTGGGTGCGCGTCGGTGGCATCTTCGCGCTGGAACGCGTCGCGAACGACTCGCCACGCGACCAACGTGCCATCGTCGAAGTGCTGGGAGCGTTTCTCCGTACCGCCGCTCATCGGCCTGATCCCACGACGGTCTGCTCCGCGGCTCCCGCTGACATCGACGCCGCGTTCCTGGTGTTGACCAGGCGTCAGGTCGCCAGGGAGACACACGATCCGCCCGTAATCGACCTACGCAACACGTGTCTGGTCGGGATACGGGCGACTGGTGCGGACCTGAGCGGCATCTCGCTGATCGGATCCGACTTGCACGACGCGGATCTGCCGAAGGTCCATGGTGACCTGATCGGCCTGAGCAAGATCATCCTCACGCACGCCAACCTGTACAGCGCCGACCTGTCCGGCTACGCCGCCGGGTTTACGGATGCGGATCTGAGCGGCGCACGACTGTCCTACGCGAAGTTCGGCCCGAATGAACTCATCAGGGTCAAGCTAGTGAATGCCGATCTCACCGGTGCCGATCTGCGCGACGTGGTTTTCACCGGGGTGGATCTGACCGGCGCCCAACACGACTCGTCCACCAAGACCACCGGAGCCAAATACGACGCCACGACCACGGGCGCCTGGTGGTAATTTCCGCGACACAGGAGCCAATGATCGCCGGGTCGCCCTTTTGACGCCCTTTCAGCAGTAAAGCCCCGTCCCTCGCGAGGAGGAACAGGGCTTTGACCTGTGGTTACGTCTGGTGCGCGATACTGGGATTGAACCAGTGACCTCTTCCGTGTCAGGGAAGCGCTCTCCCGCTGAGCTAAACGCGCGCGGAGCCAACACTAATGACCTTAGCGAACCCCGCTCAAGCTCGGTGACACCGGGTCAGGTCAGGACGAGCCATTGCCTGCCGTCGAGGAGCTCGCGTGCCGCGTCGAGGTGTCCGGCGTGGCACGCGAGCTCCGTGAGGACGTGCAGGATGGTTTGCCGCAGGCTTCGGCGTGGCAGGTCGCCGAAGAACTCCTCTGGCCACCAGACCGGCGGGGCGTCCAGTGCGGTACCGGTGATGATGTCGTCCGCCAGTGCCGTTTCCCGCTGGTAGAGGTCGAACACAGCCTCGGCCTGCAGGTCCGCGGCCACCTGCCAGGCACCGTCGCCGGACTCGAGTTCGACCTGCTTGCCCGCGACAACGGCTCGGAACCAGAACCGTTCGACGTCGAGGGCGAGATGCCGGACCAGTCCCAGGCAGCTCCAGCCCGACGGCAGTACCGGCTTGCGCAGGGCGTCCTCGGTCAGGCCGTCCAGGCTTCGGAGGACGTGTTCGCGTTGACTGGTCAAGGACGCGAGGAGCGCGGCGCTCTCGGGGGTTTCGATCGGGTACGGCATGGTTCCTCCGCTGACTTTGTGGTTACGCGGGGTGGTAGCCCATGACCGCCTTGATCTCGGTGAACTCGTCGAAGCCCAGCTGGCCCCATTCGCGGCCGTTGCCGGACTGCTTGTAACCGCCGAAGGGCGCCCCGAAGTCCGGACCCGCGCCGTTGAGCCCGACCATCCCGGTCCGGATCCGCGACGCGACCTTGAACGCCCGCGCCGGGTCGGCCGACTGGACCGCGCCGGACAGCCCGTAGTCGCTGTCGTTGGCGATCGCGATGGCGTCTTCCTCGTCCTCATAGGTGATGACGGAGAGAACCGGGCCGAAGATCTCCTCGCGGGCGATCCGCATCTCGGGCCGGACGCCGACGAAGACGGTCGGGCGCACGAAGTATCCCTTGTCGAGCCCGTCCGGCAGACCGAGACCGCCGACGACCGCCTCGGCACCCTCGTCGAGGCCTGCCTGGATGAGGGCCTGGACACGGTCGAACTGGGTCTTGCTCACCAGCGGTCCGAGCACGGTCTCCGTGGACTGCGGGTCGCCGGTGGCGAAGTTCCCTGCCGCGTCCTTGATCAGCGCGACCAGTTCGTCGTGCTGGTCGGCCTGCACCAGCAGGCGGGTGGTCGCGTTGCAGCTCTGACCGGTGTTGCCGAAGCAGGCGCTCACCGCGCCCTTCGCCGCCGTGGCGAGGTCGGCGTCCGGCAGCACGATGTTGGCCGACTTGCCGCCCAGCTCGAGTGAGACCTTCTTGACGGTGTCCGCAGCGCTCTTGGACACCTGTATGCCCGCGCGGGTCGAGCCGGTGAAGGAGACCATGTCGACGTCCGGGTGGGCGGACAGTACGGAACCGACGCCGGGGCCGTCGCCCTGGACCAGGTTGAAGACCCCGGCGGGGACCCCGGCTTCATCGAGGATCTCGGCGACCAGGATCGCGCTCAGCGGAGCCACCTCACTGGGCTTGAGCACCATTGTGCAGCCGGTGGCCAGCGCGGGCGCGACCTTGCACATGACCTGGTTCAGCGGCCAGTTCCACGGGGTGATCAGCGCGCAGACCCCGGCCGGTTCACGCAGGAGCATCGTCGTCCCGCGGACCTCTTCGAACTTGTACTCGCGCAGGATCTCGATCGCTTGGTAAAGGTGGGCGAACCCGGAAGGCACCTGCGCCTGGGCGGCCCAGGTGGCGGGCGCGCCCATTTCGGCGGTGACGGTCGCGGCCAGGTCCGCGAAGCGGCGCTTGTAGATCTCCAGCGCGGCCTCGAGCAGGGCCAGGCGCTCCTCGCGGCTGGTCGCCGACCACGCCGGGAACGCGGCCTTGGCTGCGGCCACGGCCAGGTCGGCGTCGGACTTGCCGCCCATCGCGATCCGGGTGACGACCTCTTCGGTCGCCGGGTTGAGCACGTCCAGCTCGGCGGTCGAGGCAGGGGTGACCCACTTGCCGTCGATGTAGAACTTCGTCGCGTTCGAGTAGAGCTCAGACATGCCTGTGCGTCCTTTCGAGAGGAGTACCTCCACCCTAGTGAGACTGAGTGCCAGTCGTCGCCGACCACCAGCACGGAGCCACCCTCCGGTTCGCGTCGAGGAAGTACCGGTGCCCGAACCGGCTGCCGACGAAGTCCGGATCACCGTGGCCGCGGCCAGGGTGTGCCTGTCCGATCTGCACCTCATCGACGGTTCGCTGTCGATGTCGGACGGCAATGCCTGGAACTTAGGGCTCGCCTGTAAATTAACCGTGGATATGTTGAGTAGGGTGGCATGCTGATGACATGAGCATGACCGAGGAGTTCAGGACCGCGCTGGCGGCGAAGTTCGCTGAGATCCTGCCTCACCTGGACG
>NZ_JAODNM010000150.1 GCF_025464955.1 Amycolatopsis sp. | reverse complement strand
ACCCCGAGACGTCCTGGGCCGGCCCAAGGGCCGACCCAGGACACACCGGTATGAGAAACTGTTCACGATGTCGTGGGACACATGTGTTCACGAAGTCCTGAGACAGCACAGCCGGTTAGAACCGGCCAAGCCACTCACGAGTACTCGGCGTCGGCCCCATGACAGTCCCCCTTGTCCTTGCTGGGCGCCCACGGACTGACCCCCACTTTCCCGGTGTTGCCAACGTCGATCGGTCCATGGGGCTCGCGGGTCTGCCAGGGCTGGCCGGTGGCCGGCGCGATGTCGAAGTACGTGCCGCTGGTGGCGACGACATTCGCGTCGGTCACGGTGTTCTTCCACAGCACGGTGGCGATGGCCTCATCGCCCGGCGCCAGGGTGACCGCGGTCGGCGGATTGCCCAGGTTCGGCACGGAGGCCACCGAGTCGGAACCGTTGATCACGGTGACGTCCAGGGGTTTGTGGTCCTGGTCGAGCACCCGCAGTGCCGGATAGCCGTTCAGCGTCACCGGGTCGCTGCCGCAGTTGGCGAGCAGGATCGGGGTCGCCCGCAGCCCCATGGCCGCGTCGGTCTCGCGCAGGGAGATATACGGCCCATGCGGCACCTCCGCCTTCGTCGCGGTGGTCGCGGTGGTCGTCGGCGGAGGCAGGGGTGCCGGCGCGGGTGCCGAGCAACCCACCAGCAGAGCGCCCGCGCCGAGCGGACAAAGGTGACGAAGTTTCACTTCACCGACTCTGCCATGCCACCGCAACTCGCCGTCGAGTTGCGATGCTTAGCGTGCCTGGAGGTGGTGGGCGAGGGTGGTGAGGAAGGGGTCGATGGTGGCGGGGTCGCGGACGGCGATGCGGAGGTATTCGGGGCTCAGACCGGGGAAGGTGTCGCCGCGGCGGACGGCGTAACCGGCGTCGCGCAGGCGCAAGCGCAGCTTGTCCGCGCCTGGTAGGTGGATGAGGACGAACGGGGCCTGCGGGTCGCCGATGACGTCGATGTTCAACGCGCGGAGGCCAGCGACCAGGTGGTCTCGGTCGTGGCAGGCGGCGACGGCCAGAGCTTCGGCCTCGGCGACGGCCGTGGGACGACTGCAGGCGACGACGGCGACGGCTGCCAGTGTCGATACCGACCAGGGCGGTTGCACGGCCCGCAATCGCGACACGATCGTGGACTCGCCGAGCAGGTAGCCCGCGCGCAGTCCCGCGATGCCCCAGGTCTTCGTCAGGCTTCGGATCACGACGACACCGGGAAGCGCCTGCGCGGCAAGGCTTTCCGGCTCACCGGGGACGGCGTCGAGGAACGCCTCGTCGACGACGACCAGCCGCCCGGGCCGCGCCAGTGCACGCAGGGCTGCGGCGGAATGCAGGACCGACGTCGGATTGGTCGGGTTGCCGACAAAGACGAGGTCCGCCTCCTCCGGCACGAGCTCGGGACGCAGGACGAAGTCGGGCCCGGTCAGCACCACGCGCTCGACGTCGTGCCCGGCCGCGCGCAAAGCGGCTTCCGGCTCGGTGAACTGCGGGTGCACGACAACGGCGTGCCGCGGCCGCAAGGCCGTTGCCAACAGGGTGAACGCCTCGGCCGCACCCGCCGTGACCAGCACTTCTTCGAGGTCGCGCTCGTGCCGCGCGGCGACGGCCGCGGTCGCCGCTGTCGGGTCGGGGTAGGCCGCCAGATCGTCGAGCGCGGCGGCGAGCTCGCGGCGAAGCCACTCCGGCGGCGTCGGCAGGCGGACGTTGACAGCGAGGTCCACCAGTCCCCCGCCGACCTCGGAGTCCCCGTGATGGTGCAGGTCGAACTCAGGCACGTTCACGGATCAAGCTCGCTGAGTGGGCGTGGACAGCGGCGGCGAAGCGTTGCGCCAGCTCGGGATAGCCCGCCCAGTGGACGTGCAGATACGACGCGTGCAGCGACGCCGACGCGAACCCTTCCGGCTGCCTGTCCCAGCCCCAGGCCGGGGGTTCCCCTTGCGCGGGAACAACTTCCGTGCGGTGGAACTCATGCCCGGTGACCCGCTGACCAGTGACGGCCAGCAAGTTGTCCGAGAGCGCGACGGCTCTGCGGTACCCGAGCTTGCCGCGTTTCGTCATCACCGCCGAGGCGTTCACCGCACCGACCATCGGCAGGCCGTCGAGTTCGCGGCACAGGTAGAGCAGCCCGGCGCACTCCGCCGACACCGGCATCCCGCGCGCGATCGCGGCGGCCACCGCTCCCCGCAAAGCGGCGTTGCCGGACAGCTCCTCGGCGTGGACCTCGGGGAACCCGCCGCCGAAGTACAACCCGGCGCAGTCCTCGGGCAGTTCGGCCGCCCACAACGGATCGACGTCCACGACGTCGACGCCGGCAGCGGCAAGCAGCTCGACGGTTTCGGTGTAGCGGAACGTGAACGCCTGCCCGGCGGCCGCCGCGATCACCGAACGCGGGCCCTCGTGCGTCACCTCCGAGGCAGGATCCCAAGGCGTCCCCGACAACGGCGAAGCGTTCCGCGCGATGCTGACGACGGCATCGAGGTTGACACCCGCGGCGATCCACTCCGCCAGCTTCGGCAACATCCGCTGCGACTCCGCAACCCGCTCACCAGCGGGAACGAGTCCCAGGTGCCGGCTCGGCGCGTGGATTTCGTCGCTGCGCCGAAGCGCACCCAGCAGCGGGACACCCGTGGCTTCCAACGCCGTGACGATCTCGTCCTCGTGCCGCTGCGACCCCAGCTTGTTCAGGATGACGCCGGCGAGCCGGACGCGGGTGTCGTAGTTCGCGAAGCCGAGCACCACGGCCGCGACACTCCGACTCGCCGCGCTGGCGTCCACCACGAGCACCACAGGCGCGTCGAGCAACCGCGCGACATGCGCTGTCGAGGCGTAGCCCTCGGTGCCGAGCGCGCCGTCGAACAGGCCCATCACGCCCTCGATGACGGCGATGTCCGCCCCGGCGGAACCGTGCAGCAGCAACGGAACCAGCCGATCCTCACCCTGCAGGAACGGGTCGAGGTTGCGCGCGGGCCGCCCGGTGGCGAGCGCGTGGTAGCTCGGGTCGATGAAGTCCGGGCCGACCTTGTGCCCGGACACCGCCAGCCCGCGCGCCCGCAGCGCCGCCATCACTCCGGCTGCGATGGTGGTCTTGCCGTGCCCGGACCCGGGGGCGGCGATCACCACCCGCGCTACCACCGGACCACCACCGCACGCACCACGGCGGCCGCCACCGCGCTCACCGTCGTAGTCACCATCGAGTCACCATCGCACTCACCACGGTGGCCCTCACCGCGCTGGGGGTTCGTGGTCACCACTCGATGCCTCGCTGCCCCTTTTGCCCGGCGTCCATCGGGTGCTTCACCTTCGTCATCTCGACGACGAGATCCGCGGCCTCGATCAGCTTCGGCGGCGCGGCGCGGCCCGTGATGACGACGTGCTGGTGCCCAGGCCGGTTCGTCAGTGCCTCGACCACGTCGTCGACGTCGAGCCAGCCCCATTTCAGCAGGTAGCTGAACTCGTCGAGCACGTAGAAATCATGCTGCTCATCGAGCAGCTGCCGCTTGATCTCGGCCCAGCCCTCACGCGCGTTCGCGGCGTGGTCCTCCTCCGTGCCTGCCTTGCGCGCCCAACTCCAGCCCTCGCCCATCTTGTTCCACACCACCGGCCCGCCCTGGCCGGTCTGCTCGTGCAGCTCGCCCAGGGTGCGGAACACCGCCTCCTCACCGACCTTCCACTTCGCCGACTTCACGAACTGGAACACGCCGATCGACCAGCCCTGGTTCCAGGCACGCAAAGCCATCCCGAACGCGGCCGTGGACTTGCCCTTCATGTCGCCGGTGTGGACGACGAGAAGCGGCCGGTTGCGGCGCTGGCGCGTGGTCAGCCCGTCCTGCGGGACGACGTCCGGTTTCCCCTGCGGCATCAGGCAGCCCGCCCCGAAGTCCGCGAACGCACCGCACCCGCCAGGGACTCGGCAGCGACGTCGGCGAGCGGGACGTGGTCCGCCCTCAGCCTCGCGGCGAGCTCGCCGGCGAGTCCGAGCCGCATCTTGCCGGTCTCGCAGTCCATCACGACCGCGGCGACACCGGACGCGGCCAGCAAGTCGGCGGCGAGTTGCGAACGGGCGACAGCGTCAGCCCCGCTGGTGGCGCGGCCATCGGTGACGACTACCAGCAGCGGACGCCTTCTTGGGTCCCGAATCTTCTCAATACGCAATACCTCCGCGGCTCGTAGGAGACCTTCCGCCAGCGGGGTGCGTCCGCCGGTAGGTAAAGCGTCCAGCCGGGTCGCGGCGGTGTCAACGCTGATCGTCGGCGGCAAAGCAAGCTCGGCGGTGTCGGCCCGGAACGTCACCAGACCCACCTTGTCCCGCCGCTGATAGGCATCTACCAGCAAAGACAGCACCGCGGATTTGACCTCGCGCATGCGTGCACGCGCCCCCATCGAGCCGGAAGCGTCGACGCAGAACAGTACGAGATTGCCCTCTCGTCCCTCCCGCAGCGCGAACCGGAGGTCCTGCGGCTGAAGTTTCAGCCCGGTACCGGACCGGCCGCGCGCGATCTGATGCGCGGCCGCCGCACGCACGGTCGCGACCAGATGCGGATGCCCTTCGCGGACACCCGGCGGCTTGACGCCGATGGTGCGGCCGGAGTCGGTGATCGCTCGCGAACGTCGTCCGTGTGCGCCCTCGCCAGTCCCGTCGACAGTGAAAAGCTTTGCGCGGTAAGGGGATCCCGCGCCGACGGTCTGCTGGTTCCCGGAGCCCGGACCCTCCCGCGACTCGGATTCCCGCGGCCCGCTCTCGCCGGAACCGGAAGAAGGCGCCTCGGATCCTGATCCCGGACCATCGTCTTCAGGCCCTGGATCCTCGGGCGCCTGCGCGTCCTGCAACGCCTGTTCGAGCTGCTCCTCGGGGATTCCGGGCGCGTCGAACGGGTTGCGGCGACGACGATGCGGCAGCGCGAGCCGGGCAGCGACGCGGATGTCGTCGGTGGTCACCTCGTCGCGCCCGGACCAGGCCGCGTGCGCGACGGCCGTCCGCGCGGTGACGATGTCCGCGCGCATCCCGTCGACCTCGAAGGACGCGCAGATCTCGGCGATCTGGCGCAACGCGTCGTCCGGCAGCTTGACGCCCGGCAGAAGTCCTTGTGCGGCTTGGATATCCGACGCGAGCGCGCCATCGGCCTCGGCGTATTCGGCGGCAAAGGCGTCCGAATCGGCTTCGTAGGCGAGCCTGCGGCGGACGACCTGCACGCGCAGCTCGGGATCGCGGCTGGACGCGACCTCGACCGTCAGCCCGAACCGGTCGAGCAGCTGCGGCCGGAGCTCGCCCTCTTCCGGGTTCATCGTGCCGATCAGCACGAACCGCGCCGCGTGCGACACCGACACACCCTCGCGTTCGACCGTCGCGCGCCCCATCGCGGCGGCGTCGAGCAGCGTGTCGACCAGGTGGTCGTGCAGGAGGTTGACCTCGTCGACGTAGAGCAGCCCACGATGTGCCGCGGCGAGCAGCCCAGGCTGGTAGTCCGTGACGCCTTCGCTGAGCGCGCGCTCGAGGTTGAGCGAGCCGATCACCCTGTCCTCGGCAGCACCGACCGGCAGCTCGACCAAGCGAGCGGGCCTTGTCGACGTCGGCGCGCCCGCGGCGTGCGGGCCGTCCGGGCAGGCCGGGTCCGGGCTCGCGGGATCACACGAGAACCGGCAGCCCCCGACGACGTCGACGCTGGGCAGCAGGCCGGCGAGCGCCCGGACCATCGTCGACTTCGCGGTGCCCTTCTCACCCCGCACCAGCACCCCGCCGATCGCGGGCGAGATCGAGGAAAGCACCAGCGCCAGCCGGAGGTCGGCCATCCCGACGACGGCGGTGAACGGATACGGCTTCAAGCCTGTCTCCTCTACGGGCGAGGTGGGTGTCCGCGCCCACCGGTCAGGTCCCGCGCCGGGGTGAACCCGGTCACGCGACGGACGTCCAAGCTCTGACTCGCAGCCCTTGGCAGGCTGCTCACAGTGGCGGGACCGCCCCGGACTCGCACCGGGTTCCTCGACGGCCGTCGCTCGCGATCATCGCATAGTCGTACCGGTGGGATAGCGTCGCGAACGTGCGCGAAAAATCACCCGTCACCGTCGTCGGTATCGGCGCCGACGGCTGGGCCGGGCTCACCGGGCCCGCCCGCGACGCCATCACCGGCGCCGACGTGGTGTTCGGCGGCCCGCGTCAGTTGGCGTACCTGCCGGACGACGTCGCGGTGACGCCATGGCCGAGCCCGCTGCTGCCCTCGCTCGACGGCCTGCTGGCCGAGCACGCCGACCAGCGGATCTGCGTCCTGGCCAGCGGCGATCCGCTGCTTTCCGGCATCGGCACGACGCTGATCCGGCGGCTCGGCGCCGAGCACGTCCATATCGTGCCCGCACTGTCCTCGGTGACGCTGGCGCGGGCGCGGCTCGGCTGGGCAGCCGAGGAAACCGAGGTCGTCACCGTGGTCGGACGCGACGTCCACCGGGTGAACCGCGTGCTCGCACCCGGTCGCCGGGTGCTCGTGCTCGGTTCGACTGCCGGCACCCTCGGCGACCTGCTGAAAGCCCGCGGCTACGGCGAAAGCCTGCTGACCGTGTTGGCCGAGCTCGGCGGCTCGCAGGAACGCGTCCTCGACGGCTGGACGTACCCGGACGCCGAGCTGAGCGTTATCGCGATCGACTGTGTCGGACCGCCGTTGTCGCTGGTCAGCGGGTTGCCGGACGACGCGTTCGAGCACGACGGGCAGCTCACCAAACGCGACCTGCGGGCCAGCGCGCTCTCCCGGCTGGCGCCCGTGCCCGGTGAACTGCTCTGGGACGTCGGGGCGGGCGCGGGCAGCGTCGGGATCGAGTGGTCGCGCGCGCATCCGCTCAACCGCGCGATCGCCGTCGAGCGGGACCCCGAGCGCGTCGCCCGCATCGGCCGCAACGCCGACACCCTCGGCGTGCCCGAGCTGCGCGTGGTGACCGGCTCGGCACCCGACGCGCTGTCCGGGTTGCCCGAGCCGGACGCGATCTTCCTCGGTGGCGGCCTCACCGCGCCCGGGGTGCTCCAGGCGTGCCTCGCCATCGGCGCGCGGCTCGTCGCCCACGGCGTCACGCTCGAATCCGAGCAGATCCTGGCCACGGCGTACGCCGAGCATGGCGGCGAGCTGACGCGGTTGTCCGTCGAACACGCGGCGCCGCTGGGCGGCTTCACCGGCTGGACTCCGGCCCGCACAGTCACACAATGGAGCAGAACACCGGGGAGCCGCACCCGATGACCGTCTATTTCATCGGCGCCGGACCCGGTGCCGCCGACCTGATCACCGTGCGCGGACGGGGCCTCCTCGAGCGCTGCGAGGTGTGCCTCTACCCCGGCAGCATGACCCCGACCGACCTGCTCGCGTACTGCTCACCCCAGGCGAAGCTCGTCGACACGGCGAACCTGAGCCTCGACGAGATCATCACCGGGCTGGTCGCGGCGCACACCGACGGACACGACGTCGCCCGGCTGTGTTCCGGCGATCCTTCGCTCTACAGCGCTGTCGCCGAACAGATGCGCAGGCTGGACGCCGAAAGCGTGCCGTACGAGGTTGTCCCGGGCGTGCCGGCGTTCGCCGCGGCGGCAGCCGTACTGGGTCGCGAGCTGACCGTGCCGACGGTCGGGCAGAGCCTGGTCATCACGCGTGCGCAGGCGAGGTCCACTGCGATGCCTGAGGGCGAAGACCTGGCGGCTTTCGCACGGACAGGCACAACGCTGGCGCTGCACCTGGCGATCAACCGGATCGAGCAAGTCGTCGCCGAGTTGCTGCCGCACTACGGCGCCGACTGCCCGGCCGCCGTCGTCGCGCTCGCGAGCCAGCCCGGCGAACAGGTCCTGCGCGGCACGCTGTCGGAGATCGCGGCGTTGTCGCGGGCGGCGGGCATCAGCCGGGCGGCGATGATCTTCGTCGGGAAAGTGCTTGCGGCAGAGGGCTTCCCGGACAGCTTCCTGTATTCGAGAACCCGTGATCGCGCTAGCCAACCGGAGTCACTGTGAAACTGCGCTGGGGCCTGCTGGCCGCCGGTACGATCGCCGCCGAGTTCGCCAAAGGGGTCCTCGAAAGCGATCTCTGCGAACTCACCGCCGTAGCCGCCCGGTCGGCGGAACGGGCGTCGGCGTTCGCCGAGCGGTTCGACATCGGCAAAAGCTATGGCACGTATGAAGAACTGCTCGCGGACGACGAGGTCGACGCCGTGTACATCTCGACCCCGCATCCGATGCACGCGGAGTGGGCGATCAAGGCCGCCGACGCGGGGAAGCACGTGCTGTGCGAAAAGCCGCTGACCCTGACCTATGCCGACACCGAGCGCGTGATCGAAGCGGCGCAACGCAACGACGTCTTCCTGATGGAGGCGTTCATGTACCGCATCCATCCTCAGATGCGGCAGCTGCGGGAACTGATCGAATCCGGCGCGCTCGGGGAAGTCCGGGCTGTCGACGTCACGTTCAGCTACGCGTCCACGGAAGCGCCTGAGCGGCTGACCGACCGAGCGCTCGGCGGCGGCGGCATCCTCGATGTCGGCTGCTACTGCACATCGCTCGCGCGGCTGGTGTCCGAGGCTGCGACGGGCCTCGAAGCGGTGGAGCCGATCGAGGTCAGCGGCATGGCGAGGCTCGCGCCCAACGGCGTCGACGAGGTCGCGATGGGCCTGCTGCGGCTGCCTGGGGACATCCTCGCGCAGCTCTCGTGCGGTTTCCGGTTGGCGCAGGACGACCACATCCGGGTCTACGGCGACGAAGCACAGCTCTACATCGCGCGGCCGCCGTGGATACACGGGATGCGGCCGGCCGGGGTCTCGAAGATGGTCCTGACCAGGTCGAACGGGCAGACAGAGCACATCAAGGCCCAGACCGAGAAGGGCCTCTACGCCGCCGAAGCCGACTACGTCGCAGCGCACATCGCCGACCGGCAGGGGCCGGAAGTCAGCTGGCAGGAGTCGCTGGCGAACGCCCGGACGCTGGACCGGTGGCTGGCCGCGGTGGGCGGATGACCGTTCTGGTTCTGGGCGGCACGGCCGAAGCGCGTGCGCTCGCGTCGGCACTGGTCGCCAAGGGCGTGCCCGTGGTGTCGTCGCTCGCCGGCCGTGTTGCAGAGCCAAAACTGCCCGAGGGCGACGTCCGCGTCGGTGGTTTCGGCGGGCCGACGGGTCTCGCCGCGTGGCTGACCGAGCACGGTGCGAAGTCCATTGTGGACGCTACACATCCGTTCGCGGAGCGCATCGGCGCGTCGGCGGTGGAGGGCGCGCGCTCGGCCGGGGTGCCGTTGTTGCGGGTGCAACGACCGGGTTGGCAAGCCGGGCCGGGCGACCGCTGGCACTGGGTGGACTCGCTCGCCGACGCTGCTGCGGCGTTGCCCGCGTTGGGGCGCCGGGTGTTCCTGACCAGCGGCCGGCAAGGCGTGGCGGCGTTCCGCGAGCTGTCGCAGCTGTGGTTCCTCGCGCGGTTCGTCGACGCGCCGGAGGAACCGCTGCCGCCGAACTTCGAGGTACTGCTCGCGCGTGGGCCGTATGACGTCGACTCGGAGGCCGAGCTGATGCGGGCGCACGACGTCGACGTGCTCGTGACCAAGGACAGTGGCGGCGCGATGACGTCGGCGAAGCTCGCCGCCGCGCGCGGGCTCGGGCTGCCGGTCGTGGTGGTCCGCCGGCCGCGGCGGCCGGCCGCGGACACTGTAGACACTGTGGAAGCCGCTGTGGAATGGGTGCTGGCGCGATGATCGACGCGTTTTACGAGGTCCTCAACCGCCGCCGGGACGTCCGGGCCGAGTTCACCGGCGAGCCGCTCGACCCGGCCGCGCTGGACCGCATCCTCGCTGCCGCGCACGCCGCGCCGAGCGTCGGCCTGACCCAGCCGTGGGACTTCGTGCTGGTCGCCGACCCGGTCACGCGGCAGGCGTTCGCCGACCACGTCCAGTCCGAGCGCGCGGTGTTCGCCGGCTCGCTGGACGAGTCGCGAGCCGGGACGTTCTCGCGGATCAAGATCGAGGGCGTCATGGAGTCCAGTCTGGGCATCGTCGTCACGTACGACCCGGCACGCGGCTCCCCAGCGGTGCTCGGGCGGCACGCCATCGCCGACGCGGGGCTGTACTCGGTGTGCCTGGCGATCCAGAACCTGTGGCTCGCAGCAACAGCGGAAGACCTCGGCGTCGGCTGGGTGAGCTTCTACCGCGAAGCGTTCCTCGCCGACCTCGTCGGGATCCCCGAGGGCATCCGGCCGGTGGCGTGGCTGTGTCTCGGCCCGGTGAGTGAACTCGCGACGGTGCCCGACCTGGAACGCCACGGCTGGCGCGACCGCCGCCCCCTCGCCGCCGCTGTCCACCACGAACGCTTCACCCCTCACGCCTGAGGCGGGTCACGGTCCCCTCGGGGCCACCCTTGTCGCGTCCGCCGCATTGGCGTTGAACGACATTGCCTGGAATTTAGGCGTGGAGCCGGGCTGTTGGTCTCCTGGGACGGCTGGTCCCCATTCGTGTCCCATTCACCCCAGGAGTCCCAGTGTTGTTCCTGGGGCTGGTGTGACGTCGCTGCGCGCCCTCAGGGCCACCTTAGTGGCGTTGAACGCACTGCGAGGGTCGACGTCAGAATGGCCCTGAGGGGTCCTCGGCACGGCGGCGTCACGGCCCGTTAGCGTTGCGCCGGTGCGCATGACCAGCAGTTCTGGGGGAAAGCCGGGGAAGACCCGGGTGCTCGCGATCGTGCTCGGGCTGGTGTCCGCTGGGTGCGCGCTGGCGTTCCCGTTCCTGCCCGTCGTGCAAGACACCGCTGAGATCGTCTGGCCGAACGCGGGCGACACGCGGCCGGTGAACGCGCCGCTGACCGGGTACTGGGCCCAGGACCTGCGGGTCGACTTGCCCTGCGCCACGATCCGCGCGCTCGACGCCCGCACTGCCGCGCCCGCGCTGCTGTATTCGACGGTCCCCGAACCCCGCCCGGCGACGGCCAACCCGCAGGACGGCACCGGCGGGCAGCTGTGGATCGACAACGGACTGCTGACGGCGTCGATGCGCGGCAAGCAGGTCGCGCGGCAGCCGCTGCCGGCGTCCGGCTGCGACGTCCACTTGGACTCGGACGCGAACCGCACCATGCTGAGCGTCGGCTCGACGGCGATCTACGACGAGAGCGGCGACGTCCGCCCGCGCGTGATCGGGATCTACTCGGCCATCAGCGGCGCCAAGGATCCGACGGCCGCACTGTCGGTGTCGATCACCCCCGACACGCGCTACCAGTCCGCACTGACCGGGTGGAAGACCGCCGACGGCTTGGTCGCGGCGTTCGCGTTGCTCGGTTGTCTCCTCGCGGTGAGCAGGCTGGACAGCCGGGGCGCGCGGCGCGCACCACGCTGGGCACCGATCGGCTGGTGGCGCCCGACCGGCCGCGACATCACGGTGTTCACCGCGCTCGGCGCGTGGGTGTTCATCGGCCCGCTGACCTCCGACGACGGCTACATCCTGACGATGGCGAGAGTGGCCGGACCGACCGGTTTCCTGGCCAATTACCACCGCTGGTTCGGCGTCGCGGAGGCGCCGTTCGGGTGGGTTTACCACGTCTACGGGGTGATGGCCGAGGTCAGCACGGCGCCGCCGTGGATCCGGCTGCCGTCGTTCCTGCTCGGAGTGTTCAGCTGGCTGCTGATCAGCCGCGAGGTGATGCCGCGGCTCGGCACGCAGGTCCGCCGGAGTCCCGCGGCGGGGTGGGCGGCGGCCGCGGTGTTCCTGGTCTGGTGGATGCCGTTCAACAACGGCGTCCGGCCCGAACCCGTGGCCGCACTCGGCTCGCTGCTCGCCATCTGCGCGGTCGAGCGGACGCTGGTCACCCGGCGCCTGCTCCCGCTGTGCCTCGGCTTGCTCGCCGCCGCGTTGACGCTGGCCGCGACGCCGACCGGGTTGATCGCGGTCGCGCCGTTCCTGGTCGCCGCGCGCCCCCTGTTCAAGCTGCTGCGCGACCGCGCGCGCCGCGGCGGCTGGCTGCCGGTGCTCGCCCCGATCCTCGGTTCCGGGCTGCTCGTGCTGGTCGTGGTGTTCGCCGACCAGACCTACGCCACGGTCCTGGAAGCGACGAGGATCCGGACGGTGGTCGGGCCCAGCCTGTCGTGGTTCCAGGAATTCGTGCGCTACCAAGCACTTTTCGAGGACTCGGCGAACGGTTCGGCGACGCGCCGGTTCCCGGTGCTGCTGATCCTGCTGTGCACCGGCGCCTGCCTGGTCGTCCTGCTGCGCCGCGGCCGGATTCCGGGTGCCGCGCTCGGCCCCAGCCGACGCCTGATCGGCACGACGGCGTTGTTCTTCCTGCTCCTGGCGTTGACGCCGACGAAGTGGACCCACCACTTCGGCGCGTTCGCCGCCGTCGGGGCGTCCATGGCGGCGTTGACGTCGTTGGCCACGAGTTCCACCGTGCTGCGGTCGCGGCGGAACCGGGCCGGGTTCCTCGCCGGGCTGCTGGTGGTCGCCGCACTGGCCGCGACCGGGCCGAACGCGTACTTCTTCGTGTCGAAACTCGGCGTCCCCTGGTCGGATTCGGCGCCCAAGTTCGGTCCGGTTTCGCTGTCGACGATCCTGCTCGCGGCCGCCGCGGTCTCGGCCGTCGTGGCGTTCGTCGAGAACGTCCGCGCCCATCGACCCGGGCAGGAACCGGCGCCGCAGGAAAGACGCGGCCGGTCGCTGAAACTGGGGTCGCTGTCGCTGGTCGCGGTGTGCGGGCTGGTCGCGGCCGCCGAGTTCGTCAGCATGCTCGTCGCGATGCACGGGCAGTCCGGCAGCTACAGCCTCGGCGCGGCGAACTTCGGTGAGCTGACCGGCAAAAGCTGCAACCTCTCCGATCACGTCATGGTCGAGCGCGACG
Source organism: Amycolatopsis sp. (assembly GCF_025464955.1). Taxonomy (GTDB): domain Bacteria; phylum Actinomycetota; class Actinomycetes; order Mycobacteriales; family Pseudonocardiaceae; genus Amycolatopsis. Next base: position 9,892 of record NZ_JAODNM010000150.1, on the reverse strand, counting down.
CCATCACGAGCATGCTGAAGCCGCTCCCCGCCGACGCCCAGAGCACCATCGACGACCGGCCGAAGACCACACTTCCCCCGCAGGACATCGGATACGGGCCGGTCCAGACCGGGTTCCATACCGTCGCGACCGAGGACAACGACCCGCTTTCCGAGCCACCACACGGGTTCATGCCCGCCGCGGTGCCGATGTGGAGCAGCTACTACGAGCGGACGGCCCCCGCCGGGCGACTGCGGACGCCGTGGTTCGGCCTGCCCGCCGGGCCGAAAGGCGGACAAGTGGTCATCGCGGTCGACACCGCGCCCGCCAAGGCGACGTCGGTCAGCGTCGAGTTCGGCATCCCGACGTCGAAGGGGATGAAAGTCGCCCGCTCACAGGTGATCCAGCCGCAGGGCGGGGGCGCCGGGCAGTGGATCGACGTGCGGCTCAACCTCCGTGACTTCCCGGCCGACGCCACGGCCGTGCGCGTGGTCGCCACCGACGACGACCTCACCGAGGAAGGGTGGGTCGCCGTTACCGCGCCTCGCGTGCCGACGTTCACCACGCTGACCGAGAAACTCGACGGGAAGCCGGTCTACATCGACTGGCCGGCGTCGTTCGTCTACCCGTGTTCGAACCCGGTGACCTCGCACGACGGCATCGCCGACGTGCCGGCGTACCGGATCACCGCGGGCAGCCTCGCCGACGAGGCCAAGTGGGCCACCAGCACCAACGGCGGTCCGCTCGGCTGGCTCGAGGAGCTGTCCGCCGAGCCGGAGGTGCCGAGTTACCTGCTGGGGCAACCCGGACAGTCCTGGGGCCGGCTCCTGCAGATCACGCCGTACGTCGAAGGCGTCCCGCCGACCGTGCGGCACGGGAAGAAGACCGTGTCCGGCTGGTGGTCTCCCGGCCCCGGCCCCCGCCAGCCCAACGGCGTCGACCCGACCCGCTGAGGACACTGACTCGCGAGTGTCCGCTAGAAGCGGCCGGAACACTCACGAGTCCTTGTCGCCGGTGCGGGACAGGAAGTCCGGCTGGGACAGTCAGGGCGTCTGCGGGTCGTGGTCGCTGATGCCGCCCCAGCGGCCAGGCGGCAGCACGATGAGCCGCGCCTTGCCGACGACCTTCGACACCGGCACCAGCCCGTTCGCCCCGCCGCCACCCTGGCAGCGCGAGTCGCACGAGTCGTTGCGGTTGTCGCCCATCACCCACAGGGCGCCGTCGGGGATCTTGATCGGCGCGAACGGCTGCTGCACCGGCGCCATGTCCTCGCGCCAGTAGATGTACGGTTCGTCGAGCGGTTTGCCGTTGACCAGGACCCGGTTCTGCGCGTCGCAGCACTGGACGGTCTCACCGCCGGTCGCGATCACGCGTTTGACGAAGTCGTCGTCGCTCGGCGCGACCACGCCGACCAGCGAACCGAGCTCGCGCAGGCCCGAGACGAAGAAGTTGCTCGACCCCGCGGGCTTGAACTCGGAGTTCTCCCAGTGGTCGGGCCGGTGGAACACGATGACGTCACCCGGCGACGGATCGGTGAAGTCGTAGGTGACCTCGTCGACCAGGATGCGGTCGCCGTTGCAGCCCGTGCAGCCGTGCAGCGTGTGTTCCATCGACGCCGACGGGATGACGTACACCCGCCCGACGAACAGTTGCAGCACGATCGCGAGCACCACCGCGACCGCGACCAGGATCGGCAGCTCACGCCAGAACGACCGCGTCTTCTTGGCCTTTTTGGGTGGCCTGTGCCGACCGTGTGCGTTGTCCGGCTTGTCGCCTTCGGGAGCACTGTCGTCGGGTGTGTCACCGGTCTCGTCCACTCACGCAGTGTAAATGCGCCCGCTCAGTAGTGACGCGGGGTCCAGACGATCGGCGCGCCGCCCGGCCGCGCGGACACCCGGGTGCGTGACGAACCGACAATCAACAGGCACCGCATGTCCACTGTGGAGGGATCCAGCGTGCCGAGCGTGACGACCCGCACGGATTCCTCATTGCCGCCGATATCGCGCGCGATCACCACGGGCGTCTCCGGGGAACGGTGTCGCAGCAACACTTTCCGCGCCAGCTCCAGTTGGGTCGTGCGAGTGCGCGACGCCGGGTTGTACAGCGCGAGGACGAGGTCCGCCGCACCCGCCGCGTCGAGCCGACGCTCGATGACGTCCCACGGTTTGAGCCTGTCGGACAGCGAAAGCACGCAGTAGTCGTGGCCGAGCGGCGCACCGACGCGGGCGGCGGCCGCCTGTGCCGCAGTGACACCGGGGACAACACGGACAGTCACGTCGGCAAAACGCCCGGCGGTGTCAGTTTCCGAATCCGCCTGTTCCAGCACCGCGGACGCCATCGCGAACACGCCGGGGTCACCGGACGACACCACGGCGACGCGAGCGCCACCGGCCGCCAGCTCCAGCGCCTCCACCGCCCGTTCGGCCTCGACGGTGTTGCCCGAAGCGTGCCTCGACTGCCCAGCGCGTTGCGGCACCTTCGCGAGGTACGGCCCGTAACCGACCAGGTGCTCAACGCCCGCAAGTTCCTCGGCCGCTTCCGGCGTCAACCACTGCGGCCCAGCCGGCCCAAGGCCCACGACGACCACCTCGCCGACAGACACCACGGCAGCAGTCTCGACGTCGTCACGAGCGCGCGCCGCGTAGGCCGGACTCGGCAAGAGCGCGAGCGAAAAGTACGGCACCGACGCGGGATCGACGTCGGCGAACGGCTCGATGCGCTGCTGTCCCCACGTCGCGCGCTCGACGTAGAAGGCCTCGTCGAGCCTGCCGGACTCGGCCAGCGCCTCGCGAACCGCGCCGAACGTACGGCCGAGTTTGAGCACCGCAGCCGGGCCGGAGTCGGCGAGCCGCCGCGCGAGCTCCGGCGCCGGCAGCGTGCCCGGCAGCACGGTGAGGACCTCGTCGCGCTGCACCAGCGGCCGTCCCAGCACTGACGCCGCCGCGCTGACCGACGTCACGCCGGGCACCACATGCGCTTCGTACCGGTCTGCCAGCCGCTCGTGCATGTACATGTAGGAGCCGTAGAAGAACGGGTCGCCCTCGCACAACACGACGACGTCGCGCCCGGCGTCGAGATGCACGGCCAGCCGCTCGGCGCTGCGCTCGTAGAACTCGGTGATCGCGCCTTCGTACCCGCCGGGGTGGTCGGTGGTTTCGGTGGTGACCGGGTACACCAGCGCCTCTTCGAGCTGGCCTTCGCGCAGGTACGGCTCGGCGACCGACCGCGCGATGCTCCGGCCGTGCCGTGCGCTGTGGTACGCGATGACCTCGGCTTCGCCGATCAGCCGGGCGGCCCTGACCGTCATCAGCTCGGGGTCGCCGGGACCTAGTCCGACGCCCCAGAGTGTGCCGCTCATTCTTCCTCCTGCGCCATCGCGTTGATCGCGGCCACGGCCATCGCGCTACCGCCCCGCCTGCCCCGCACCACCAGATAGGGTCCGCTCGCCCGCTCGACGAGGTCCACTTTGGACTCGACAGCCCCGACGAACCCGACCGGGACGCCGATGATCGCCGCCGGCGCGCCGACCCCTTCATCGAGGATCTCCAGCAGCCGGAACAACGCCGTCGGCGCGTTGCCGATCGCCACCACCGAGCCGGGCAGCTTGTCGCGCCACAGCTCCAGTGCCGCGGCCGACCGCGTGGTGCCCATCCGTTCGGCGAGCGCGGGCACCCTCGGGTCGGACAGCGTGCAGAGCACCTCGTTGTCCGCGGGCAACCTCTTGCGCGTGACGCCGCTGGCGATCATGTTCGCGTCGCACAGCACGGGCGCGCCGTCTTCGAGCGCCGTGCGCGCCGACGCGACGACGTCGGGTGAGAACACCAAGTCGTCGACGAGGTCGACCATCCCGCAGGCGTGGATCATCCGCACCGCCACCCTGGCGACGTCGGCGGGCAGGCCCGAAAGCCCGGCCTCCGCACGGATCGTGGCGAACGAGCGCCGGTAGATCTCCGCGCCGTCGCGGATGTAGTCGGTCACGAACCGCTCCCCTGGATCAACGAATCTCTGACGTTTTCGAGCGGAACCCAGACGTCGTCGACGCGGTATCCGCCGCTTTCGGCGACGACGTCGACGTGCTCCCCCGCGGGCTTGCCGCAGCGCCGCTCACAACCGGAGAAGTGCGCGCGCCGGGACGACGGGAGGCCGCGCAGTGTCCGCTGTGCGTCGGCGCGGACGTCGGCGCGCGACTTGGCACAGCCGGGACGGCCGATACAGGCGCTGACCTGCAGCGACGACGAGCCAGGATCGACCACGAGACCGGCCTCGACAAGCGCGTCGAGGTTCGCGGTGTCGGGCAAGACGATGGACCGCCACGGCGTCACGATCACGCGCGGGCCGACGTCGGCCAACAGCCGCGCCTGAGCAGTGGAAAGGCGGCCGAACGGCGGTGCGAGGCCGATCGTGGTCCCGCCGCCGTCGGTGTCGAAGACGCCGATCGGGACGGCCGGGGGCGGGGGCAAAGCCACCGGTTCGCGAGGTCCGTCCAGCAACACCGAGGGGTCGGGCAGCTCGCGTACGCGCCACGCGGTTCCCCGTACGGCGACGAACGCCGACGCCACGCGCACCAAGGCGTCGACAGCGTCAGTGATGCGGACGCCGGTGTCGGCTCCGGCCAGCAGCAGGACGCCGTCGAACCAGGTCACGTCGGCGCCCTCGGCGGCGACATCGCCGCGACCGTCGTCCAGCGCGAACAAGAACCGGCCGGGCAGCTCCGCGAGCTCCGGGCGAGCGCAGATAGCGGCGTCGAGCTCGGCCGCCAGACCGCTGACGTCGGTGAAGCCACCGGTCAGGCCGCTAAGCGGCGAAGCGAGGATGTTTCGCACACGCTCGTGAGCCGGAGAAGGGAGCAACCCGGCGTCGGACAGCCGCTTGACCAACTCGGCGGAATCACGTTCCAAGCCGCGGAGCTGCAGGTTTCCGCGTGACGTCAGATGCAGCGCGCCGTCGCCGAGATCGTCCGCACAGTCCGCGAGGACCTTCAGCCGCGCCGAGGACACGCCGCCGCCGGGCAGCCGGACCCGCGCCAGCGCCCCATCCGCCGCGTCGTGCGTGGCGAACACCCCCGGGCACAAGTCGGCTCGGGCACGGGAAACAGGCATGCCGACACTGTAAGCGGCAGCCGCTACGCCTGGTCCAGCCGAGCGTGGGTGAGCGCGGCCACAACAGCCTCCCGCTGGACGACGTCTTCGCGGACCGTGCGGTTCAGCTCGACGTGGAGGAACGTCGTGCCGACGGCCGCCGCCACGATGCCCTGCGAGTTGGTCATGCCAGCCAGCCCCGCGCACGGCTCTTCCCAGGCACACGCGACGTCGAACCCGGCCGCGAGCAGGCGTTCGGCGGCCCGTTTCGCGGGTGCGCCGACCGGGGCGCGGCCAGTGGACAGGACGACGTCGACGCCCGGCATGCGGAGGTCGTTGAAACCGTGCAGCTGGACCTGCGGCAAGCCGCGTTCGGCCAGCTCGGCGGCGACTGCGTGGAACACCGAGCGCGGCTGGTGGGCGACGTCGGCGGTGCGTCCACCCGCGCGGCGATGTGCCCCGGCGACCAGCAGAACCGCCCCGCGGACCTGGCGGAAGTACTCGAGTCCCACCAGCTCGGTCCGCAGGTCGGAGTTGGAATGCGGGACCTCGACAGCGAGCGACGGCGGCGCGGACCTGTCGACGACGTAGAGCCCCCAGGCGCGATCGGTGCCCGGCTCGTTGACGGCCAGCGTGTACGACCTGCCGGTTTCGTCGTCGACGTCGTCCTCGACCGAAAAGCCCAGGTCGGAAAGCTCTGCGGGGACACCGCCGAGCAACTTCGCGAACCCGCGCGCTGCCGTTTGGCGCTCCTCGGGCGTTGGCGACCGGTACGGCTGCCGCGCGGTCAGTCCGGCGACGAAAGTGATCACTCGTGCGGTCAGTTTCACTCCCTGGTCCGGGTTTCACCATACGCACGGAGACGTCACCTTGACGACGGGCCGCGGGCACCGGAGAGTGAGCGGGAACCCACGCGTCGGCAGGTGGAGGAACCCGGTGAGAGTCCGGGGCGGTCCCGCCACTGTGACCGGGCCCCCAGCCCGGCAGCCAGGAACTCCCGCCGACGTCGACCACCTATCCGGGGCGAGGCACCCCGTGAGGAGCACCGTGATCCTGCTGCTGTCCACTTCGGACACCGACCTGCTCAGCGCCCGGTCGAGCGAAGCCGCCTATCGGCTGGCGAACCCGTCCAGGCTCGATCTGGCCGAGCTGCCCGCCCTGCTGGACGGCGCGTCGATCGTCGTGGTGCGCATCCTCGGCTCGGAGCGCATGTGGTCCGACGGCCTCGACACCGTCCGTGCGAGCGGTGCGCACGTCGTCGTCCTCGGCGGTGAGCAGGCCCCGGACGCCGAGCTGATGAAGCTGTCCAGCGTCCGGTCCGGCATCGCGACCGAGGCGCACGCGTACCTCGCGCAGGGCGGCCCGGGCAACCTCGCGCAGCTGCACCTGTTCCTGTCGGACACCCTGCTGCTCACCGGCGACGGTTTCGAACCGCCCGCGGAGCAGCCGCTGTGGGGCGTCCTCGACCGCGAGCGACGCCGGACGAACGGCCCGGTCGTCGCGATCTTGTACTACCGCGCGCACCACCTCTCGGGGAACACGGCATTCGTCGAGGCGCTCTCGTGCGCCATCGAGGACGCGGGCGGGCAGGCTCTGCCCATCCACTGCGCGTCGCTGCGCTCGCGCGAGCCGGACATGATGACCGAGCTCGGCAAGGCCGACGCGCTGCTGGTCACCGTGCTCGCGGCCGGCGGCACCAAGCCATCCGAAGCCGGCGCCGGTGGCGACGACGAGGCCTGGGACGTCGCCGAGATGGCCGCGCTCGACATCCCGATCCTGCAGGCCCTGTGCCTGACCAGCGACCACGAAACCTGGGAAGCGAGCAACGAGGGCCTGTCCCCGCTCGACGCCGGAAACCAGATGGCGGTGCCCGAGTTCGACGGCCGCCTGATCACGGTTCCGTTCTCCTTCAAGGAGATCGACATCGACGGCCTGCCTCGGTACGTGCCCGACGCCGAGCGCGCGTCGCGGGTCGCGGGGATCGCGCTGGCCCACGCACGGCTGCGGTACACGCCGACGGCCGAGCGCAAGATCGCGCTGATGCTGTCCGCCTATCCGACCAAGCACTCGCGAGTCGGCAACGCCGTCGGGCTCGACACCCCGGCGTCGGCGGTGAAGCTCCTGCGCGAAATGGAGTCGCTGGGTTACGACCTCGGCGACTCGTTCCCCGGGGTCATCCCGACCGGCACCGAGCAGCCCGACGGTGACGCGCTGATCCACGCGCTCATCGCGGCCGGCGGCCAGGATCCCGAGTGGCTCACCGAAGAACAACTGTCCGGCAACCCGATCCGAGTGCCGGCCGCGCGGTACAAGGAGTGGTTCGCGCGGCTACCCGCCGATCTTCGCGAGGGCATGGAAGAGCACTGGGGCCCCGCGCCCGGCGAGCTCTATGTCGACAAGTCGTCCAATCCGGACGGTGACCTCGTGCTGGCGTCCCTGCGGTCGGGCAACGTGATCATCATGATCCAGCCGCCGCGCGGGTTCGGCGAGAACCCGGTGGCGATCTACCACAACCCGGACCTCCCGCCGAGTCACCATTATCTGGCCGCTTATCGCTGGCTGGAGGAGGAATTCGGCGCGCACGCCGTGGTTCATCTCGGCAAGCACGGGTCGCTGGAGTGGCTGCCCGGCAAGACCGCCGGGCTTTCGGCGTCCTGCGCGCCGGACGCAGTGCTCGGCAACCTGCCGTTGGTGTATCCGTTCCTCATCAACGATCCCGGTGAGGGCGCGCAGGCCAAACGCCGGGCGCACGCCACGATCATCGACCACCTCATCCCGCCGATGGCCCGCGCCGAAAGCTACGGCGACATGGCCCGGCTCGAACAGTTGATGGACGAGCACGCGAACATCGCCGCGATGGACCCGGCGAAGCTCCCGGCCATCCGCGCGCAGATCTGGACGCTGATCCAGGCCGCGAAGCTCGACCACGACCTCGGCGTCGACGCCCGCCCACACGACGCGGAGTTCGACGACTTCCTGCTGCACATCGACGGCTGGCTGTGCGAGGTGAAGGACGCGCAGATCCGCGACGGGCTGCACATCCTCGGCGAGGCCCCGGTCGGCGAGGCGCGGATCAACCTGGTGCTGGCGATGCTGCGCGCGCAGCAGATGTGGGGTGGCGCGCAAGGTGCCGTGCCCGGTCTGCGCTCGGCGTTGGGGCTGAAGGAAAACAGCGACGCGCCGATGTCCGAAGTGGACGCCGTCGAGGCAACCGCGCGGGCTCTGGTCGTCGCCATGGAAGCCCACGACTGGGATCCCGCCGCTGTCGCGGGTGTCTGCGCGGAGGTCCAGAGCCCCGAAGTCGAGCGGGTGCTGACGTTCGCGGCCACGGAAGTCGTGCCGCGGCTGGCGGGGACGGACGGCGAGATCAAGGCCGTGCTGCACGCCCTCGACGGCGGGTACATCGCCGCTGGTCCGAGCGGGTCGCCGTTGCGCGGGCTGATCAACGTGCTGCCGACCGGCCGCAACTTCTACACCGTCGACCCGAAGGCCATCCCGAGCCGCTTGGCTTGGGAAACAGGGCAGGCACTCGCGGACTCGCTGCTGCGCCGCTACCGCGAGGACACCGGCGACTGGCCGCGGTCGGTCGGGCTGTCGGTGTGGGGCACGTCGGCGATGCGGACCTCCGGCGACGACGCGGCCGAGGTCCTCGCGTTGCTCGGAGTGCAACCGGTCTGGGACGAGGCGTCGCGGCGGGTCACCGGAATCGAGGCGATCCCGCTCGCCGAGCTCGGCCGTCCGCGGATCGACGTCACCGTGCGGATCAGCGGGTTCTTCCGCGACGCCTTTCCGCACGTCATCGCCCTGATGGACGACGCCGTACGGCTGGTCGCGGCCCTCGACGAACCCGACGAGCAGAACTTCGTCCGCGCACACACCCGCGCCGACCTGGCCGAGCACGGCGACGAGCGGCGTGCGACCACGCGCATCTTCGGGTCCAAACCGGGCGCGTACGGCGCCGGGCTGCTGCCGCTGATGGAGTCCGGGAACTGGCGCGACGACGCCGACCTCGCCGAGGTATACGCCGTGTGGGGCGGGTTCGCGTACGGCCGCGACCTCGACGGCAAGCCCGCGCGTGAGGACATGGAGAGCTCGTACAAGCGGATCGTGGTGGCGGCGAAGAACACCGACACCCGCGAGCACGACATCGCCGACTCCGACGACTACTTCCAGTACCACGGCGGCATGATCGCCACCGTGCGCGCGCTGACCGGTGCGGCCCCAGCGTCGTACATCGGTGACAGCACCACCCCGGACGCCGTCCGCACGCGGACGTTGGGCGAGGAGACCGCGCGTGTGTTCCGCGCGCGAGTGGTGAACCCGCGCTGGATCACCGCGATGCGCAAACATGGGTACAAGGGCGCTTTCGAGCTCGCGGCGACCGTCGACTACCTGTTCGGCTTCGACGCGACAGCCGGGGTCGTGCAGGATTGGATGTACGAGAAGCTCACCGAGTCCTACGTGCTGGACAAGGAAAACCAGGAGTTCCTCGCCAAGGCGAACCCGTGGGCGCTGCGCGGCATCATCGAACGCCTCACTGAGGCCACCGAACGCGGCCTCTGGGCCGAACCCGACCCGGACCTCCTGGCCCAGATGCGCGAGGTCTACCTGCGCATCGAAGGCGACCTCGAGGCCCAGTAACCCCTGCCGCTCCTTCACGTTCGCACTTTTGGGCCGCGCAAGGACGGCACTTTTGTACCTTTGTGGCTCTTGTGTCGTATGTGTGGGTCCGCGACGCCTCAGTGGGTGCCGGGTGATGTGGACTGGCTCCGTTTTACCGCGGCAGGGACGGGTGGTGTGGGGGAAGGGATTCTGAAGGTCGGTTGGGGTGGCTG
>NZ_JAODNM010000149.1 GCF_025464955.1 Amycolatopsis sp. | reverse complement strand
CGGCAACGGTGATCAGCGGCGCGGGTTCGACCACGTACAGGCGGTCCGGCCAGGCGATGACCACCTTGACCGCGCCCTTGCGGGTGTTGCATCCGCGGTGCGCGAGCCGCTCGGCGACCTTGGCCTTGCGGTCGGCGGTCCGGCTGTCGACGCTGGGTCCCCGCGGGTCGTTCACCGACATGTCGGGGTCGACCGGTTCGTCGCACACCCAGCATCGCCAGCCGTCGCGCTCGGCCACATCATCGAGGAGACTCACCCGAGCAAACTAGCCTGTCCGGCCGCCGCCCCGCGCATCGCACCTCGGTGCAGCCCGCGAGCAGATCGCGCAGGACCGGCCGAGCGAATCCGCCGGCGCGGTCCTGTCGGGGCATGATCGTTTTGAGTTCAAGTGGGTCTTTCGGCGAGTGGTCGGGTCGTTTGTCCCGGGCAGGTCTTGACGGGATCAGGTTTTGGATCCAATATGTCGGGAAACTGTCGCCGTCCGGAGGAGAATCCGTGGCCTTTTCAGCCCTCACCCACCTGGAGTGCTCGCGGACCGGGGAGCGGTACGACGCCGACCAGGTGCAGGGCACCTCAGCGGCCGGTGCGCCACTGCTGGCGAGGTACGACCTGGAGGTGGTTCGCGAAACGGTGAGCCGGGAGGAGATTGCCGGGCGGGCGCCGGATCTGTGGCGGTACCACGAGTTGTTGCCAGTGCGCTCGAGCGAGCAGATCGTCAGTCTCGGAGAGGGCATGACGCCGCTGCTGAACCTCCCCACTTATGCCAAGCAGATCGGGCTATCGCGGCTGCTCATGAAGGACGAAGGGCTCGTACCGACGGGCACCTTCAAGGCCCGAGGAGCTGCCGTCGGGGTGTCCAGGGCCGCTGAGCTCGGGGTCCGCGGTGTCGCGATGCCGACCAACGGCAACGCCGGCGCGGCTTGGGCGCTCTACGCCGCGCGCGCCGGGATGGCGAGTCTCATCGCGATGCCGGTCGACGCGCCCGCGATCACCAGGGCGGAGTGTCATGCCGCCGGTTCCGAGTTGTATCTCGTCGACGGCTTGATCGGGGACGCGGGAAAGCTCATCGGGGCGGCGGTGGCCGAGCGTGACGGCTACCAGGACGTGTCGACCCTGAAGGAGCCTTACCGGCTCGAAGGCAAGAAGACGATGGGCTACGAGATCGCCGAGCAGCTCGGCTGGCGGTTGCCGGACGTCATCCTGTACCCGACCGGCGGCGGCGTGGGGATCATCGGGATCTACAAGGCCCTCCGGGAGATGCTGGAGCTCGGCTGGGTGGCCGGCCCGCTGCCCCGGCTGGTCGCGGTGCAGGCGACGGGCTGCGCCCCGATCGTCGAAGCCTTCAATCGTGGAGCCCGGGAGAGTGAACCCTTCCCGGACGCCAAGACCGTGGCCTTCGGCATCACCGTGCCCAAGGCGCTCGGCGACTTCCTGGTGCTGGAGGCGGTCTACGACACCGGCGGCACCGCGATCGCGGTCACCGACGAGGAACTCCTCGCCGCCCAGGTCGAGCTGGCCACCGCAGAAGGCACGTTCATCTGCCCGGAGGGCGCGGCCTGTTTCGTCGCCGCCCGGCAGCTGCGCGAGGGCGGGTGGCTCGGCGAAGACGACGAAGTGGTCGTCCTCAACACCGGTACCGGCGTGAAGTACCCGGAGACGGTGTCGGTCGACGTGCCGACGCTGGCGAAGGACGGTCGTATTCCGGCGAGGTAAACACCGTCGCGGGGGTGTTGCGGGCCGGTTAAACCCGGCGGATCCGGGGGTCAAAATGGATTAGATCTGATCCAATGTGGTGAAGCAGTGATCTGGGCAGTGCTGACGGACGGGATCAACCGATGACACGGGATCGGACAGGCAGGACGACACGCAAGGCGCTGGCCACGATGGCGGTCGCGGTTTCCCTGGCCACGGCCGCCTGTGGGATCGCGCCGGCCACCGAGGGGCGGGACGCGTCCACCCTGGTCATCGACACCACGAACTATCCTTCCACGCTGGACCCCGGCCAGCAGTACGACACCGACAGCTATTCGGTGTACCGCAACATCTTCGACCCGCTGCTGCGCCGGGACCCGAAGACGAACGAGCTGAAGCCGTCGATCGCGACCTCGTGGTCGCAGCTCGATCCGAAAACATGGAAGTTCGCCATCCGGCCCGGGGTCACCTTCAGCGACGGCTCACCACTGACGGCGGCGGACGCGGCCTTCAGCCTCAACCGCATCCTTGACAAGAGCTTCGGCAGTCAGCAGTACGCGAATTTCTCCGTCGTCAGTCAGGCGCTGGCCGAAGGCCCGGATCTGATCGTGCGGACTTCGGTGCCTTCGCCGACCCTGCTCAGCTATCTGACGACGCTGTCCGTGGTTCCCGAGGCGTATGTGAAGAAGGTGGGGGACAAGGAGTTCGCGGCCAAGCCGATCGGCTCCGGACCGTACGTGGTCGTGTCGGCGACGGCAGGCTCGGAGATCGTGCTGCGGGTGAACCCGACGTGGTGGGGACCGGCGCCGCAGGTGCGCAGCGCGGTGTTCCGCGCGGTGCCCAACGTCGCGAGCCGGGTCGCGGACCTGCAGTCCCGGAAGGCCGACCTCGTCACCACGCTCACTCCGGACGCCGCCGACCAGATCACCCGCGACCCCAAGCTCTCCGTCCTCTCGACGCCGACCGAACGCGTCGCGTATGTCGCTTTCAACACCATCAATGGTGGTGCCGTCAACGATCCGCGCGTCCGGCGCGCGATCGCGGCCGCGATCAACTACGACGCGTTGATCAAGAACCTCCAGCGAGGGTACGCGAAACCGATCAACTCCCTGCTCAGCCCGCTCGCGTTCGGCTACGACACCAGCCTGCCGGACAACCGGTACGACCCGGCCACCGCGAACAGGCTGATCGACGAAGCCGGCGTGCGCGGCGCGACCGTCGTGATGGCGACCTCGCCGTCGTTCAATCCGCAGATCGTGCAGGCCATCCAGGCCGACCTCGCCGCGGTCGGGCTCCAGGTCGAGATCCGGAACACCGACCAGGCCACCTACCTCAAGAAGGTCCAGGCCCCCGCGCACGACTGGGGCGCGGTGCGGTTCGGCCGCTGGTCGTGCTCGTGCCTCGACGCCGACGGCGTGATCTACCCGCTCTTCCACACCGGCACCATCTGGAGTTCCTACTCGAATCCCGCGTTCGACAAGCTCGTCGAGCGCGCCCGGACGGTCACCGATCCGGCGAAACGCGTCGAGTTGTACAACGCGTCGTTCGAGATCCTCGCCGCAGCCCTCCCCGGCATCGGGCTGTTCCAGGACTACGCGATCTACGGCGCGAACTCCCGAGTCGGTTGGACACCGGACGCGCAGGAGAGCTTCTTCCTGACCGATATGAAGGTGAGCTGACCATGGCCACGATTTCGGTGCGGCGCTCGCCGTCGCGGATGCTTTCGTCGGGCACCACCAGATATGTCGCCGGACGGCTCGGGCAGGCGCTGCTGGCGTTGTTCGGCGTGGTCACCATCGTGTTCTTCGCGCTGCGCCTGTCGGGTGACCCGGCGCGCCTGCTGGTGCCCGACGGCGCGACCGCGGCCGACATCGACCGCCTGCGGGACAAACTCGGGCTCAACGCCTCGCTCTGGGACCAATATCGCCACTTCCTGGGCAATGCGCTGCACGGTGATCTGGGCTATTCCTACGTGCAGAACCGGCCCGCGATCGACCTGATCACCGAGCGTCTCCCGTACACCGCGAACCTCGCGGTGGCCGCGCTGCTGCTGTCGCTGCTGTTCGGGGTCACCGTCGGGGTGATCACCGCGCTCAACCGGGGCAAATGGCAGGAACGGGTGCTGATGCCGATCGTCCTCGCCGGGCAGGCGATGCCGGCGTTCTGGACCGGACTGCTGCTCGTCTTGGTGTTCTCGGTCGGCCTCCGCTGGCTGCCGTCGACCGGATATGACGGCCCGCTTTCCTTACTGCTGCCCAGTATCACGCTCGCGTCGCTCTCAGCCGCGGCCATCGCGAGAGTGACGCGCGGCGCGGTGCTCGAACAGCTGCCGATGGACTACATGCGCACGGCCCGCGCGAAAGGCGCGGGGGGATTTCGGTTGGTCAGCAGGCATCTCGCCCGCAACGTCGCGATCCCCGTGCTGACGGTGGCGGGGCTCGAGCTGGCCAACCTGCTGGGCGGCGCTGTCGTCACGGAGGTCATCTTCGCCTGGCCGGGGCTGGGCCAGCTGACCATCCAATCGGTCTCCGCCCGCGATTTCCCCGTGGTGCAGGCGATCGTGATCCTGGCCTCCGGGGTCTACGTCGTGATCAACCTGTGCACCGACCTGTTGTACGGCGTGATCGATCCCCGGGTTTCGACCGGTGGCAAGGGAGAACCAGCATGATGAAGCGACTGCGCGCGGTGGCCGGGGTCCGGCTGCCACTGGCGATTCTTGTCCTCTACGTACTGGTGGCGCTCTTCGCGCCGCTCTTCGCGCCCTACGACCCGGACACCACCACACTCGCCCAGCGGCTGATGAGTCCGAACGCCCAGCACCTCATGGGCACTGACGCGCTCGGCCGGGACGTCCTGTCCCGCACGATGTACGGCACCCGCGTCTCGCTGCTCGTCGCGGTGGTCGCGGTGCTCGCCTCCGGGATCTTCGGCGTCGCGCTGGGCGTGATCGCCGGATGGCGCCGGGGCTGGCTCGGCGCGGTGATCATGCGGCTCGTCGACGTCGTCCTGTCCGTACCGTTCTTCCTGCTCGCGATCCTGGTGGTCGCGGTGCTCGGCCCGAGCCTGGTCAACGTCGTGCTGTGCCTCGCGCTCGTCCGCTGGCCGCGCTACGCCCGTATCGCGTATTCGACGACCTTGCAGACCCGCGACCGCGGGTTCGTCCGCGCCGCGACAGCCACGGGCGCCCCGGCATGGTGGATCGTGCTGCGGCACGTGCTCCCAGAGGTCCTGCCGGTGACGATCGTCGTGGCGACCCTCGAACTGGGCCTGATGGTCGTCTACGAGGCTTCGCTGTCGTTTCTCGGGCTCGGCGTGCAGCCGCCCACCTCGTCTTGGGGCTCGATCCTCTCTGACGGACAGCAGTACCTCGGCTCCGCGTGGTGGCTCGCCACCTTCCCGGGACTTGCGCTGTTCGTGTTGGTGCTGGCGGTGAACCTGCTCGGTGACGCGGCCAGGGACCGGCTGGATCCGGCCAGGCGGACCGACGTCCGGCGCAGCCGGATCTTCAAGAAGGAGGGGGCCAGGGCGTGACGATTCCCAACTACGGCGAGGAATTCGACGGCAAACGGGTCGTGCTCACCGGTGCGTCCGGGATCATCGGCACCTGGATCGCCGAGGCGTTCAGTGCCGCCGGGGCCGAGCTGCTGTTGTGCGACAACCGGGTCGAACCGCTGAAGGAACTCGGCGGGCGGCTCGGCGCGCACAGCGTGATTTCGGACCTGAGCACCGAATCCGGGATCGAGGAGGTGCTCGTCGCGCTCGACCGGCTGTGGCCCACTGCCGACATCCTGGTCAACAACGCCGGGATCTATCCACGCACCCCGGTCGCCACGACCGACCGCGGCCTGATCGAGTCGATCTTCGACGTCAACGTGATCGCCCCCTTCCAGCTGGCACAGCATGTGATCGCGACGATGACCGAGGCGGGCGTCGAGGGCAACGTGATCAACCTGAGCTCCGGTGCGGCGCAGCGGACCACGCGCACCGGCGGGATCTACGCCGCGAGCAAGTCCGCGTTGGAGATGCTCACCAAGGCGCTCGCGCTCGAATCCGCCGAGGCGGGAATCAGGGTCAACGCGGTGGCGCCCGGGTTCGCCCCGGGCAGCGAGGTCAGCGACCTCCCACCCGAGCACGTCGACAAGATGCGGCGGACGATCCCGCTCGGCCGGACCTCCGGCCCACGCGACGCGTCGTCGGCGATCCTGTGGCTGTGTTCGAGCGCGGCGTCGTTCGTGACCGGGACGACGCTCACCGTCGACGGTGGCCGCACGGCCGGCGACTTCACTCCGACTCCGAGGAGTTCGTGATGACCTATCCATGGCCGGATGGCAAGCGTGCCGCTGTCTGCTTCACCTTCGACTTCGACGGTGAATCGCCGTATCTGTGGCGCAGCAGGGATTCCCACGGCCAGGCGGTAGGGGAACTGGAACAGCGCAGGTACGGGCCGAACCGCGGGGTCTCGAACCTGCTGTCCATGTTGGACAATCTGAAGTTGACCGCGACGGCGTTCATCCCGGGCTGGATCGCCCACGAATACCCGGATCAGGTGACGTCGATCGCCCACCAGGGACACGAGCTCGCGCTGCACGGCTGGTGCCACGAGCCACCCACCCACCTGCCGGTCGACGATCTGCGCCGGACCCTCGATCGGGCAGCGGATGAGCTCGCCGGGATCTCCGGCACCCGTCCGGTGGGGTACCGCTCCCCGAGCTGGGACATGTCCGTTGCCGTCTTCCCGGTGCTGCGGTCACTGGGCGTGACCTACGACAGTTCGCTGATGGGCGACGACCGTCCGTACGAAGTGGACGGTGTGGTCGAGGTGCCGGTGGACTGGGTGACCGACGACGCGCCCTACTACCGTTACGTGGCAGGGGATCCGCGTCCGCCTGCCACAGTGCCCGAGGTTCGGCAGGGCTGGCGCGCGGAGATCGCCGCCGCGAAGAAGCACGGCACGTTGTGCATGATCACCGTTCACCCGTGGCTGTCGGGCAGGCCCGCTCGGGTCGACGCGCTCGAAGAACTGCTCGCCCCGGTGGTCGAAGACACCGAACTGTGGTGCCCGACGGCGGGAGAGATCGCCGCGCACCACACTGGTGGCCGGAAGGTGTCCCTGGCGAAGT
Organism: Amycolatopsis sp.; assembly: GCF_025464955.1. GTDB lineage: Bacteria > Actinomycetota > Actinomycetes > Mycobacteriales > Pseudonocardiaceae > Amycolatopsis. The sequence goes on along the minus strand of NZ_JAODNM010000149.1, from coordinate 49,388 downwards.
TGAGGCGGCCGTTCCATGACTGAGCAACTGCTGGATGCCCGTGGCCTAAGGGTGGACTTCGGCGAAGGCCGCGAGGCGGTGCGCGGGGTCGATCTGACCGTCGCGCGCGGGGAAACTGTGGCGTTGGTGGGGGAGTCCGGCTGCGGGAAGAGCCTCACCGCGCTGGCGTTGATGGATCTCCTGCCGCACGGTGCCTACGCTTCGGGGTCCGCGCGTCTCGGCGGCACCGAACTGATCGGCCGTGACGAACGGACCATGCGGCGGATCCGTGGCGACCGGATCGCCATGATCTTCCAGGACCCGATGAGCGCGCTGAACCCGACGGCCACCGTCGGCACGCAGATCGCCGAGGTGCTCGCTATTCATACGTCGATGAAGCGGCGCGAGCGATGGCGCCGGGCGCTGGAACTGCTGGAGTCGGTGGGGATCCCGGATCCGGCGGTGCGTGCGAAACAGATGCCGCACGAACTGTCCGGCGGGATGCGGCAGCGGGTGATGATCTCGATCGCGCTGGCGGGCGCGCCGGAACTGCTCATTGCCGACGAGCCGACCACCGCGCTCGACGTCACCGTGCAGGCGCAGGTGCTGGCACTGCTGCGCGAACGCACCAGGGACACCGCGCTGCTCTTCATCACCCACGACATGGGCGTGGTCGCGGAGATCGCGGACCGGGTCGCGGTGATGTACGCCGGATCGGTCGTCGAATCGGGTCCGGTGGCGAAGGTGCTGGAGGCGCCCGAGCATCCGTACACCGCCGCTTTGCTGCGCTCGGTGCCCGACCCGGACCGGCCGGCCACCGGCGATCTGCCCACCATCCCCGGGCAGGTGCCGTCGGTCGGCGAGCACATCGAAGGGTGTCCGTTCCGGCCGCGGTGCGCGAGCGCCACCGACCAGTGTGCGACCGCGCCCGCGCTGATGACGACCGGCGAAAGTGCCGTCGCCTGCTGGAATCCGCGTACCGATCTGCTCAGTGAGGTGGCCCGATGACCGGTCAGGATCTCGTGGTGGCCGAAGGTCTCACCAAACGCTACGACGTGCGCGGGCGCGGCACGCTCACCGCTGTCGACGGCGTTGATCTGCGCATCGAAAAGGGCACCACCCTCGCGCTGGTCGGCGAGTCGGGCTGCGGGAAGTCGACCACCGGGCGACTGCTGCTCGCGCTGGAACGGCTGAGTGCGGGCAAGGTCACCATCGACGGTGATTCCGTGCACGGCCTCGGAAAGCGGGAACTCCGCGCGCTGCGGCGCAAGATGCAGCCGGTCTTCCAGGACCCGTACGACTCGATCAACGGCCGCATGACCGTCGAGCAGATCATCGCCGAACCGTTGCGGGTCCACGGTTTCGCCGGCGATCTCGCGGGCAAGGTCGGGGAGTTGCTCGACGCGGTGAACCTCGCCTCCGCACTGGCCCGACGATTCCCGCACGAGCTGTCCGGCGGGCAGCGCCAGCGGGTCGCGATCGCCAGGGCCATCGCGCTCGACCCGGAGTTCATCGTCTGCGACGAACCGGTGTCCGCACTCGACGTCTCCGTGCAGGCACAGGTGGTGAACCTGCTGCGGGGGTTGCAGGCCGAGCGTGGGCTCACCTATCTGTTCATCAGCCACGATCTTGCGCTCGTGCGGTACCTCGCGCAGCGGACCGCGGTGATGTACCTGGGCCGGATCGTCGAGGAAGGGCCTACCGCGCTGGTCTTTGCCGACCCTCGGCATCCGTACACCCAGCTCCTGCTCGCGGCCGCGCCCCGCCCGCGTGTCCGTGCGCGGGACAAGGTCGCCGCGACTGTGCGCTCGATGGGTGAGCTTCCCAGCCCGCTGTCGAAGCCGTCCGGGTGCGCGTTCTCCTCACGCTGCCCGCTGGCGACCGATCGTTGCCGAGAGGAGACCCCGGCTTTGCGTGTGTTGCCGGACGGGCGTGCCGCAGCCTGTCACTACGCCGAGACGGCACAGGTGGGCGCGGCATGACGCAGCCCGCGGAAGGTGTGACGATTCACCGCGACACGTACGGGATTCCCCGTATCGAAGCCGAAACGGAACATCTCGCGTGGTTCGGGCTCGGCTGGGCGGCCGCGCAGGACCGGCTCTGGCAGCTCGAATACGATCGGCGCCGGGCGCGCGGGCGCTGGGCTGAAGTCGTTGGCTTGTCGGCGCTTCCGGCCGACAAGCTGGCCCGCCGTCTCCAGCTCGCCGAGGCGGCGGACAACGATCTGGCCGTGCTGGATGCGGTCACCGCCGAGACCTTCGAGGCTTACGCGGACGGCGTCAACAGTTATGTCGCCGACCATGGGTTGCCCTCGGGATACGACCTCGCCGGGATCTGCTGGGAACCGTGGACCCCGCGGGATTCCTTGTTGGCCTTCAAGATCCGGCACATCATGATGGGCGTGTGGCAGTACAAGATCGCCCGCGCGATGCTTCGGGCCAAAGCCGGTGACGCGGCCGCGGCGGTTCTGGATCCCCGCCCGCTGCCGGGGATGCGAGTCACCGTCCCGCCGCTGGGCCGGATCCCGGACGAGGACCCGCGCGCGGCACTTCTCGACCAGGCACGCGACGACGTCGAGCGCGCCGCGGAACACCTCGGCTTCCTCGCCGAAGCTGAAGGTGGATCCAACGCATGGGTGATCGGGCCCGAGCGCAGCACCACCGGGTTCCCGATTCTCGCCAACGACTCCCACCGCGCGCTGGAGGCGCCGAACACCTACTGGCAGGCGCACCTCCGCTGTCCGGAGTTCAGCGTCAGCGGCGCGACCTTCCCCGGCGTGCCCGGGTTTCCGCACTTCGGCCATAACGGGCGCGTCGGCTGGGCGATCACCAACGCCGCCGGCGACGCGCAGGATCTCTACGTCGAGCAGTTCCGTTCGGCAGGTGAAGGCCTCGAGATCCGTACCGCCGAAGGCTGGGTCCCGGCGCTTCCCCAGGACGAGCGCATCGGCGTGCGCGGGGGAGAGGACCACGTCGAGACCTGCTGGCGGAGTCCTAACGGGCCGATCGTGCACGGTGATCCGGCTTCGGGCGCGGCGCTGTCGTTGCGCTGGACCGCCACCGCCGAACCCTGCGGCCAGTTCGGGGTACTGCGCCGGATGCTGCTCGCCGGGAGCGCGCGGGCGATGCTGGACGCGCAGGAAGAGTGGGTCGACCCACTCAACAACCTGCTCGTCGCCGACGTCGACGGTCATATCGGTTACCTGCTGCGAGGTCTGCTGCCCGACCGGGCGGACCTGGCCGCGACGCAGGTGCCGGTGCCCGGCTGGGCAGGGTCGTCGAAATGGCGCGGCCGGGTGTCGTTCGCGCTGATGCCCCGGACCGAGGACCCGGTCGAGAACATCCTCGTGACGGCCAACAACACCGTCACGCCCGACGAGCGTCCCTTCGTTTCGCACTCGATGAACGACGCATACCGCGTAGAGCGGATCCACGAACTCGCCGGGCGGACGAGCCACATCAGCGCGGAAGACGTGACCGCCTGGCAAGGGGACACGACGTCCGTCGCCGCTCGGCGTTGGTCCGAGTTGCTGGCCAAGCGCGGCCCGTTCACCGGGGCCGCCGAAATCGCGCGCACGGTTCTTGTCTCGGGCGCCGGTGATCTTCGCGGCGACACCGCAACCGGGCTGATCCACGCGGGTTTCCGGCGTGCCGTCGCCCGGCGGCTGCTCGAACGGAAAATCGGCGAGGAGACCACGAGCTGGGTGTTGCGTGCCGGACTACCCGGGCTACCGGTCGTGCTGCGGCGTTGGTTCGCCGGGCTCACCTGGCCTCGCGAGTCCGGTGCCTGGCCTGCGGAGGAGCTGGACGACGAGCTGCTGGCCGAGGCGTTGGAGTCCGCGTGGCTGAGCGTCGACGGCCAACCGTCGAACTGGGCCGACGTACACCGGACCGCCGCCCGGCATCCGTTGCATCCGGTGACCGGAACCGCGTTCGACCCGCCGGACGCCGGCATCGGCGGGGACAACGAGACCATCCAGAACGGCGCCTACGGCTGGGTAGAGGGCTCGCCGTACCCGATCACGAACTTGTCCGTGTACCGCCAGGTCCTCGATTTCGCCGACCTGACCCGCTCCGGATGGGTCGTGCCCGGAGGGGCGTCCGGCGATCCGGACAGCGCGCATTATGCTGATCAGCTAGGCATCTGGGCTCGCCACCTGCTGGTGCCCATGCATCCGAAGAGTCCAGAAGCACGGGAGCCCGGTCTTGCCTGATCTGTCCGACGAGTCCGGCAGCCGGGTTCAGCTCGCCTACGAAACGGTGCGCGAGGCCGTCCTGAGCCGAGTTCTGAAACCCGGCGAACGCGTCACCGTGCGCCCGTTCACCGAGAGCCTCGGAATCTCGCCCACTCCGGTGAAGGCGGCCCTCGCCATCCTGGAGCGTGAGGGTTTCCTGGTGGCGAAGCAGAATTCCGGCTTCTTCGTCGCCGAGCTCACCCTCGCCGACATGCGGGACATCTACGAACTTCGCTCGGCGGTCGACGCGCTCGCCGCCCGCGATGTCGCGCGAACCCGGCCCGCGGAACTGCTCGATCGGCTGCCGCAACTCCTGGCCGGGCAATACGAAGCGCTCGCCAACGACGACACCGAGGCGTACGCGGAGCTTGACCGCGAGTTCCACGCGCTCATCTGGAGCGGGTCGCGCAACCGCAGGCTGCACGCCATCGCCGACCTGCTGGGCGCGCAGCTGCGGCTGGGGCAGAACGTCACGATCACTGTCCCGGGCCGGCCGCAGGCGAGCCTGGACGAGCATCGGGAGATCGTGGACGCGGTGCTCGCCGGGGACACCTCGGCCGCCGAGCAGGCCACGCGACGTCATGTGGCGCAGGTGATCCGAGCGCTGGAGAACGTCCTTTAGCGTCGCGTGATCCCGTTCGTCTTACGTGTGCGCATCCGGTTCCGGTGGGCGAACAGGTCCCTGCTTCGCCCACCGGACGCACGATCTCAGTGGCCGAGCCGGTTTCCGGCCTCGTCGTAGAACTCGATTTCCGCCAGGTCGGCGTTGTTCCGCGGCGACCCTTGATAGGTCTCGCTGTCGACCTGGACCCGGATGGTGTCGGCGCTGACCGGAGTCGAAAAGGTGAACGGGACATCCTGCGCCGCATTCCCGGACACCGTGCCCACGACCTGCGCGGGGGCCCCGCCGGCCGAGGCGCTGACCGTCAACCCGGGTATCGCGATACCGCCGAGCCGGCGCACCCTGACCACAACCTTGCCCAGTTTCACCGGGTGGGTGAACTGCACCTGGATCCAATGTGGCATCGCCGTTCCCGCCGAGGACCAGAAACTGCTCTCATTGAGATCCACCACGTTGTAGGCATCGAAGCTGCTACGCCAGAACACTTCGTCGTCCATCGAATCGGCGGTCACTCCCGCGAGAGGCAGCCCGGACGGACCGGAGTAGTTACCCGCCGACGTGGTCACGGTCGCTTCTGCGAGCGACGCCCCGGCCGGAGCCGTGGCGACGATGAAGCTTGGCGAGAGCACCTTGACCGCCGTGGACTGTGCGCCGGTCCACGAAACCGCCGAACCCGGAGTGAAGCCCGAACCGGTGATCAGTACGTCGACCGCGGCGGCGGCGACCCCCTTACGAGGGGTGACCGACGCCACCCGAGGTGCTTGTGTGGTGGCCAGAAAGCGGTATGACGGCGTTAGACCGGCAGTCGAGACGATGTCTTGCGGCAGATCGGCCGCCCCCGGTTTCAACGGCATTTCGACGTTGGCCGAGTACTGCAAATCGACCGCGGGCGGCCCGCAGGGGTACACCGAAATCTGGTCGGAGTGATAGTTGCCGATGAACCGCAGGTGCCCGTTGGGTGCGCAGCCACCGTTGCCCGCACTGTTGTTGAACTCCACGTTGCGGTTCCAGGTGATCCACTGGCTCCCGATATCGTTGTACAGAGTCAGTCCACTGTGGAGGTCGTTGTAGACCACGTTCCCGGTCACGTGTGTGCCGTGCTGGAAGCTGGCCTCCTCGTCGATGCTGCCGTCGGGTTTCCGCAGTGTCTCGCCCTGGTGCCCTTCCAGGTAGATTGCGCCTCCGTCGGCGAGCACGGAGTGGAAATCGTGTACCAGGTTGTCGGCGATGACGTTGTCGGCATTGATGTTCGTGGTGACGTCGGGGTGATCCGCGGTGTCGAGGTGACCAGCGTTCGCGCCGCTGTCGATCCCATCCCACGGCACGTTCGCGATCTCGTTGTGGGCGACCGTGGTCTGCCTGGTGTAGAAGAGGAATATCCCGTCCGCCCCTGGATACTCCACGCCAATGTGATGGATGTAGTTGTTCTCGATGCGATTGCCGAAGTTGATCTCGCGGTCATCAGCGCCCACGTCGGAGGGATGCGGGTCGTTGGAGCTGCCGAGCATGACACCGATACCGGAAATGTCGGTGAAGGTATTGCCCCGTACCAGGTTCTGCGTGCTGCCATAGGTGAAGGCCAGGCCCGCGGCGCCGAGATGGGTGAACGTGTTGTTCTCGACGGTCACGTTCTTCGCCGCTCGCCAGGTGACGTTGGCGGGCTCCTGTGCGTTGGCGCCGAAGGGGCATGTCCCGGCTGGCTGCGTGAAGTTGCAGGTGCCCTGAGGTTTCACCCGCTGGTCACCGGTGATGCGGAGGTTGGCCTGGATCTCCGAAAAGCCATCGGGCCCGCTCGGGTCGAGCCAGGTCGCGTAGGAGAACTGCAGGCCCCTCAGCACGATGTCGTGCACCGGTTTGTCCAGCGTGCCGTTCCCGGAGACCAGCGTCTGCAGCGTGGGAGCTTCGATGACCGACCGGTTGGGATCGGCTCCACCGACGGGAATGTAGTAGAGGACGTGCGTTGCGGCGTCAAGGTACCACTGCCCCGGATGCAGGAGTTCGTAGGCGTTCTCGACCCGGGTCGGGGTGGCGTTCGCGGCGAGATCCGGGAAGTAGTACGGAGCCTGGATCGCCGGCTTGGGCCGGTTGGTGACGTTGTCCCAACACGGCTGCTGCATGGCGATGTTCGTGCCGTTGATCCCCGCCACCCGGCAGCGCGACTCGGTCCAATCCCCGTTGCCACGGGTGAAGACAAACTCGACATCGGACGGGTTACGCCACTGTGCGTAGCCGGCATCGGCGGCGACGTAGCCCCCGTTGGATCGGGTGAGAGCGACGGGCGCCGGGCCTTGGGCGATCGGTGCCCGGTTTCCGTCGACGTAGAGCTGGCGGGTCTGCAAGGAAGCCGGGACCTTGGCCGCCCAGACACCGTGGGCCGCGTCCGCGCGCGCCCAGCCGGTTATCTGCTGACCGCCGCTGAGCACGGGCTTCGCACCGGGCTCCGGCTCCCAGACGACCTGATGGCCGGGTGAACCGGAGTCCTGATCGCTGAAGTCGAGAGGCTTGTCGAGCCGGTAGGTGCCGCCGGCCAGCCGCACAACGATGTCACCCGGAGTCTTTCCCCGAAGCTGGCGCACCTTCTTCTGTGCGTCGTCGATCCCGCAGGGTCTCGAAATGGAGCACTGGTCGCCGTGGCTGCTGGGCGCGATGTGGATCGTGCCGTCGCCACCTGCCAGCTGAGCGGCCTCGGCCGCCTGGACCTGCCCAACCAGCACAGACGTGATCAGGCATGCCACCGCACCAGCGATGGCCCGCAACACTGCAGGCCGCCGGAGTCGCCCTCGCATGGGTCTCCTTTCAAGAGGTCAATCGTTTGACTTTTGCAAGACGGCACTCCAGTCAAACGTTTGACTGGATGGATGTGAACAGCCTCACTCCCGTGCGATCTCTTGTCAAGAGCCGGATTCACCTCCGCAGGCCGGAGCCAGGAGGGTCGATGGGCGAGCGCTTGTCAACCTTCGGCCCGTCCGGGTTGGAACTCCCGGAACTCCCGGAAGTCACTTTTGCCTGATGGCCCGCATCAGGCTTGTCACCCGCTGCCAGCTCTGACAGAGAGGGCGGCCGGGGTGTCCACCGATGACCGAGCGTCCACAGATCGACCTGAATCAGGGGAACTGGGAGTGCGAGTCGCACTTCAATCGCCGCGCAGTCCGCGCCGCCCTGTGCCGAGCATCTGTTGTGGCGTGGTCAGCCGTGCTGCAGCTCGCTCACCGGACTGTCCCAATCCGTGGGGATCGACGTTGTCATGCGGCCGCAGACGCCCGGTGCGCGAAGTTCGGGGCGACCTGAACGCCGCCGCTGGCGCAAGCGGCCCGGACTCGATCGATCTCCGGGCCGGGGACCTCGACCGAGGCGCGGGTGTACTGCGCGTTGGCCGCGACCTGCTCCAAGCGTGGGAAGCACTCGATCCAGTACGGGTAGCCGGGAACGAAGACCTCGGGGAACACAAGGAGCTCGACCCCTCAGCCGCCGGCCTGCTGGATGAACCCGATCGCCTTGAGAAATTCATTCGAGCACGTATGATCCGGGCACCCAAGACCGGTAACGTATTCTTCATCGATGACCCCGGTCGGCTGCAGGCTGTGAACGACATGGCGGGAGCTCGGGCGGCAAAGGACTCGGCCAGGCGACCTGCCCAGTTGGCGGTACCTCCGGACCTGGTTGCCGCGCCCGGCTACGGCGTCCGACGTCTTTACCAGGCGTACCTGGCCGCCTGGTCGCGGTATGTCGACGCCGTGCTGACGGGGCCCCAGTTCGCGGTGCTCTGTGCGGTCCTCACCTATCCGGATGCCGACCAGACGTCACTGGCTTCTGCTGTCGCTCTCGACACCTCGACGATGGCCGACGTCTGTCGCCGCATGGAGCGGCGCGGGCTCATCGCCCGCGCGCCGTCTTCGCGCGACGCTCGCCGCAAGCTGATCTCACTTACCGAGGCAGGCAAGGCAGCGCACCTCGAGGTGAACCGTCGCGCCCGGGCGCTCGACCAGGCGTTGCTGGAAGGCTGTTCCCCCGATCAGCGGGCTGGGATCGCCTTGTTGCTCAATAGCCTGGGGCAGCAGTGGGAGGGTGTCGCGAAGGTGACTGACTCCGCGATCGCTTTCCGAGATGCTGATGGCGCTCAAGATCAGCTGGGCCGATGCGGCTCGGATGGTTCGATTCGGGCTAATTAGCGTCGTCCGGATGGGACGCCGCACGGCATCCAGCCCGTTCAGCCAGTAGCGCCCCCGACCTCCGGTACCTGCACGAGCGCCTGCGCGAGGAGTACACCTCCAACGCGTGGGCCTGGGCAGAGATGTTGGGCTAGGACCTCGAAGCTCGCCCGGCCGCGGACACCTACGCAGCGGCAACGGGCCCTCGAACGTCCGTCGACCGAGACCTTGAACAGCAGGAGACCCCGGCGATCGTTTCGGTCGAGGGGTTCACGGAGGTACAGCTTCTGCGGCGTTTGTGCGCAGCTAACGACCTGTCAGCGCGGAGCAGGTTGGAGCGCGGACCGAAGCTTTGGGGGCTTATGCCGGTTGAGCCCGCGGTGCCGGGACGACGAGGCCGGCGACAGGGACGTGCTGCTGGCCCGAGTGCATGTCCCGATCGGCGAAGCTGCCTTGCACGACCGGCCGGGGGAACGACGCCTTGATCACCCGGATCGCGGGTAGCCGGTAGAGCAGGACAGCGGCGGGGTCTGTCTGGTACAGGCGCGCGACGGCGTTTTCGGTCAGCGCGCCGGACTCGGCGACGTACTGGTACGCGGCGTCGGTGGCGAAGAAGATGTCGATGGTCATCCAGAACGGCCCGGCGTTCTTCGTGCGGATCAGTGCGGCCTGGTCGCCGACGGTGTGGTTGCGCTCAATCAAGGGTGACCTCGCTGTACTCGGTGCGGAACAATTCGGTTGGGCTGGTCGTATCCACGGCGTGGTTGAGAGTGAACTCGTAGACCGCTCCTCGCTCCGTTTCGGCGGGTGACGTCAGGAAGGCGAAGCTGGGCAGGTGATCCATTCCTGGCAACGGCAAATGCAGCAGCAGCGGGTTGGCGATCTTCGCGATCGCGGTGGCGAGGGCCTGCTCCCCGGCGCGAACCAGCAGCATCACGCCGACTTCCCGAGGCGGCGTGACGTCCGGTTCCAGCGAGCCGAGGACCGCATTGTCGCCGTAGCAACGCACTTGGATGCTGTAGGCGGACGCCTCCAGGTCGAGTAGTGCACGCACTCGTTCGACGAGGACCGTGTCGAGGGTGTCCAGCCAGGTCGGCAGATCGCGCAGGATGGCTGGGTCGCGGATGCCGACGAACGACATGGTTTCGTAGCCGGCGAGCGCGGCGCCCTCCAGTTTGATGGTGTGCTGCTCGGCGGGGTGGAACCGGGAGGACTCGACGCGGACGCGACGGTCGTCGAGCGCGACATACGTGGCGTCGCCCGTGTCGAGGGTTCCGGACGGCTCGCGCATCCGGAACGGGTCGACGTTCTCGTAGATCATGTGCGCGGCAACGGAAGTCGGGGTGCACGCGGCGTGCGGATCGAGAGACTCCACCGTGAAGCCATCCTGGTCGATCTCGACCAGGACACCGCCACTGCGGGGATCGGTGCTGCATTGCCCGCCGCATTCGACGGTCTTGGCGGCATGCCAGGCCGGGCCGGCCGGCAGACCGCGCCTCAAGGCGACGGCGGCGACCGACGAGGTGTCGGTCGCCCGCCCGGTGAGCACGACATGCGCACCGGCGGCGAGTGCGTCGGCGATCGGTTCGTGGCCCATGAGTCCGACGATGTGCGCGCAGGACCGAAGAGTGTCCGGTTGAAGTGGGCCGAGCGGAGGCAGTGGCTTGATCCGGTCCGCTTCGAGAGCGGCGAGCATAGCTTCCTGGGTCAGTTCGCTGTAGATCGTTGCGAGCCGGAATGCGAGGCGTTCCTGCTTGGCGATGGCGCGGACGATGTCGGCCACCCAGTCGACCCCGCTGTCGGTGCCTGCCGTTCCGCACGACGTCACGATCAGGGGAATATCGGCTTTCCTGGCTGCCACGAGCAGGATACGCAGGTCGCGCTCGACGGCGGCGCGGGCGGTTTTGGCGGTCCCGGTCCCGAGGTAGTAAGGGCCCGAGTCGGTCGAGCCGCCGTCGACGGCGATGGCGTCCGCGCCGAGCGCGACACCGCGGTCGATCGTCTCGGGCGGGAAGCCGGCGCCGAGCATGCCTGCCGGGAAGATCACCCGGACCTGCGTTTCGGCCGGGGCTAGGGGAGCGGTCACGTGAAGTCCTTCGGGGTTCGGGGAATCAGGTCACGACGGTGGCGACGGCGGGCGGGATGTCCACCCACAGTGCGGTGTCCGTGGCCGGTCGGGTTCTGCTGTGGACGATCAGCTCGATGCCACCGAGCGCGATCCGGCACTGGTAGTGGTCGCCGAGATAAGAGGTGTCGACGACGGTCGCGTCCGGACCGCCGCCAGTGGACGGTTTGTGCGTCAGGGCGATGTCCTCCGGTCGCACCGCGACGGTGGCTTTCTCGCCGTCGGGCGCGGGCCGTTGACCACGGATCGCGATGCCGTTGGGGAATTCCGGAGTACGCACAAGGCATTCGCCGAGCGGGCTGGTGCCGACGACCCCGGTGAGGAAGTTGCACTGGCCGAGGAACTCGGCGGCGAACCGGTCGGCGGGCTCGCGGTAGACTGCCTCCGGGGTCCCGTCGCACAGGATGTGACCGTCGTTCATCACCAGAATGCGGTCGCTCATCGACAGCGCCTCGTCCTGGTCATGGGTGACGAACACGGTGGTCAGGCCGAGGCTGGTCTGCAGGTTCTTCAACCAGGCACGGGCCCGCTCGCGCAGTTTCGCGTCCAGGTTGGAGAACGGCTCGTCCAGTAGCAGCACACCGGGGGAGTACGCGAGGGCGCGGGCGAGCGCCACGCGTTGCTGCTGTCCGCCGGAGAGCTGGTAGGGATAGCGGTCGGCGTACGCGCTCAGCTCGACCAGATCCAGCACCTCGGCCACCCGGGCGGCAATGGTGCGTTTGGGCTGCCTGCGGACTTTGAGCGGGAATGCGACATTGCCCGCCACGGTGAGATGCGGCCAGATCGCGTACGACTGGAAAACGATGCCGAGATTGCGTTGCTCGGCGGGCCGGTCGACGTGGGCGAGGGTGTCGACGAAGGTGTCATCGCCGCAGCGGATCACCCCGGAGTCGGGCGACTGGAACCCGGCGATGGACATCAAGGTCGTGGTCTTTCCGCAGCCGGACGGGCCGAGCAAGGTCACGAACTCCTTGTCTCGCACGGTAAAGGTGATATCGTCGAGAACCATGGTGGTACCAAACGACTTGACAAGATTTGCGACCTGGATTTCAGGCATGACGGGATCTCCTTAGCGCTCGCCCGCCGACGGCGAGCACAGCGGCGACGATGGCGACCTGGACGACAGCCAGTGCCGCGACAGGACCGACCACACCTCGCTGCCATTCCTGGAGCATGGTCACCCCGATGACTTCGGTGCCGGGCTTCTGCAGGAACACCACCGGGTCGTAGTCATTGAGCAGGGTGACGAACATCAGCACGAAGGCGGCGATCATCGCCGGCCGCAGGATCGGCAGCAGGATGCCGCGCGCGATGGTCCACCAGCCCGCCCCGGTGGCGCGGGCGGCTCGGTCGAAGTCGGTGTTGAGCCGGGCCAGGCTGGGGTAGATCACGACGTAGGCGAGGGTGATGTTGCGAACCGACAGCGCGATCAGTTCACCCCAGATGTTGTTGCGCACCAAGGAACCCGGGCTCAGCATCAGATACGCCCAGAAGAAGCCGATGCCCAGGATGATGCCGGGGATCGCCCGGGGGTAGACGAGCAACGGGGCGATCGTCGCCCGCAGTCGGAACCGGGACCGGTGAGCGACCAGGGTGGCGACGGCCACGAGCAGCACTGTCGCGGCGCCGCCGATCAGCGCGATCAGCAGGCTGTTGGTGATGGCGCGCCGGAAAGTGGGGTCGGTGGCTATCTGGGTCCAGTTGGCGGTGGTGAACAACTGCCACGGTGGCTGAAGTGTGGTCAGAGTCGTCACGCTGGACATCAACAGCAGGCCGAGAAGCGGGATTCCACTGGTGATCGCGATGAACACTCCGACTACAATGGACAGTGGACGACGACAGCGCCGGAGGTCCAGCGGCCGGTAGGAGCCGCCGCCACGGGAGCCGGCGGAGATGAACCTCTGTTCGGCCCCCAGCAGGCGACCCCTCACCACCAGCAGTGCCGAGACGACCAGCAGCAGGAGTACGGCACCAGCGCTGACGAAAGGCGGGTCGGGGGTGATGCTGTTGGCCCAAGAGCCGTACAGGTAGCTCGCGTAGAAGTCGATGTGGGCCGGCGGTCCCAGGAACAGCGGAATGCCGAGCACTTCGAGCGACAACGCGAAAATCAGCACCGCGCAGTTCAGGATCGCGGGCCGCAGCAACGGCAGCGTGATCCGCGTGATGACCCGCGCAGGACTCGCTCCCGCGGCGCGGGCGGCGTCCTCGAGCGAGGAGTCGGTGCCCTCGAGCGCGGCCCGGCAGGTCAGGAAGGCGATCGGGACGGTCACCGCCGCGCCGAGCACGACCATGCCGGGGATGGAGGACAGGTCCCACACCGGCAGGTGCAGGTTCCGGCCGAGCAGGCTGGTCAGGTACCCGGACTGGCCGTAGATCGCCACCCAGCCGACGATCAGGCCGAGCGGCGGAATCACGATCGGTGCCATGATCAGCTTCGCGTAGAGGCCCCGGCCCGGCATATTCGTTCGTCCACATAGGACAGCCAGAGTCGCGCCGGCGATCACGGCCAGTACGGTGGTGCCCACTGCGAACTGCAGGGTGTTCCCCACCGCGCGCCAGAAAGCGGGCTGGGCGAACAGAACTCGGTAACCGTCGAGGGTGAAAACCCCGCCCGGCAGGTAGTAGGGCTTGCTCCGCAACGACGAGTAGATCAGCGGAACGAGCGGTCCGACGACCAGCACGACGACGATGATCCACACGGCGGCCTGGCCCGCACTCGCGGGCCACCATCGCCGTCGTGTGCGCGATGCCGGCGTGGACAGGGTTTCCGAGATCATCCACTTGCTCCCGACTCTGGACTGGGTACGTGACTCAGCGGTGGAACGCCTGGTTCCAGCGCTTGGTGATCGAGGCCTGCTGATCGAGTACGTCCTGGTTGATCGGCACGGTGTAGACGGTTGACGCCGCGACCTGAGTCGTCAGCTGCGTAAGCGACGCCGTGCAACCGGCGGCCGGCTGGTAGTTGTTCATCGACGCTTCGAAACCTCCCGCGCACAGCGCGTCCTGTCCCGGCTTGCTGTACAGGAAGTCCAGGAACAGCTGGGCCGAGGCGGGGCTGGACGCCTTCGCCGTCACCGCGATGCCCCTGGGCACCAGCGGCGTAGCGTCCTTCATGAACAGGTAGGCGGCGAGGCCCTTGTACTTCGGCATCACGCCCTGGCTCAGGCCGGAGGCGATGTAGCCGACCGAAGCGCCGCCCTGGAGCACCTGCTGCAAGCCGTCGAGGCCCTCGTTGTAGGTCTTGGTGTTCGGCGCCATCGCGTCGATGTAGCTCCACGTCTTGTCGGCGCCGAGGACGTGGATCAACCCGTACACCGCCGCGTAGTCCAGCGGGTTGTCGATCGGGTAGGACACCAGTGGGTATTTGGCCGGGTCGGCCTTGGCGTACGCCGCGAGCTGCGCGTAGCTGGTGGGCACCTGCGCCTGCGTGAGCAGTTTGGTGTTGTAGGCCTCGAGGATCGGCTCCGGCGACATCACGTACACCCCGTGCCCCTGGTTGGTGGCGGCGGGGAAATTCTCCAGACCGAGCGGGGTGACGCCGGCCGTCACGCCGTTCTGTTCCGCCTGCATCCACGATGCCGGGGCGCTGGCTATCACCAGATCCGCCGTGCGGGCGCCCTGTGCGGCTTCGGCCTCGTACTTGGAGAACACGACGTTGTCGCTCAGATTCGTCGGCTGCACGGAGATTCCCGGGTACTGCTTGGTGAACGCGTCGATGACCGGTTGCAGATACGGGACCGGCGCGTTCGTGTACATCACCAGCCCCTTTTCCGATTTCGCCTGGTCCACGAGGCTGGCGATCGGGACCGGTGCGGCGGCGGCCGAAGACGTGTTTGCCGCAGGGCCACTACCCACGGACGAGCAGGCGCTCAGCGTCGCGGCCACGACGACCGCGAGGGCGATTCCGGCAGGTTTGCTTCGTTGCAACCTCATGATCGATACCTTTCGATATTTAGTGTTTGCTATAGCATTGGTGGTCGGAAAAATTGCCAGTCGGGGACCGGTTGGTCCTCAGGTCGTGGTTGACGTTTCTTGTTCGGCGAAGGCGAGGAACCGCTCGCCGCCACGGATAGCGTCGGCGCGCGCGAGCCGCTCAGCCCGATCGGCGTCGCGTTCCTGGAGCGCCTCGAGGATTTCCTGGTGATCGCGATGGCCCGCTTGCGCGGGATATCGGCTGCCGAGCGTGGTCGCGGCCCGCAGTCGAATGCTCCAGTCGAACGCCTTCGCCGTGGCGATCATGTCGATGAGCATGGGATTGCCGGCGGTTTCATCGATCTTCGCGTGGAATTGCCGGGTCAGGGTGAGGGTGTCCGTCGCGATGTACTCCACGGTCCTGCCCTCGTTTTGTACGCTCTGGGCCTGGGTGTGGAGAGCCGCGATCTCGGCCAGCTCGCGGTCGGATGCCCGCACGGCCGCGATGCGCGCGGCGACCCCGCGTAGCGCCGCCTCGACGTACACCAGCTCGCGGAGTTGCTCCACGGTCGGCGCCGCCACGGTCAGCGCGCGCCCGTCGCGGTGCAGCAGCCGCTCGTGTTCCAGGCGAGAGATGGCTTCGCGGACGGGCGTCGGGCTGACTCCCAGCAGCGTGGCCAGCGCACGCTCGGTCAGGCGCTGTCCCGGCACGAACACGCCGTCGGTGATGCTCTTCCGGAGGGCCGTGTACGCCTGGTCCGCCAGCGACGGGCCGGTCGTGAGCGGATATTCCGAAGCCGACTGCACGCGGTTTCCCTCCTTCGCCGTGAAGCTACAAAACATGCCGAACACGCTGTTTGCTATAGCAGAGTTCATCACGGCCTCCCTTCGCTGTCAACGCGAGTCTCCGCCTCGGCGCGTGGCAGCCGGATGACCAGGTGCGCACCGGGTCGGTCGGCGTCGACGTCGGCGAACCAGATCCGGCCATGGTGGGCGGAGACGATCTCGCGCGCGATCGCCAGGCCGAGACCGCTGTTGCCGCTGGCCCGATCACGGCTGGCATCGAGCCGGACGAACCGATCGAAGACCCGGTCGCGATCCTCGGCGGCGACACCGGGTCCATCGTCGACGACGTCGATGCGGACCCCTTCGGTGTCGGATTCGACCGTGACATCGACTGTGGTCTCGGCGTAGCGGACGGCGTTGTCGAGCACGTTGCGGAACGAACGGGTGAGATCGGCCTGATTGCCCAGCACGCGCAGGTTCGCGGCGAGGTCGAGGCCGACGGTGACGGCACCCGTCACCGTGCTGGCGACCACCTCTCGGACCAGATCGCCGGCATTCACCACCTGTCGGCGGCCGAGCATCGCGCCGGCGTCGGTTTTGGCCAGTAGCAACAGATCCTGGGTGAGTCGTTCCAGCCGGATCGTCTGGTCGACAGCCCGTCCGGCGACGACCGGCCATTCCGCCCGGTCGGAATGCGCCAGCGCCACCTCGAGGGTGGTGCGGATCGCGGCGAGCGGGCTGCGCAGTTCATGGGAGGCGTCCGCGACGAACCGGCGCTGACTGCGGGCCGAGTCCTCCAGCCGGTCGAGCATCCGGTTCATGGTTTCGGCGAGGTGCCCGATCTCGTCCGGGGTACCCGGCTCGGGCACCCGGCGGGACAGGTCCGCGGAGGTGATGTCGGTGACGGCGTGGCGGATCCGCTCCACCGGTTTCAGCGTGCGGCCGACGAGGATCCACACGGCGGCGGCCGCGATGACGAGGACGATCGGGAACCCGAACAGCAGCTCGTTGGTGAACTGCGCGCGGAGGTTGGTGAGAATGCCGGTCGGGACGCCCGCGATGATCGTGACCGGGTGCCCGTTGACCGTTTCGTGCAGCCCGATCACCTGGACGTCATCGGGGATGACTCCATCGGCGCCCTTCAGCCGGATCGGCGTGTCCGAACCCGGTGGGAGCGCGAAGGTGGCGGGGACACCGGTAAGTCCGCGGGTGGCGGACAACACCGTGCCGTCGGCGCCGATGACCTGAGCTTGGGCGGACGGCGCCACCGTCGAATCCGGTAGCGAGCTGGGCCAGTCGCCCGTCGGCGAGGCGAGCGCGATCTGGGTGACGTAGGTGCGGAGCTGGCTGTCCATCGTCTGCCGCACCGTGTGGATCTGCTGGAGGTAGAGCAGTGCGATGCCCCCGGTGATGGCGACGGCGGTCGCGACGCTGGCGGTGAGGGTGACGCGGGTCCGCAGCGTCCGCCGGCTAAATTTCATGGCCGTCCCCGAGGCGATAGCCCTCTCCTCGCATCGTCTGGATGGCCGGGCGGCCCTCCGGCGGGTCGATCTTGCGGCGTAACCGGTGGATCAGCACCTCCACCACCGCTGGGCCGCCTTCGTAGGCGGGATCCCAGCAGTGCTCGAGCAGTTCCGTCTTGGACACGACTTGTCCCTTGTGGAGCATGAGGTGCTGGAGGACGGATACCTCGCGGCTGGTCAGGTCGAGGGGGACGCCATCCCGGGACGCCGTGCGCGCGGCCGGGTCGAGGGTGAGGCCGGCGGCGGTGAGCACCGCCGGCCGCACCCCCAGCCCGCGCCGGGTCAGGGCGCGGAGCCGGGCGAGCAGCACCGGGTAGGCGAAGGGCTTGGCCAGGTAGTCGTCGGCTCCGGTGTCCAGGCCTTCGGCCATGTCCAGGTCGTCGTCCATCGCGGTGAGCATAAGCACCGGCGTCCATACGCCCTGTGCCCGCAGCCGGCGGCAGACCTGGTATCCGTCGAGGACGGGCAGCATGACGTCGAGAATGATCACGGCAGGGGAAGTCTCCACGGCCTTCCAGAGACCGTCCTCGCCGTTGGTGGCGACATCCACCACGTAACCCTCGGCTTCCAGGCCCCAGGTCAGGGCCTCGACCATCGCCTGCTCGTCCTCGACCACCAGTACCCGCATGGACTCAATCCTTTCCGGCTGTCACGGCAATCCTCTCGGGTTCGGCCGGCTTCGGCGCGTCGGTGGGCAACCGGAGCAACCGTGCAGCCCACTCCGGCATCCACCAGTTCGCCTTGCCGAACAGTGACACCATCGCCGGTAGCAGCAACATCCGCACCACGACCGCGTCGAGCAGGACCCCGGCGGCCATCCCGGACGCGAGCTGACGGACCGTCGGGTCACTGGCGCTGGTCAGCGAGGCGAGCGCGAAGAACAGGATCAGCGCGGCGCTGGTCACCAGCCTGCCGGTCCGCGACACCCCCTCGATGATCCCTTCCCTGGTCGAGCCGGTGCGGTCGTAGCCCTCACGCATCCGGGCCAGGATGAACACCTCGTAGTCCATCGAGATGCCGAACAGGAACCCGAACATCAGCATCGGCACGAACGTGTCGACCGAGCCGGTCGCCGACACGCCCCACAACAGGTTGGTGCCGACACCGTGCTGCCACATGATGACCACGACGCCGAACGTCGCCGCCACCGACACCGCGTTGAGCAGTACTGCCTTGGCGGGCAACAGGATCGACTTCAATCCGCGGGCCAGCAACAGGAACGTCACGATCGCCACCAGCCCGAACATCAGCGGGAAAGCGCCGTAGGTGGCGTTCACTTCGTCAACCTGCTGCGCGCCGTCTCCGCCGACCTGTGCACCGGCGGTCACGGTGTGGCGGACGTCGTTCAGCGCCGATCCGCCCTGTGCGGTGGCCGTTTCGGTGGTCGGCAGGACCATCACCAGCGCGCCGCCGCCCTGCTGCCACGCCGGGCCGGCCGCGGTGATGGCGCCGTGCACGCTGGACAAGCCCGCCAGCGAGGTGGCCACTGAGTTCGCGTTCGCCGCCGAGGGCACCACGACCGGGATGGTCGTCAGCGTGCCGCTCGGGAATCCGTCGGCCTCCAGCGCGTGCAACCCGTCGGCGTAGGTGCTGGTGTTCGCGACCGCCGAGGCCGTCGGCTGCGCCACGTTGATCGTCGTCGCGACCCCGGCCAGACCGCCCAGAATCCCCAGGCCGAGCAGGGTGGCGGCGACCCGGTGCCGGATCACTCGGTGTGACCACCAGGTCCAGAACCGGCTCGCGTTCCCACTGGATTTGCGCCGGGGCCGGTCCAGCGCCGGCCCGACCGCGGACAGCACCATCGGCAGCAGCGTCAACGCCACCAGCATGGCCGTGGACGGAATGAACAGGCCGGCGATACCGATACCGCGCACGAGCGACACCGGAATCGCGATCAAGGCGAACAGCCCGAGTGACGCGGTGATGCCGCTGAACATGACCGCGTGTCCGGCCCGGCTCATCGCGGCCGCCACCGCCTCGGTGTTGGACTTGCCCGCGGCACGTTCCTCACGCCAGCGATTCACGATCAGCAGCGCGTAGTCGATCGACAGGCCCAGACCCAGCAACGCGACGATGTACTGGACGGCGGGATTGAACGGCTGGCTCGACGGGATGATGTACGTCAGCGCGTAAATGAACAACTGCATGGTCAGCACCGAGACCAGCGCCATGATCAGTGGCAGCAGCGCCAGGAATGACGCGAACACCCACGCCAGCACGAGCAACGCGCCGAGAGCGCCGATCAGTAGTTCGGCCAGCACGCTCGAATTGTGCTGGGCGGCGCCGCCGGACGCGAGAGCTTGCAGGCTGGTGCTGTGCACCGTCGCGCCGGGAACAGCGGTAGTGGCGGCACTGTTGAGCTGGTCCAGTACCTCTGGCGGGACCTCAGCGCCTGCTTTCGGCGGATACGCCAGCAGGATCGTGCTCGTACCGCCCTTCCCGATCAGGGCGGGATTGGCTGTCGCGGCGTAGGAGATCTCCCGCAGCTGGGGCACGGCCTTCGCGATGCCCGCGTCGAGGCCCTGCAGTTGAGCATGCACTCCCGGCGAGTCGACGGTCGTTCCAGCGGGAAGATCGATCACCACCACGGCCGGATTCGACGCGGCACCACCGTATTGTGCCGCGATCTGCTGGTTGGCCGTGTATGCCGGACTGCTGAGGCTGGTGCCGCTCACCAACCGTCCCGAAACGGATGGCGCCAGCACCACCCCCACGATCGTGATCGCCAACCACATCAGCCCGACCAGCACCCGGTGCCTGGCCACCCATCTATTCAGCAACTCCACGGCGTTCTCCTAGGCCTTGTCCATCAGGTCAGCGCGAAGCGTAGGAAAACCCCGCTTTCGCCCCGCTTACGCAAGTGGTCAGCGCATGTATTCGAGGTGGAACCGGCAAATCAGGTGATGGTGACCTGTCCGTTGACGACCTTCACCGGGACCTTCTTCAGCGGTGCGTTCGCCGGCCCTCCGGTCACCTGGCCGTTCTGGTCAAAGGTCGAGCCATGACAGGGGCACCGAAAACCAGGCCCGGTGTAGGAGACCGGGCAGCCCTGGTGGGTGCAGGCGGCGTTGAACGCCATGAAGGTGTCTGCCGCCGGGTGCAGCAGATAGGCGGGGGTGCCGTTCGGCGCGGTGAAGCTTTTTGATGATCCGACGGCGACGTCGGCGGCGGCAGCGATCACGGTCGCGGCGCCCGGCGTGGCAGCCGGCGGGTGGCTGGCGTTCCTCGGGCGCCGCGCGAGCGCCAGAGCGCTGCCCGCGGCGACACCGACCGCGGCGACCGCCGCCGAGATGAGGCCCGCCCGAAGCAGGGTGCGTCGCTCGACTTCGTCCTGTCCGGTCGCGCCTTCATCGAGCGTGAGATCCAGCCGACGGCGCACTGCCGCACGCAGCCGGGTCGTCACCGAGAACACCCCGCCATCGCCCGCGATCAACAGCGGGGTCCAGGCGAAGGCGAAACCGAGGTCAGCCCCGTAGTAGTACGGCCTGGTCGTCCAGCTCACCGTCAGGAAGAAGCTGAGCGCGAGCATGATGCCGCCGAGGGCCGCTACCCGGGTGAACAGTCCCAGCAGCGCGCCCAGCCCGACCGCCACCTCACCGAAGGCGATAGCCAGCCCCGTGACGGTCGAATAGTCGGCACTTGTCGACACCAGAGCGCCGATCGGGGAGGTCGAGGCGGCGTGCAGCATCTGGGCGTGGACGCCGAGCGGCGAGGCGTCGTCCAGATAGTGCGGATCGAGGATCTTGGAGAGCCCGGCGTACACAAAGGTGATACCGAGAAAAGCGCGTAGCGGCAGCAGTGCCAACGCAGGCGACCACAACTGGGCGACTCTACGGCCGAAGGCGGTGGAAGACATCACGAAGAACACCCTTTCCCTGGTACGAAAAGAAAAAGGACCGGATGGAGGCTCGGCGAGCTCATTCGCCGAGCCTCCACACGACCCGAAGCCCTCGCAATCGCCCGCGTTACTTCCTGGCTGACACGGTCAACAGGCCGAGGCACATTTCGTCACTGGTGCCGTCTCCCCAGACCACGTAGCGCGGCGGGAGCTTCTTCAGTTCCGGGAGTTGTCCGCGCAGGGTGGCGTCGTGGGTGCAGGTGACCCGTAGCATGTCTCCGGGATTGACGTCGATGGGGGCGGGCAGCGGCCGGACCTTCTGATCGTCGAAGTTGAATGCCGGGACATCGAGCAGGGTGGTGGCCTTGGCGGTGCCGGGGTTGAGTTCCACCTTGATCGAGCGTCCGAGCAGGTGCATGTGTCCCATCGCCGCATACACCGTCATGGGTGCCGGTACCGGTACGTCGCAGTGCTGGGTGTTTCCGGGCACCGGTGTGCCATTTCCACATTCGTTCACCAGCTTCGCTTCTGTGGCGCCGACTTCGGGGCCGAAGCGATGAGCGACGTCGGCCACCGCGGTGGCGCGGTCGCACAGCGGACCGGTCTCGCCACTGGCGCAGGGCAGTTCGATCGGTCCCTGCAACGGCAAGGTGTCCAGCGGCTTGGTGGCCGGTGTGCCGTCGGTCAGGCGCAACCGGACACTGGACTGGTCCGACCCGGCAGAGTGGCCGTCGGTGGCGAGCAGGTTGTAGTGCACCTGAAGGATCAGCAGGCTGCCCTGCTGCAAGGGGAATCCGACGTC
This sequence comes from Amycolatopsis sp., assembly GCF_025464955.1. Taxonomy (GTDB): domain Bacteria; phylum Actinomycetota; class Actinomycetes; order Mycobacteriales; family Pseudonocardiaceae; genus Amycolatopsis. Next base: position 27,419 of record NZ_JAODNM010000149.1, on the reverse strand, counting down.
CTGGCTGAGGATTGTCTCGGAGTTACCCGGGGTCCAGGTGTCGACCCACGCCGACCGCTGGTTGCCGCCCAAGCCGTCGTTGCCGAAGCAGGTCCAGCCTTGACCCGGCGACGCGGCATCTTTCGCGCGGGCCGCTGCCGCCTGCTCGGGCGGGATCGCGAAGACGATGGCGTGGTGCACGATGGGCGCGTTCTGGGGCTGGAACTGGGTTCCGGTCAGGAACGCTGTCTTGGTCAGGTGTGGATCGACGATCAGGCAGCGATACTCGTCGGTGCCACCGCTGGGCGCGGACGGCGTGTAGGGCTGCGGCACGCTCAGGTTGAGGAACCGCTCGCCGGGCCGGAGCGGTTGCGCCGCCGGGGCCGGCGGGGCGGACATGTCGTGGCTGGAGGGTATGGCCGCCGGCGTTCCGCCGGCGGCCGTGGTGGAGCCCGACCCGCACGCGGCGACCATCAGCGTCATCGCCACCGCGCCCGTTGCCAGAGCGAGCATGCGCAGCGGACTTATCCGTTTCGTCATGATGTCCTTCGTGTCTGGGGGTTTGTCACCTGGCGAGATCGTGACCGGTGGTTCCTTACCGGAACCTTTCAAGCCATGGACGGCGTCCTGTCAGGCAACGCACGACTTTAGAAGGAGATCGCGGCGTTGGCCGGTGGTCGCGTCCGACAGCGAATCTGTGGCTCGCGCGGTAGTTCGCTGAAGGGCAGGTTTCCGGAAAGGGGATGGGGGTCTATTACCGGTGTATCGCGCGGACACTGGAGTCACGATCTGCGCTGTTGGGTGGGCACTCGAAGACGGTCAATCTGCGTGAGGGCGTCGTGATGCCGAGGCTTCGCGAGTGGCTTTGCCCGGTCGCTCGGACGATCGTCGCTCGGCGGCGCAGAAGCGGTTGAAGGATGCCGAGTCGAAGTGAGGCGGCTTCAGGCTGCGATCGAGGCGGGAGTGGATCGGGTTGCTCTGGTCGATGCGATCAACGTCGCGCACCCTGCGTGTCAGGCGGCGCGGAGTGGGTGCGAGCACTTGCCCGAGTCGGTCCAGATCGATCGGGCTGAGGTATACGCAAACACACCCTGCACCTCGACCGCGACTGGCCCTGGGCCGAACACCTCGCGAACGCCTTCACCCGGCTGCGCACAGCGCCCTGGCCAGACTGACCCGCACCTTCTGCCCCCACGACCAAGGACCCTCGGAACCCGCCCGCCGACGCGACAGCCGGCCCACAACCACGCCCACACCACGGTTTCCGCCCACAACGGAGCCACAGCGCGAACTTCCAGCCAACCCCACAACCCCATGAAAGATCGAGGCTAGGGTAGCCGCTGTCTCTTGTGTCAAGTCTGTGTCCGAGGGGATGGTCTGCCGGACGAACGTCTGTGCGGCGACGTTGTATTTGTGCAGCCGGATCGAAAAGCGGAATTGTATGGCGGAATTGATCGACAATGTCTTTGACGGCTTCAAGAGGCGCACATCTTATAGTTTCCGCATTCTGCCGTGATCTCGGCCGTCTCCTGAGCCGCGGAGAGGAAGTCGTCGACCACCGGCGACGTGCGCGATGCCGCCACCGCGAGGCATACCTGGGCGGGCGCCAGATCCGTGACGGGCACATAGCTGACGTCCGGATGTGAGTAGAACACGGTCGCCGAACGGGCCAGGAACCAGATGCCCCGGCCTGCCGCGACATGCTCGAGCGGCTCGTCCACCCCGCGCACCAGGTATCCGCCGCTGACGCAGGTGTTGGACACGGAATGAGCAGGACCGCCGAAGAGATACTCGCCGGGGCCAAGACCATTGCCGTCGTGGGACTGAGCCGCGACCCGGACAAGGCCGCCCACGGGGTGCCCGCGGTATTGCAGGCACACGGGTTCCGGATCATCCCGGTACACCCGTCGGCGACCGAACTGCTCGGCATCTCCGACGCGACCAACCCGGTCCTGAACGGCGCTTTCGGTACGGTCAAGCACAGCTTGATCGCCAATGGCACCACGTTCACTCTCAATCCCGCCGACAACCCCAACGTCAAGGGCCTGCTGTACCTGAGCACCGCCACCCAGGCAATACCAACGCCTTCTTCGTCCGGGCTTCCGGTGATCAGCCCGGTGGACGGGTTGATCGTCAGGTGTCGTAGGCGGTGGTCGAGGTCTCGGCCGTGTCGATGTGCAGCCTCAGATAGGTAAGGCTAAGTTTTTACCGAACGATTGCCTTCGCCTCGTCGTCGGCCCGGGCACCGTGCGGCTCGGCTAGGTGGGGAATTTTTCACAGCGCCTTGCCCGGGTTGAGTGTTCCGTGCGGGTCGAACAGGCGCTTGAGGCCGTGCTGTAGCGCCAGGTTGTCCTCGCCGAGTTCCTCGGCGACCCACTGCCGCTTGAGGACGCCGACACCGTGCTCGCCGGTGAGAGTGCCGCCCAAGCGCAAGGCCAGGGCGAACACCTCACCGGCGGCGGCCCACACGGGTGCGGGCACGGCGCGCTCGGCGCGGTCGAACACGAAGATCGGGTGCAGGTTGCCGTCTCCGGCGTGCGCGAGGGTGGCGACGGTGACTTGGTGGCGGTCGGCGATCTTGGTGACGGCGGCGACCGCTTCGGCGAGCCGTGACCGGGGTACGGCGATGTCCTCGATGAGCACCCGGCCCTGCTTCTCCAGCGACGGCAGGGCGAGCCGCCGCACCGCCACCAGTTCATCGGCGACAACCGGGTCGTCGGTGATCGACACCGTGCTCGCGAGGTCCGCGATGGCCGCACGGACCGCTTCGGCCTCGGCCATCGCGCCGGTGCCGTCGGTCTGCGTCAACAGGAGCGCGGCGCCGCGGACCCGCAGGTCGGTGCCCTGTGCGGCGTCGACGGCGGCGAGCACGGTGGCGTCGAGCAGTTCGGCCACCGCGGGCTGGATCCGGGCGCGAGTGATCGCGATGCTCGCCTCGGCGGCGAGTTCGACAGAGTCGAAGAAGGCGGCGACGGTGGCGGTGGCGACCGGGATCGGGCGCAGCCGCACGGTCGCGCTCGTGACCACGCCGAGCGTGCCTTCCGAGCCGACGAACAGCCCGGTCAGGTCGTACCCGGTGACGCCCTTGACAGTTCGCTGTCCCGTGGTGATCAGCGATCCGTCGGCGAGGACGACTTCCAGCCCGAACACGGAGTCCCGGGTGACGCCGTACTTGGCGCACCGCAGACCGCCGGCGTTGGTCGCGATGTTCCCGCCGATAGTCGAGATCTCGACGCTGCCCGGGTCAGGTGCGTAGCGAAGCCCGTGGGCGGCCGCCGCACGGTCGAGGTCCGCGGTGAGCACACCGGGCTGCACGACCGCCGTCTGGTCGATCGGTGAGATGTCCGTGATGGCGTCCAGGCGCGTGGTGGACAGCACGAGTTCCCCGCTGGTCGCGGTCGCCGCTCCGGCGAGTCCGGTGCCTGCCCCGCGGACGACCACCGGGGCCCTCAGCCCGTCCGCGATCCGCAGGACGGCTTGGACCTCGGCGGTGGTCGCGGGGAACACCACTACCGACGGGAGGCCGTCGGGCTCCCAGCCGGACCGGTCGTGCCGATGGCCGCGCAGGAAGTCGGGGTCCGTACGCACTTGGTCGGCCGCGAGCACCCGGCCGAGCCGCGCGACGAGCTCGTCGGTCATCGGCGGGTTCCGAGGACGGCACGGCCGATCGTCAGCAGCGCGGTGTCCTCCTGCGGCGCGTGGACCCCGGCGGACTGGATGTCGCGGAAGTGGCGTTCGAGGGGGTTGTCCTGGCTCAGCCCGGGATTGCCGAGCAGGCGCAGCGCGATCCGGACCGCGTCGAGCACGTGGCGGTCGGACAGCGTTCGAGCGCCGAGCGCCCGCGTCGCACCGACGGGCTCGCCGCGGTCGAACCGTTCGGCCAGGCCGAACAGCAGCTCCTCGGAGCCGGAAAGGAGCACCTCGATCTCCCCGGCGGCCTGCTGGAACCGGTCGGTGGTGGACACAGGCCGGCCGAGGTTCGCCGGGACGCGCTCGTGGGCGAAGCGGTGGAAGTACTTCTGCGCGGCTCGGCCGACTCCGAGATACAGCGACGCCAGCGGCAGCGCGATTGCCCCGATGGCCAGGTTGTCCTGCTCGGCCTTCGCGCCCTTTTCCGTCGCCTCGATGAGGTGGGTGTCGGGGATTTCGACGTCGGTGAAGAGCACGTCGTGGCTGCCGCTGGCCCGCATGCCCAGCTGGTTCCACGCCCGTCGGACCTCGATGCCCGGGCTCCCACCTGGCACGGCGAAGGTGCCCACGCGGGGTACGGGCTCGTCGGTGGCGGCCCACACGAGGAAGTAGCTCAGCCCCTCCGCGCCGGTGGCGAACCGTTTGTGGCCGGTGATCGACCAACCGGTCGACGTGCGGCGAGCCCGTGTCGCGGGCAGTCCGCCTCGGGCGGGCGATCCGAGTTCCGGTTCCACTCGGACCGCGTTGAGCAGAGTCGGGTGCTCCGCGGACTCCGCGAGCACAGCGGCGTACAGCTCGGCCGGCCAGGACGGGTTCCGCGCCTGCCTGGCGTGAGTGAGCAGGGTCATCGCGCTGATCAGCGCCACCGACGGGTCACCCTCGCCGAGTGCCGCGAGCACGCGGGACTGGTCGGCGATGCCGATTCCCGCGCCCCCGAACCCGGTGCCGATCGACGCGGTGAGCAAGCTGGCCTCGTGCACGGCCGCGATCGCGGCGGCCGGGAAGTCCCCGGTGCGGTCGTAGTGCGGCGCTGTCCTGGCCAGGGTCGCCGTGACGTCGGCCAAGGACGCCAGCCGCGGCGGGCGCAGCGCGGTGAGCTGGGTCATTTCTCCTCCGCTGAGAAGAACACGTCGTCGGGTGTCATGAGCGCTCCTGCTTCGCCAGCGCGGTGGCTAGGTCGGTGTTGAGGGCGTCGGTCCAGAACGTGGCGACATCGAGCTTGCCGGGCAGGACCTTGAGCTCGGTGAACACGTCCGCGACGGCCTGCTGCGAGGAGATCGCCGACGGGCTGGTCGCCACCAGCGTGGTGGGGCGTTGCGCCTCGCCTGACTGAAGCTGGCTCAGCGCCTGGTCCACCGATTCGTGGGTGGCGGTGGCCGTTTTCTGGGCGAACTGCTGCTCGTGGCCGTTGCGGATGAAGGCGTACGACTGGTTGATCCGAGCCAGCAGATCGACCGTCGCGGCCCGTTTCGCCGGGTCGGCGATGGTCGCGGTCGACGCCTCCCACGGGAAGTTCCCGGACAGGATGTCCTTACCGTCGCCGATGGTCCGGCCGCCGTTCTGGCGCACCGCGATGATCGAGTTCCCGTAGCTGGCCAGAGCGTCGATCGCGCCGCTGTGCAGTGCGGTGACCCCGTCGCTCGGGCTCAGCGGCGCCGCGGTGATGTCCGTCCACTTGAGACCGGACTGGATCAGGAGCTTGTCGAGGAAGTACTGCGCGGTGGTGTTCTGGACGTACCCGACCTTCTTGCCCTTGAGCTGCGCGACGGAGGTGAGCGCCGAACCGGGGCCGACGACGACCTCCTGCAGCAGGGTGTTGGCCTGCTGCACGGCGACGACCTTGAACTTCGCGTTGCCGGCCGCGGCGGCGAAGATCGGCGGGATCTCACTGCTCTCGGTGAGGTCGAGCGCGCCGCCCTGCAGGGCCTGCAGTTGCTTGTCACCGCCGGAGAACACCGGCCACTGGACCTGGTACGGCGTCTTGTCCAGACCGGCGACCTGCAAAGCGGCCTGCGCGGTCGCCCAGCCGGTCGCGCCCACCCGCAGCGTGACGGACGAGAGATCGCCGGTGGTCGGGCTCGCGTCGGACTGGGCGCTACACGCCGACGCGGTCGCGATCAACGCGGCGACGGCGAGCAGGACACGGACGCGAGCTCTGGACATCGGAGGCCCCTCAGGCGGCTTGGGTGCGGTGGGCGAGTTCTTGGCGGACCAGCGGCAGGACGTACCGGCCGAGGTCGATGGCGTCGTTGAGCGGGTCGTAGCCGCGGACGGACAGCAGTTCGCAGCCGATGTCGACGTAGTCGAGCAGCGCCGCCGCGACGGTTTCGTAGCTGCCGACCAGTGCCGTGGAGCTCCCGGCGCCGCCGGTGGCCGACGCGGTAGGTGTCCACAATGCACGGTCGTGCCGTTCGCCTTTCTCGGCGACGGCGAGAAGTCGCTGGGAGCCGACGTTCTGCGGTCCCGCGGCCACCGGCGTCCGCGCGGTGAAGTTGTCCTTGATACCGCCGAGGATCCGCTCGGCACGTTCCCAGGCGAGTTCGTCGGTGGCGGCGATGATCGGCCGGAACGACACCCAGATCCGCGGCCGCGGGCGGCCCGCGGTATCGGCGTAGCCGTTGACGGACGCGATCTGCTCGGCGGTTTCGGCGAGCGGCTCGCCCCACAGGCCGAACACGTCGCCTTCGGCTCCACCCAACTGGTACGCGGCGTCCGACGAACCACCGACCGACACAGTGAGCCCGCGATCGACCGGGAGTACCGAGGAGGAGTAGTTCTCGAACTGGTAGTACTTCCCTTCGTGGCTGAAGGGCTCCGAGCTGGCCCACGCGCGACGCAGGATGCGGATGTACTCGCCGGCCCGCTCGTAGCGTTCGTCCTTGCCCAGGTAGTCGCCCTCACGACGTTGCTCAGCGTCGTTCCCGCCGGCGAGGAAGTGGATGCCGAGGCGGCCCTCGGAGAGCTGGTCCAGCGTCGCGAACGCGCGGGCGGTGTTCGTCGGGAACGTCACGCCCGGCCGGTGCGCGAGCATCACCTTCAGGCGCTCGGTACGGCTGAGCACCGCCGCCGCGAGCTGGTTGGACTCCGGCGACGCCGAGCCGTAGGGGACCAGTGTCCAGTCGAAGCCGCCCTCGTCGTAGGCGCGCGCGAACTTCTTGAGGTAGGCCTGATCGATCGCGGGACCGCTGTGCGCCTTGTCCTCGCTGTAGTAGCTGGCGCCGATCATGCCGACGAATTCGACCGTCATCGGGTTCTCCCTTCTTCTTAGGCGGCTTGGGCGCGGTGGGCTAGTTCCTGGCGGACCAGCGGCAGGACGTTGCGCCCGAGGTCGATGGCGTCGTTGAGCGGGTCGTAGCCGCGGACGGACAGCAGTTCGCAGCCGATGTCGACGTAGTCCAGCAAGGCCGCCGCGACGGTTTCGTAGCTGCCGACCAACGCGGTCGAGCTGCCCGCCGCGTTGGTCGCGGTGACCAGCGGTGTCCACAGTGCACGGTCGTGCAGCTCGCCACGGGCGGCGACGTCGAGCAGTCGCTGCGAGCCGACGTTGGCCGGCCGGGTGCCCGCCGGGTAGTGCGAGGAACGCACCCGCGTGGGCCGGACGGCTTGGACCCGGTCCAGCGTCCGGTAGGCCTTTTCCCAGGCGAGCTCGTCGGTCTCGGCGATGATCGGCCGGAACGACACCCAGATCCTCGGCCGCGGGCGGCCCGCGGCGTCGGCGATGGTGTTGACCGAGGCGATCTGCTCGGCGGTCTCGGCGAGCGGCTCGCCCCACAGGCCGAAGATGTCACCCTGCTGCCCGCCGACCCGGTAGGCGTCCGCGGACGAGCCGCCGACGGAGATCGGGATGGTCGGCTGGAACGGGCGGACGTCGGAGCGGAAGTCCTCGAACCGGTAGTGCTTTCCCTCGTGGGAGAACGGTTCCGGCTCGTGCCAGGCACGGCGCAGGATCTGGATGTACTCGTCGGACCGCTCGTAGCGCTCGGTCTTGGTCAGGTAGTCGCCTTCACGGTGCTGCTCGCTGTCGTTGCCGCCGGAGATGATGTGGATCGCCAAGCGCCCGGCGCTGATCTGGTCGAGCGTGGCGAACGTGCGTGCGGCGTTGGTCGGGAAGACCACGCCGGGCCGGTGGGCGAGCATCGGCTTGATCCGCTCGGTGTTCGCCGCGACGAACTGCGCCAGCTGGTTGGAGTCCACCCAGGACGAGTGGTAGGCGACGAGCGTGTAGTCGAAACCGCCGTCGTCGAGCGCGTGGGCGTACTTGCGGGCGTACTCGACGTCGAAGCCCGTTCCGGCCGGGTTGACGTCCGAAGCCTGATTTGCGTTGACCGCACTGATGAATTCGACGGGCATGGTCAGCTCTTTCCCGGCTGGTAGACGCTGGTGTCGGTCACCGAGGCGACTTGGACGTCAGCGGGTAGCGAACCGATCTGGTGCATCAGGTCCGAGACGGCCTGGACCTTCGTCACTACGTCTGGCGAGACCGGGCCGGCCACGGAAGCGCCGTGCGCGACGACCTGTGTGGCGACCTCGGGGTCGACCTTGTTGGTCTGGGCGTAGACCTTCGCGTACGCGGCTTGGTTGGCGCTCGCCCACGCTTCGGCTTTCGCGAGCCGGTTGAGGAAGTCCGCGATCGCCGCCTTCTTGCCGGGATCGCTCAGCGAGGACTCCGCGGCCGAGATGAAGCCGATGCCGCTGACCCGGCCGTTTTGGCCGTCGACGAGGACGCGCGCGCCGGACTTCAGCGAGATCGAACCGTACGGGTCGAAGGTCGCCCAGATCGGGGTCTGGCCCGAGTTGAACGCGGCCTGCGCCGCTGCCGGCAGCACATACTGCACGGTGACGTCGGAGTACTTCAACCCGGCCTGTTGCAACGCCGCCGCGAGCAGGTACTCGGCGATGCTGCCGCGGGCGGAGGACACCACGACCGTCTTGCCCTTGAGGTCGGCGACCGTCTTGACCGCCGAATCCCCGCGCACCAGGATGACCGTCCCCGCGCCGGAGGTCTGCAAAGCCTCGACGAGCTTGATCGGGAGCTTGCCGCTGATCGCGGCCAGGGTGGGCAGGTCGGCGGCGGACCCGGTGTCCACCGCGCCGCCCTGCATCGCCTGGAACAGTGGCGCGGCGCCTTGGAACTCGGCCCATTTCACCTGGTACGACGTCCCGTCGAGGGCGCCGGCGGCTTTCATGAGTGTTTGCAAGCCGTTGGCCTGATCGCCGAGGGTGAGCGTGACCTGACCGCCGGAGGAGGCCGTGGCGGAACTGCCGCAGGCGGCCAGGAGCACCGCTGCCGCCGCCGTGGCGAGTACCGCGGAAATCCGTCTGCTGAACATGGAACTCCTAGAAGGTGTTGGGTCTTCAGGCGTGGACGCCGAGGCGGCCGAGCAGTTCGGTGCGCAGCCCGACGAGCGCCGGATGGCCGACCTCACGCGGCCGGGGCAGGTCGACGGACACCTCGTGCGCGATGACGCCGTTGTCCATCACGAGGACACGGTCGGCCAGCAGCAGCGCTTCTTCGACGTCGTGGGTGACGAGCAGGACGGCGCATTCGTGCCGGGTCCACAGCTCGGCGACCAGCTGTTGCGCCTTGACGCGGGTCAGCGCGTCGAGGGCGCCGAACGGCTCGTCGAGCAGCAGCAGGTCCGGCTCCCGGACCAGCGCCCGCGCCAGCGACACACGCTGCGCCTCACCGCCGGACAGCGTCTTCGGCCAGACCTTCGTCTTCGCCGACAGCCCGACCTCGTCGAGATACCGCTGTGCGAGTTCGCGGTCGGGACGGCCCGGCAGGCCGAGGACGACGTTCTGCCACACACGTTTCCATGGCATCAGCCGCGGCGCCTGGAACGCCACCGCGTGCCTGCGGGGAACGGTGACGAGCCCGTCGATTTCGGCGTCGAGGCCCGCGAGGATCCGCAGCAGTGTGCTCTTCCCGCAGCCGCTGCGGCCGAGCAGGGCGACGAACTCGCCGGGCCGGACGTCGAGGTCGAGGTGGTCGAGGACCGTGCGTTCGCCGAAGGTCTTGGACAGGCCCCGGATGTGCACGGCGGAGGTCTCGGTGGTGGTCATCCTCACGCCCCTTCGAACGACGAACGCCAGGCGAGCAGATACTTCGTGCCGAGCCGGACGACGAGGTCGCAGACCAGGCCGAGCACGGCGTAGGTGACCAGGCAGACCACGATCACGTCGGTCTGGAAGAACTGCTGCGCGTTGTTCATCAGGTACCCGATGCCCTGCGACGCGTTGACCTGCTCGGCCCAGACCAGCGCGAGCCACGCGGTGCCGAGCGCGTACCGCAGCCCGACGAGCGCTCCGGGCAGCGAACCCGGCAGGACGACGTGGCGGATGAGCCCCCAGCGGCCGAGCCCGAGCACCCGGCCGGCTTCGACGAGCTGCGCGTCGACGCCCCGGATCCCGGCGTAGACGTTGAAGTAGATGGGAAAGGTGACTCCCAGCGCGACCAGGGCGATCTTCGGTTCCTCGTTGATGCCGAACCAGATGATGAACAGCGGGATCAGCCCGACCCAGGGCAGTGTCCGGAACATGCCGACGGTCGAGTCGACAAGGTCTTCGCCGATCCGGAACAGCCCGGCGACCAGCGCGAGCGCCAGTCCGACGGCCGCGCCGATCACGAACCCGTAGAGCACCCGCTGGGCCGACACCGCGATCGCGGCCGGCAGCTCGCCGTCGCCGATCATGCTCACCAACTTGCCGAAGACGACACCCGGTCCGGCGAGCACGTCCGGCGAGAGCACGCCGGTGGCGCTGAGGAGGTACCAGAGCAGGAGCGTGCCGACCGGTCCCGCGGCCCGGCGCACCGGGCGGGGCGGGCTCCAGCGACGGGACGCCCGGACCGGCTCGATCGTCACGAGGTCCGTCTTCGCCACTGTTTTCGACACGGTGCGGCGGCTGACTCGTTGCTGGGTGGTGGTCATCGGGCCTCCTCGCCGGTGGCGGCGGGACGGGCGGGGTCGGACGACCAGGCGGACCACGAGCCGGGGAACAGTGCCGCGTCTATTCCCGCGATGGCGAGCGCGGCGACTTGGTGTGCGGCGGTGACGCCTGATCCGCAGTAGACGCCCACCTTCGTGCCGCTCAGCTGACTGAACTGTTCCCGTAGTTCCGCGGTGGGCCGGAAAACGCCGTCCGAAGCGAGGTTGTCGCCGGTCGGGGCCGACAACGCGCCGGGGATGTGCCCGGCCCTTGGGTCGACGGGTTCGACCTCACCGCGGTAGCGCTCACCGGACCGGGCGTCGAGCAGGACGCCGTCGGCGGCGAGCGCGGCGGCTTCGTCGGCGGTCAGCGTCGGCAGGTGTCCCACGCCGAGTTCGATGTCGCCCTCGGGTGGGGTTTCGTCCCCTGTGGACAGTGCGAAGTCCCGCGCGCGCCACGCGCCCAGCGCGCCGTCGAGGATGCGGACGTCGGTGAGCCCGGCCCACCGCAGGAGCCACCAGGCCCGGGCCGCCGCGGTGCCGCCGTTGTCGTCGTAGACCACGACCGGACGTCCGGCGGTGATTCCCCAGCGCCGGGCCGAGATCTGCAGGGCGGCGATCTCGGGCAGCGGATGCCGACCGGATAGCGGTTCGGCCGGCGCGGCGAGTTCGGTGTCGAGGTCGACGTAGACCGCGCCCGGGAGGTGTCCGGCCAGGTAGTGCTCGCGGCCGCCGGTGTCGCCGAGCGCCCAGCGCACGTCGAGCAGCACCGGTGGCCGATCGCCCGCGAGCTGCCGGTGCAGCCCGGTGGCGTCGATCAGCACCGCGCGCCGGGACAGCTCGGGCAAGGTGGTCAGGAGGTCGGCGTCGTCCAGCGTGCCGGGCTCGATGCCTTCGGCGGCCGCCTGCTGGACACGTTCGGCGAGCGCTGCGTTCCAGGGCGCGGTCCGGCCGAGCAGTCTCGCCTGCAGCGCGATTTCGCCGTAGAGGTAGTCGGTTTCGAGTGAAGACGACCGCGTGAGGCTCTGCCACGTCGAACTGCCGCCGCGCTCGTGGCCGGGAATCGGCCGCCTCACCACGGTTCGGCCAGCTCACCCGGGTCGAGCTCGGCGATCGAGGACCCCGCGGCTTCGAGTGTTTCGCGTGCTTCGGCGCGGATGGCGCTCGCGGCGACGGACCGCAGTTCGCTGGGCGGGTAGAGCGCGTCGAGCGCGATCGCGACGTTGACGAGCAGCTTGCCCGCCTTCCAACCGGCGATGTCCGGTACGACTCTGGTGACGAAGTTCGCGGCCCGAAGGTGTTCGGAGATCTCGGCCAGGCGCGCGTCTTGTCCGCCGGGGTAGGCGCCGAGCCACACCGCGCCGACCGAGGGTGTCGCGGGCGAAACGACCACGCCCGGATCGAGGTAGGTCGTCGCGATCCAGACCACCCCGCCGAACACGGTCGCGAAGCGGCGCAGGGCCGCGCGCTCGTTGTCAAGCCCGTTCTGCAGCGTGACCACCGGCAGGGCAGTGGCTGCGGTACGCACGCCGTCCGCGGTCTTCACCGGGCGCCAGGCCCACCTGCGCAGGACGTCTTCAGTGTCTTGGGACTTCGTCGCCAGCAAGAGGATGTCGTGGTGATCGAGTTCGACCTCGTCGGGTCCGCCGGCGACGGGCACGTGTACGCGGCGTTCACCGTCCGGGCGGAGGTACCGCAGACCGTGTGCGCGCAGGGCGTCGAGATGAGCGCCTCGGGCGATCAGGACCACGCGGCGGCCGGCCTCGTGCAGTTCCGCGGCGACTGTGGCGCCGACAGCGCCGGCGCCGATGACCACGTACCTCGTCATGCCGGCTGCTCCTTACCGCTGGTCTGCCCGACGATCAGGGGGAGGTCCGAGCCCAGGCGGAGCCGCTCGAGGAAGAGCACCACGCTCGCGGCGACACTGCGGTGGTGCGAGGCGTTGAGCACGTCGTGCCTGCCGTCGTCGACGGTCAGCAGCTTCGCGTGGGGGAGTCCGGAGTAGACGGACCGGATCCGGTCGATCGGGCTGATGAAGTCGTTGTCGCCGTGCAGGCCGAGTACGGGAACCGTGACCGCGGCGAGGTCGAGCGGCTCCCGCAGGGCCTCGGGGATCCGCTCGCGGGTCAACGCGCCCGCTGTCAGGAGCCCGCTGTCTCGCAGCAGCCGTTGGTGGCCGGGGCAGGAAGCGCGTTGGTCGGCTTCCGAGTCCGGATCGACCGAAGTGTCCAGCGTGGTGTCGGGTAGACCCGCGAGGACGAGCGCGTCGACCGTCACCGAGCCGAGCGCCGCCAGCCGCAAGGCGAGGAGGGCGCCGGTGTCCGAGCCCGCCAGGATGGCCGGGCCCGGCCGTTCGTGGGCCTCGAGCAGGGATTTGACCTGCGCGCTCACGCCCTCGATACCTTCGTCGCCGCCGGTCGGGTCTTCGACGACGTGCACCCGGTAGGCATCGGCGGCGAGCCGCCTGCCGAAGCGCTCGTACAGGCCGGGGCGTTCCCCGCGGCCGGGCAGCACGACCAGGGTGCCGCGAGCCGCCAATCCGGCCGGTTCGCTCCAGGCGAGCGGGGCGTTCGTGGTCATCGGAGGGTCCTTCTTACCGTCGGGGGTCGTGTTTCCCCGCTGGTGCAGGGGCTTCGGGAGCAACAGAGCGCATCGGTCCGCCCTGACGGATTCGAGACTCGCTGGGCTAAAGTGAGTTGTCAAACCCCTCACGCGAGGTGGGATAGTGAGCGAGGAGCCTGGACAACGCGGATCACGTGAGGTACAGATCGATGGTTGGCCCACAGCAGTCGGGCAGTGACTCTCAAGACAAGGGGTGGACGGTGCCGGCGACGACCCGACGAGCTGGTGGTGCGAGCGCGGTACTCGATCCGCTGGTCGCGACCAAGGACCTGCGGCGGGCGGGATTCCCGTTCCGCTCCGGCACGCCGTGCCTGGACTTCGTCGCCACCCTCGCCAAACGCGGCATGGGGGACCGCGAGCTCATCGGCGGCCCGGCCGCGTTCGCGACCTGGCTCCGCGCGGCTGAACTCCCCGCCGTGCATGAACCGGTCTCCGCCGAAGACGTGCTGGGCGTGATCGAACTGCGTGAGGCGATCCACGCGTTGACGCGCGCTAGGGTCGACGAACGTCCCTTGCCGCGTAAGGCGATCCAGCGGGTCAACCGCGCCGCGCAGATGGGCACCCCGTCGGCGTCGATGGCGCTCGACGGCGAAACGCTGCTGCCACCGACAGCAGCTTCGCTCGCTTCCGTCCTAGCGATCGTCGCCAGGGACGCGATCGACCTGTTCACCGGCCGCTACGGGCACCGGATCCGGGCCTGTATCGGCCACGACTGCTCGCTGTTCTTCGTCGATCGGTCCCGGCCCGGTTCCCGCCGCTGGTGTGCGATGGCCGCGTGCGGCGAGAAGGCCAGCTCCGCGACCTACCGCCAGCGGCACAACGGCGGCGCGGCTGTCGCTCAGGGGTGACCGGGCTACCCGGGCCGTAGTGTCCGGCGCTCGCGGCGAGTGGGGGGATGCCGACGGTGTGCAGGCCGACCGCGCGGAGGGCGTGGCGCTGAGTGATCAGCAGCGTGTTGCTGCCACCGCTTTCGGCACAGGAGTGCCGACTATTGCTCCCCGAGACTCCGCCACGAGCCGGTTTCGCAGGACGAACTTCCGGATCTTGCCGGACGCCGTCAGCGGGAACGTGTCGACGAAGCGCCAGACTGGCGGGGCCTTGTGCGGGGCCAGGTGCCGGCGCACATGGCCGAACAGCGCGTCCTCGTCCACGGGGGCACCCGGGACGAGCTTCACGAAGGCCGCGACTTGTTCGCCCCACCTCGGATCGGGTACGCCCAGCACGACGGCCTCGGCGACATCGGGGTGACCGAACAGCACCTGTTCGATTTCGCGCGGGTAGATGTTTTCGCCGCCCCGGATGATGAGGTCCTTGAGCCTGCCGTCGATCCGGCAGTAGCCCTGCTCGTCCATGCTCGCGAGGTCGCCGGTGCGCAGCCAGCCGTCCTCGTCGATGGCGGCGGCCGTCTGCCCGGGATCGTCGAAATGGCCGGCCATCACGTGGTAGCCGCGGGTGCAGAGCTCGCCGGTCTCCCCGTGGGCGGCGAAGTCCTCCGTGCCCGGCTGGACGATCTTGACCGCGGCGCCCGGCAGCGGCGAGACGTCCCGGTCGTAGCGCGGCTCGAGGGCTCCAGCAGAGGCCCTGCGGAGTCCAGGGCGGCGAGGATCGAGCCAACGGGGAAGTGTTGACACCACCTGGCGGTTCGGTGCGACGTAGTTCCATGAACTGAAGCTGGGAGGTGCCTCATGCGCGCGCCTCACCGTTTGTCAACGCTTCTTCAAATCTGACCCTCTGTGGTTCCTTGGGTCGATCCCGGCCTCGATGGACGCCGCGGCCTGCGGCGCTCAAGGCGCAGGGCATCGACCTGTCGACGTCCACCGACATGCTCAAGGACAAGATCCTCTATCCCCCCGACTTCCAACGGCGCGGCCTGCAGGACGCCATCGAGCCGTTCCGCGAGGCGTACTTCGCCGGCCAGTAGAGCGACGGCGTCTTCGCCCAGATGCAGGCCCAGAGCAAGGAGATCCCGACCGAGAGCTGATCGACAAGACGGCACCCGGGCTCGCTTCGTCAGCGACACTCGGCAGGCGCTTGAACAAAGCTCTCAAGTCGTTGCATGATCCTCTCTCCGCCGGCAATTCAGTGCGGTTCTCGTGCTTTGATCCTGATATGTCTCTGGACAAGCTTCGCGAACTGCTGGCACGGCATGCGGTTCCGGATTCGGCCACTGCCATCGATGGTGTGCGGATCTGCGAGTACGACCACGATGTCTCGCCACGGACTACGGCCTGCACGCCTACGTCTACTCGTCGGACTCCGCGCGAGCCCATCGCGTCGCGGCTGGAGGCGGGCCGGGTGGCGATCAACGGCGGTTACGACAGGGTGTCTCCGTTCGGCGGATTCAAGCAGTCGGGCATCGGGCGGGAATACGGCGCCTACGGCCTCGAGGGTGTCTCGAACCGCGCTCGGTGATGGCGTGACCGGCTTGTCGGCGACAGGTTGCAGACCGAACGTTTTCCGAGGAGAGAAACAGAGATGAAGTACCGCACGCTCGGCCGGACCGGAATTCAGGTCAGCCCGTACGCCCTGGGCGCCATGATGTTCGGGGCCATGGGAAACCCCGACCACGACGCCTCGATCCGGATCATCCACAGGGCACTGGACGCGGGCATCAACTTCGTCGACACCGCCGACGGGTACTCCTCCGGCGAGTCTGAGGAGATCGTCGGCAAGGCGATCAAAGGCCGCCGGGACGACGTCGTGCTCGCGACGAAGGTGTTCTACCCAATGAGCGAGGGCCCCAACCACAGCGGCAACTCGCGGCGGTGGATCCTCACCGAGGTGGAGAACTCGCTGCGCCGCCTGCAGACCGACCATGGCGCCTACAAGCCGCCGGCCGTCACCGAGGTGAGCGTGCGTCGCCGAACGGTCACCGAGCGCTCCGCCGCGTGAAAGAAGGCTCCGCGATGGCCGGTCCGCACGCCGGGGAAACCAAGACCGCGTGGGACGACGCTCCCGACGGGCTCGCGCTGGTCGATGCCCGCGGGCGGTTCGTGCAGGTCAACCTGGCCGGCGCACGGTTGTTCGGGCAAGGACGAGACCGACATCGTGGGCACTGTGGCGCCTTTCGTCCTGGCGTGCACGGGCAGTACCGGCCCGGTCGGGCTGTTCGTGGACGGGTCGAGCGAACAGGTGACGAAGTGGGCGGGCCGGGAGTTCGCCTACCGCACGCAGCGACTGTCGGCCTCATGGCGGTCTCGTGCTGTCGTTGATGGCCAACGATGTGCGCCTCAACAAAAGGAAATGGTCCCATTGCCTCAGCTGAAAGTCGACGGATCGGACTTGTTCTACACGGAATCCGGATCGGGGCCGCCACTGGTGCTCGTGCACGGCTGGACCTGTGACTGGACGGACTGGGTTTGGCTCATGCCGTTGCTGGAAGAGAACTTCCGGGTCATCGCCTACGACCGTCGAATAGTGGATGACTCCACCGGACAAGCCCTTGACCTGAGCCGGCAGGCGGCGGACCTGGCGGCGGTGATCACCCACGTGGCAGGCGGTTCCGCGCTGCTGGTCGGACACTCGCAGGGCGTGGTCATCGTTTCGGCCACGGCCGTCGAATACCCCGAGCTCACCCATGGCATTGTCGTGTTGGACGCCCCGTATGCAGCGCCGGACGCCGTGCGGCCGGTGATGGCGCAGATGCTGACCACCCTCGGCGAGGCCGCGCTGGACGGGGACGACGACAAGGCCCGCCGGACCGTGTGGTCCCTGATCGAGGGCATGATCTCACCGGCGCGTGATCAAGCCTGGATGCGAGCCTTGATCCACCGCCGGATCGAGAAGTTGTCCGCCGTCGCACTCCATGCTGATTTCACGTCGTTGTGGGACGGCGAGGAGATCGCCTACCAGCCCCAGGCCGGCGACTACTTGTCCAGGAGGACATGTCCTGTGCTCGTGCTGCACACGAACCCGGCGCACGCTGAGTTCGAGCGGGCGACGTTCCGGCATTCCGACTCTCGTGCGGTGGTACTGCCGAATGCCGGGCACTGGCTGCAGATCGAACTGCCTCACGAGGTGAATTCGCAGATCCGCGAATGGTGGCGCAACGCGCAAAACGTGCCGTCATGACGACATTCGATCGGACGCCGCCGCCTTCGAGACAATTGACGTAGGGCGGATCGGTCGCCCGGACCGCACAACACGGGAAGTGGACTTTCTACTGTCGTTGATGACCAACGACCGAGAACAGCAAGGAAAGGAAGCCGACGATGACCGAGGTTGCCCCGGAGATCCGCACGACCGCCGGACTGGTGCGAGGTCGCACCGAGGACGGTCTGGCGGTGTTCCGCGGAATCCCGTTCGCTCAACCGCCGGTGGGCGAGTTGCGGTTCGCCGCGCCGCAGCCGGTCAAGGCGTGGGACGGCGTTCGCGAGACTGTCTCGTTCGGACCGCCGCCGCCGTTGTCCCTGCTGGCCGGGCCGCCGTCGGGCAGGGCGACCGGCGACGACTGGCTGACGGTGAACGTCTGGTCGCCGCAGCCCGAGACCGGCGCCGCACTCCCGGTGATGGTGTGGATCTACGGCGGCGCCTTCCAGTTCGGGCATGCCGGGGATCCGGCCTACAACGGCGCACGGCTGGCCGGCGAGGCCGGCGTCGTCCTGGTGACGCTCAACTACCGGGCCGGCGTCGACGGATTCGGGTTGTTGCAAGGAGCCCCGGCCAACCGGGGCTTGCTCGACCAGGTCGCCGCGCTGGAGTGGGTGCGCGAGAACATCGCCGCGTTCGGCGGCGACCCGGCCAAGGTCACGGTGTTCGGGCAGTCGGCGGGCGGCGGCTCGGTCGCCTCGCTGTTGGCGATGCCCCGGGCGGCCGGCCTGTTCCGCCGGGCCATCGCGCAGAGCGCCTCCGGGACGTTCTTCTCGGCGCAGCTTGCCGGCGACATCATGGCAGAGATCGCCGCCCGCGTGGGGCGCAAGCCAACCGCCGAGGACCTGCGCGGGCTTTCGACGGCCGAGATCGTCGGCGCGAGCGACGCGGTGAGCGCCGCGATGCTCCCGCATGCCGGGCGCTGGGGCGCGGTCGCCCACACCGCGATCCCGTTCTCGCCTGTCGTCGACGGCGACGTGCTGCCCCGCACGCCGTTCGAGGCACTGGCCGCCGGCGCCGGCCGCGAGATCGACCTGATCGCCGGTCACAACCGCGACGAGTGCCGCTTGTTCGTGGCGACCGAGGGCCGCCTGGGAAAGATCACCGACGAGGAGGCCGCGACGGCGCTGCGGATCCTCGCGCCGGACGCGGATCGCTACCGTCGGGCCTACCCGGACGCGACCGCCGAGAGTCTGTACGAGCTCGTCAATTCCGACTGGCTGTTCCGGATGCCCAGCCACCGGCTGGCCCAGGCGCAGGTGACCGGCGGCGGCCGCGCCTACGCGTACGAGCTGACCTGGCCGGCTCCGGGCCTGGACGGCGTGCTCGGCGCGTGCCACAGCCTGGACGTGCCGTTGGTGTTCGGCAACAGCCGCGGGGGCCTGCTCGACGTGCTGCTCGGCGCCGAGCCGCCCGCCGAAACTGAAGTGGTCTCGCGGCAGTTCCGCACCGCGTGGGCGGCTTTCGCCCGCTCCGGGGACCCGGGCTGGCCGGCCTACAACCGCGAACAACGCATGGTCGCACTCTTCGACAGCTCGTTCAGCGTCACGCCCTACCCCGAGAAGACGTCGCTGGGACTGTGGGCCGATCACGACTTCGCTCCTCTGCCTCTTCTGGACGCCTAGTGTCCTGCGTCTGAAATTCGTGAGATATATCGGGCGAGGGAGTGGAGGATCTCCTCGGCGGTCTTGACCCAGACGAACGGCTGGGGGTTCTCGTTCCAGCCTGCGATCCATTCGCGGATGCCTTTCTCTAGCGCGGCAACACTTTTGTGGACTCCGCGGCGCAGCTTCTGGTCGGTGAGGTACCCGAAGAAGCGCTCGACCTGGTTGAGCCACGAGGACCCGGTGGGGGTGAAGTGCATGTGGAAGCGGGGATGCTGAGCCAGCCAGGCTTTGATGGCGGGGGTCTTGTGTCTGGAGAGGTCCGTCACGCTGGAGATCCGCGGCGCAGAGATCCGTCACGAGTCACGCGTGGGCGCCTCGCGCGAGTTCACGGAGACGCTCGCTCAGACGATCGCGGCGCGAGCCTGAGATCAGGCGCGCTCGGCCCAGCGACGCGACCATGCGTCGAGGGGTTCGAGCGCGCTGCGCAGGTCTCCACCCAGCGGCGTGATGGCAAACCGGCCCTCGCCGTCCTGGACGACCAGTCCCGCCTCCGTCAGCTCCCGCAGCCGTTGGTACAGGACGCTCGACGACATGTCGTCACAGCGGTCCTTGAGCTCGAGCGCCCGCATCGGCTCATGGGAAAGCTCCCACAGAACGCGCAACGCCCACCTCCGGCCAAGAAGGTCCATGGCAGCCATGACCGGGCGCCCGGTCGACGAACCACGAACCGGATGACCGGGCGCCGGAGTGGGTGACCTCACACATCCTCCTGGAGATTTCGGATTCAGAAATGCTAGCTTACACATCAAGGATTTCGATTTACGAAATGAGGAACTGGCCGTGCGAATCACTCCGCTGGAGGCCCCGTTCGTCCCGGGGGTGGCAGATGCGCTCGCCCCGATGATGCCGCCTGGTGTCCCCCCCGATCGCGCTCTTCCGCACGTTTGCCAAGAACCTGTCGATGACCAAGGCGATGCACGGCTGGGGCTCGTACGAGTTGAGCCGCGAGCTCTCCATCAGCATGCGCGACCGCGAGATCCTCATCGACCGCACGTGCGCCCGCTGCGGTTGCGAGTACGAGTGGGGAGTTCACATCAACTTCTTCGCACAGCGGGTCGGCTTCTCTTCGGAGCAAGTCACATCCCTGACGCACGGAAGCCCCAGTGACCCTTGCTGGTCCTCGCCGCGGGACCGCCTCCTGGTTCGTGCGGCTGACGCACTCCACGACGACTCGACGATCTCAGAGCCGCTGTGGGAACTGCTCTCGGTCGAGTTCAACGAGGCGGAGCTGCTCGACATCCTTCTGCTCTGCGGCTGGTACCACGCGATCTCCTTCGCTGCGAACGCCGCTGGAGTTCCGCTCGAGCCGAACGCCCCCACCTTCGACAGCGTGCGCGCGCTCGATAATGCAGGCAGCGCCCGTGAGGCGTTGCAGCTCGCGAACCTAGATCCGGACGAGGTGCTCAGGCTAGTTCGAGCGGCAATGACCGAAGATCTCTCCGAGGCCGGGGACCTCACGTCGTTGGCGGTGGTTCCCGCCGACGTAGACCTTGAGGTCAGCTTCACCTCTCGCGAGGTCGGTGTGGCCTGTGGACTTCGGGTGGTGGCCTTGCTGTGCGAGGACAGTATCGGCCCGTCAGTGAGGTTCAGGGCTTTGGTGGCGGACGGAGACCGAATCGCTCCTGGTCAACACCTAGCGACTCTGAGCGCTCCCGCGCGAGCCGTGTTGGCGGTGGAACGGACAGCGCTGAACCTGCTTTCTCACCTGAGCGGAATCGCGACCGCGACCCGAACCTGGGTCGACGCGCTCGAAGGTACCGGCGTCTCGGTGCGCGACACCCGCAAGACCACGCCGTTGCTCCGCGACCTCGAGAAGTACGCAGTGCGGTGCGGCGGAGGCGCCAACTATCGTCGCGGGTTGTTCGACGAGATCCTCGTCAAGGACAACCACGTCGCTGTCGCCGGAGGGATCGGGAGAGCACTTGATCGCGTCGCCGCCGCTCACCCCCGTGGTGCAGTTCCTGTGCAGATCGAGGTGGACTCGCTGGACCAGTTCGACGAGGCGCTCGCTCACGGCGCCGGTCAGATCCTGTTGGACAACTTCGCCGTGAACGACATGCGTGTCGCCGTGGAACGCGCGCGCAGATGCTCGCGCGACGTGCGACTCGAGGCTAGCGGCGGCTTTGTCCTCGGCGAGGCCCGCCAGGTCGCGCGCACGGGGGTGGACTCCGTATCCGTCGGGGCTATCACCCATTCCGCTCCGGCGATCGACATTGGACTTGACGTCGTGATGCCTGCCGACCTGCAGTGACGATGTTTCCTCTCTCGGTTGATGTTCTCGCCGGTCAGTTGGGGTCGATGAGGATCTTGCCGCCAGGGTGGCCGGATTCGACCAGTTCGTGCGCTGCGGCCGCGTCGGCGAGCGCGAAGGTGCGCGAGAGCGCGATGGTGATCTGACCATTGGCCACCTGCTCGGCGAGCTTGGCCAGTTCAGGAAGGTCGCTGTCTTGCACGTTGCCGGCGGAGAAGGTGACGCCGAGGGCGGCCGCCGCGGGCGGGTCGGCGATGGTGACGATCCGCTCGGTGCCGCCGCGCAGCTCGATCGAGTCGGGCAGCGTGCCGTGGCCGACGGCGTCGAGCACCGCGTCGATACCGTTCGGCGCGAGCGCGCGCACGCGCTCGACCAAGCCCTCGCCGTAGGTCGTCGGAGTCGCGCCGAGGGAGGCGATGTAGTCGCTGTTGGTGGCGCTGCCGGTGCCGATCACGGTCACGCCCTGAGCGACGGCCAACTGGGTGGCGATCGCGCCGGTCGCCCCGGTCGCGCCGTGGATGAGCAGGGTTTCGCCGCTGCGCAGGCCGAGCAGGGCGAGCACACGCAGCGCGGTCTCACCGACAACGGGCAACGCCGCGGCCCGGTCCCAGTCGAGCGTGGCGGGCTTGGCGATCAGCAAGCTGGCCAGCGCATACTGGGCATACGATCCGGTCAGGGGCCAGCCGAGCACCTCGTCGCCGACGGCGAAGCCGTGCATGTCCGGGCCCACCGCCTCGATGACACCGGCGGCCTCAAGACCAGGTGTCGCGGGCAGTGGGCGGGGCGAGTGGATCTGAAACTCGCCCGAGCGGAACTTGTAGTCGAGGGGGTTCACCCCTGCCCTGCGCACGGCGAGCAGGACCTGCCCCGGCCCGGGGACCGGCTTGTCCACCTCGGCGACGTGCAGTACTTCGGGACCACCGAATTCGTTGTACACAACAGCCTTCATGTTCTCCACTCCTCTGTCGACGGCGACGGTCAGGTAATCACTGCGTTCAGATGCAGTTACCTGTTCGGACAAGTAAATAGCACACACCATGCAGGGATAGTTAGATTGTGGTTGAGGTAACAACAGTTTGAACTGTGCGGATGGTCTGGGTGTCGAGCGATCTGGTGGAATACGCCAGTATGCTGGCCGGACAGGTATCTGTCTGGTATCTCGGTAGACGGTGAAGGAGGCGCGTAATGCACGACCATCGGGGCCGCTCCGGGCCCCCCGGCGAGGACTGCGGCTGCTGGCCCGACCCGGCCGCGGGAGCGAACTCGGTCAGCCAGGCGCTGTTCCGGGCGGCGCGGCTGCACCACCTGCTCACCTCGCAACTGCTGCGCGCGGCCGGCCTGCACCCCGGCCAGGAGCTGATCATGATGCGGCTGTGGGCTGACGGTCCGCAGCGTCCCGCCGACCTGACCCGGCTACTCGGCTCGGACGCGGCGACCGTGACGCGGTCCGTGCAGCGTCTCGAACGCGCCGGATTCGTCCGCCGCAGCCCGTACCCGACCGACCGGCGCGCGATCATCATCGAACCAACCCAGGCGAGCCAGGCACTTCGCGTTCAGGTCGAGGCGATCTGGCCGCGTCTGGAGGAACTCTGCACGAGGGGTTTCACCGACGACGAGCGATCGCACGCGAGAGAGTGTCTCTCCATGATCGAACGGAACCTGGCGCGGGCAGCCGAGGAAGACGGGTAGGGCGACGAGCCGTCGTTACGGCTGGCGCCATCGGCAGGGGCAGTGTGTCCTGCGTAGGCGCGGGCGATGCCGTAGCCGAAGTTGCGTTCGACCCAGGTCAGCGTCGTGAGCCATGCGGGAACTTGTCAGGATGTGCCGTGACGAACCCCGGCTGCGATCGGTCTGGCTATGACCTATCCGTTCGATCCCGAATTCGCCGCCGCGATACCCACGCTCCCCGCGATCGACCTCTCCGCCCTGCCCGCCCAACACCGGCGGATGGCGGAGCTGGGCGCCGCCCAGATCGGCGAGTGCGACACCACCGGGGTCACCGTCCACGCGAGATCGTGCCCGGCCCGGATGGTGCTCCCGATGTCCGGTTGCGCATCTACGTCCCGGGCGCGGTCGCCGCGCTGCCACCAGGAATCGAGCAGGCCGACTGCCCAGGCACAGGCGCCACACCAGGACGCCGACACCACTTCGCCGACCTCACCGCCACTCCCGACGGGGCTCTGCTCCAGTCGGCGAAGGGCGAAGGCAGCGTGCTTCGACTGACCCCATCACCAGTTCCACCGCCGGCAGCACGGCCCCATTGCGCGCCCTTTCGGGCTGGAGCCGGGGCGCGGAGGTCTGTCACGATCGGTCGACGTGACAGGGGAGGGGACCGCGATGACCGAGCCGGACCAGACAATCGCAAGGACGACGACGGTGTGGCCCGCAATTCGACGTGGAGAGCGCACATCTCGGGGTCGCGCGCGGCGAGGTCTACCTGATCAGCCACACGGTATCGGGTAGCAGCGCGCTGCGGGTCGCACTGGACGGGACCGGGCCGAGCTCGGGACCCGTCACCGCGTGGACCTTGGACATGACCGGGAACGACAAGGGTGTCATGGCCACCGCGGAGGGGCACCCGAAGCTGCACGGCTGCCGGGTGAATGTCCTCCGCTCTGACTTCACCTTGCTGACCCACGTCGATGCCTTCACCCCGGCGGCGGACGAACGCACCGGGAACAACGCGCCGTGCAGTGTCGTGGTCGGTGACGTGAGCAGCGACTTCTACGCACTGGACCAGCATGTGCCGCGGGTGGTCCGGCTCAACAGCACCGGCATCGTCGGCGCCATTCCGCTGCCCGGCCTCGGCGCGACCGGTATCGGGTCCGGCAGCGGGGATACCGGTGACGCGGCCACGATGCGCATCTCGGAGAGCCGTGGCCGGATCTACACGGCGTGGCCCTCGGGCTGCTTCTCGGTGGCGGACCTCACCGGGAAGCAGCTGTGGCCGCTCTCGGGTGTCACACCCCAGGGTCAGCTTCGAGACGCCTACGACGTCGATCCCGACGGCAAGGTCCACATCCTCGCAGCCCCGACGAAACCCGGCTAGAGCCCGTTCACCGTCTCGGTCTACAACGACGATATGAGCAAGGCTGCCGACGTCCAGCTTCAGGTGCCCCAAGACGGGTTCGCCGTTCGGGGGATGCGGATCATGGGTGGGTACATCATCCTGAAGCGCGCGGATCCGGGCGCCTTGTTCGAGCTGTACACAATGGAGGGTGCCTTCACGACCCGGGTACCCGCCGACGTCGAGCAGGTGACCTTAACCGGGCCGAGCGGTCCGTGGTTCGCGGGCGAAACGGTCACGCTGACCGTCGACCACACGGCCGAGGCGCTGTGGAGCCCGCCGAAGTTGCGCGTGTGGCTGCGTCCGCTCGGTGTCCCGGAATTCACCGAGCTTGCAAGTCAAATAGATCGAGCACTGTCGTCTGTGATTGCAGAACTGAAGGATGTCATGTCGTATTAGTATTAGTTCTTGGACTGTCCGGCCCGGGTTTCGCTGCCAGGATGAGGATGCGCTGGTCCGGGTCCCTCGGGGCTGACCGTGGTGTCGCAGTCCAAGACGAGCTCGCCCACCAGTGCATGGCGGCAGTGCTTGGTCGCGCCGACTGTACCAGTCACTCGTTGCGCGGCCCACCAGGTACGGAAGTCGTTGTCCTGGAAGGACAGTTCGCCGGAGCAGAGTAGCGGGTCGTGCGGGTACCGGGCGGCTTCCCACTGTCCTTAGTGGTCCTTCGCTGACGTGAACTCCCGAAGTCCCGACGGGCCAGCGTCGGGCGGCGGTGGGTGATCCGTTCGCAGTCGACACGACGATGGACTGACCATGTGCGTCAGCGGCGCGGTTCGGGAAGGTAGCGTCCTACGGTGTGCGGCTGGTAGGGCTCCTCGAGCAGGGCTATCTCGGCGTCGTCGAGGTGCAGGTAGACGGCGGCGACGGCGTCGTCGAGGTGGCCGATCTTGGTGGCGCCGACGATCGGGGCCGTGACGGTTGGGTTGCTCAGCAGCCAGGCCAGTGCGACTTGCGCGCGGGGGACGCTGCGCTTCTCGGCGACCTCGGCTACGCGCTCGACGATGACGCGGTCGGTCTCCTGGTAGAGGTTGCCCCACATGTCGGTCTCGCTGCGTGCGGTGGTGGCGTCCCAGTCCCTGGTGAGCCGGCCGCGGGCGAGTGGGCTCCACGGGATGACCGCGACGTCTTGGTCGGCGCAGAGTGGGAGCATCTCGCGCTCCTCCTCGCGGTAGAGGAGGTTGTAGTGGTTCTGCATCGTGGAGAACCGGGTCCAGTTGCCCAGGTCGGCGGTGTGCTGCGCCTTCGCGAACTGCCAGGCCCACATCGTCGACGCGCCGATGTGGAGCGCCTTGCCTGCCTTGACGATGTCGTGCAGCGCCTCCATGGTGACCTCGATCGGGGTGGTCGGGTCCCAGGAGTGGATCTGGTAGAGGTCGACGTAGTCGGTCCCGAGTCGGCGCAGGCTGTCGTCGATCTCGGTCATGACGGCCTTGCGCGACAGGCCGGCTCCGTTCGGCCCCGGTCGCATCCGGTGGTTGACCTTGGTCGCCAGCACGAAATCGGCGCGGTCGGCGTACTCCGCCAAGGCGCGGCCGAGGATCTCCTCGCTGGTACCTCCCGAGTAGACGTTGGCGGTGTCGAAGAAGTTGACGCCCGCTTCCAGCGCGCGGCGGATGAGCGGGCGGGAGGCGGCCTCGTCGAGATACCAGTCGTGGTGGCCCGGCCCGGGAAGGCCGAAGCTCATCGCGCCAAGGCAGATCCTCGAGACATCGAGTCCTGTTGAGCCCAGTTTCACGTAGTCCACGGTGCTTGTCGCTCCTTTGGCCAGGGATGCCGAGGCCCGGCACCGCACGTCCGGTGCAGAGGGTGCAGGTAGATCACTAGTCGTGGGTGGTGGTGCGGCGTACGGCCTCCGCGCGGGGGTCGTCGATGTCGGGTAGTTGCGCGCCGTAAACCCCGGCAACAACGGAGGCCTCCCGCATGACATCCGCGGGGAACCCGAGCGTGGGGCGGCTGAGTGCATCGAGACGATCCAGGTGCTGCTGGCTGAGGTGCACGTCGGTGGCGGCAAGGTTGTCGCGGAACTGTTCTTCGGTGCGGGCCGCGATCAGCGGGATGACCGAGCCGGGCTGCTGGCGCACCCATGAAATGGCCACCTGGGCGGGTGAGCAGCCGATTTCCTGGGAGATGGCGAGGACCTCGCGGACGATGTCGTCGCTGCCGACGCGGCTGTAGGCCCTTCCACCCTCGGTCAGTCGGCCGGTGTGGCCGCTGAGGTATTTGCCGGTGAGCCGTCCTTCGGCAAGCGGGCCCCAGGCAAACACCGGCAGGCCAAATGCGTCGGCCATGGGCAACAGTTCGCGCTCCGGGGAACGGTCAAGCAGGTTGTACCGCAGCTGGACCGCGGTGAACGGTGACCAATCACGCAACCGAGCGGCGGTGTTGGCCTCCGCGATCTCCCATGCCGCCCAGTCCGACACTGCTGGGTAGAGGACCTTGCCGAGGCGGACCTGGTCATCCAGGGCGCGCATAAGCTCCTCGACTGAAGTGAGGAGGTCACGGGCGTGCACCCAATACAGGTCGATATGGTCGGTCTGCAGTCGACGCAGGCTCGCCTCGATCGAGGTGGCTATCTTCTTGCGGTGGTTGCCGGCACTATTCGGGTCAGCAGGGTCGGTTTGGTTGGTGAACTTGGTGGCGAGCACGAACCGGTCGCGGCGCCCTTTGAGAAGCTCGCCGAGGATGGTCTCTGACGTCCCATTGGTGTAGACGTCGGCGGTGTCGATGACATTGCCGCCAGCGTCGGAGAACAAGTCCAGCATCCTCGCGCTGACATCTGGGGACGCCCCCCAGCCCCAGTCGTCGCCGAAGGTCATCGTGCCCAGCGCCACCTCCGAAATCCGCACGCCAGACTTACCCAGGACCCTGTAGCGCATGACATTCCCTTACTTCTTTGGATGGACAACGGCCACTACCGATTGATGGCTTCTTCCTGCTGCGCCGTGTACCGCGCACCCTGGATCTGGATCTCGGCAACCGCAGACTCGATCTGCTGCTGGTCCTCGCGGGTCAGTTCGATTCGGTCGGCGCCGAGGTTTTCGTCGAGACGATGCACTTTGGTCGTCCCCGGAATCGGTGCGATCCACGGTTTCTGTGCCAGCAGCCACGCCAGGGCGATCTGAGCG
>NZ_JAODNM010000142.1 GCF_025464955.1 Amycolatopsis sp. | reverse complement strand
CCGTCGGGGTCGAGGGTGTCGAGGATCCGGTCGCCGGCTTTCTTCACCTCGACCGGGGACGCGTTAACGGCGAGGTTGACCAGGATTTTCTCCGCCGCCACCCGATCCTCCTCCGACACCGTCGCAGACATGGCCGTCATCGTCTTCACGATCACGTCGACATGCGCGGGAGTGAGGACACCGGCCAGTGCAGCGAGACCTGTCAGGGGTGCGACTGCGGGGATCTCTGTCCCGTCGATGGCGTACAAGGAGTTGGTGCCGCGGGCACGGACCACGATCTGACGCGCCGCAGGCTCAGCCATCCCCGTCGTATGCATCAGCCACTGCACCGCAGAGTTGTACTGATGAGTGGCCTTGATGCCATCGGTCTCGGTCTTGGTGACCACGAGACCCAGCAGCGCGGTGTACCGGTTCATTTCCCGGGTGATCACGCGGGCGTAGTCGACCAGTGTCGCCGGATCAGCACGCCGGATATCGGCGGGATCGGGGAGGGTGATCGTATCGCTGGGCACTCCTCTATTCTACCTCGATTCGAACGTTTATTCGGAACACGTTCAGGTGATACCTATTATCGCGGAACGTAGTCACCGAATATTCGGAAAGGCTGCCATAGCAGCGAATTTCGCCCGTTCTCCTCCTGCAACTGCTTGCTGCGTCACTCACGCATACACCAAACGCACGAGAGACGTTGCGTACCGTGATTGGCGAAGGACGAACGGCGTTATCCGTGCGTTCACTGCAAGGAAAGTCCCTTTCAGCCACTCACGAAACGCAGCCACCAACGCATCGGAACGGGTCCTCGGATCCGGTCCAGGAACCCCAGTCCGCCCCGGTCCTTGCTGCAGTAGACCGGACCTGACGACGGAACCGACCCAGCGCCGTCAGCCGGCGCAGGGTGACCAGCGGAATCCTTCCGCAGATCCGGAAAACCACTGGCACACCCGACGCGCATGGCTCAGTCGAACGGTGTCCGGCGGCCGTCCCGGACGTAGTCGGCGCTGCCCGAGATGCTGTCGTCGCTGTGCACGGGCTTCCCTTTGGCGAGGTGACCGAACATCTGGATCCCGAACCCGCCGTCGAGGTCGTCGACGATCCGCTTCTTCCACGGGCGGCGGACGATCTGGGTGGTCAGCCGCCGCACCGTGCGCGGCTGCCGCATGATGTGGTCGGCGATGACGTGTGCGCGCGCGACGAGCTCGTCCTTCGGCAGGATCTCGTTCACCATCCCGTATTCCAGCGCCGTGGGCGCGTTGATCGCCTCGCCGGTCAGCAGCGCATAGGCCGCCCGCTTGACGCCGAGGAGCTCCTGGAAACAACTGTGGATCCCGTCTCCTGGCACGGAACTGATGCCGTAGTGCAGGTCGTAGATGCGCGCGTCCTCGGCCATCAGCGTCAGATCGCACATGAGCAGCACCTCGGAGTGGTACCCGTCCCCGTTGATCAGGCCGATCGTGGGGATCTCCAGATCGTTGACGAGGCTGCTGATGTTGATCCGGCCGTCCTTGTAGGCGTACTCGTAGGCCCAGTGCTCGAGGTCGCGCTCCTCGATCTCGAACCCGTTCGGGTCCGAGCCCATCATCCAGTCGCGCCCCGTGCCGGTGAGGATCAGCACCTCGTTGGCCGGGTCGGCGCCGACCGTTTTGAGGAATTGGCCGAGTGCCCGGTGGTTCTCCACGCTGAGCTTGACCGAATCGCCGCGGGTGTGAGCCTGCGCGAACAGCACGCCGTCGTCCCGGCGTTCGAGCAGGAAGAAGTCCTTGAAATGCTCCTTGTACTCGTCGAACTTCGGCGTGGGCAGGAATTCCTGAAGTGACATGAGGACAATCTCCCAGCGGTGGTCGTTCAGGTGGCGGGCTGCGCGGTCGCGGCGGACCGACGCCTGGTGATCTCGGCGACGCACGACCAGTCCAGGTCCTTGCCGACTTGCTCGATGGCCGTTTCGAACACGTCCCGCAGCACCGGGCCGCTGGGCAGTTCGACGTCGAGGTTCTCGGCGGCGTGCAGCGCGAGCATGAGGTCCTTGTGCCCCAACGTGGTGGTGAAGCCCGCGGGGGCGTAGGTACGCGTGGCGATCGCGCGTCCGTAGCCGCTGTAGATCGCGCCGGGGAAGATCGAGTCGTTGATCGCGTCGACGAACGCCCCCGTATCGATGCCCGCCTGTTCGAGCAGGGTGATCGATTCCGAGAGGGCCTGCAGGGCGTGCAGGATGAGGTAGTTGACCGCGATCTTGACCGTCGGCGCGGCGTCCGCCGCCGGTCCGAAGTCCCACACCCGCTTGCCTATCGCGTCGAGCATGGGCGCCACCGCGGCGCGCGTGTCCGGGTCACCGGACGCGAGGACGATCATCTGCCCCGCCGCGACCGCCTCCGGCCGCCCCACCACCGGCGCGCTCAGATAGCGCGAGCCGCACTCGGCGGCCAAGCTGTCGAATTCCGCCGCCGCTGCCGGGCTGATCGTCGCGTGGCCGACGTGCACGAAGCCGTTCGGCGCGGCCCGCAGCCGCTCCCTCGTGAAGACCTCGCGCACCGCCTCCTCGTTGGTCAGCATCGAGAAGACCGTCCCGGTGGCGATCACTTCCTCCGGGCTGCTGACACGGGTGGCGCCGCGCGCGACCAGCTCGTCGGCCTTGCTCTGCGTTCGGCTCCAGACGGTGACGTCAAACCCCGCGTCGATCAGGCGCGCCGCCATCGCGGAACCCATCTTGCCGAGCCCGATGTAGCCGATCCGCTGATCCTTTGTGGACATCGCTTGTCTCCTCCCGAGAATGCGCGCAGGTCGCCAGTCCAGCGACGTAGGTCAACACTCCAGAAGGCTATCATTGGATACATTCAGAGAGCAACACCAGGTAAAATACGCCTTGAACTCGCTTTGAATCTCCCAATCGGATACATTCGACACTGGTAGTGGGTACCCCGCCGAACGCCCCGCGCGGCTGGTCGATTCGACAGTGCGACGGCCGGCTGAGGCTGTCGCCGTTCAGTCCCGGCCGACCGACAGACTCCGCTCGGTCACCGCCCGCACTCCCCCGACCGACAGTCCTTCGGTCAGCGGCCCGAGCACGGCCGCAAGGGAGTGGGCGTTCCTGGCTTGGCTGAATCTGGGGGACGCGGCGAAGCACGGCAGGCGGGGCAAGGTCTGGCGGAAGCACCCGAGCCCCAGGTGGCGCGCCGGGCCGATTCGGTGCCTCGAGTACCACCAAACTGAGTTGCCTGCCGTCCCCTCGACCGCCGCCGCGCACGCCGCGGCCAAGCCGACTTCGCAGCCGACACTGAGACCCGCGTCGACATCCGAGTACTGATCCCCTCGCCCCGCCGCCAAGGATCCGCCCAGTTCGAGCCACTCGCACCACGGGGTATCCCGCGCCCAACCGCACAAGCGGTCGACGATGTCCCACGGCCCTGGGCCGGTCGCACTCATCCGGCGATCGTAGTGACGCACACCGCTCCCACACCGCGGACGAGGTCCGCTCCCACTACAAGACGTTCACCGCGGTCGCCGTCGAACTCTGAGCGCCTTGATGCCCGAATGGCTGTCCGAAGGTGCCTGTACATCGTGCCCCGGATGGCGCAGAGTGCGTAGGCGGTGAACCAGCGATCCGGAGGTGCCATGTTCGGCGAGGAAATCGTGCTCGGACCCCTGCCGAAGGGGATCACGCTCGCGAAAGAGGGAATGCAGAAAAGGGTGTGGAACGTGCTCGGGCACACCTACACCATGAAGGCCGCCAGCGAGTCGAGCTTCGCCTTCGAAACCCTCGACCCGCCCGGGACCGGCGTACCTCCGCACGTGCACCCGACCCAGGACGAGCACATCTACGTCCTCGAAGGCGTGTTCACCCTCTACCTCGACGGACAGTGGGAGACCGCGGGACCCGGCGACACCGTGCGGATGCCGAAGAACCTTCCCCACGCCTACTACAACCGCAGCGAAGACATCACCCGCGCGCTGTTCTGGGTCAGCCCGGCCGGGCGGCTCGCCCAACTGTTCGACAAGCTGCACGACCTTCAGGACCCAGTGGAGGTCGTCCGGCTGTCCACGCTGCACGACGTCGACTTCCTGCCGCCCGGGTCGGTGGAGGGGGCCTAGGACTCGTGAGCGGCGCAACCGGTACTAACCGGCCGCAACGCTCACGAGTTCACCTGCTGCTGCGAGGACCCGGACGCCCGGGCGTAGCCGCTGACCGCGGCCTCGAGCGTGGCCGCGTCGATCACGTCCTCGATCCGGGAAAAGCCGTCGGGGGCAAGGCGTTCGACCTCGTCGATGACGCTCTCGGGCCCGCCGGTCCGGTTGCGCAGCACCACCTCGGCAGTGGCTGCCAGCCGGTCGTCTTGGTATGCCCGCAGCGCGTCGGCGAGGTCGTCGTGCCGCGCCAAGTGGCCGCTCAGACTGGTGGCGTCGAGGATCGCCTGGCCTGCGCCGTTGGAACCCATGGGATACATCGGATGGGCGGCGTCGCCCAGCAGCGTCACCCGGCCCTGGGACCAGTGCGGCAGCGGGTCGCGGTCGCACATCGGGAACTCGA
Source organism: Amycolatopsis sp. (assembly GCF_025464955.1). GTDB lineage: Bacteria > Actinomycetota > Actinomycetes > Mycobacteriales > Pseudonocardiaceae > Amycolatopsis. Next base: position 6,616 of record NZ_JAODNM010000142.1, on the reverse strand, counting down.
AGCACTCCTCGGTGGCCGCGACGAGCCCGGCGTGGTCCACGGCCGGCATCCGGAACCGTCCGACGTGCTCGGTCAAGTCGGCCGGATCGGCGGGCCGTGACCAGTCCTGGCGGCTCGGCGGCGGATCACCGGCTTGCCCGGTCTGGATGCAGATCGCCCAGTTGGTGAGCTTGGTGCCCGGAGTCCGTCCCGGTGCGATCGGGTAGACGACGAGCTTGGCCGCGGTGCCGCCGGCGACGATCACCGAACCACCGCTGCCGAACTCCGGCCAGTCGGTGGCTCCGCGCCACAGCGTGACGCCGTTCCAGCGCGGCGGGCCTTCCGCCGGGAACAAGAGGGACCGCACGGCCGAGTGGATTCCGTCGGCCGCGACCAGGACGTCTGCGCGGACCGGGTCCAGTGACCTGCCCTGCCGGTCGACGAACTCCGCCAGTACTCCCCCGGAATCCTGCTCGAAGCTCGTCAGCCGGTGCCCGGTCCGGACGGCGTCGTCCCCGAGCCGCTCGCGCACCGCACGCAGCAGCACGCCCTGCAGTCTGCCTCGATGAAAGCTCAGCTGGGGGAAGTCGAATCCGGCCTCCAGCCCGCACGGCTTGCTCAGGATCACCGGCCCGAGCCGGTGGGCGTAGACCAGCTCCCGAGTGCGGACGCCGCCTTCTTCCAGCCGGTCCAGCAGGCCCACCGCATCGAGTTCCTTGACCGCGTGCGGAAGCACGTTGATCCCGACACCCAACTGGCTGATCTGCTCGCTCTGTTCGTACACCGCACAGTCGATGCCTTCGTGGTGCAGCCGCAGGGCGGTGGTCAGCCCGCCGATGCCGGCCCCGATGATGACGACTCTCATGGCCACCTGTCCTCTTCTGGTCTCGCCCTCCAGAATGGCCCAGCCGCGTGGTGCCCCTCAACCCGGGGATCAGGCAGGGCAGCTGACGTCGGGCCACGCCGGGGCGTACATGTCCGAAAACACTCGGTCACGCAACCAGGTGTGCGGCAACGGCGTCCGGAGTGCCCGGACTGTCCGGGTCATCGGGGCAGGCCGCCCCGGTGATCGGGGACATTGCATGATCACCTTCGCCGCACCTCACGGTCGGCTTTGCCGCAACGGTGGCAAATCAGGCATATCCTCCGGATTCCCGAAACCGTCGTGTGAGTACGGGTATCCCTTGGGCGCTTTCGGGAAATCATCCCCAATGGGGTGCCCTATCCGATTGCCCTCGAGATCCACCGTGGACGGAGCGTCCAAGCCATGGAAATCCTCGATGATCTTGTCAACATCTGCAGGTGTGTACTTCCCCGGGTTCTCCCCGATGTCCACGATATCCGAACGCACACCGTCCCATTTCTCGAACTCCCCCGCTCTGCCGCCTGGCCAGTCCATCTCGGCCGAGTACTTGACGTCGCTCAGGTACGACTTGAGTTCGGCAGGATCGGTGATGTCGTCCGCCCGCTTGGCGATCGGAGTTTCGTACTCTTCCTTGTTCTTCTTGATAAACCCGGAGCTGTCGAACGCGGCACTCGGCTTCATCGGCGCGCTGACCGTGCCGTTTGCCTTGACTTTTCCGGCAATCTTACTTTCGATATGGCCGAAGTTGTTCACCATCCCGCCGATTTAAGTGTTCGGGTCACCGTGTCCGATCGGCAGTTTCTCGGGCTTGTTGTGCATCTTGATCAGGTCCTCCGAGTACTTTGTCGTCAGTGTCGACTGCTCAGTCGTCGGCTGGTGCTCCACCCGCTTCTTGCCCAGTCACCCATCACTGGGGGCGACTGTGCCACGGCACAGAATGAGCTTGCATCCGTAGAAATTACGTAGTTCGACCACACCAAGTCAGCTGCTCGACGACGATCGTGGTGATCGCCCCGGTCGTCGCGGTAGGCGACCGGGGCGATCACGACTGATCAGCAGTTACGCCGACGCCGGGCGGGCGATGATCAAGGGGCAGGGAGCGTGGTAGATCAGCGCCTGGCTGGTCGAGCCGAGCAGCATGCTGGAGAACCCGCCGCGCCCGCGACTGCCGACGACCAGCAGCTGGGCATCCTCCGCGCGCGTCAGCAGCTGCCGCAGCGGCCGGTCCCGCTCGACGACCCGCACCACGGTCACGTCCGGGTACTTCTCCTGCCAGCCAGCCAGCCGTTGCGCGAGGACTTCCAGCTCCTCCGCTTCGATCCGGTCCCAGTCCAGCACGAACTGCCGCGCGTAGGCGTAGGCGTTGTCCGAGCTGAAGTCGAGCCAGGTGTGCACGGCGACCAGGTCGACGCCGCGCCAGGACGCCTCGTCGAAAGCGACGGCGACGGCTTCCACACTCGCCGGCGAACCGTCCACACCGACCACGACAGCGCCGCCAACGGGCGGCACCTTCTCGTCGCGGACGATGGCAACCGGGCACGCCCCGTGGGCGACAAGCGCGACGGAGGTCGAGCCGGCCAAGCGACCGGCGAAAGCGCCCAGCCCGCGGGAGCCGAGCACCATCAACCGCGCGGTCTTGGACAGCTCGATGAGCATCTCGACGTGGTTCCCCTGCCGCAGCTCGACGTCGACCCGCAGCCCCGGGTGCCGTTCGAGAGCCACCGCTTCCGCTTCTGCCAGCTGACGACGCCCGTCGGCTTCCAGCGCGTCGAACACGCTGATGGTGACGTTGCCGATCGAGGACGGGGCGATCCCGTGGAACAGGTGCAGCGGCAAGTTACGCTGGGCTGCTTCGTCGGCCGCCCAGCGAGTCGCGTTGAGCGCGGAGGCCGAGCCGTCGACAGCGACGACAATCGGATAGGTCATGGCGTTCTCCTAATCTGTGCTGGGGCGGCAGATGGCCTGTGCTCGGGTCACGCCGGGCACCGACTCGGCCAGGATCGTGGCGACATGCCGATCGGTCTCGTTGTCGAACTCGTCGCCGATCGCCACCGCGCCGCCGTGCACTTCGACGGTCCAGCGGTCGGGTTCGCCGTACATCGCGAGGCGGTGGCGTACGTCGGTGGCGATGTCGGCGTCCTCGCGGGCCAGCACGCGGACCAGGTCCCGGCGGGTGATGATGCCGACCACCCGCGACCCGTCGACGATCGGCATGCTGCGGACCCGGCTGTCGAGCATCGCGGTCACCAGGTCGACGACGTCGGTGCCCGCGCCCATTGCCGTGACCGGGGTGGTCATCACCTCCCCCACCAGCGCGGCAGCCGTCGGCCGTGGCTCCTTCGTGTCGAAAGTGTTGTGGTACCGGGCATCTCGGGGGAACCGGTCGCGCAGAAGGTCGGCTTCAGTGACGATGCCGATCAACCTGCCATCGTCGTCGAGCACCGGCAACGCGGTGAATCCGTTGGCCGCCAGCAGGTTCGCCGCCTGCTTGATCGGTGTGCCCGGGGTCACGCTGACCACCGGCGCGCTCATCAGGTCGTGTGCTCTCATCGTCTTCCCGCCTTTCCTTGGTACCTCAAACGCTAAGCGCGGCCGACGGCGAACGCTGCGGACCTTGGTCCCTCACGGGCGGGACCTCGGTCACTGCAGGACTTCGTCGATCGACCGGCGCAGGCTCGCGGGCGCGGGCGTGCCGAGTGAATGCCCGACGCGCATGAGTACCTGCGGGTAGCCGTCAAGCGCAAACCGCTTCCGCAGCTCGGCCCGGACGTGGGGAACGTGCAGTGGCTGGGTCAGGATCGAGGCGGTCAGTCCGGCATTGACGGCAGTGAGCCAAGCCGACTCCAGCGCATAGCCGGCGCGGAGGTGGTCGACGCGGGAATCAGTGTCGGTGAAGAAGATCAGTAGCCGCTCCTGGTCCATGCGTTGCCTGAGAACGTCACGACGGGGCAGCCCGGTGGCCGGCCGCACGAGCCCCGCCCACGGGAGCTCGCCGGCGGGCATGCAGCTGACCGCGATTCCGACGCCGTGGCGGCGCGCGCGCTCGTCGCGGATCGTCCACGTCGACAGCTCGCGCTGGGCACTGCGGTCGCGTCGCGAATCCTGGGCCGCGGACGTCAACAGGTCGGCCACGGCGTCGGTGTGGAACTCGCCGCGGACCGACAGCGCATACACGTCCTGCGTCGTCCCGGCCCGGACCACCTCGGCGAGGTCGTGTGCCGACACCGACGTCCCGGCGAACTGCCGCCGATCACTGCGACGCCGGTCGATGGCCGAATACCGATGCAGGTCGGTCATCTCCGGCGACAACCGGTCGCCGGCGGTGACGGTCGCGACCAACTCCGGGGAAGCCGGGTCCGGCAGCATCGACAGCGTCGCCGCGCGGCCGAGCACCCGCACCGCGAGCTCCAGGTTCGCCAAGGCCGCGCCGCACGAGATCGTGCGGTCGCGTCCCTCCGGGTCGTACTGCGGCAGCTCGACGTCCTGCCGTTCCCACAGCTGGGCCTCGCGGCCCGCCACCCGCACGGTCCACGGCTGGATGTTGTGCACCGACGGTGCGCGGATCACCGCGTTGGCGAGTACTGCGGCCGCGGCCGCGGACCAGAACGTCGAAACCTGCGAACTCATGCCGCCTCCTGTGTCGCCTCCCAGAGTCCGCGTCGGCGCACGGGAGAAGCAGGGCGCAAAGGCACCGGTCGGCCACGTCGGAAGTCCCCCGCTTCGGGGACCAATGGCCCCAGTGCCCAGCACGCCCGCGGCACAAGCTGAGCCCATGAGAGAGACGGTTTCCCAGGTGATGACCAAACACCCGATCAGCGTGGCCGCGGACGCGCCCTACAAGCAGCTCGACGAAATCCTGGCCCGCGAACACATCAGCGCGGTCCCCGTGGTGAACGGAAGCGGCGAGCCGATCGGGGTCGTCTCGGAGGCCGACCTCCTGGCAAGGCTGCGGCACGACACCGGCGAGACCCGGCCGGGCGTGTTCGCCGGTGCCGCGTCCCGCGAGGACTGGGACAAGTCGCACGCACTGCTTGCGTCGGACCTCATGACGTCACCGGTGCAGACGATCGGGACCACCGCGTCCCTCGCGCTCGCCGCAGTCCGACTCGCCGAGGCGGGGGTCCGGCGGCTGTTCGTGGTCGACGGCACCCGGCTCGTCGGTGTGGTGTCCCGCCGCGACCTGCTCAAGACGTTCCGTCGCTCGGACACGCTGATCAAGGCCGCCGTCCAACGCGAGGTCTTCGACCGCGAGCTGGCCGTACCCGCCGGGCAGGCCGATCTGAGTGTCGACAACGGAATCGTGACGCTGGTCGGCCGCCTCGAAAGCCGCGGCGAGGTCGAACGCGCCGAGCGGCTCACGAGCGCGATCTCCGGTGTCATCGAGGTGCGCAACCGGCTGGACTTCGTCTGGGACGACTACGCCGAGCGCCATCGTCGCCCAGCCGCGCTCGGTCTCTGACACCCCCGAGCCACTACGTCAATCGAGAGGAACCACCATGTCCGTGCACGAAGAAATCGAGCAGGTCTCCATCCCCACCCAAGGTCCCGCACACGCCGCCCCGACCACGGGCAGCCAGGCTCTCGCCGTCCTCCGGATCACGACCGGGCTGGTGTTCCTCTGGGCGTTCCTGGACAAGGCATTCGGCCTCGGTTACGCCACGAGCCCGGCCAAGGCCTGGATCCACGGCGGCTCCCCCACCAGGGGCTTCCTCGGCTCGGTCGACGTCGGGCCGTTCACCGGCATGCTGCACACCTGGGCAGGCACCTGGTGGGCGAACTCGCTGTTCATGCTCGGCCTGCTCGGCCTCGGTGTCGCGGTAACGCTCGGCGTCGGCCTCCGCCTGAGCTCCATCGCCGGGACAGTCCTGATGCTGTTGATGTGGATCGCCGAATGGCCGCCCGCCCGCACCACCAGCGCGGGCAAGGCGACGTCGTCGAGCAACCCGCTCATCGACTACCACGTCGTCTACGCGATCGTGCTGATCGTGCTCGCCGCGACCGCCGCCGGAACCACCTGGGGCCTCGCCCGCCGCTGGAACGCCACCTTCGCCGGCCGCAACCGCTGGCTGCGGTGACCCCGTCGGCAAGCCCCTCAAGGCCATCCTGCTGGCGACCCTCACCGGCTGACAGCGGTGGTTCGGTTCCGCTGTCAGGTCCGGTCTACTGCAGCAAGGACCGGGGCGGGCTGGGATTCCGTAGCGGCGGATCTTGGCCCGTTTCGATGCGCAGGTGGCTGCGTTTCATGAGTGGCCGAAAGGGACTTTCCTTGCAGCCAACGCACGGATAACGCCGTTCGCACTCCGCCACTCACGTTAAGCAACCAGTCTCGTAAGCCTGGTGCATCTGTGAGTGACACGCTTTGCGAGCAGTGGTCGCGAAAGTCACTTCTCGCACCGTCATTCGCGGTGAAAGTGACTTTCGTGGCCTTTCGACGACTACTTTCCGCAATTGTCGGAATCACCTGAAAGGGTATCGAATAGTAGTTCGACTCGCGGTAGAATAAAGGGGTGTCCAACTCGGTGATCCGGTTTCCCTCGCTTGCCGATATTCGGCGTGCGAATCCGGTGGAAGCTGCTGAGATCGCCCGCCAACTGGCGCGGATTTACAATGAGTGTGACGCGCTGTTTGGTGTGTTGGCGGCGAAGGTGGAGACCGAGGGTGTGAAGGTTGTCTACCAGTATCTGAACACGGCACTGTGGTTGGATGATGTCACTCAGATCGGCCCGGCGGCGGCGAAGCGGATCGTGATCCGGGGTAAGGCCGTGAACTCCT
>NZ_JAODNM010000130.1 GCF_025464955.1 Amycolatopsis sp. | reverse complement strand
ACGCTGGGGCCTGCGGCCACCAGCCGATCAGGGTTAGTCCACACAACCGACCATGATCAACTGGTGGCCGCACCTGCCTGCGGGCAGCCCACCAGCGACATCACGAAGTCCGGCTGGAGTACTAGGGACCCCACGGCGCACGAAAGTGCCGGACGGGAACGTCGTGTCGGGCTGCGGTCTACCGCAGCAGGGACTGGGGGCGGCCGGGGCACGTGGGCTGGATCAGAGCGTTCAAAGCCACAAGGGTGACCCCGAGGGGTCCGTCAACGCGACGCGCAACGACAGCCGCGAGCCGCCTAGTTGTTGCTGACGAAGGTGGCGGCGAGGCCCTGGCCGACCGACGTCGCGGTGGTGTGGTTCTCGATGGGCGAAACCTTGGAGTTCTTGAAGCACAGGTACGTCACGCCGGAGTCGGTGCCGCCGTTGCTCGGGTCCGGGTTGATGCCGAGCGCCTTCGCGGTGGCGTAGGAAGCCTCGCCGATGATCGCGGTCGGACCGGTGTCCCCGATGACGGCGTATTCCACGTTGCCGTTGTAGATCACCGCGCAGGAGCCGCCGCCCTTGAGGTTGGACGAGCCGTACTTCCAGATGCTGCTCGAACTCGGCACGACGATGTAAGGCAGGCTCGACGCGATGAGCGGTTTGCCGTCGGACTGGTGGAACGCGGTGTCGTTCTGGTAGCAGCAGTCGGTGTTTTCGTTGCACTGGCTGGTGCGCTGGCCGTCGCAGTCGACGTCCATATCGGCCTTCCAGAACACGGCGCCGGCGGCGTCGCAGATGGCGACGGTCTTGGCGCTCACGTCCTCGTCGGTCTTGTACTTGCCGTTCGAGATCTGCTTGCAGCTGTTCATCTTCGCGAGCAACTGGGCTGCGGTCGGCGCGGCCGCAGGTGCCGCGCTGACGACCGGCGCCGCGGGCACCGACGGGCTCGCCGAGGCCACGGCGGCGGGGGTGAGCGCGACGGCCAGGAACATGGTCGCCAGCAGGATCAGTTTCCGCATACCAGTCCTTCCTTAGTTAGGAAAGCTTCTTTACTCGGACAAGAAGGACAGGATGCACCTACTGTGACGCGGCACACAAGCGACCATCAGGGGTTGTTTTTCCGTACTACACCGGCACCACACCACGGGGCGTGACCAAATCCGTCAGCGGCGGCCGATCTTGACGTACCGCGCCGCGCGGCGCGCCACCTGCCGGTACATGCCCTTGCCGGCGACGACGATGTCGACCCAGTCGCGGTCGAGGTCGCACGGCAGGCTCGTGCGCGACTGGAGCCAGTCGCCCTCGCGCGCCAGGCTGCCGTCGTTCGAATACGCCCGGACAACGCCGGCCATCCGCAGCCGTTCGAGCACTCGCCGGTCGTAGAAACCGAACGGGAGTGCCACGCGTTCGACCGGCGCTCCGCCGGCATCGGCGAGCAGACTCGACGCCTCGGTCAACTCCTGCGCGAACCCGGCCTCGCCGAGTCGACGCCAGTCGCGATGCGCCCAGCCGTGCGAGCCGATCGCCATGCCCGCGTCGGCCAGTGCGCGGACGCCGTCGCGATCGACCCTGCCCCGCTCGCCGAGCCCGCCGGCGAGCGGGAAGAACTCCGCCGTCAGCCCGCGCTCGACCAGCCGCGGCAGCGCGATCTCGACGTCGGAAGAGTTGCCGTCGTCGAAAGTGAGGTTGACGTCGTCCCGTTCGGCCACCGCGTCGAGCACGCGCTCGAACTGCTCGACGGTCACCCAGCTCTCGTTCTCCCCCGGATCGAGGGCACGGCGGGGTCGACCGATGCCGTGAACGGTGAGATTCACGACGGTTGACGACATCGAACGCCTCGCTCGGGGACTAGTACGGCTCTTTCCCCGATTAATCGCAGGTGCGCGCCCGAAGTTACGTTATCTACAGAAAATTGTGACTACGAAAATTTACTTGCGAATCTCGAGCGTGCAGCATTTCGGCCCGCCGCCGGCCTTCCGCAGTTCGGAGATATCGACCATCACCGGTGCGTATCCCCGCGCGACCAGGCGTTCGGCCAGCGCGGTCGCCTCCAGCGGCAGCACGACGTTGCGGCCGTCGGACACCCCGTTCAGCCCGAAGCACTCGGCGTCGGCGGCCGTGGCGAGCACGGCATCCGGGAACAGCCTCGCCAGCACGCGCTGTGAACCGGCCGAGAATGCGGCGGGGTAATAGGCGATCTGCGCGGACGTGGTGTCGGTCGCCTCGGCGAGCACGAACAACGCCGTATCGAGGTGGTAATACCGCGGGTCGACGAGGTTCAGCGACACCACGGGCACCCCGAGTGTCTCCTGCGCTTCGGCGTGCGCCGCCGGGTCGGTGCGGAAGCCGGTGCCGGCCAGCAGCAGCTTGCCGGTCCAGGCGAAGTCGCCCTCGGCTTCGTTGATCTTCTCCGGCATGGTGATGTCGCGGTAGCCGTGTTCGGTGAACCAGCGGCGGAAATGCTCGGCCTCGGCGGTGCGTTGCGGGGCGCGGAACCGCGAGCCGAGCACGCGCCCGTCGATGACCGTGCCGGAGTTCGCGGCGAACACCATGTCGGGCAGGCCGGGCTGAGGGTCGATCTCCTCGACGGTGTGGCCGAGGCGGCGGTAGGTGTCGCGCAGCTCCGTCCACTGCGCGACCGCGCGCTCGGCGCTGACCGGCTGCGACGGGTCCATCCAGGGGTTGATCACGTATTCGACCGCGAAGAAGCGCGGTGCGCACATCAGGTAGCGGCGGGTGGTGGGCACTCGCATCTGGTCCAGCGGCACAGGAACCTGCATAAGTAGAGGGTATGACGCCGTCGATCTGCAATCAATCGCTGTTCAGTGCGCGTATACCTGCTAAACATTGCGTATGAACACCATCGACCAGCGAATCATTTCGCGGCTTGTCGCCAACGCGCGATCCAGCTACGCCGACATCGGCAAAGTCGTCGGCCTGTCCGCGCCCGCGGTCAAACGCCGGGTCGACCGGTTGCTGGAGACCGGGGTCCTGCGCGGGTTCACCGCGGTCGTCGACCCGGAGGCGCTCGGCTGGGGCACCGAGGCCTTCGTCGAGGTCCACTGCCAGGGCAACGTGGCGCCCGCGCGCATCCGCGCCCGCCTCGAACCGCTCCCCGAGGTCGTCGCGGCGTACACCGTGTCCGGAGCCGCCGACGCCATCGTCCACCTGCGGGCCGCGGACATCCACCACCTCGAAACCGCGCTCGAACGCCTTCGCGGCCTGGAGATCATCGACCGGACTGTTTCGACGGTCGTGCTGTCCCGGCTGCTGGAGCGTCCGCCCACCCCGGAGACCTGACGCACCGGGCGGCACGCGAGAGTGGGCCGATGACCGACACCATCCGGACCGAGCACACCGGCCGGGTCGCGGTGCTCACCGTGCATGCCCCGGGCAGCCGCAACGCGCTCACCCTCGACCTGTCCGCGCACCTCGCCGACGCCGTCGCCGCCGCTGAGGCCGACGAGAACGTCCACGCTGTGGTCGTGACCGGCACCCCGCCCGCGTTCTGTGCCGGAGCGGACCTCTCCGCGCTCGGGGAAGCCCGCGAAGAAGGCCTGCGCTCGATCTACGCCGGGTTCCTCGCCGTCGCGAACTGCACACTGCCGACGATTGCGGCGGTGGGCGGCGCGGCCGTGGGCGCCGGGCTCAACCTCGCGCTGGCCGCCGACGTCAGGCTCGCCGGCCCGCACGCGAAGTTCATCGCCCGGTTCATGGAGCTGGGGCTGCATCCCGGCGGCGGGATGACGTGGATGGCCCAGCAGGTCGTCGGGCCGCAGCGGGCCGCCGCGATGACGCTGTTCGGCGAGGTGCTCGACGCCGACGCGGCCGTCCGCGCCGGGCTCGCGCTCCGCCGCGTCGAGGGCGGTCACGACGCCCTGCTCGAAGCGGCGCTAGGCCTCGCGAAGGTGCCGTCGGAGGCTCCACGCGAGCTCGTGCTGGCCACGAAGGCGTCCATGCGCCTTACGAGGACACTGAGCGCGCACGCCGACGCCGTGGACGCCGAGATCGCGCCGCAGGTGGCCTCGCTCGACTCCCCCGGCTTCGCCGAGCGGCTCGCGGCCATGCGAAACAAGATTCGCGGAACAAGTAGCTGAGGACTGGTTGTTCCACTAGAGAGACGGGGCTCACAACCGGGGCTCCGACGTCAACCGTTACTATGAGTCACACCTAAATTTGGGCACCTGTCCTAGGCCGGTTCGGGTCAATATCCGGCATTGACCATGCAGTGGTCACACCCGGCGGTCTTCGGTCAATTCACGAGATAACCTCGTTGTGTGGGTGGTTGCCTTGATGGCAGGCGCCCGGGCTCCGGCCACAGCGGCAAGAGCGGCCTAGAGCGATGAAGCGAGTCGGGAGAGAGGGATTCCCTTACCCATGAGCACGAGTGTGAACGGCAACGGCGCGCTGTCCGCCACCCGGCAGACGGAGATCAGCCAGTTGGACAGGGTGGTCATCCGCTTCGCGGGCGACTCCGGTGACGGTATGCAGCTGACCGGGGACAGATTCACCTCGGAAGCGGCGGCGTTCGGCAACGACCTGTCCACCATGCCCAACTTCCCCGCCGAGATCCGCGCGCCTCAGGGCACCATCCCCGGCGTCTCCTCGTTCCAGGTGCATTTCGCCGACTACGACATCCTGACCCCCGGCGACCGGCCGGACGTGCTCGTCGCGATGAACCCGGCCGCGCTCAAGGCGAACCTCGCCGACGTGCCCAAGGGCGGCATGATCATCGTCAACACCGACGACTTCTCCAAGCGCAACCTGGTGAAGGTCGGCTTCGACGGCGACCCGTTCGAAGACGGCACGCTGACCTCGTTCACCGTGCACCAGGTCGCCATGTCGACCCTGACCCGCGGCGCGCTGGAAGCCACCGGCCTGTCGAAGAAGGACGCCGAGCGCGCGAAGAACATGTTCGCCCTCGGCCTGCTCTCGTGGATGTACCACCGCCCCACCGACGGCACCGAGACCTTCCTGCGGGAGAAGTTCGCCAAGAAGGCCGACATCGCCGAGGCGAACATCCTGGCGTTCCGCGCCGGGTGGAACTACGGCGAGACCACCGAGTCGTTCGCGACGACGTACAAGGTCGCGCCGGCCAAGCTGGACCAGGGCACCTACCGGCAGATCACCGGCAACACCGCACTGGCCTACGGCCTCATCGCCGCCGGGCAGCAGTCCGGGCTGCAGATCCTGCTCGGTACGTACCCGATCACCCCGGCCTCCGACGTGCTGCACGAGCTGTCGAAGCACAAGAACTTCAACATCCTCACCTTCCAGGCCGAGGACGAGATCGCCGGGATCGGCGCCGCGCTCGGCGCGTCCTACGGCGGCGCGCTGGGCATCACCTCGACGTCGGGCCCCGGTGTGGCGCTGAAGTCCGAGGCCGTCGGGCTCGGCGTGATGACCGAGCTGCCGCTGGTCGTCATCGACGTCCAGCGCGGTGGCCCGTCGACCGGGCTGCCGACCAAGACCGAGCAGGCCGACCTGCTGCAGGCGATGTTCGGCCGCAACGGCGAGTCCCCGGTCCCGATCGTCGCGCCGATGTCCCCCGCGGACTGCTTCGACGCCGCGATCGAAGCCACCCGCATCGCGCTGAAGTACCGGACGCCGGTGATGCTGCTGTCCGACGGCGCGATCGCGAACGGCTCCGAGCCGTGGCTGGTCCCGAACGTCGAAGACCTGCCCGACCTGCGGGTCGAGTTCGCGAGCGAGCCGAACGCCACCGACGGCTCCGCCGAGTTCTGGCCGTACGTGCGCGACCCCGAGACCCTCGCCCGCGCTTGGGCGGTGCCGGGCACCCCTGGCCTGCAGCACCGCATCGGCGGGCTGGAGAAGGCCGACGGCACCGGGCACATCTCCTACGACCCGGCCAACCACGAGAAGATGGTCCGGCTGCGGCAGGCCAAGATCGACGGCATCGACGTGCCGGACCTCATCGTCGACGACCCTCCCCCCACTGACGTTGGGGGTACCCCCATTCGCGGCAAGGCACGCGTGCTCGCGCTGGGCTGGGGCTCGACATACGGCCCCATCGGCGCGGCGTGCCGCCGGGTCCGCAAGGAGGGCATGCCGATCGCGCAGGCGCACCTGCGCCACCTCAACCCGTTCCCGTCGAACCTCGGCGCCATCCTCAAGTCCTACGACACCGTGGTGCTGCCTGAAATGAACCTGGGCCAGTTAGCGATGTTGTTGAGGGCGAAGTACCTCATCGACGTCCACAGCTACACCAAGGTCACCGGCATGGCGTTCAAGGCAGAGGAACTGCAGGGCGTCTTCACCGACGTCATTACCGCGAGCAGCAGCGTTAACAGCAAGGAGGCGGCGAAGTGACCGCGATTGACTTGGGTCTTCCCGAGCTCGGTGGCCTGGCGCTGGTGCCGACGACCGACGCCCCGCAGAAGGCCAAGGACTACAAGAGCGACCAGGAGGTCCGCTGGTGTCCCGGCTGCGGTGACTACATCGTGCTCAACGCCGTCCAGTCGTTCCTGCCGACGCTCGGCCTCAAGCCCGAGAACATCGTGTTCATCTCCGGGATCGGCTGCTCCTCGCGGTTCCCGTACTACCTGAACACCTACGGCATGCACTCGATCCACGGCCGCGCGCCGGCGATCGCGACCGGGCTCGCCACTTCGCGCCCGGACCTGTCGGTGTGGGTCGTCACCGGGGACGGCGACGCGCTGTCCATCGGCGGAAACCACCTGATCCACGCGCTGCGCCGCAACGTGAACCTGAAGATCCTGCTGTTCAACAACCGCGTCTACGGGCTGACCAAGGGCCAGTACTCGCCGACGTCGAACCCGGGCATGGTCACCAAGTCCACCCCGATGGGCTCGGTCGACACCCCGTTCAACCCGCTGTCACTGGCGATCGGCGCCGAGGCGTCCTTCGTCGGCCGCGCGCTGGACTCCGACAAGGCCGGGCTGACCGAGGTCCTGCAGGCCGCCGCCGAGCACCGCGGTTCGGCGCTGGTGGAGATCTACCAGAACTGCCCGATCTTCAACGACGGCGCGTTCGACGTGCTGAAGGACAAGGAAGAGGCCGCGCAGCGGCTGATCCCGCTGAAGGCAGGCGAGCCCATCCGGTTCGGCCCCGAGCAGGAGTACGGCGTCACCCGCAGCGACTGGGGCGGCCTCGATGTCGGCAAGGTGTCGAACATCGGCGAGGAGAACCTCGTCGTGCACAACCCGGGCATCGTGGACCCGGCGTACGCGTTCGCGCTGTCACGGATCGGCGACCAGAACCTGTCGCACACGCCGATCGGCATCCTGCGCAACGTCGCCCGGCCCACCTACGACGACCAGGCCCGCGCGCAGGTCTCCGCCGCGCAGCAGGCGAAGGCTCCGGACCTGCAGTCCCTGCTCCTCGGCAAGGACACCTGGACAGTCGCGCCTTAGGTCCAGTCGCGCAAAAGACCCCTCGGGGCCACCCTTGTGGCGTTCAACGCAACAGGGGTGGCCCCGAGGGGTCCTTGCGTCCTACCTACGTGAGCGGCCTGAATCCGACGCGCTCGGCGTCGTCCGGGGTGCGGAACCAGACCTCGGCCACCATGCGCGGGAACTGCGCGGAGTCCTCGGTGCAGTAGCGCAGCGCGGTGACGCTCGCCTTGACGGCGAACTCGTCGGCCGGACGACCACCGCCCGGCCGCGGCATCGCCGAACCCGGACCGAACGGTCCGGCCGGGACGGACGAGTCCGCGACTTGGTGCCGCGAGGCGACCGGCTCGGGGGGCGTCTGCTGGTTCGGCGGCACGGACGGCTCGAACAGGGACCCGCTGTGCCCGCCGGTCAGCTCCGGGCTCGGCTCGCGGCGCTCGACAGCGCGCATCGACGGCTGGATCGGCCGAGGCGGATCGAAGCCGCCTCGGGGTGACTCACGGCGTTGGCGTTTGGGCAGGATCTGAGTCTCCTCCATGGGCGACTCGGAAACCCCCGACGGCTCCGGCCGATCCGCCGAGCCGAACGCGTACGTGGTCTCCACGTGTTCCGCCTCGGGTAAGGGCTCGATGCCGCCGAACTGGGGTGCCTCGGGCTCGGCTGCCTCGTGCCCGCCGACGTCGGCCACCGGCTCGGCGTGACGCGCGGCCGGTGCCTGGAAGAGCTCGGTCGCGGGAGAGTCGTCGAAGTAGGAGTGCGGCGCGGACGGCTCCTCGAACGGCGAGCGCTCGGGGAGGTCCTCTTCTTCGTCGCGGTCGAACCAGCGCGGCACGAGCGGCTCGGGTTCCGGGTGCTGCTCGTGCTCGGGCTCGACGCCCGGCTGGAACAGGGACTCGCCGACCGAGGGCTCCAGCGTGTCGGACAGGGACGACTCGAGGAGGTCGGCGACCGGCGGCTCGGGCTCCGCCTCCGCTTCCGGCACCGGCTGGAAGTACTCCGTGGGCGGCGAGATGGACCGCTCGGGTTCCGGCTCGAACGTCGGCTGGCTCGACGGCCGCGCGGCCAACTCGTCGAACTCGGCGAACTGCTCCTCGAACGGATCCGTTTCCTTGTGGATCTCCAGCTCGGGGTAGTGATCCAAAGCCGACTCGGGGTACAGCGCGGGTTCGACGGTAGTCGGCTCGCTGTACTGCTGCTCCTCGTCGAACGTGCCGATGGCATGACGTTCGAGGTACGTCGTCGTGGCAGCCGCCTCGTCGACCGGCTGCGCCGGCTGCTGGACGACGGCGCGCGTCGTCTCGGCGTGTGCCACGGCCAGCCGGCTTTCCAGCGTGCGGATCCGCTTCCGCGCGGGCAGGACCAGGACGAGCCAGGTCAGGACCGCGCCGATGACGAATGCCAGCAGGCTCCACAGCCAAACCTGCCCGAAAATGGACATATCCGCCGTCTCCTGTGTCTTATGCGAACAGCTCGGCCGAGGCCGGTACTACAGCCCCGTCCGGCATCCCCGCATGCCCCTTCAGTGCGTGCGCGCGACCAGGTAGTCGGCAACCGATTCGCACGCGTCCCGCGCGGGTGAAGCGGGAAGCGAAGCAAGTTCGGCACGCGCGCGCTGAGCGTAGTCGGAAAGGGTAGCCCTCGCTCGATCGAGGCCCGCAGAGGCCCGCAGAAGATCGAGAGCCTCTGTGACCTGGGCATCGTCACTGATGGGACCGGCCAGCAGCTCGACGAGCCGGAGGTCCGTGGCGGGGTCGGCGAGCGCGTACAACATCGGCAGGGTGCGGACGCCCTCGCGGAGGTCGGTGCCCTGTGCTTTGCCCAGCTCGTCGGACTCGGACGCGATGTCGAGGATGTCGTCGGAGATCTGGAACGCCGTGCCGATGATGTCGCCGAAGCGGCGCAGCGAGTCGATGTAGTCGTCCGGGGCGCCCGACATCATGCCGCCGAACCGGCCGGCCGTGGCGATCAGCGAGCCGGTCTTCTGCGCGATGACGGTCAGGTAGTGCTCGACCGGGTCCTCGCCGTCGCTCGGCCCGACGGTCTCCCGCATCTGGCCGGTGACGAGCTCGCCGAAGGTCTCCGCGATGATCCGCGCCGCGTCCGTGCCGAGGTCGGCCACCAGCCGCGACGAGTGCGCGAACAGGAAGTCGCCGGTGAGGATGGCGATGGTGTTGTCCCAGCGGGCGTTGACGCTCTCGGCGCCGCGCCGCATCGTGGCCTCGTCCATCACGTCGTCGTGGTAGAGCGTCGCCAGGTGCACGAGCTCCACCGCGGCGGCGGCGATGATGACGTGGTCCTCGTTCTCCTTCTCCCCGAACTGCGCGGACAGCAGGGTGAACATAGGACGGAAACGTTTGCCCCCGGCTTCCACCAGGTGCGATGCGGCGTCGTTCACGGCCTTGACGTCACTGCGTACCGTCTCGCGCAGCAGCTCTTCGACCGCGTTCAATCCGCCCGCGAGCTTGCGCAACAGCTGCTCGTCGTCGATCTGCAGGCCGACGGTCGCGCGCAGGTCTTCGATGGCGCCACCCTGAACTGACACGTCGGCTCCACTCTCTCAACACTGGGTCGGGGTCGTTACCAGCGTAATGGCAACCCCTGCGGAGCCGTTGACCTGCGGTACAGCGGAAACGGTGACGAACGTGACACCTGGCCCCCGACCAGGGGCGACGCGCTCCCCACGCGGGCCGCCGCAAGCCCCTGAAGTGCAGTTAGCGGGCTAAATGTAGCGCTTAGGCATGCTAAGGAACGTGGTCTCCTGCTCGGCCACGGAGTCCCCTGCTCGTCCAGGTCGGCCAGCAGCCGGGCGCGGGTCCCGGCCAAAAATGTACGGATCTGTGGCCCACCGCACGATCGGATGTCGATCGCATCACCAACGGGGGCCAACGGCTCCTCGATCGGGTGGATGCTTTCAAGATCGTCTAACGCCCGGGGCGCCCGCGCGGATATTCGTCTCACCGGAGGACAACTCCGCGACCACAGGAGAGCGATATGCGCACTACCAGGATGAACAGGCTGGGACTCGGCGGCGCGATCCTGCTCGCCGCACTCGCCCTCGGCGCGACCCCCGCACAGGCCACCGCGCCCACGAACGGCACCGCGTCACTGGGCTCGGTCGCCTTCACCAAAGGCAACCAGAGCCAGGTTTCGGTCCCGTCGCTGGCACCCTGCAGCCTCCAGGGGCCCGCGACGGCGTCGTCGGGACCCGTCGTCAAGTCCGGGGTGACCCTCGGCGGCGGCACGACCACCTGCACGACGACCACCGCCAACGGCGCCAAGACGACGCAGTCCGTGGCCACCGGCAAGGACTTCGCCCTGACCGCGCTGGCCGGCACCACCCTCAGGATCAAGACGTACGGCGCCACCTGCACCGGCTCGTCGACCGGCACGAGCGCGGGCTGGACCTTCGGCGGCATGTCCGGCCTGACCGGGCTCCCGGCGCAGATCCCGTCGGGCTACGTACACCAGGTGAAGCAAGGCAGCACAGTGCTCGCGGAGATCACCTTCGGCGAGTACATCCTGCCGAACCCGGCCGACGGCAGCATCGCGCTGAACACACTGCACATCCGGTTCAAGCCGGCGTCGCACATCACGGGCGACATCGTCCTCGGCGCGACTGCCTGCACCCCGGTCGGCTAGAAAGCCGTGAAGGCCACCTTCACGGCCGATTACGCCGTGAAGGTGGCCTTCACGTCCAGCTGAAACGACCTACGAGGCGAAACCGCCGGCGCCGGCCCAGTTCAGGGCGAACGCCGGCGCGATGCCCAGTACCAGGGTGACGAGCACGCCGAGCGCGATCGCGGTGGTGGTGAAGGCGCCCGGCAGGGTCACCGTCGGGCCGTCCGCGGCGGGCTCCGAGAAGTACATCAGCACGATGACCCGCAGGTAGAAGAACGCCGCCACCGCGCTCGCGACCAGCGCGATCACGACCAGCGGGGCCATACCGTCGGACAGCGCGGCCGAGAACACCACGAACTTTCCGATGAACCCGCTCGTCAACGGGATACCCGCCAAGGCCAGCAACAGGAACGTGAACACCGCCGCCAGCACGGGCGAGCGTTTGGCCAGCCCCGCCCAGGCGGACAGATGGGTCGCCTCACCGCGCGAGTCGCGCACCAGGCTGACCACGCCGAAGGCCGCCAACGTCGTGAAGCCGTACGCCAGCAGGTAGAACAGCGTGCCGGACAGGCCTTCCTTGGTTATCGCGAGGACACCGACGAGCAGGAAGCCGGCGTGCGCGATCGAGGAGTACGCGATCATGCGCTTCACGTCGGTCTGCGTCAGGCCCAGCACCGCGCCGATCACCATCGACACGATCGCGACGGCCCACAGCACCCCGCGCCATTCCCAGCTCGTCGAGCCGAACGCGACGGTGATCACCCGCAAGATCCCGCCGAACGCGGCAACCTTGGTGCACGCGCCCATGAACGCGGTGACCGGCGTCGGCGCGCCCTGGTAGACGTCCGGGGTCCAGGTGTGGAACGGCCCGACCGAGCCCTTGAACAGCAGGCCGACCACGAGCAGGCCCATCCCGGCGAACAGCAGCGTGTCGGACCGGTCGGAACCGGCGGCCGCGGTGGCGATGTCGCTCAGCTTCACCGAGTTCGCGTAGCCGTAGAGCAGCGCGAGTCCATAAAGGAAGAACGCCGAGGAGAACGCGCCGAGCAGGAAGTACTTGACCGCCGACTCCTGAGAGAGCAGCCGGCGCCGACGCGCGAGACCGCACATCAGGTACAGCGGCAGGCTCAGGACTTCCAGCGCGATGAACATCGTGAGCAGGTCGTTCGCCGCGCAGAAGGCCATCATGCCGCCGAGCGCAAACAGCGTCAGCGGGAAGACCTCGGTCTGCATGCCGGTGGACTGGACCTGCGCCCGGTCCTGGAACGTGCCTGGCCGGATCGCGGCCTGCGCGACGAACGCGCCGCCGGGCTCGACCGAACGGTCCGCGATCAGCAGGACCGCGCCGAAAGCCAGCAGCAGCAACGTTCCCCAGAGGAACAACGACGGCCGGTCGACCGAGATCGCCCGGTTGAACGTCGTCAGCCCGGCCGAAGACGTGCTGCCGATGCTGCCGTACCAGACGAGCGCGACACCGGCGACCACCAACCCGACCAAGCTCAGGGCGACCTGCATCGACCAGCGCAGATGTTTCGGCAGGAAGGCCTCGAACAGCACGCTGACGCACGCGACCCCGAGGACGATCAGCATCGGCGCGACGGCCCAGTAGTTGACCTGGGGCGTCGCGATCGGCGCTGGTTGCTGCGCGAGGAAGGACTGGGCGAACCCCGTCATCTCAAGAAACACAGTTACTTGCCTCCCTGTGCGGTGACCGAGCTCAGCGTCGCCTGCACGGACGGGGTGATCGTGTCCAGAATCGGCTTCGGGTAGAAACCGAGACCGATGATCAGTACGACCAACGGGACCAGCAGCGCGATTTCCTTGCCGCCCAGGTCCTTGATGGCCTTCTTGGCGCCGAGCTCCGGCGCCAAGGCAGTGCCGGGGCCGCCGCCGACGCCGCCCGCCCGTCGCTCACCGCCACCCTCAACGGACGTGCTGTGCACGACTGTCTCCATCAGAGCGTCACCGCGGACCGGACCCTGCATGACGCGTTGGTACAGCCACAGCACGTAGACCGCTGCGAGCACCATGCCGACCGTCGCGATGATCGTGTACACCGGCTGCGTCGTGAACGACCCCAGCAGCACCAGGAACTCACTGATGAAGGAGTTCGTACCCGGCAGCGACAGCGTCGACAGACCGGCGATCAGCAGCATCCCGCCGAGCAGCGGGGTCACCTTGCCCATACCGCCGTAGTCGGAGATCCGCGAGGACCCGCCGCGCATGATGACCAGCCCGACCACCACGATCAGCATCCCGGTCGCCAGGCTGTGGTTGAGCATGTACGAGACCGAGCCGACCATGGCCTGCTCGTTGAAGCTGAAGATGCCCAGCGCGATGAAGCCGAAGTGGGCGATCGAGACGTAGGCGATGAACCGCTTCATGTCCGTCTGCCCGGCCGCGAGGATCGATCCGTAGATCACCCCGACCACCGCGAGAACGAGCACGAGCGGCGCGAGCTGCTTGCTCGCCGCCGGGAACATCGGGATCAGGTAGCGCAGGAAACCGAACGTCCCCACCTTGTCCAGCACACCGACGACCAGCACGGCGACGCCGATCGGCGCCTGCCCCGCGGCGTCCGGCAGCCAGGTGTGGAACGGCACCAGCGGCGCCTTGATCGCGAAGGCCAGGAAGAAGCCGAGGAACAGCCAGATCTGCGTCGACGTCGGCGCGTCCCGGACGACCGTGACCAGCGTGGCCCAGTCGAAGGTGCCCTTGCCGTACTTGTCGACCGACAGCGAGTACGCCCCGATCGCCGAGGCCAGCATGATCAGGCCGCCGAGGAACGAGTACAGGAAGAACTTGACCGCCGCGTACTGCCGGTTCGGGCCGCCGTAACCACCGATGAGGAAGTACATCGGGATCAGCATGATCTCGAACAGCACGTAGAACAGGAACACGTCGGTGGCCGCGAAGACCGCGATCGTGGTCGCCTGCTGCAGCAGGATCAGCGACAGGTACCCGCCCGCGCTGCGGCCGGCGGGGAGCTTGTCGAACCGGCCGACCCCGCCGATCACGATCGGGATCAGCAGCGCGATGACCGCGATCATGATCAGCGCGATGCCGTCGACCCCGAACGAGATGTGGATGCCGAAGGTCGGGATCCAGTCCATTGTGGACGCTTCTTGGATCCGCGCGCCGCTCGGCGAGTAGTTCGCCCACAACGGGATGATCAGCGCGAGCTCGACCAGCGACACGATCAGCGCGGTGGCCGTCGCCAGCTTGTCGTTGTTCTTCATCCCAGCGACCACGACTGCCCCGACGACGGGCAGCAGGATGAGGGCTAGCAACCAAGTCATGAGAACCTCACCAGCAGGAGTGCTGCCACGATCAGGAACGTGCCGCCCAGCATGGACAGCGCGTAGGAGCGGACGAACCCGGTCTGCAACCGGCGCATCCGGCCGGACGCACCGCCGAGCAGTGCGGACAGGCCGTTGACGGCGCCGTCCACGCCCCGGTTGTCCACGAACACCAGTGCCCGCGAGAGCCAGGTGCCCGGGCGGGCGACCAGTGTCTCGTTGAGCGTGTTGCCGTAGAGGTCGTTACGCGCGGCCCGGACGAAGACCGATACCCGCTCGGGACGCGTCACCGGAACGTCCTTGCGGCCCACGAAGAGCCAAGCGGCGCCGACCCCGAGCAGCGAGAGCACGATCGTCAGTATCGAGATCAGCCCGGACGGAAGCACGCTGTGCTCGGCCGCTTGCAGCTTCCCGACGGTCGGGGAAAGCCAGTCGGCGAACCTGTCGCCGAGCTTGAAGAAGGCGCCGGCGACGACCGAACCGATCGCCAGGATGATCATCGGGACAGTCATCGAGCGGGGCGACTCGTGGGGATGGAAGTCCCGGCCGTCAGTACTCTTGATGTCCTTCCATCGTTCCTTGCCGAAGAAGGTCATCAGCACCAGTCGCGTCATGTAGAACGCCGTCAGCCCGGCGCCCAGCATCGCGGCGAGGCCGAACACCCAGCCGCGCCAGCCTTCCTGGCCGAACGCGGCTTCGATGATCGCGTCCTTGGTGAAGAACCCGGAAAACGGCGGGATGCCGATCAGCGCGAGGTAGCCGAGGCCGAAGGTGACGAAGGTGATCGGCATCTTCTTCCACAGCCCGCCGAACTTCCGCATGTCGACTTCGTCGTTCATGGCGTGCATGACCGAACCGGCGCCGAGGAAGAGGCCTGCCTTGAAGAAGCCGTGCGCGACCAGGTGCATGATGCCCAGCGCGTAACCGAACGGGCCGAGCCCGACCGCCAGCATCATGTACCCGATCTGACTGACCGTGGAGTACGCGAGGACTTTCTTGATGTCGTCGTACGCGCAGCCGATGATGCACCCGATCAGCAGCGTGATCGCGCCGATGATGGTGACGACCAGCCTGCCGTCCGGGGTCAGGTCGAAGATCGGATTCGAGCGGGCCACCAGGTAGACCCCGGCCGTGACCATCGTCGCCGCGTGGATCAGGGCCGAGACCGGGGTCGGGCCCTCCATCGCGTCGGGAAGCCAGCCCTGCAAGGGGAACTGGCCGGACTTACCGCAGGCACCGAGGAGCAGCATCAGGGCGATCGCGGTGATCGCGCCAGGCGGCACGTGCGAAATCCCGGCGAACACCTGGGAATAACCGGTGCTGCCGATGTACTTGTACATCAGGAAGATCGCGATGGCGAGGCCGATGTCACCGACCCGGTTCATCAGGAAGGCCTTCTTCGCCGCCGTGGCAGCCGAAGGGCGGTCCTGGTAGAAGCCAATCAGCAGGTAGGACGCCAGGCCGACACCTTCCCAGCCGAGATACAGCGTGAGGAAGCTGTTGCCCAGCACCAGGATCAGCATCGAGGCGACGAACAGGTTGAGGTACGCGAAAAACTTCCGCCGGTCCACGTCCCCCGACATGTAGCCGATCGAGTAGAAGTGGATCAGCAGACCCACGCCGGTGATCAGCAGGATGAACGTCAGGGACAGCGAGTCCACCCGCAGTCCGAAGTCGACCTGGAGGGCGCCCACCGGGATCCACGAGAACAGCTTCGTGTCCACAGTGGCCTTGCCATCCGCCGCGAAGAAGAGGACTACGGCGTAGACAAAGGACAGTGCGACGGTGGCGACGCCGAGCAGGTGGCCCCACGAGTTCGTGCGCTTGCCGCCCAGGAGCAGGACAAGTGCGCCGAGGGCGGGAAAAGCCACCAACAGCCACGATGATGCGGTCACTCTTGAACCCCTAGTACTTCAGCAGGTTGGTGTCGTCGACCGAGGCCGAGCGCCGGGTGCGGAAGATCGACATGATGATCGCCAGGCCGACAACGACCTCGGCGGCGGCCACGACCATCACGAAGAACGCCATCACCTGGCCGTCGAGCCCGCCGTTGATCCTGGCGAACGTGACCAGCGTGAGGTTGACCGCGTTGAGCATCAGCTCGATGCACATGAACACGACGATCGCGTTGCGCCGCACCAGTACTCCGACGGCTCCGATACAGAACAGCAGCGCCGACAAGAGGAGGTAGTAGGTGGGAGTCACTTCTCTTCGTCCTCTCCGGTGTCTTCCGCAGGCTTCACGGCCGGTCCGCCGACGAGCGCGCGGGCGTCCGGGTGCTCGCCCTGGTCGGCGACCCGCTTGCGCTCAGCTTCGAGCCGGGCGGCCGACGTCGACTCGATGAGCGCCGAAAGCGACTCCGGGGCCACCGAACCGTCCGGCAGGAGCGCCGGGGTGGCGACCGAGTTCGCGGTGGCGAAGACACCGGGACCGGGCAGCGGTGAAGGCCGCTCGTACTCGCCGCGGAACCGCGCCTCGACGAGCTCCTTCTGGGTCCGCTTGCCGCCCTTGGCATGCCGGTCGCTGAAGGCCAGCACCATCGCGCCGAGCGCGGCGGTGATGAGCAGCGCCGAGGTCAGCTCGAACGGGAACAGGTAGTCGGTGAAGATCAGCCGCCCGAGGCCGCCGGCGCCACCGCCCTGCGGGGTCGCCGGGTCCAGCTCGGCGGCCGGGGTGACGCTGGTCAACGCGCGGGTCAGGCCGCCGGCGATCAGGCCGGCCAGCCCGATGCCGAGCAACGTGGCCATCAGCCGCTGGCCGCGCAGCACTTCGACGACCGAGTCGGAACTCTCCCGGCCGACGAGCATCAGCACGAACAGGAACAGCATCATGATCGCGCCGGTGTAGACGATGATCTGCGTGAACCCGAGGAACGGCGCCTGCTGCATCATGTACAGCGCGCCCAGCGACAGCATGGTCAGCACCAGCCACAGCGCCGAGTGCACCGCGCCGCGGGAGAAGATCATGCCCAGGGCGCCGAGCACGCAGATCGGGCCGAGGATCCAGAACGCGATGGCCTCGCCGGTGCCGACCGAACCCGCGCCGGCGTCCTGCGCGAGCAACATGGTGGAAGTCAAGGAGATCACTTGCCCGCCTCCTGCTGCTGCTGACGCGCAAGCTCCAGCTGCGGCCCGTTCACGTAGTAGTCCTGCTCGTTATCGCCTAGCCGCATCGGGTGCGGCGGCTGCTCCATCCCGGAAAGGAGTGGAGCGAGCAGGTCCTCCTTCGTGAAGATCAGGCGCTGACGGTCGTCGTCGGCGAGTTCGTAGAAGTTGATCATCGTCAGAGACCGGGTCGGGCAGGCCTCGACACACAGCCCGCAGCCGATGCAGCGCAGGTAGTTGATCTGGTAGTCGGCGCCGTACCGTTCGCCCGGCGAGAACCGGGCTTCCTCGGTGTTGTCGCCGCCTTCGACGAAGATCGCGTCGGCCGGGCACGCCCAGGCACACAGCTCGCACCCGACGCACTTCTCCAGCCCGTCCGGATGCCGGTTGAGCTGGTGGCGCCCGTGGTAGCGCGGCGCGGCGGGCGCACCGGCCTCCGGGTACTCCTCCGTGGCCACCTTCTTGAACATCGTCGAGAAGGTGACTCCGAAGCCCTTGATGGGATCAAATATCCCCATCTTGTGCCCCTTCCTGAACTGCGTTCGCTTCGCCGGCTTCGGTCGCCCCGCCGCCGGCGGTGACCACCGCGGGCTTGCGCTTCGCCCTCGCCTGCGCCTTGGCCAGCGCCTTCTGCCGCGGCGTGGTCTCGGGGACCTTCAAATCGAGCGGCGGCAACGGGAACCCGCCACCGGTGATCGGCACGTAGTCCTCGTCGATGACCTTCTTGTCCGGCAGCAGCATCGCCAGCAGGAAGGCGAACACGATGATCACACCGCCGCCGATGAGGATCTGCCCGGTGGACAGGCCGCCGTTGTTCTTGATCGCCTTGACCGCGACCACCACCACGATCCACAGCAGGTTGACCGGGACGAGGACCTTCCACCCGAGCCGCATGAACTGGTCGTACCGCAGCCGCGGCAGCGTGCCGCGGAGCCAGATGAACCCGAACAGCAGCACGAAGAGTTTCGCCAGGAACCAGAGGATCGGCCACCAGCCGTGGTTCAGCGCGGAATCCGCGCCCACGAACGGGAACATCCAGCCGCCGAGGAACAGCGTGACGCAGAACGACGAGACGATCACCATGTTGACGTACTCGGCGAGGAAGAACATCGCGAACTTCATCGAGCTGTACTCGGTGTGGAAACCACCGACCAGCTCCGACTCGGCCTCGGGGAGGTCGAAGGGCGCGCGGTTGGTCTCGCCGACCATGGAGATCAGGTAGATCACGAAACTCGGGATGAGCTGGTAGAAGTACCAACCGCCCTGTTGGGCGAGGACGATGTCGCCGGTGGACAGCGAGCCGGCGTAGAGGACTACGGCGACGAGCGAGAGGCCCATCGCGATCTCGTATGAGATCACCTGCGCGGCCGAGCGGAGACCACCGAGCAGCGGGTACGGCGAGCCGGACGACCAGCCGGCGAGCACGATGCCGTACACCCCGATCGCGGAACAGGCCAGGATCACCAGCACGCCGACCGGGAGGTCGACCAGCTGCAGCACCGTGCGGTGGCCGAAGATCGACACCTCGGGGCCGAACGGGATCGCCGCCAGCGCGATCAGCGCGGGGACCGCGGCCAGGATCGGCGCGAGGAAGTACACCTTGCGGTCGGCGGTGTCCGGGATGATCTGCTCTTTGAACGGCAGCTTGATCGCGTCGGCGAGGGACTGCAGGTAACCGTTGGGGCCCACCCGGTTCGGACCGGGCCGGTTCTGCATCCGGCCGACGGCCTTGCGCTCCCAGACGATCAGCAGGATCGTCAGGATCGGGCCGATCAGCAGGATGACCACGGCCTTGATCAGGACCAGCCACCACGGGTCCTGCGCAAGGAGCTGGGCCCGGGTCAGGTGATCCGGGACCTGCGCGAAGAACTGCGTCACAACTCACCTCCGGTGATGGCGACGACCGCACCGTGTCCGGCGCCGAGCGACGCGCGGACCTGGGAGCCTGCCGAGTTCGCGGGCAGCCAGACCACGCCGTCCGGCAGGTCCGAGACCTCCACCGGCAGGGTGATCGAACCGCGGTCCGTCGACACCTTGACGACTCCGAAGCCGTTGGCCGTCGCGGCGGACAGCCTGGCGACCACCGGCCTGGCCGTGCCGGCCAGATGCGGCTCGTCGACCTGCAGCGATCCCTTGTCGATCAGCTGCCGCCAGGTCGCGAGCACCGCCTGCCCGTCACCCAGTGCGGGGCGTTCCCTCGGGGCCACATTGAACGCCACGGGAGTGGCCCTGAGGGAGCTTTGAAGCTTCGCGAAGTCGGCGGCCGAGGCAGCCGGGGTCTGGGTGAACAGGTCGACGTCCATCTCGACGGCGAGCGTGTCGAGCACTCGGCAGTCGGACAGCGCGCCGGTGTTTTCGACCGTGGCGTCGAAGGGCCGGTGCCTGCCCTCCCAGTTGAGGTACGAACCGGCCTTCTCGATCGAAGGCGCGATCGGCAGGACGACGTCGGCGAACTCGGTGACCGCGCTCGGCCGCAGCTCCAGGCTCACGACGAACCCGGCAGCGCGGAAGGCGTCCAGTGCGGCGGCCGGGTCGGGCAGGTCGTACGGGTCGACCCCGCCGACGAGCAGACCGTCGAGCTGACCGGCCGCGGCGGCGGCGAGGATGCCGCTGAGGTCGCGTCCAGGCTCAGCCGGAAGCGTTGCGCCCCAAGCCTTTCCAACCTCGGCGGGCAGCGCTGCCGGCAGTGCGCCGACCTCGACCGCGCCGCGTTCGCCCGCCCGGCGCGGGATCCAGGCGATCCGGGCGCCGGTGCGCTCGGACAGCCGCTGCAGCGCCGAGAACAGGCCCGGGACCTCGGCGGCACGTTCGCCGACCAGGATCACCGCGCCTTCGGCGTTGAGCTGGGCGTCGAGGTCCTGCGCGTGCTGGGCGATCCCGTCGAGCGCGGCGGGCTCGCCGCCGGGCACGCAGGCCAGCAGTTCGCCGAACGTCTTGCTCACCGAAGGCGTGGTCCACTGTCCCAAGTGGACGACCTTGGTGCGCTTGGTCCGGGCGGCCTTGCGCAGCCGCAGGAATACGATCGGGGCTTCTTCTTCCGGCTCGAAAGCCACGCACAACACGGTGGGCGCGGCTTCGATCGCGGCGAACGTGACGCCGTTCTCCGGGGTCCGGCCGACGACGTGCGCCTGCAGGAACGCGAGCTCCTCGGCGGAGTGCGCCCGGGCGCGATAGTCGATGTCGTTGGTGTGCAACACAAGTCGGGCGAACTTCGAGTACGCGTAGGCGTCCTCGACGGTCAGCCGGCCACCGGGGAGCACAGCGGCACCCTTGCCGTCGCGGGCCTTCGCGAGCCCATCGGCGGCAATGCGCAACGCTTCGGTCCAGGAGGTCTCTTCGAGCTCGCCCTGGGCGTTGCGGATGAGCGGGCGGCGGATGCGGTCGCCGGCCTGCGCGTAACGGAACGCGAAGCGGCCCTTGTCGCAGAGCCACTCTTCGTTGACCTGCGGGTCGTCACCGGCGAGCTTGCGGGTGACCTTGCCGCGGCGGAAGTCGGTCCGCTCGGCGCAACCCGACGAGCAGTGCTCACACACGCTCGGCGAGGACACCAGGTCGAACGGCCGCGAGCGGAACCGGTACGCGGCGCTGGTCAGCGCGCCGACCGGGCAGATCTGGATGACGTTGCCGGAGAAGTAGCTCTGGAACGGCTGACCTCCCGACGAGGTAAGCATTTCCGCCGAGGAGGCATCAGACTCTGTCGTCCGGCCCGCCATCCCTAGGACATCGGCGGTCTCGGCGGTGCCGATCTGCTGGTGCGCGCCGCGCTCGAGGAGCTCGATGAACGGGTCGCCGGCGATCTGCGCGGAGAACCGGGTGCAGCGCTGGCAGAGCACGCAGCGTTCCCGGTCCAGCAGGACCTGCGACGAGATCGGCAGCGGCTTCGCGAAGGTGCGCTTGGTGTCGACGAACCGCGACTCCGTGCGCCCGTGCGCGAGCGCCTGGTTCTGCAGCGGGCACTCGCCGCCCTTGTCGCAGATCGGGCAGTCCAGCGGGTGGTTGATGAGCAGCAGCTCCATCACCCCGCCCTGCGCCTTGTCCGCGACGGCCGAGGTGAGCTGCGTTTTGACGACCATGCCGTCGGCGACCGTCATCGTGCACGAGGCCTGCGGCTTCGGCATCGGACGGCCGCCCATTTCGACCTCGACCAGGCACTGGCGGCAGGCGCCCGCCGGGTCGAGCAGCGGGTGGTCGCAGAACCGCGGGATGACCGTGCCGAGGCGCTCGGCGGTGCGGATCAGCAGCTCGCCCTTGGGGGCGATGACTTCTTCACCGTCGATGACCAGTTTGACGTGGCCTTCGGGCACCGGCGTCTCGGTTTTGGTCTCTTCTGGAGCCATCGTCATGCCGGTGCTCCTACAAGCTCAGTCTCAGTCTTGTTCTTGTTGGTGTCACACAACGCCAGGAACTCGTCCCGGAAGTACTTGATCCCGCTGACGATCGGCGACACCGCGCCGTCGCCCAGCGCGCAGAACGAGCGGCCGAAGATGTTGTCGCAGACATCGAGCATGGTGTCGATGTCCTCCTCGGTGCCGTGGCCGTCGACCATGCGCTCCAGGATCTTCGCGAGCCAGTAGGTGCCTTCACGGCACGGCGTGCACTTGCCGCAGGACTCGTGCTCGTAGAACTGGGTCCACTTCATCACGGCCCACGGCACGGAGACGGTCTCGTTGAAGACCTGCACGGCCGTCGTGCCGAGCATCGACCCGGCCTCGGCCGCGCCTTCGAAGTCCAGCGGGGTGTCGAGGTGTTCGACGGTGAACATCGGCGTCGAGGACCCGCCCGGCGTCCAGAACTTCAGCGGGATGCCGTCCTTCATGCCGCCCGCCATGTCCAGCAGCTCGCGCAGCGTCGTGCCCAGCGGGCACTCGTACTGGCCGGGGAGCTCGACGTGACCGGAGATCGAGTAGATCTTCGGGCCCGGCGACTTCTCGCGGCCCATCTTGCGGAACCAGTCGGAGCCCGCGTTGACGATGTAGGGCGCGCTCGCGATGGTCTCGACGTTGTTGACCGTGGTCGGCGCCGCGTAGAGGCCGGCGGCCGCGGGGAACGGCGGCTTGAGCCGCGGCTGGCCGCGACGGCCCTCCAGCGAGTCGAGCAGTGCCGTCTCTTCGCCGCAGATGTACGCCCCGGCGCCCGCGTGCACGGTGATGTCGAGGTTGAAGCCGGACTTGAGGATGTCGATGCCGAGGTATCCGGCGTTGTACGCCTCGCGCACCGCCGCATTGAGCCGGCGGATGCAGTGCAGCGCCTCACCGCGGACGTAGATGAAGCAATGGTTCGAGCGCATCGCGTACGAGGCGATGATGCAGCCCTCGATGAGCGAGTGCGGGTCCGCCATCATCAGCGGGATGTCCTTGCACGTGCCCGGCTCGCCCTCGTCGGCGTTGATCACCAGGTAATGCGGCTTGTCGAAGTTCTGCGGCATGAACGACCACTTGACCCCGGCCGGGAAGCCCGCGCCGCCGCGGCCGCGCAGGCCGGAGTCCTTGATCAGCTGGACGATCTGCTCAGGAGTGCTCTTCAGCGCCTTGCGCGCCGCGGTGTAGCCCTCGAGCTGCTCGTAACTGGCCAGCGTCCACGACTTGGGCGACAGCCAGCGCTTGGTGAGAACCGGAGTAATCGGATCTGCGGTCATTTCGCCTGCACCTCCGGCAGCGGGACATCCTCGGTCGCCGGCGCGGTCCAGCCGCGGTCCTGCGCGATCTGGGCGCCCCGCAGGGTTTCCACTGCCTGGGACGGTCCGTCGACATCGGCCCGGTACGTCGCCTCGTCCTCCGGGAAGAACCCGGCGAGCTGCAGCTCGGCACCCTTGAAGTCGCTCAGTGGCGCACCGCGCGTCGGCGCCGGCTTCTTGCCCGCCCGCAGCGCGTCGACCAGCGCGATCGTCTTCTCCGGCGTCTGGTTGTCGTAGAACTCGTAGTTGACCTGCAGCACCGGCGCCAGGTCACAGGCCGCGAGGCACTCGGCGTGCTCGAGGGTGATCGAGCCCGGCTCACCCGGCGTTCCGACGGTTTCCTCGTGGCCCAACGGCTTCCCATCGGTTCCGAGGTGTTCCTGCACGGCCTTGTAGATGGCATCACCGCCGAGCGCGGCGCACAACGTGTTGGTGCAGATGCTCACCAGGTGCTCACCGCACGGACGCCGCTTGTACATCGTGTAGAACGTCGCGACCGCGGTGACCTCGGCGTCGGACAGGCCGAGCAGCCCGCCGCAGAAGGAGATTCCCTCCTGGCTGACGTACCCCTGCACCGACTGCACGAGGTGCAGCATCGGCAGCAGCGCCGACCGGGACTGCGGGTACCGCTCGATCAGGTTCTCCGCCTTCGCCACGATGTCCGCGTCGAAGATCTCGGTATCCACGTGGGACTGTTCAGTACTGCTCATCGGTCCACTCCCCCCATCACGGGGTCGATCGAGGCAATGGCGGCGATCACGTCGGCGACCAGGCCGCCCTCGGCCATGGCGGGCATGGCCTGCAGGTTCACGAAACTCGGTTCCCGCATGTGCACCCGCAGCGGCCGCGTGCCGCCGTCGGACACCAGGTGCGCGCCGAGCTCGCCGCGCGGCGACTCGATCGGCACGTAGACCTGGCCCGGCGGGACCTTGAAGCCCTCGGTGACCAGCTTGAAGTGGTGGATCAGCGATTCCATCGACTGGCCCATAATCTTGCGGACGTGCTCGAGGGAGTTGCCGGTACCGTCGGCGCCCACGGAAAGCTGCGCGGGCCAGGCGACCTTCTTGTCCTCGACCATGACCGGGCCGGGCTCGAGCTTCTTGAGCACCTGCCGGATGATCTTGAGGCTCTGGTGCATCTCCTCGACGCGGATCAGGTACCGCGCCCAGCAGTCCGCGTCGTTCGAGGTCGGGATCTCGAAGTCGAACTCCTCGTAGCAGGAGTACGGCTCGGTCTTGCGCAGGTCCCACGGGAGCCCGGCGGACCGGAGCACGGGCCCGGTAACGCCGAGGGCCAAGCACGCGTCGACGGGCAGGTAGCCGACGCCCTTGAGCCTGTTCCGCCAGATCGGCTGACCGGTGAAGAGCTTGTCGTACAAGGGAAGGCGCTGGTCCATCAGCTTGCAGAAGTCGGTGACCTTCTCGTGGAAGTCCTCCGGCATGTCCTGCGCGAGCCCGCCGGGGCGGATGAACGCGTGGTTCATCCGCAGGCCGGTCAGGTGCTCCAGCAGGTGAAGGACCTCTTCGCGCTCACGGAAACCGAGCGTCATCGCGGTGGTGGCGCCGAGCTCCATGCCGCCGGTCGCGATGTAGACGAAGTGCGAGCCGATGCGGTTGAGCTCCAGCAGCAGCACCCGGAGCAGCTCGGCGCGGCGCGGGGCCTTGATGCCGAGCAGCCGCTCGACCCCGAGGCAGTACGTCATCTCGTTCGACAGCGGCGCGAGGTAGTCCATGCGCGTGACGAAGGTGACGCCCTGGGTCCAGGTGCGGTACTCGCAGTTCTTCTCGATCCCGGTGTGGAGATACCCGATGACCGACCGGAGCTGGGTGACGGTTTCGCCCTCCATCTCCAGCACGAGCCGGAGCACGCCGTGCGTCGACGGGTGCTGCGGGCCCATGTTGATGACCATGCGCTCGTCGTGCAGCGCGTCGGCGACGACGTCGTCCCAGTCGCCGCCGGAGACCGAGTAGACCCGGCCTTCGGTGGTCTCGCGGGAGTCGGCGTAGTCGACGTCATCGACGCTGTCGGAACCGATGGGCGTCGTGTCGGTGCCGGTGCTGGCATCGGCGGGGGTTGTCATGAGTAAGACCTCCGCTGGTCCGGCGGCGGGATCTCCGCGCCCTTGTATTCGACCGGGATCCCGCCGAGCGGGTAGTCCTTGCGCTGGGGATGGCCGTCCCAGTCGTCCGGCATGAGGATCCGGGTCAGCGCGGGATGGCCGTCGTAGATGATCCCGAACATGTCCCAGGCTTCGCGTTCCTGCCAGTCGGCGGTCGGGTAGAGCCCCACCAGCGACGGTACGTGCGCATCCTCGATGTCGAGGGTGACCTCGAGCCGGATCCGCCGCCGGTACGTCATCGATGTCAGGTGGTAGACCGAGTGCAGGCGCTGCGGGACGTCGACGCCGTAGTCCACCCCGGACACCGAGCTGCACAGCTCGAACCGCAGGCCGGCGTCGTCGCGCAGGGTCGTGCAGATCGCGATGAGGTGCTCGCGGGCGACGTAGAAGGTGATCTCGCCGCGGTCGACCGTCGTCTGCAGGATGGCTTCCGCGGGGACGCCGTTGTCCGACAGGGCCGCGTAGAACTCGTCGGCGAACTCGTCGAACCAGCCGCCGTACGGGCGCTCAGCCGGGGCCGGGGCGAACGCGGGGAGCCGCAGGCCGCCGTACCCGGACGTGTCACCCGAGCCGTGGACGCCGAACATTCCCTGGCGCTGGGAACCGGTGACGACCGGCTCGGCCGGGCGGGCGCCCTGGGGCTCCAGGCCGGCTTCGGGACGTTCGGCGCTGGACTGCGGACCGCCCGTTTCCGGGCTGGTGTCAGGGGTTTCAGGCACGGGGCTCACTTCTTCGCGTACTTGATCGAAGACGCGATCAGCTCGGTGCGCGCGCCGCTGGCGGCCCGGATCGCGGCCCGGCGGGCGTTGATCGGCTCGTCCTGGATCTTGGCGTGCAGCTTGAGGATCGCGTCGAGCAGCATTTCCGGCCGCGGCGGGCAGCCGGGCAGGTACATGTCGACCGGCACGATGTGGTCGACGCCCTGGACGACGGCGTAGTTGTTGAACATCCCGCCCGACGACGCGCAGACGCCCATCGCCAGCACCCAGCGCGGCTCGGCCATCTGGTCGTAGATCTGGCGCAGGACCGGCGCCATCTTCTGGGTGACCCGGCCGGCGACGATCATCAGGTCCGCCTGGCGCGGTGTCGCGCTGAAGCGCTCCATGCCGAAGCGGGCGATGTCGTACCGGGAGCCACCGACCGTCATCATCTCGATGGCGCAGCACGCGAGACCGAACGTGGCCGGCCACAGCGAGTTCTTGCGCGCCCAGTTGACCAGCCCTTCCAGGCTGGCCAGCAGGATTCCGTTGGGAAGTTTCTCTTCGAGACCCATGTGCGCCCCTAATTCCAGTCGAGCCCGCCGCGACGCCAGACATAGGCGTACGCGAAACCGACCGTCGCGATGAACAGAACGATCTCCACCAGGCCGAACATGCCCAAGGCGTTCGCCGTGACGGCGAACGGGTAGAGGAAGACCATCTCGATGTCGAACAGGATGAACAGCATCGCGGTGATGTAGTAAGCGACCGGCATCCGGCCCCCGCCGGCGATCGGCTGGGGTGAAGGTTCGATGCCGCATTCGTAGGCCGACAGCTTCGCCTTGTTGTACCGGCTCGGGCCGACGAGCGGTCCGAGCAGCACCGACAGGGTCACGAAGGCGAGGGCGAGCACTAGGAGGAGGACAAGCGGGAGGTACATCTTCAGCCCAGGCGCGGGAGCCTGCGCCAGAACTTCGGCGCCCTCCCCCGAGAACAGGGTCAACATCAGCACGGTTTCGCCATCCTTTCCGCGCCGCTGCGGTTCGAGTCGGGCTTTTTTCTGCGTCGGCGGCACCCTAAGGGACCCAGGTCACACCGCCGAGGGTTAGGGCACCCTTACGGGCAGTAGACGGGCGGCGGCCTGCTTGTGAAAAAGTTCACAAGCGAGCCGTCGATGTTGTGAAGCGATTCACAAAGCATGGGCCGACTATAGGACGCGACTCACATTCCTGTCCCTACGGCCCATGCTATAAGGGTGCCCTAACCTCGCGGGGCGCAACAGAACGTCCGTACGGCTGCGCAAGCCGGAGACCAGCGCGAAGGCGCCCAAGATCACCTGCTCGCCCTTCCGCCCCGCCCCGCCAGTGTGATCCATCCCACGTGGGTGCAGGGATCCCTCGGGGTCACGACATGGCGACCCTCGCAGTGCGCTGAACGCCAGTGCTTGGAACTTAAGGGTGGTCGGTTCTGTCCACAGCAGCAAAGGACCGGGGCGAATGGGTGCTGGTAGCGGAACTTAGGGCCAGTCACGTCGCGCAGGTGGTGCTGGTGATGGCGATGTGACTGTTGGGGCTCCTGACGGCACTTTCGGCAAGGGCAGGGGCGTCGTCAAGGCCTAGTTGAGTACGCCTTACGCCGTGAAGGTGGCCTTCACGACACGTCACAACGCCACACCTGCCACATCAGTCGCATCAGTCGCATCAGTCGCATCAGTCACAACGACGTGACGCGACAGGCCCTCGGACGGCCGCTTCAGCGCAGGGCGGGAACGTCCCCCGAGTCGCTAACGCGCAGCCCCAGTACGTTGCCGTAGGCGAGGGCAGCTACTTGGGTGAGGGGGTGGCCCGGGCCAGTGCGGCGATGAGGCGGTCGACGCCGTCGCCCCCCTTGGCGTCATAGCAGCCGGAGAGTCCCTTGTATACCAACGGAAGCAGCTTGTTGATCCGCAGCCCGTACTTGGTCGCGGCGCGCATGATCTTGGGCTTGCCGATGATCTTCGCGAAGACGTTGCCGAGCTGGTAGTAGCCGCCCATGAGCTCCGCGACGGCCACCGGGTATCCCTGCAGCGCGCGTTCGCGCGAGGGGCCTTCCGGCCTCGCCAGTGCCTGGATGACGGCTTCCGCGGCGAGCTGCGCGGACTCCATCGCGGCCGAGATGCCCTCACCGTTGAACGGGCTGACCATGCCGCCGGCGTCGCCGAGCAGCAGCAGGCCGTCACGGTAGTGCGGGGTGCGGTTGAAGCCCATCGGCAGCCCGGCGCCGCCGACCTTGCCGACGGCGTTTTCCTCGCGGTAGCCCCACTCCTCCGGGGTCCCGTCGAGCCATTGCCGCAGCAGCGCGCGGTAGTCGGTGCTGCGGAAGGCCTTCGACGTCGACAGCATGCCGAGGCCGACGTTGACCGTGCCGTCGCCGAGCGGGAACGCCCAGCCGTAGCCGGGCAGCAGCTTCGGGTGGCGCGGGTCGGACCTGTCCCAGAGCTCGAGGTGGCCCTCGATGAACGGGTCGTCGTGGCGCGGGCTCTTGTAGTACTGGCGCACGGCGACGCCCATCGGGCGCTTGTCGGTCTTCTCGATGCCGACGCTGAGCGCGAGGCGGGCGGACACGCCGTCGCAGGCCAGCACCAGCGGCGCGCGGTAGCTGACGGGCTTCTTCTCGGGGCCGAGTTTGGCCTCGACGCCGATCACGCGGCCCGTGCGTTCGTCGGTGACCGCGCCGGTGACGGTGGTGCGCTCCTGCAGCCGCGCACCGGCTTTGACGGCCAGCTTCGCGAGCATGTCGTCGAAGTCGTGACGCGTGCGCGAGACACCGTACGGCGGGTAGCTGGTGAGATCCGGCCAGTCGAGCTCGAGGGTGAGCTCCTGGGTGAGGATCCGCAGGCCGCGGCTTCGGACCCAGCCGGCTTCCTCGCTGGTGTCGATCCCGAGGTCGATGAGCTGCTTGACCCCACGAGGCGTCAGCCCGTCCCCGCAGACCTTCTCGCGCGGGAACTCGGTCTTCTCCAGCAGCAGCACGTCGACCCCGGCACGGGCCAGGTAGGTCGCGACGGTCGAACCGGCCGGGCCGGCGCCGACGACGATCACTTCGGCGTCGTGATCAGGACCGCGGCGGCTCGGCGTTGTCATGCGGGCAAGTCTACGGGGCCTTTCGTGGCCCGATGAATGGCGACGACGCCGAATGTGAGGTTCATCCACTCGACGTCCTTCCAGCCCGCGCTGGAGATGATCTCCCCGAACCCGCGCTGGTCGGGCCAGGTGAGCATCGACTCGGCAAGGTAGCCGTAGGCGTCCGGGTTGGACGACACTCGGCGGCCGAGCCAGGTCAGCAGGCGCAGCATGAACCGCCGGTAGACGAACCGGATCGGCGGGAACGTCGGCGTGGAGACCTCGCAGACCACGAGCCTGCCACCGGGCTTGACCACCCTGGCGATCTCGGTAAGCGCGGCCTTGGTGTCGACGAAGTTGCGGATGCCCAGCGTCACGGTCGCGACGTCGAAGCTCTCGCTCGCGAATGGCAGATGCAGCGCGTCGGCGGCGACCATCGGCACCTTGCGGTGCAGCCCGGCCTTGAGCATGCCGAGCGAGAAGTCCGCCGCGATCGCCCACGCGCCACCGCGGATGTACTCCGTGGTGGACACGCCCGTGCCGGCGGCGAGGTCGAGCACCTTCTCCCCCGGCTTGGCGTCGAGCACCCGTGCCGTGGTGTTGCGCCACCGCCGGTCGAACCCGAACGTCATGAACGAATTCGCCCGGTCGTAACCGGACGCGACGCCGTCGAACATGGCGGCGACTTCGTGAGGATCCTTGTCGAGGCTCGCACGGGACATGGTCAGAATGTAGCCGCCAGGTCGGAGCCTCGTGAGTGTTGCGGCCGGTTAGAGCCGTTTAGAACGCTCACGAGCCCGTTGACCAGCGGCCCAGCAGCCGCTTGAAGTAGGCGGCGGTGGGCAGCAGCGTCACGACCGGGAAGAGGTCGGCCAGCGCCAGCCCGATGTTCGACGAGCCGTATACGCCGAACAGGGTCAGGACCGCCAGCACCACGACCGGAACTCCGCCATAGGTGGCGACGAGCCGGCCGAGCCGCAGGTTGCCCGGCGTCGAATGCTCGGACGAACCCAGCAGCACCAGCACCGCGACGGTCGCGAGCAGGGTCAACGCCAGCCAGCACAGGGCCGAAACGGCCCCCTTGCCGCCTGCGTACGCGAACGCCACGAGGACGATCACGACGATCCCCGCCAGGTCGAAACCGGACAGTGCCCGTCGGCGTGCCCGGCGGGCGTTGGGGGTCATCTCCAGACTCGGCATACCCACAGGTTAGGGCCGCGGCCAGCTGAGCGCCGCGAGCATCCCGGTCACCGAGGTTCCCCAGGCGAAGTCCTCGGCGCGGGCCCTGGCGGCGGCGCGGCGGGTGTCCTCGGGACGTTCCAGCAGACCCGTTACGGCGGTGGCGAACGCGGGCGCGTGGTCGTCGACGGCGGCGCCGCAGCCTGGGCTCACGATCTCCCGCAACGCGGACGACGCGGACACCACCACCGGCGTTCCCGACGCCAGTGCCTCCAGCGCGGCGAGGCCGAACGTCTCGTGCGGACCCGGTGCCAGCGAGACGTCGGCGCTGGCCAGCAGCCTGGCAACCTCGTCGCGGCCGCTGAGGAACCCGAGGAACGTCACCGGCAGCCCGCGAGCCCGCCGCTCCAGCGCGCGTCGCTTCGGGCCGTCGCCGGCCACCACGAGCCGGACACGCGCACCTGACGCGGTGAGCTCGGCGACAGTGTCCACACTTCGCTCGACGTGTTTCTCGGTCGACAGACGTCCACAATGGACGATCAGCGCGTCGGCGTCACCGGTGAGCGTGTGACGCCAGCCGTCATCACGCCGCCGCGGCGCGAAGGTCGCTAAGTCGACACCGAGCGGGACACACCGGACGTTCGGTGCGGAGATCCGGTCGAATTCGGCTCTGGCAAACGAAGTTGTGCAGACCACGGTGTCGTACGAGCCGGCCATCCGGCGGTTCGCGGTGTCCGCGACGCGGCGCGCGAGGAACCCGGGAAGCAGGAACTGCTCGAGCAACCGGTCCAGCCGCTCGTGCGAGATGACCGTGCTGGGCACGCCGTTTTGCCGCGCCCAGTTGCCCATCCCGCGCAGGGTCAGCCGGTCGGACACCTCCAGCCGGTCCGGTTCGAGGCGCCGCAGCACCGCGCGCACCCGGTGCGGGTCGACCGCGCGATACCCGCCGGTGCCCGGAATCTGGGGCGCGGGAAGGGAAAACCGCCGGACGCCGGACGGGAGGACCTCGTCGGCGTACCGGCGGCCGGGTACCACCAGCGTCACCTGGTGGCCGCTGGCGACGTACCCGGCGCCGAGGTGGTGCAGCGCGGTGCGCAGCCCGCCCGAACGTGGGCCGTAGAAGTTCGCCAGCTGGACAATGTGCATTTCAGGCGGCTTTGGCGAGGCGGCCGGTGACCGCTTCGTAGTGCCCGACGAGCTCGGTGCAGACGGCGGGCCAGGTCCGCCCCAGCACGACCTTCCTGGCCTTTTCGCCGAGTCTCGCGCGCAGGGCGTCGTCACGCAGGTCGTCGATGCGGCTCACCAGCTCGGTCGCGAAACCGGCGCGGTCGGCCGGGAGCAGATAACCGGTGCGCCCGGGCAGGACCAGGTCCTTCGGGCCGCCCGCGTCCGGTGCCAGCACCGGCAAACCGGACGCCATGGCTTCTTGCACGGCTTGGCAGAACGTCTCGTGCGGTCCTGTGTGGACAAAGACGTCGAGGCTCGCGTAAGCCGTGGAAAGCTCTTCTCCGTACCGCGCGCCGAGGAACGCCGCACCGGGAATCCGCTCGCGCAACGACGTCAGCTCGGGGCCGTCCCCGACGACGACCACGCGCACCCCGGGAAGGCCCGCCAACGTCGTCAGCCTGTCGACCTCCTTCTCCGGCGCGAGCCTGCCGACGAACCCGACGAGCAGTTCGCCGTTGGGCGCCAGCTCGGCCCGCAGTGCGGGGTCGGCGTTGGCCGGGGAGAACTTCTCGATGTCGACACCGCGTCCCCAGCGATGGACGCGCGGGACACCGTGCAGGCGCAGCTGCTCGACCGAGTCGCTCGACGGCGCGAGCGTGCGATCGGCGCGGGAGTGCAGCCGCCGCACCCAGCGCCACGCGGCCCGCGCGCCGAGGCCGAAGCCGTACGCGGAGGCAAACCCGGCGATGTCGGTCTGGTAGACCGCGACCGTCGGCACCCGCAGCCGCCGCGCCGCCGCCAGCCCGCGCGCGCCGACCACGAACGGCGACGCCAGGTGCACCACGTCCGGCGCGAACGCGGCCATCGCGGTGAGAACCGTCCTGGTCGGCACGCCGATCGGCAACGAGTTGACGCCGGGGAAGTCCAGCGCCGGGATGCGCACCACGGGCGCGCCAAGGTACTCGGTCGGGCCTGGGCCGGGGGCGATGATCAACACCTGGTGGGCTCTGGCACGCAGGTGCTCGACCACTCGGAGAACGGAGTTGGTCACGCCGTTCACCTGGGGCAGGAAACTTTCGGTGACTATCGCAACTCGCACGATCCCACCTTCGCACCCGCGGTCGGCAGGCTGCCTACCTGCACGTGACCCCCGGACAAACGCTGCCAAAACACCTCGCCCCGGGTGCCTGCCCAAGACCCGCACGCTGCCGCACAGCCGAGAATTGGGAGCCACATGTCATCTGCAGGTCGCGTTCCGGACACCAGGGATGGCCACAGTGGGTAGGCATGACGCTCCTGTCCTCCCGCGCGCCCCAACCCGTTGAACCCGGGCTGGTGTCCAGGGCGCTCGAGGTCGCCGGACGCCTGGCCAATGACGCCACCGACGTGATCACGGCGACAGCAGGCCGCGGCGCCCATCCCGACACCAAGGATTCCCCGTTCGACTGGGTCACCGACACCGACCGCATCCTGGAACGTCACACCCGGCGCGTCCTCGCTGCCGAATTCCCCGGGATCCCGGTGGTCGGCGAGGAGTTCGGCGCGGACCACGGCGCCGACGTCGCCGAGTACCGCTGGGTGGTCGACCCGGTCGACGGCACCGCGAACTACGTCGCCGGGGTGCCCTGGTGCGCGTACAGCCTCGCGTTGATCGACGCGTCCGGCCCGGTCGTCGGCGTGGTCGCCGACCCCTACCGCGCCCAGATCTACGCCGCCGCTCGCGGCCGGGGCGCACGCGCCAACGGCAAGCCGATCAAGCTCGTCGACCGGGGTACCACCGCCGGCGCGATTGTGTGCACCGAACTCGCCCGCAGCGGACCGTGGCCGGGGATGGGCCGGTTCATCGAACGCGCCGCCGCCGCGCATGCCGGGGTCCGCGTGCTGGGCTCGGCCGCGCTGTCGATCGCGCAGGTCGCGCTGGGCCACGCCACCGCCGCGGTCCTGCACAGCTACCACGAATGGGACGTCGCCGGCTCGGTCGCGCTGGCCATCGAGGTGGGTGCGGTGGTGCTGGACCGCCACGGCGAAGGCGCCGCCCTGCCCGCCGACGGACTACTGGTGGCCGCACCGGGCGTCGCGGACGAGGTGCTGTCCTGGTGGCAGGAATCCGCCACCGTCTTGTGAATGTTCCGACCGGTACCTGTGCCCTGCGGGACACCCGCACCCGGGCGTGCCAGAACACTCACGAGCCTTAGACCTGCGCGGGCTCTTTGGCGGTCTTCGCACGCTGGTTCGTCCGCCGGATCCACCACAGCAGGGGGGCGGCGACGAGCCAGGTGAAGCCGATCGTGCTGCCCAGCGGGAGCAGTGTCAGCTCCGCGGAACGCCCGGCGACCCGGGTCAGTTCGGTGTTGCCGATGTCGTACTGGATGCGGATGACCTCGCCCACGGACAGCCCGTCCGGGTAGAGCACCCCGGTGGCCGGGCTGTGCGTGATCCCGTCGGGCGTCTGGAAGTGGATGATCGTCCGGTCGAACGCGACCGAGTCGACCTGCGCGTTCACAGTGCCCAGTTGCCCTTCGATGGAGGCGTCGTTGCGCACGGCCGCGAAGAACAGTGCCACGCAGAGAATGGTGATGAGCGAGGCGACACCGAGCACTGCACGCCACCCGATGCGCCTCGCCCGTTCACCTCGCGCTGTCACGCCGCGAGCATAGAGCGTCCCTCTACGGCGTGTGGCTTTCGGCGAGCATTTGGTGCACTGACTCGATCTGCGCGAACGTGTCGTCGCCCACAGCTTGTCGTCGGCGCCGTGCGAGTGGCCGAAGGTCGCGGGCACGTTGTTCGCCACGACCGAACTGACCCTGAGCCCGAAGTCCAGGTCGAAGCTCGTGAGCGTTCCGGCTCGCCCGGGTGCGGGTGTCCGTAGGGCACAGTAAGCGGCTGGAACGCTCACGAGTCCTAGACCCGCGACACGGCCGCCGAGACGGCCGCACGCAGGCGCCCATGCAGTTCACGGTGGCTTGAGCGGTCGACGCGCACCTCGACGACGCGCAGACCCGGCGCCGGGCGCAACGCGGCCCGGAATTCGGTCAGCGTCTCGGCCACCTGGTGCGGGACGCGGTAACCGGCGCACAGCGCGCCGAGGTCCGCGCCGTGCGGTGTCCCGAAAACCCGTTCGAAGCTGGCGCTGTGTTCCGGCGCACCCTGTTCCAGCAGCGAGAAAATGCCGCCGCCGTCGTCGTTGAGCACGACGATCGTCAGGTCCGGGCGCTGCTCGGCGGGGCCGGTGAGCAGGCCGTTCGCGTCGTGCAGGAACGTCAGGTCGCCGATCAGCGCGTACGAGTGGCCCCGGTGGACGGTCGCGGCGCCGATCGCCGTCGACACCGTGCCGTCGATGCCCGCCACCCCGCGGTTGCGGTGCACCAGCACGTCCGGCCGCAGCCCGCCGGCGAGTGCGACGTCACGTGTCGGGTTGGACGAGCCCACGACCAGCAGCGATTCCGGCGGCAGGGCGTCGACCATCTCCGCGGCGAGCCGCAGCCCGCTCGGCCACGGCTCCTCGGCAAGCGCTTGCGTGACCGCGCCCTTGGCCGCCGCGTCGGCGCGCTGCCAGCCGGCGAGCCACTCGGGGTCGGCCGGTTTGGTCGGCTCGTCGAACCACTGGCCGACCTGGCGGACGTTGTGTGCCGGGGCAGGCCAGTCGGAGTCGGGGCGGACCAACAGCACCTCGACGTCCGGGTCCGACAATAAGCCCTGGACCTGGCGAAACACCGTCGGACGGCCGATACAGAGCACCTGCTCGGGCTTGTGGGTGGTGATGAACTCCTCGACGCCGAGCAGCCAAGCGCCGGACGAGATCGCCGACGACCCGGACAGGCCGATACCACCGGTCTCCGACAGCACGGGCCAGCCGTGCAGCTCGGCCCACTCGCTGGCGGCCCGGACCCCGGTGTCGCACGCGATGACCAGGCCGCAGCGCGCCGAAGGCACGACGAACGAGGGCAGCGAGCCGAAGTCGGGCAGCTCCGTCCAGCGGGCTCCGCCGGGACGTCCTTCGAGCGACTCGTACCAGTCTTCGGCGTTCTCGCCGAGCTCCGGCACCAGCGGCTCGCGGAACGGCAGGTTGAGATGCACCGGGCCGCAGCGCCACTCGCCATACGCGGCGTTCCACGCGCGGCAGATCTGGCTGCGCCAGTACGAGTTCTGGCCCGCACGGCGCTCGGCGACGGCGAACTCGTCGAAGTAGCGCACCGCCCCGCCGTACAGGTGGTGCTGGTCGATGACCTGGTTGGCACCCGCCGCACGCAGCTCGGGCGGCCGGTCCGCGGTCATCACGATCAGCGGGACCCCGGCGCGGTCGGCCTCGAGCACGGCGGGGTGGAAGTTCGCGGCGGCGGTGCCGGAAGTGCACAGCACGGCGACCGGGCGCCCGGTGCGGGCGGCGATGCCCAGCGCGAGGAACGCGCCGCCACGCTCGTCGATGCGGACGTGCAGCTGGAGCTTCCCGGCGGCGGCCGCGTCGTACAGCGCCAGCGACATCGCGGCGTTACGGGAACCAGGGCACAGCACCACGTGGGAAACGGTGTTGCGGACGAGCT
This sequence comes from Amycolatopsis sp., assembly GCF_025464955.1. Taxonomy (GTDB): domain Bacteria; phylum Actinomycetota; class Actinomycetes; order Mycobacteriales; family Pseudonocardiaceae; genus Amycolatopsis. The sequence goes on along the minus strand of NZ_JAODNM010000130.1, from coordinate 46,019 downwards.
CGTCGACGATGACCCTGGCTTCGGCGGTGGACGGATTCACCGGCACGCTCCGGGTACGTCTTCAGTCCTCATGTCCACCCTAGTGACTTTACGTAGGAGGTTCCGTCCAAGGCAGTCCGTGGTCGATCCGAGGGGCATTTCTCACTCAGCCTATTCTCCCCAGCGTGGATGACGCCCAGGTTTCCGAACTGTTCGATTCGGCCTTGTGGACCGAGATCGATGGTTTCGACTTCACCGACATCACCTATCACCGCTCGACCGAAAGCCGGTCCGGCAAGCGGGTCGTGCGCATCGCGTTCGACCGGCCGGAGGTCCGCAACGCCTTCCGGCCGCACACCGTCGACGAGCTCTATCGCGCGCTGGACCACGCCCGGATGAGCTCGGACGTCGGCTGCGTCCTGCTCACCGGGAACGGCCCGTCGCCCAAGGACGGCGGTTGGGCGTTCTGTTCCGGTGGTGACCAGCGTATTCGCGGACGCTCCGGCTATCAGTACGCGAGCGGGGAGACCTCCGACACGGTGGACCCCGCGCGGGCCGGACGCCTGCACATCCTCGAGGTGCAGCGGCTGATCCGGTTCATGCCGAAAGTCGTCATCGCGGTCGTCCCCGGCTGGGCCGCCGGCGGCGGGCACTCGCTGCACGTCGTGTGCGACCTCACGCTCGCCTCCGCCGAGCACGCGCGGTTCAAGCAGACCGACGCCGACGTCGGCTCGTTCGACGGCGGCTTCGGCTCGGCCTACCTGGCCAAACAGGTCGGGCAGAAGTTCGCGCGGGAGATCTTCTTCCTCGGCCGGGACTACACCGCCGCGCAGATGCAGGCGATGGGCGCGGTCAACGAGGCCGTCCCGCACGCGCAGCTCGAAACGACCGCGCTGGAGTGGGGCTGGGCCATCAACGCCAAGTCCCCGACCGCGCAGCGGATGCTGAAGTACGCGTTCAACCTGGTCGACGACGGCCTGGTCGGGCAGCAGCTGTTCGCCGGCGAAACCACCCGGTTGGCCTACATGCAGGACGAAGCCGTCGAGGGCCGCGACGCCTTCCTCGAGAAGCGCGACCCCGACTTCTCCGACTATCCGTACTACTACTGACTCGTGAGTGTTCCGGCTCGTTCTAACCGGCCGGAACACTCACGAGCCCTGGAGGTGACCCCCCTTGCAGCCGGTGTGGATCGACGCCACGGTCGCCCCCCTCTTCCGCGCGTTGTCGGCGGCCCTGGATGGCGGGCCGACGGTGCTGCCGTTGAGCGCCGAGGACCCCGGCGCCCCCGCGCTGCTGGCGGCGATGGAGCCCGACAGCCCGATGGAGCCCGACACGGCCGTGATCATCGCCACATCGGGCTCGACAGGGGCGCCGAAGGGCGTGCTGCTGTCGGCGTCGGCGCTGACGGCGTCCGCCACGGCCACCCACGACCGGCTCGGCGGCCCCGGGCACTGGCTGCTGGCGACGCCCGCGCACTACATCGGCGGCCTGCAGGTCCTCGTCCGTTCCCTACTCGCCGGCACGACCCCGGCCGTGCTGCCCGGCGGCGGCTTCCGGGCCGAGGACTTCGCGGCCGCGGCGGCGCCGGTGCTCGCCGCGGACGGCCCGCGCTACACCGCGCTCGTCCCCACCCAGCTCACCCGGCTCCTCGACGCGGGCGGCCCGGGGCTCGACGCGGCGAGGGCGTTCGACGCGATCGTCGTCGGCGCGGCCGCGACGTCGTCGAAACTGCGCGAGAGGGCCGCTGAAGCCGGCGTATCGATCGTGCCTGCGTACGGAATGAGCGAGACGGCGAGCGGCTGCGTCTACGACGGCTTCCCGCTCGACGGCGTCGACGTCGATCTCGACGAAGAAGGCCGCATCCGGTTGTCCGGTCCGGTCCTCGCCCACGGCTACCGCCTCCAGCCCGAGCTGACCGCGGAGTCCTTCGTGGACGGCCGCTTCACCACATCCGACCAGGGGCGCATCCACCCCGACGGGCGCGTCGACGTCCTCGGCCGGATCGACGACATGATCAACACCGGCGGGGTCAAGGTGCCCGCGTCGACCGTGGAGCGCGCGCTCGCCGCGCAGCCGGGCGTCCGCGAAGCGTGCGTTGTCGGGCTGCCCGACGTCGAGTGGGGCGAGGCCGTCGTCGCGATGGTGGTCCCGGACGGGACGACCCCGGACGTCGACACGCTGCGCGCGGCGGTCCGGGCCGAGGTCGGTGCCGCCGCGACCCCCAAGCGCGTCGAGTTCGTCACAGCGCTACCCCTGCGCGGCCCCGGCAAGATCGACCGTGACGCTGTCAAGGCGGCACTGACGCGCTGAGTAGCCCGATCGTGGCTCGTCGTTGACAGCACGACGCCGTCAGTTTTGGCTCTGCGCATGCGCCGTCCACAGCACTGTCCACAGCGCCGTCCACAGCGCCGTCCACAGCGCCGTCCACAATGGATTCTTGCCGGACTTTCCGCCCTCTGCCTGACGACCGCACTCGCCACCCCGGCAGGCGCCGACGGCACCTCGAACTGGACGGTCTCCACCTCGGCCACGCCGCGCAGCGACGTCAGCTCCCTGAGCCGGACCTCCATTGCCGACCTGGGCACGCACACGCTCGCCGTCCCGGCCGACACCGTCCGAGCGCGCCTGGACGCGACGATCCCGGCAGGCTCGTCCGCCGCTGTCGACATCCGCGGGCTGCGGGCCGACGGCACCTGGTCGGAATGGGCCGAAGCCCGACCCACCGCGGTGCTCCCGGAAAGCACCCGTTCGGTGCAAGCTCGGCTGGTACTGACCGACCCGGCGGACGTCGTCGTGCGGTCCGTCACCTTCAGCGCGAGCAACGTCGGAGAGCCACGCGACCTCACCTCACCTGACGGCGCGACGTTCACCGTGTTCGCGACCCGGGAGGGCTTGGTCGGCAAAACCACCGCGAACGGGCATGTCATCACGGCCCGGGACCACTTCGTCGCGTTGCCTTCGCGGCGCGGCCTGTCGACGGCGGGCGACGGCGAATACACGGTCCGGATCTGTACCACCAGCGGCGACCGGTGCGAGTGGGCGCCGGTTTGGGACGTCGGCCCGTGGAATACCAAGGACGACTACTGGAACGATCCGCGGCAGTCGTGGCCCGACCTTCCCCAAGGCCTGCCGGAGGCGCAGGCCGCTTACACCTCGGGATACCACGGCGGCAAGGACCAGTCCGGCCGCAAGGTGGCCAATCCCGCCGGGATCGACCTGGCCGACGGCGCTTTCCGGGACGGTCTGCAGCTCACCGGGAACGCCTACGTGACGGTCACCTACCAGTGGAGCGGCTCCGGGCCGTGGGGCACGGTCGCCGCGCCCGCCCCGCTGACCGTCCGCTCCGGGCCCGACGACTCGGCGCGCGACTCGGGCATCGCCGTCGGACAGGCGCAGGTCCGGATCGAGTGCCAGACCGACGGCGAGCGCGTCGACGGCCCGAGCGGCACCTCCGACGTCTGGTACCGCCTCGCCGCCGGAAAGTACCTAGCCAGTGCCGACGTGCGGCTCGAGACCGCGGCTCGTGAGTGTTCCAGCCAGTTTTGACTGGCCGGATGACTCTCGAGCCCTGACCCGATCACCAGACATCGGACCGATGCCGAAGAATGGGGCCATGGCAACTGTGGGGCAGTGGATTGAGGGGGCCCGTCCGCGGACGCTGCCCAACGCGGTGGCACCGGTCGTCGCGGGGGTCGGACTGGCGACGGCGCTCGACACGTTCTCGTGGTCACGGTCGCTGCTCGCGCTGCTGGTTTCGCTGTCCCTGATCGTCGGGGTGAACTTCGCCAACGACTACTCGGACGGGATCCGCGGGACGGACGAGCACCGGGTCGGCCCGCTGCGCCTGGTCGGCTCGAAGACCGCGAAGCCGAAGGCCGTACTCACCGCCGCGTTGACGTCGCTGGGCCTTGCCGGGGTGCTCGGGCTGGTGCTCGTCGCGGTGTCCGGCCACTGGTGGCTGCTGATCATGGGCGCGCTCTGCATCATCGGCGCGTGGTTCTACACCGGCGGCAAGAAGCCGTACGGCTACTACGGTTTCGGCGAGATCGCCGTCTTCGTCTTCTTCGGCCTCGCCGGGGTCCTCGGCACGGTCTACGTCCAGGCCGGGCACGTCAGCTGGGCCGCGCTCGGCTGCGCGGTCGCCGTCGGCTGCTTCTCGACCGGCGTGCTCACCGCGAACAACCTGCGCGACATCCCGACCGACATCGAGTCCGGCAAGCGCACCCTCGCCGTCCGCCTCGGCGACAAGGGCACCCGCCGGTTCTACCTGGGTCTGATCACTGCGCCGTTCGTGGTGAGTGTTCTGCTGGGCGTGTGGCACCCGCTGCTCCTGCTCGGCCTGCTCACCGCGCCGCTGCTGCGGAGCTCGGTGAAGGCCGTCAGCGGCGGCAAGACGGGCCGCGAACTGATCCCCGCGCTGCGCGACACCGGCCTCGCGATGCTCGCCTGGGCCGTCCTCACCACTGTCGGCTTCGCGCTGCTCTGATTGGACGTGAAGGCCACCTTCATTGCGTAATTCGTTGTGAAGGTGGCCTTCACGTCCAGTTGCTAAACCCCGGGCGGGAGGAACTTGCCCGAGCGCAGGAACTCCTCGAACACCGCGGCGTACGGCTTGATGTCGAGGTTCTGTTCCGCGAGCCAGTCGTCGTTGTAGTACGTGTCCGCGTAGCGCTCGCCGCCGTCGCAGACCAGCGTGACGACGCTGCCTGCCTGGCCTTCTTCCAGCATCCGCGAGATCAGCACGAACGTGCCGTAGAGGTTCGTGCCGGTCGAGCCGCCTGCCCAGTGCCCCGTCCGCTCGCGCAGCAACCGGATGGCCGCCAGGGAGCCCGCGTCGGGCACCTGCAGCATCTCGTCGATCACGCCCGGGACGAACGACGGCTCGACCCGCGGCCGCCCGATGCCCTCGATCCGCGACGACATCCCGGTCGCGTGGTCGAGATCACGCGATTGCCACGCGCCGTAGAACGACGAGTTCTCCGGGTCGACGACGGCGACCTTGGTGGTGTGACGGCGATACCGCACGTACCGGCCGAAGGTCGCGCTGGTGCCGCCGGTGCCTGCGCCGACCACGATCCAGGCCGGCACCGGATGCCGCTCCGACACCATCTGCGCGTACACCGACTCGGCGATGTTGTTGTTGCCACGCCAGTCTGTCGCGCGCTCGGCGTAGGTGAACTGGTCGAGGTAATGACCGTTGCATTCCTCCGCGAGCCGCTCGGCCTCGCTGTACATCTCCGCGGGCGAGTCGACGAAGTGGCAACGGCCGCCGTAGAACTCGATGAGCGAGATCTTCTCCGGGCTCGTCTTGCGCGGCACGACCGTGACGAACTCGAGCCCGAGCATCCGCGCGAAGTACGCCTCGGACACCGCGGTGGACCCGCTGGACGCCTCGATGAGCACGGTTCCGGGGCCGATCTGGCCGTTGACCAGGCCATACAGCAGCAGCGAACGCGCCAGCCGGTGCTTGAGCGAGCCGGTGGGGTGCACCGACTCGTCCTTCAGGTAAAGGTCGATGCCCCAGTCCGTGGGCAGTGGGAAGACGTGCAGATGGGTGTCGGCGCTGCGGTTGGCGTCGGCCTCGATGATGCGGACGGCCTCCCGGATCCAGCTGCGGCGCTGCAGGCCGCGACCGGTCACTGCTCGCCGCGCAGCTCGGCGCGGAGCTTCGCGCGCTCGCTGGCGCGGCCCTTGTTGCGTTCGGCGAGCCCCGCGGTGACCCGCTGGTTCAGCGGCCGGAGCACCAGCAGCCCGATCGGCAGCCCGGCGACGATCCCGACCGCCACCGCGACCAGCAGCGGCACCGAGAACAACGTCAGCACCCAGGCCACCACGGCGACCAGCGCGAACCGCGCCAGCACGTAGACGACCAGGTCGCGGGCGAGGTGGCTATCAGCGCGTTCAGAGCTCACATCGAAGCAGGTTACGCGCCACCAGTTGATTCGTCTTCCAACCCCGCGTTGTTCGCCCGGCCTTCGAACCTCGTCGACAGCACCACGGTCGTATGCGTCCGCGCGACCCCGGAAATCCGCCGCAACCGGCCCAGCGTGCGCTCGAGGTCGTCGACTGTCGACACCCGGACCTTCACCACGAACGCATCGTCCCCGGCCACCGCGTAGCAGCTCTCGACCTCGTCAAGCTCCCCCAGGGACTCCGCGACATCCTCGTCCGTCGCCGTGTCCGTCGGCTGGATGCCGACGAGCGCCGTCACCCCGAGGCCGACCGCGCTCGGGTTGACCAGCGCGTGGTACCCGGTGATCACCCCGCCGGACTCGAGTTTCCCCACCCGCTCGTGCACCGACGACGCCGACAGCCCGACCAGCCGGCCCAGGTCGGCATATGTTGCCCGACCGTTCACCCGCAGCGCGGCGATGATTTTCCTGTCCACAACATCCATGGGCTCTATTTAAGCCGCGCGGACTCCGTGCCCACGCGGTGGCAGGCGTGTGCAACCAAAGTCTGTTTTGTCCTTTACGACCTCTTTACCCTTGGACAACCGTTCGAGTACCTGACGGGTGAGATGCAACGATTGCCGTGTTAGCTGGCCGGCGCGACGGGCAAAGGGTCCGATACACACCGGTATAGCAGCGAAGTCGTGAAGGAGGCGGAAAGTGACCGCGACCATGTCAGGCCGACTGCTCACGCCAGGTGAGGTCGCCGCGTTGTTCCGAGTAGACCCGAAGACGGTCACTCGGTGGGCGACTGCCGGGCGCATCGGATCGATCAGGACCCCAGGTGGGCACCGTCGGTTCCGGGAGTCCGAGGTCAATGAACTCCTTGCGGAGCTGACCACCGACGCGAGTGAGCCCACGCGCAAGATTTGACGCGCAAGATTTGACGCGCAAGATTTGACGTTCAACGGCCGCGAAGGGTCGTGAGTGGTCATGCCGGGTACCCGGCGTGGCCACTCACGACCCTTCGTTGTCGTATCGGCTCAGTACACTGTTCGTAACCAGGCCGTGGGAAACTCCGTCGAAGGATTAACCTCACAGCAGGAACGGACCGTTGGTCCCGCACACGGAAAGGAGCGAGCATGGTCTACCTGCTCGCGGTGGTCGGTGCATTCACGATCGCCGTACTGTTGTGGCGGGCCTTCGGTCCGGAGCGCGTCGGTGTCCCGTCACGCTCAGCGACCTTGGCACCCGACGACGACCCGGACTTCCTCCGCAAACTCGGTGAAGACCAGCGCCGCCCCCGGGACACGCCCGAGGAGTAAGCCTGTTCTTCAAAACGTAAAGGCCCCCTATGCCGAAACAGCAAAGGGGGCCTTTACGTTGAGTTGAGGAACTAGCCAGCTAGCGCGCGAAACCGTCCGCGACGGTGGCTGCCAGCTCGAGCAGGCTCAGCCGGGTGTCCGGGTTCAGGCGTTCGAGCTCGATCTCCGCGCCCTCTTCCAGGTGCGGGTCGAACGGGATCCGGCACACCGCGCGGACGCGGGCCCCGAAGTGCGCGGACAGCTTGTCGAGGTCGACAGAGCCGCCCTTCGGCCGCACCGAGTTGATCACCGCGACAGACCGTTTGACCAGCTCGCCGTAACCGTGCGCATCGAGCCAGTCGAGCGTGGCGGAGGCGCTGCGTGCCCCGTCGACCGAGCCGGAGGACACCAGTACCAGCGAGTCTGCGACGTCGAGGACGCCCTTCATCGCGGAGTGCATCAGGCCGGTGCCGCAGTCGGTGAGCACGATGTTGTAGAAGTGCTCGAGCAGGTTCACCGCGCGGCGGTAGTCGCTCTCGGAGAAGGCTTCGGACACCGCCGGGTCCTGCTCGCTGGCGAGGATCTCCAGCCGGCTGGACCCCTGCGACGTGTACGAGCGGACATCGCTGTACCGAGTGATCTTGTCCGCGTCGCGCAGCAGGTGCCGCACGGTCGCGGTCGTCTCGATCGGAATCTTCTGCGACAGCGTGCCGCGGTCCGGGTTCGCGTCCACGGCGACGACGCGGTCTCCCCGCAGCGACGCGAACGTCGCGCCGAGGGTGGTCGTGGTGGTGGTCTTGCCGACGCCGCCTTTGAGACTGAGCATCGCGATCTTGTAGCAGCCGCGCAGTGGCTGGTTGACCTGCGCGATCAGCTCGCGGCGGCGCTGGTCGGCCGGGCTCTCGCCGGGGTTGAGGAGCTTCCCGGTGCCGACATAGACCGCCTTGCGCCACCCCGACTGCGGCCGCCGCTTGTTCTGCTTGACCAGATGTGCGGTGGCCAGGTCCGCCGGGCCGTCGTGGGCGTGGCGGCCATGCTGCGACTGGGGCTGCGGCAACGGGATCGCCGACTGGGGCTGCTGCTGGTACTGCGAAGGATCGGGGTACTGCGGCTGAAGCGGCGGCAGGTTCTGGTCGTAACCCTGGTGCTGCGGCTGCTGGGCGTACTGCTGCTGAGGCTGCTGCTGGACGGGCTGCGGGCCGGACGGCGTGGCCTCGGCGTAGTAGGCATGCTGCTGCGCGCCAGGCACCGGGTACGGGCCGGACACGGCCGGGTTCTGCGGCTGCGGGGCAGGCACCTGGTGCGGGCCCGAAGTGGCCGGGTTCGGTACTGGATAACCGCCCGTCCCGGGGTGTGGCGTCGAGTCCGTCCGGTCATCGGAGAACATCCCCGGGCTTGGTTCCACCGGGGTCGCGCCGGTTTCGGGGCTGTCGGGGGACGACTCGTCGCTGGGGCCGGTCACAGCTGGAATCCTCCTGGAACGTCGTCTTCAGTACTCGGTGACGGTAGCCGGGAGAAGCCGCTGTGTCCTACTCAGCCCCCTCGCCGAGTCCGGGCCGCAACCTAAAGGGAATCAGCCGAGTCCGGCGTAGGAGTGGAGCCCCGTGGTGACGAGGTTGATGAAGAAGAGGTTGAACACCATCGCGGCGAACCCGACGACGTTGATCACCGCGGCCCTGGTCCCGCGCCAGCCGGCTGTCGCCCGCGAGTGCAGGTAGGCCGCGTAGAACACCCAGGCTACGAACGCGCAGGTCTCCTTGGGGTCCCAGCCCCAGAAGCGGCCCCACGCGGCCTCGGCCCACACCGCGCCGCAGAGCACGCCGAAGGTGAAGATCGGGAACGCGATGATGGTCATCCGGTAGGCGATGCGGTCGAGCACCGCGGCCTCGGGCAGCTTCGGCCCCATTCGGGGGAACTTCGCCGGGTTCTTGTCGTGCGCCGAGCGGAACAGGTAGAGCACGCTGGCGACACCGGGGACCATGAACACCCCGGACGCGATCACTGCCGCCGAGACGTGGATGACCAGCCAGTACGACTGCAGCGCGGGCTGGACCGGGGCCGCGATCGTGTAGAGCAGGGTCCCGTTGACGAACATCAGGATCACGACGGGCAGCAGCATGAACCCGGACAGGTGGCGCACCGGGAACTTCCTGATCACCACGAGCCAGGTGACCGCGGCGACGAACGTGACCGCCATGCCGTACTCGTACATGTTGCCCCACGGCGCCCGGTGGGTCGCGAAGCCGCGCAGCACGATCGCGGAGAAGTGCAGCACCACCCCGAGCACCATCAGCGAAGCGCCCATGCGCCCGATGCGCTCGGCGCGGCCCTGACGGGCACTCGGCGCGGCGGGCGGGATGACGTCTTCGGTGACCGAGGGACCGCCGGCGCCGGCGAGCTCGCGGACGCGCTGCTTCTGGCGCTCGGCCGCTTGCCTGCCCTTCGCGCCGAAGCTCTGCTCGACGAGGAAGAACAGCAGCGCCAGCACGTAGATGGCGGTCGCGGTGGTGTACGACCAGTCGCTGTACCGGGACAGTGTCTCGTTGATCGGCATGCTCAGGTCCCTTTCCTGCCGGAGGCCAACTGCTCCGCGATTCGGCCGAACTCCTCGCCGTAGCCGGCCTGATCGGTGCGGGCGAGCCCGCCGATCTCGACCACGGTACCGCCCGCCGGATCTTCGGCCGGGATCACCCGGACCCACACCCGGCGGCGTTTGAACAGCAGCGACCCGCCGAGTCCGATGAGCATCGTGATGGCGAAGAACAGGACGAAGTCCTGCGTCGGGTCGTGCGAAATCTGCAGTGACACCCAGCGCTGGACGCCGTCGAACCGGATCTGCGTCTTGTCGTCGAGGGTGATCGTCTGGCCGACGAACAGGTTCTGCCGCGCGACCTGCTTGAGCCTGCCGTCCGCGACCATCGACTGGTCGACACTGAAGATCGACTGGCCCTGCCCGTTGTCCGTGCCGAGGTCGCCGCGCATGACGTTGACGGCCACCGCGGGCAGCGTCAGCTGGGGGCCGGCCGAGGTGAGGATGTTCGCGTGGATGAACGCCGAGGGCGCGAACACGCCGGTGACGGCGAGCTCCTTGGTGCGGCGGACGGCTTCGTCAGTGATGCCCGGCGGCTCGAACTTCGTCGCGCCCTGGGAAAGCAGCGTCGTCTGGTCCACCGGCGCCCACTGGGTCGCCATGCTGCGCTGCTCGCCGTTGGGATAGGTCACCGTGAACTTCGGCGAAAAGCCGTTGCCCAGCAGGTAGACGCGGTCGCCCGCGGTCCGCAGCGGCGAGTTGACCTTCAGGTCGTACGGCCGCCAGGTGCCGGTCTTGAGGTCGTCACCGGACTGGTAGTCGATCGAGGACTCGTACTGGATCGGCTCGCCGTTCTCGGTGTACTGGGCCTTGAAGTCGTTGATCTTGACGCACCACGGGTCCAGCTGGGTCCCGTCGACGCGGAGGCCGGCGTCGAACGAGTCGTAGCCGAGGATGCCGGCGTTGCAGAACTGGCTGCCGTCCGCCTGCACGATGACCTGGCCCGAGTAGCCGAACATCTTGCCGAGGGCGAAGAAGATGATCAAGCCGAGCATGGAGAAGTGGAAGATCAGGTTTCCGGTCTCGCGCAGGTAGCCGCGTTCGGCGGACAGGCTCCGCGAGCCGGTTTCCTCGCGCTCGGTATGCCGCCAGCGCGAAAGCCGGGCGTTCGCCGCGGCCATGACCTCGTCCGGGGAATCCTTGACGACGGCTCGGTGGTAGTGCGGCATCCGCGAGAGGTTGCGCGGGGTCAGCACGGGCTTCGCGCCGATCGCGCGGACGTAGTCGACGAGGCGGGGTACGAGGCAGCCGACGAGCGAGATCATCAGCAGCAGGTAGATCGCGGAGAACCAGATGCTGGAGTAGACGGTGAAGAACTCGAGCTTGTCCAGCAGCGTGCCCCACCAGCCGTGGGACGCGATGAAGGCGTCGGTCTTCGGGCCGTTCAACGCCCGCTGCGGCAGCAGGGCACCGGGCAGCGCGCCGAGCGCGAGCAGGAAGAGCAGCACCAGCGCGGTGCGCATCGAGGTCAGGCCGCGCCAGGTGTTGCGCAGGAAGGCCAGCACCCGCCGCGCGAGCGTGGGGCGGTAGGGCTTTTCCGGCTGGGCCGGAGGTGCTTCGACTGTCGTCACAGAGGCAACCTGACGTCGGAGATGAACGCGTCGCGCATCCAGCCGACGAGCTCGGCCCACAGCCCGGTGACGAGCAGGACGCCGACCACCATCAGCAGCGCGCCGCCGAAGATCTGGACCCGCCTGCCGTTGCGGCGCAACCAGTCCGTCGCCCGGACGGCCCAGCGGGCGCCCAACGCGATCAGCAGGAACGGCAGCCCGAGACCGAGGCAGTAGATGAGCACGAGCACGTAACCGCGGACGGCGTCGCTGCCGGTGGCGGTAGCCATCGACGTCACGCCGGACAGCGTCGGACCGAGACACGGCGTCCAGCCGAGGCCGAACACCGCGCCGAGCACCGGAGCGCCCCAGAGGCCACCCTTCGGCACTTTGTGCGAGCGGATGTCCCGCTGCAGCCAGGGAATCCAGCCGAGGAAGACGAGTGCCATGAGAATCGTCAGCACTCCCCCGACACGCTGCAGGATGTCCTGGTTGATCAGCAGCTCGTCGGCGAGCCAGACGATGGTGCCGAGGCCCGCGACGAACACCACGGTGAACCCGAGCACGAACAGCCCGGCCGCGCCGACGACCGCGAACCGGCCCTTCTTACGCTCCTCACCAGCACTGACGGCCGGCGCTTCGGCGCCGACCAGCGCCGCGAGGTACGCCAGGTAACCGGGAACGAGCGGGACCACGCACGGGGAGGCGAACGAAATCGCCCCGGCGAGCAAAGCGACTCCCGCGGCGAGCAGTAGCGGACCGGAGGTCGCCAGCGCTGTCACCGAGGAGTTCACCCTGATCAGGGTAGGCAGTGAGCTTTTTGTGAGGCCGCCGGGGATAGCTGAACGGGATGCTCCTCACGTCACGTATCGCCCTTGGTCGCCCAGGACCCCTCAGGGCCACCCTTGTGGCGTTGAAAGCCACAAGGGTGGCCCTGAGGGAGCTTTGGGGACTTACTCGGCGGCCAGCTGGCGGACCAGGGGCAGCAGGTCGCCGGCGTTGAGGGTGCGCAGGAAGACGGCGGCGACGCGGTGCTGCTTGTCGAGGACGAGCGTCGACGGCACGACGTTGCGCGGATAACCCGACAGCTGCAGCAGGATCCGGCCCGACGGGTCGAAGATCGACGGGTAGGTGAGCCCGCGGTCGCGGACGAAGTCCTGCGGCGCCTGGCGGCCGCTGTCCTCGCGCAGGTCGATGCCGAGCACCTGGACCCCGGCGCTCGCGGTCTGCTGGCTGACCTTCTCCATCTCGGGCGCCTCCGTCCGACACGGGCCGCACCACTGGCCCCACAGGTTCAGCACGACGACCTTGCCGGGGAAGTCCTCGATGCCGACCTGCTTGCCGACCTGCATCAGGCTGTCGCCGGACAGCTTCGGCGCGGGCTGGCGGTCGGCGACGGGATAGGTGATGTCGACCTTGCCTCCGGGCGCGACGAACGAGAACGTGCTGCCCTGCGCGACGGCGTCCTTGCCGATCGAACACCCCGACAGCGTCAGCGCTGCCAGCAGAACCGCCGCCGCGAGTCGCTTCACGCGCCCGTCACCTTCGGATCGGTCGAACCCGCGGGTTCGCTGTAGACGATGTCGACCAGCTCCTCGCCGTCGAACACCAGGCTGGTCAGCGACGCGAGCGAGCACTGCCTGGCGCGCGGGTCGTGCCACAGCCGCTTCGCCTCCAGGAACCTGCGCAGCGTCCAGATCGGCAGCTGGTGGGACACGCACAGCGCCTCGTGCCCTTCCGCCGCCGCCCGCGCGCGGTAGACCGCGCCGAGCATCCGGTGGGCGATCTCGACGTACGGCTCGCCCCACGACGGCGTGAAGGGGTCGCGCAGCTTCGGCCAGTGCTTCGGCTGCCGCAGCGCGCCATCGCCGACGGCGACCCGCTTGCCCTCGAACTGGTTCCCGGCCTCGATCAGCCTGGCGTCGGTCGCGATGTCGAGCCGGTGCGCGCCGGCGATCGGCGCCGCCGTCTCCTGCGCGCGCTGCAACGGTGACGCGACGACGTGCACGATGTCGTGCCCGGCAACGGCCTCCGCGACCGTCAGCGCCTGACGTTGACCGCGTTCGGACAGCCGGAAACCCGGCAGCCGTCCGTAGAGGATCTTGTCCGGGTTGTGGACCTCGCCATGCCTCAGCATGTGCACGATCGTGGTCACGGCTTCACCGCCACGGCCGCCGCCTGCGCTGCGGCGGGCAACGCCTTCTCGATCACGTCGAACGCGGCGTCGTCCATGGCCGCGTTGACGAACCATGCTTCGTACGCGCTCGGTGGCGGGTAGACGCCCGCGTCGAGCAGCGCATGGAAGAAGGCCGGGAAGCGCCAGGTTTCCGCGGCCTGCGCGCCCGCGTAGTCACGCACCCGGTTCTCGGTGAAGAACACGCTGACCAGGTTGCCCGCGAACTGCACGGTATGTGCGACACCGGCAGCCGTCAGCGCTTCGCCGAACAGGACGCCGAGACGCTGCGAGTTGACGTCCAGCGCGCGGTACACCGACTCGTCGGCGGCACGCAGGGTCGCGAGCCCGGCGGCGACGGCCACGGGGTTCCCCGAGAGCGTTCCGGCTTGGTAGACCGGCCCGCCAGGGGCCAGCCGCGCCATGATGTCGGCCCGCCCGCCGAAGGCCGCCGCGGGCAGCCCGCCGGACATGACCTTGCCGAACGTGTAGAGGTCGCCTTCGACGCCTTCGATGCCGAACCAGCCCGAATGGGAGACGCGGAAGCCGGTCATCACCTCGTCCATCACCAGCAGCGCGCCGTGGGCGTGGGCGAGATCACGCAGTCCGGCGTTGAAGCCGTCATCCGGGGCGATGGCGCCCATGTTGCCCGCGGCCGCTTCGGTGATGATCGCGGCGACGGTGTCCGGATTGTCCATAAAGGACTTTCGGACGGCGTCGAGATCGTTGTACGGCAGCACGATGGTGTCCGCGGCCTGCGCGCCTGTGACGCCAGGTGACGTCGGCAGCCCCAGCGTCGCCAGCCCGGAGCCCGCTTCGGCGAGCAGCGCGTCGACGTGGCCGTGGTAACACCCGGCGAACTTGATGATCTTGCTGCGACCGGTGAAACCGCGAGCGAGCCGGACGGCGCTCATCGTCGCCTCGGTACCGGAGTTGACCAACCGCACCTGCTGCACCGGGTCGACCCGGCCGATCAGCTCCTCGGCGAGCTCGACCTCGCCGCCGGTCGGCGTGCCGAAGGACAGCCCGTTGACGGCGGCCTCCTGGACGGCTCGGACGACGTCCGGATGCGCGTGGCCGAGGATCATCGGCCCCCACGAGGAGACCAGGTCGACGTAACGGGTGCCGTCGGCGTCCCAGAGGTACGGCCCGTCACCCCGGACCATGAACCTCGGGGTCCCACCGACCGAGTTGAACGCCCGGACCGGGGAGTTCACCCCGCCCGGCGTCGACGCTTTCGCCCGCGCGAACCAGGCCTTGGACTGATCGACTCCAGCTGTCACCCGTCCAGTCTCGCAAATCGCGCGGCACGCCCGCCGGCCGGGCACTTTTGTACTTTTGTGGCTCTTCGGTCGTCTGTGTGGGTGCTGGTTGCTGTGGACTGGCTGCGTTTTACCGCAGCAAGGGCCGGGTCGTGTCGGTGTCCGGAGCTGGGTGTGGGACTCGCCGGTCTGATTGTGGGACTCGCCCTCGCTGAACGTGGGACTCGCACAGCCCATCGGCGAGTCCCACACTCCGGCCCGGCGAGTCCCACGTTCAAACCGACGAGTCCCACAGTCACCACCAGCCGACCACACCCGCTGACCTCAGGAACCTCACCAGCCGCACCGGCACCACCCAGCCACCCCAACCGGCCTTCAGAATCCCTTCCCCCCACACCACCCGCCCCTGCCGCGGTAAAACGAGGCCAGTCCACATCACCCGGCACCCACTGAGGCGTCGCGGACCCACACACACGACACAAGAACCACTAAAGTGCCCTGCTTGCGGACGCTCAGGCGACGCCGAGGTGGCGGGCGATGAGCATGCGCTGGACCTCGCTGGTGCCCTCGCCGATCTCAAGGATCTTCGCGTCGCGGTAGAAACGCCCGACCGGGAACTCGTTCATGAACCCGTAGCCACCGAAGATCTGCGTGGCGTCCCGCGCGTTGTCCATGGCCGCGTTCGACGCGACGAGCTTCGCGATCGCGGCTTCCTTCTTGAACGGTTCGCCTCGCAGCATCTTCGACGCCGCCGCATAGTAGGCGAGCCGCGCGGTGTGCGTACGGACCTCCATGTCGGCGATCTTGAACTGCAGCGCCTGGTACGTCCCGATCTTGTGCCCGAACGCCTCGCGCTCGGAGACATACCGCACCGACTCGTCGACGCAGCCCTGCGCCAAGCCGACACTCACCGCGGCGATCGCCACGCGGCCCTCGTCCAAAATGGACAGGAACTGCGCGTACCCGCGGCCGCGTTCGCCGACGAGGTTCTCCTTGGGCACGCGGACATCGGTGAACGCCAGGCCGTGGGTGTCGGACGCGTTCCAGCCGACCTTCGAGTATTTCTTCTCCACCTCGAAGCCGGGCGTACCCGAGGGCACGATGATCGCCGAAATCTCCTTGCGCCCGTTGTCCATCACGCCGGTGACAGCGGTGACCGTGACCAGGCGCGTGATGTCGGTGCCCGAGTTGGTGATGAACGACTTGCTGCCGTTGATGACCCACTCGCCGCCGTCGTCGACGGCCCGCGTGCGCGTCGCGCCGGCGTCCGAACCACCACCCGGCTCGGTGAGGCCGAACGCGCCGAGCGCCTCACCGGCGGTCAACGCGGGGAGCCAGGTTTCCTTCTGTGCCTGCGTGCCGAACCGGTAGATCGGCATGGCACCGAGCGAAACCCCGGCCTCCAAGGTGATCGCGACCGAAGAATCGACCCTGGCGAGTTCTTCCAACGCGAGGCACAGCGCGAAGTAGTCGCCGCCCATGCCGCCGAACTCCTCTGAGATCGGCAGTCCGAAGAGGCCCATTTGAGCCATCTTCGACACGATTTCGTACGGGAATTCCTCCCGCTGGTAGAAGTCACCGATCACGGGCGCGACTTCGGAATGCGCAAAGTCCTCGACGGTCTTTCGCAGGGCTTCGTACTCTTCGTCCAACCGGAAGTCGATCATTTCGAATTCTCCTGTGGGGTGACCAAGGCGAGGTTTTCGTCCATCGCGACCTGTTGGCCGGCCTGGACGTGGAGTTCACTGACAAGCCCGTCGACGGGCGCGGTGATGGTGTGTTCCATCTTCATCGCCTCGACGACGAGCAGCGGGGTGCCGGCGCTGACGACGTCGCCCTTGGCGACCTTGACCACGAGCACAGTTCCGGGCATCGGGCTCTTGACCGGACCGGACCCCGCCGAAACCCCTTGCGCGGTAAGGAGGTTTTCCTGTTCTGCAAGAGCGAGGCACCAACCGTCGCGGGCCAGCCACAGCGCCCTGTCCGCAGTCGCGTACCGGTACCGGTGGAATCCGCCCAGATGACGGATTTCGAGCAGATCGGACTCCAGCCGCGCGGAAAACCGCTCGGGCGTACCGCCGTCCACAGTGACCAGTGCGTCCTCGGGGGTCCCTTCCACGCGGACCACAGCTTCGGCGTCACCGGACTTGAGCCGGAAGGTGACCCCGCCCGCGGACCCGAGCCGCCAGCCACTCGGCACGTCCCACGGATCCACAATGGACCCCTTCGGGCGCAGCGCCAGCAGCTTGTTCAGCGCCGCCGCGACGAAGAACTCGGTGGGCACTTCGGCCGAGACCAAAGTGGACAACCGGCGCTCGACAAGTTCGGTGTCGAGCTTGCCTGCCCGGACCTCGTCGTCGCCGAGCAGTCCACGAAGGAACATGATGTTCGTGCCGACGCCGAGCAGTGCTGTGTCGGCAAGCGCCAGGTCCAGCCGGTGCAGCGCGGAGGCCCGATCCGGCCCCCACGCGATGATCTTCGCGAGCATCGGGTCGTAGTTCGAGCCGATCACCGCGCCCTCGGTCATCCACGAATCGACCCGGACCCCGTCACCCGCGGGCTCGTGCACGGCGAGCACGGTGCCACCGGTGGGGATGAACCCGCGCGACGGGTCCTCGGCGTAAACGCGGGCCTCGACGGCGTGCCCAGTAAACCGGACATCCTGCTGCGTAACGGAAAGGTGTTCACCAGCGGCGATCTTCACCTGCCACTCGACGAGGTCGAGCCCGGTCACCAACTCGGTCACCGGGTGCTCGACCTGCAGCCGCGTGTTCATCTCCATGAAGAAGTACTCGTCCGGTGTTTTCGCGGACATAATGAACTCGACCGTGCCGGCACCGACGTAACCACACGAGCGGGCTGCCTCCACAGCGGACGCGCCCATGCGCGCGCGGGTCTCTTCGTCCAGCAGGACCGAAGGAGCCTCTTCGATGATCTTCTGGTGCCGCCGCTGAAGGCTGCACTCGCGCTCGCCGAGGTGGATGACGTTCCCGTGCGCGTCCGCCAGCACCTGGATCTCGATATGCCGGGGCGTGGTGACGAACCGTTCCATGAGCAGCGTGTCGTCGCCGAACGAACCCTTGGCCTCGCGCCGCGCGGACTCGATCGCGTCCGCCAGGTCCGCGGCTTTCGTCACCAGGCGCATGCCCTTGCCGCCGCCACCGGCGGACGGCTTGAGCAGCAACGGGAACCCGACCTCTTCGGCCGCGGCCGCGTAGCCACCCTTCGGAATGTCCACATCGGATTTGCCCGGCACCACGGGAACTCCGGCCGCCGACACTGTCGCCTTGGCCCGGATCTTGTCGCCCATCGCGTCGATCGCGCTCGCGGGCGGGCCGATGAACACGATCCCGGCGTCGACGCAGGCGCGTGCGAAAGCCGCGTTCTCCGCGAGGAAGCCATAGCCCGGGTGAACAGCCTGCGCCCCGGTATCCAGAGCGGCCTGCACGATAGCGGGAATGGACAGATAGCTTTCCGAGGCTTCGGCCGGGCCGATGCGGACAGCGGTGTGCGCTTCGCGGACGTGCTTGGCATCGCCGTCCGCGTCGCTGTAGACCGCGACCGAGCGGATCCCCATGTCCTGCAGGGACCGGATGACCCGGACGGCGATCTCGCCACGATTGGCGACCAGAACTGTATCGAACACTTCGCTCACATCCTGCTCGTCACATTCTAAAGACGCCGTAGTTGACCGGTTCCAGCGGCGCGTTGGCCGCGGCCGACAGCGCGAGGCCGACCACCGTGCGGGTGTCCGCCGGGTCGATCACACCGTCGTCCCACAACCGCGCCGTCGAGTAGTACGGGCTGCCCTGAGCCTCGTACTGCTCGCGGATCGGGTCCTTGAACAGTTCTTCGTCCGCTGTGGACCATTCGCCGCCGCGCGCCTCGATGCCGTCACGACGAACCGTCGACAACACGGACGCGGCCTGTTCGCCGCCCATCACCGAGATCCGCGCATTCGGCCACATCCACAGGAACCGCGGGGAATAAGCCCGGCCGCACATCGAGTAGTTTCCTGCCCCGAACGAACCGCCGATGATCACCGTCAGCTTCGGGACCCTGGCACACGCGACCGCGGTGACCATCTTGGCGCCGTGCTTGGCAATACCGCCTGCTTCGTAGGCTTTGCCGACCATGAAACCGGAAATGTTCTGCAGGAACAGCAGCGGGATCGAGCGTTTGTCGCACAGCTCGATGAAATGCGCGCCCTTCATCGCCGACTCGGAGAACAGCACGCCGTTGTTCGCGATGATCCCGACCGGGTGACCGTGGACGTGCGCGAAGCCGGTGACGAGCGTGGAGCCGTACTCCTTTTTGAACTCGGCGAACCGGCTGCCGTCGACGATCCGCGCGATGACCTCGCGCACGTCGTACGGGGTCCGCGAGTCCGTCGGCACCACGCCGTACAGCTGCCGCGGGTCCACTTTGGGCTCTTCGGTCGGCTGGACATCCCAAGGCCTGGGCGTGCGCGGCCCGAGCGTCGATACGATGGACCGCACGATGCTCAGCGCGTGCGCGTCGTTGTCCGCCAGGTGGTCGGTGACGCCGGACTGTCGCGAATGGACGTCTCCGCCGCCGAGGTCCTCCGCCGTGACGACCTCGCCGGTCGCGGCCTTCACCAGCGGCGGACCGCCGAGGAAGATCGTGCCCTGGTTGCGCACGATGACCGCTTCGTCGCTCATCGCCGGGACATACGCGCCGCCGGCGGTGCACGAACCGAGCACCGCGGCAATCTGCGGGATCCCGCGGGCCGACATGGTCGCCTGGTTGTAGAAGATCCGGCCGAAGTGCTCGCGGTCCGGGAAGACGTCGTCCTGGCGCGGCAGGAACGCGCCGCCGGAGTCGACCAGGTAGAGGCACGGCAAGTTGTTGTGCAGCGCGACTTCCTGCGCGCGCAGGTGCTTCTTGACCGTCATCGGGTAGTACGTGCCGCCCTTGACCGTGGCGTCGTTGGCCACGATGACGCACTCGCGGCCGGACACGCGGCCAATCCCGGTGATGATCCCGGCGGCTGGCGCTTCGTCGTCGTACAGCCCGGTCGCCGCGAGAGGCGACAGCTCGAGAAACGGGGACCCCGGGTCGAGCAGGGTATCCACCCGGTCGCGCGGCAGCAGCTTGCCGCGTTCGACATGTCGTGTACGCGATTTCTCGGGACCACCGAGCCGAGCTGACGACAGCCTCTTGTCGAGGTCCTCGACCAGCTCGGCATGCGCAAGGGAACTACGTGCGTACTCTTCGCTCCGCGGGTCGGCGGAGCTGCTCAGCACCGGGGTGTCCATGGCTCCTCGTCGTCCGCCTGGCAGCGGAAAGTCAGGTTAGCGGTCGTTAACTACACCATGGATGTTAGCGACCGCTAACCTGGCTGTCCACCGGACCCCGGTGAACGGGAGAAGTACTAGCCGGTAACCGCCTTCAGTGCCGGGTAGTAGCCGCTTGCCTGGCCGGCGACAGTCGGGTGGTACGACTCGTCGACCGGGAACGTCAGGCTGTGCAGGTACGCCGTGCCACTCGAGCAGATGTTGTGACCCGTGAAGTTGGAGCGTACGTCGACGAACGTCGCGCCGGCGGCTGAGGCGCGGTTCGCGAGCACTGTGTCGATCGTGTCCGAACCGGAGTCGATGGCGGTCCGCTTCGCATCACTCAGGCCGAAGCTGCAGCCGCCCGGCACCGTGTAGAACCGCGGGTAGCCCAGCACGATCAGCCGCGCGTTCGGGGCTTTCGCCTTGATCGTCGCGTAGACGTTGTCCAGCAGCCCGGGCAATGTGCCGTTGACGTAGGTCTTGGCCGTGTTGACCCGATCGACGCAGGTCTGATCCGAGTTCAGCGTGCACGTGGTGATCACGTCGGTGAACCCGGCGTCGTTACCGCCCACCGAGACGGTCACCATCGTCGCGCCCGACGGGATCGACGCGGCCTGGGTCAGCACGTCGTTCGTGCGCGCGCCGGAACAGGCCAGGAACTGGAACTGCGTTCCGGCGTGCGCGTTCGCCCACAGTTGCGGGTACGCGTTCGTGCTGCGCTTGCAGGCGCCGGAGTTTCCGTAGCTTCCGGCACCGACCCCGGACGAGTACGAGTCGCCGAGCGCGGAGTAGGTGGTCGCGGTGACGGCCCCGGCGGTACCGGCTAGCCCGGCGGTCGCGAGTAGGGCGACGGCCGCCGTGGTCAGGAGCCTTTTGAGGGCGAAAGGGGACTTGCGGGTACGAGCAGACATGGGCCACTCCCTTGTGACGTATCAACGCGACGTATCAATACCAGGTGTGTTCCCCACGAGGAAGGATCCGCGTGAGACGTACCCGCTTGGCTTAACCTGGAAGTCTGACTCGGCGCTGACTGATGCCTGAGAGCGACGCTGACCAGTGCTGTTAGCGCTCGCTAACCTCCTTCTTCTAAGATCGGCCCATGGCGTCCAATCCGACCCCGCTGGTTAACGGGGAGAAGGCCAGCCGACGTGAGCAGATCCTCGCCGCGGCCGCGGAACTGTTCGCCCACCACGGCTTCCACGGCGTCGGCATCGACGACATCGGCGCGGCGGTGGGGATCTCGGGGCCGGCCCTCTACCGGCATTTCCGCAGCAAGGACTCGATGCTCGGCGAGATGCTGAACTCGATCAGCTTGTACCTGCTCGACGGCGGCACCGCACGCGCCGAGCAGGTCGTCGATCCGCGCGAAAAGCTCACCGAACTGGTGAAATTCCATGTCGAGTTCGCGCTCGAGCACCCCGCGCTCATCACCGTGCAGGAACGGAACCTCGCCAACCTCACCGACACCGACCGCAAGCAGGTCCGTGCCCTGCAACGGCGTTACGTCGAGATCTGGGTGCAGGCCATTTCCGACGCGGTTCCCGGGGTCGGCGAGCGACATGCCCGGTCAGCGGCACACGCGGTGTTCGGACTGATCAACTCCACGCCGTACAACCGCCATCTCGGTGACGACGAGCTCGCCGAACTGCTCGGCAAGCTCGCGCTCGGTGCACTACGCGCCGCGACTTGATCCAACGGCCCGGACGGACTACCCCAAACCTCGCTGCGCTGGTGTTTGATAGGCGTGTGGAGCCCGACAGGAGCGAGGACGAGCGTCGGCTCGTCGAAAAGGCGCAGCGCGCCCTCGTCGCGATCAGCCTCGGCGCGGACGCCGAAGCCCTCGACGAGGTGGCGCCGTCCGCTGTCGAGCCCCAAGCACGTTCGGCGGAAACCCGGGGACTCATGCTGCTGCTGTTCGGTGAATGCAGCGCGATGGTGTCCACCCTCGGCGACGGCGGCAGCGCGCCGGTCAAGGTCCAGGTGTTCGACGAAGACGGCGAAGAAGTGTCCATCGACCAGGCGGACCCGCCCGTCCGCACCGCCGTCCGCACCCTGCTCGCCGAAGTCCACGGCAACACCGAGGCCGCCGAGGAACAGGTCGAGATCGCACTGGCCAACGCCGCCCCCGACGAGGTCGACAGCCTGGTCCTGCAGGCCCTGCGCTGGACGATCCGCCTGTCCGCGGAATGCCTCGAGCGCGATCTCCCCGTCGCCGACTGGATCTCCGACGCCGTGGCGGACGACTGACTGGTCGCACGCTGAGACCCGAGACTAACCGATCAGGGACTTGACCAGGGCGCCGATCTGATCCGTCTCGATGAGGAAAGAGTCGTGCCCGTACGGCGAAGAGATCAGCGCGGGTTCGCCCGCGCCCCGGATCCCCTCGGCCAGCGCTTGTGCCTGGTAGGGCGGATACAGCCGATCCGTGTCGACGCCCGCGATCACCGAACGCGCCTTGACGCGCGAAAGAGCCGAAGCGACGCCGCCGCGGTCACGGCCGACGTCGTGGGCGTTCATCGAGCGGGTGAGCGTCACGTAGCTGCCGGAGTCGAAGCGCCGGACGAGCTTGTCCGCATGATGGTCCAAATAGGACTCGATGGCGAATCGCCCGCCCTGTGCGGGATCCTCGTCGTCCTGCGGGTCCCGGCCGAAACGCTCGGCCAGTTCCTGCTCGCCGCGGTAGGTCACGTGCGCGATCCGGCGAGCGATGCCGAGTCCGCGATGCGGCCCTTCGCCGGGCGCTGCGTCGTAGTAGTCGCCACCGCGCCAACCCGGATCGGACGTGATCGCGTGCAGCTGCGGGGACGCCCACGCGATCTGCTCGGCGGACGCCGACGCGGTGGAAGCCAGCACCAGCAGCGAATCGACGCGGTCCGGGTGCATGACCGCCCATTCCAGCGCGCGCATCCCACCCATCGACCCACCGAGCACGGCAGCCCAGGACGCGATGCCCAGCGCGTCCGCCAGCTGGGTTTCGACGGCCACCTGGTCACGCGGGGTGACGTACGGAAACCTGCTGCCCCAAGACTTTCCATCGGGGTCGGCTGAGGAAGGACCCGTCGATCCCTGGCAGCCGCCCAACACGTTGGGCGCGACGACGAAGAACTCGCCGGTGTCCACGGAGCGTCCCGGCCCGAGCAGCCCATCCCACCAGCCGGCGGTCGGGTGCCCGGGTTCGGCGGGCCCGATGATGTGCGAATCCCCGGTCAGGGCGTGTTCGACGAGAACCGCGTTCGAGCCGTCGGAGTTGAGCGTGCCCCAGGTTTCGTACGCGAGCTCGAACCCCGGCAGCACCCCACCGGCCTCCAGCCGCAACGGACCGGCGCCGGTGATCCACTTCCGCCGCCCAGGTGGATCGCCTGCCCGCCACGCACCGGTGACGGGCAGGCGATCTTTACTGGGAAGGGTCACTGAGCGGCCTTGGCCGCCCGGAAGCCGGCTTCGAGGTCTGCCTTCAGGTCCTCGATGCCTTCCAGCCCGACGGACAGCCGGACCAGACCCGGCGTGACGCCGCTGGTGAGCTGCTCCTCCGCCGAAAGCTGGGCGTGCGTGGTGCTCGCCGGGTGCACGATCAGGCTGCGCACGTCGCCGATGTTCACCAGCTGGCTGTGCAGTTCGGTGCCGTCGACGAAGTGGCGGCCGGCTTCGACACCGCCGCGAAGGTCGAACGACAGGACCGCACCGGCGCCCTTCGGCAGGTACTTCTGGGCCGCCTCGTAGAACGGGCTCGACGGCAGGCCGGCGTAGTAGACCTTTTCGACCTCGTCGCGCGATTCGAGCCATTCGGCCAGCGCCTGCGCGTTGGACACGTGCCGCTCGAGCCGCAA
Organism: Amycolatopsis sp.; assembly: GCF_025464955.1. Taxonomy (GTDB): domain Bacteria; phylum Actinomycetota; class Actinomycetes; order Mycobacteriales; family Pseudonocardiaceae; genus Amycolatopsis. The sequence continues at coordinate 22,143 of NZ_JAODNM010000130.1, read as the reverse complement.
CGAAAGCGTCTCGATGCCCTGCAGGATCAGGAAACTGTTCAACGGCGCGATCGCGGCACCGGTGTCACGCAGGATCTGGACGCGCGCTTTGGCCGCGTACGCGCCCGGTCCGAGTGCTTCCCAGTACTTGAGACCGCCGTAGCTCGGGTCCGGCTCGGTGAAACCGGGGAACTTCTCCGGGTTCTTGCCGTAGTCGAAGGTGCCACCGTCGACGAGCACACCGGCGACCGTGGTGCCGTGGCCGCCGAGGTATTTGGTCGCCGAGTGGACGACGATGTCCGCGCCGTGTTCGATCGGACGCAGCAGGAACGGCGTCGGGATCGTGTTGTCGACGACCAGCGGCACCCCGGCCTCGTGCGCGACGTCGGCCACACCGCGAATGTCCAGCACGTTGCTGCCGGGGTTGGCCAGCGTCTCACCGAAGAACAGCTTGGTGTTCGGACGCACCGCGGCCCGCCACTGCTCGAGGTCGTCCTGGTCCTCGACGAAGGTGACCTCGATGCCGAGCTTCGGCAGGGTGTAGTGGAAGAGGTTGTACGTGCCGCCGTACAGGGAAGGGCTGGACACGAAGTGGTCGCCCGAGCTCGCGAGGTTGAGAATCGCCGCGGTGGTGGCGGCCGACCCGGACGCGAACGCCAGCGCCGCGACGCCGCCTTCGAGCGCGGCGAGGCGTTGCTCGAGGACGTCCTGGGTCGGGTTCATGATGCGCGTGTAGATGTTGCCCGGCTCGGCGAGGCTGAACAGGTCGGCGCCGTGCTGGCTGTCGCGGAAGACGTACGACGTCGTCTGGTAGATCGGCGTGGCCCTGGCCCCGGTGGTGGGATCGGGCGCCGCACCCGCGTGAATCTGCTTGGTCTCGAAAGACCACGCCGAGCTGTCGGAACCGTCCACGCCCATCAGATTCTCCTTGCGGCAGGAAGTCTTCGCTGTTGCCTCGAAGTTACGTCTGCCCGGTGGCTCACCCAACCGGGTCCCACCTGCTGAGAGCGTCCGGATCAAGCGCGACGCGCTCCGCTCGGCGACACTGTAGCCATGGTGTCGGTGCGCAGTCTCGTCGATCGGGTGGGCCCGACGCTGCTGCGCGCGGTGCTGCTGCCGGAGACCTGCCCGGCGGTCGCGGACGTGGTGATCGCCGAACCGGGCGGTCCCGGCCAGCTTTCCGCCGGTGACCTCGTGCTCGGCGTCGCCGTGACCGAACCGGAGGACGCCGTCGAGCTCATCCGCGGCAGTGCCGCGCGGGGTGCCGCAGCCGTCCTCTTCAAACCGCCGCTGGCGGCCAAACCGGCGGTGAAACGCGCGGCGAAGGCGGCGGGTGTCGCGCTGGTCGAGGTCCGCGGCGCGGCGTCGTGGGCCCAGCTCGTCTGGTTGCTGCGGACCGTCCTCGACGCGATCACCGACGAGTCCGACACCGACGCGGTGGAAAACGACGACCGCCAGGGTTCGGCCGACCTCTTCCGGCTGGCCGACGCCGTCGCGTCCGTGGTCGACGCGCCGGTGACCATCGAGGACACGAACTCGCGCGTGCTGGCGTATTCGGCGCGCCAGGACCTCACCGATCCCGCCCGGATCTCCACGATCATGGGCCGGCGGATCCCCGACGACGTGCTGGCGAAATTCCGCTCCCGCGGGGTGTTTCGCGAACTTTCCCGAGGCAGGCAAACGGTGTTCGTGCCAGCTCAGCGCGACGGGACGCTCCCGCGGCTGATCGTGCCGATCCGGATGGGCGGCGAACTGCTCGGCTCGATGTGGGCAGTGGTGGCCGGGCCGGTGTCGGACGAGCGGGCCGCCGCGTTCGCCGACGCCGCGCCGGTCGTCGCGCTGAACCTGCTGCGGCGAAGGGCACACGCCGACGCCCAGCGGCGAGCGTCCGCCGAGCTGCTGCGCGCTGTCCTCGACGGGAAAGCCAGTCCCCGCAAGGCGATGGCGGAACTCGACCTGACCGACGAGCCCCACCGCGTCGTCGTGATCGAGACGCCTGGCAGCGACACTCAGGGCGAAGGTTTACGGCTCGCGTTGCTGGAGAAGATCTCCCAAGGCGTCGGCAGGCGTCCCGCCGCGACCGAGCTCGGCGGACTGCTCTACGCGGTGGTGCCCGACGGTGACGGCCCCGGCGGCTGGGCCGAGTTGCGCGGCGCACTGGTCGAGATGCCGACGTCCGGCCGAGGGGCCGCGCCGCGGGTCGCTGCCGGCAGCCCGACCGAGATCGGCGAGCTGGCCGTGTCCCGCGCCCAAGCCGACGAGGCCCTCGGCCTGCTGCGCGCGGGACTGGTGCCCGGGCGAGTCGTCAGCTTCGACGAGGCGTGGACGGCGCTCGCGCTGCATCGGGGCGCGGCAGCGGCCGCGGCCGCCAAGGTCGCCGAGCTGGGCCCGCTCGCCGCGCTGCGCGCACACGACCAGGCGACCGGCGCCGGGTACGTCGACACGCTGTACCAGTGGCTGCGGCATCCCGGCAACCCGCGCGCCGCGGCCAAGGAGCTCAGCATCCACCCCAACACCCTGCGCTATCGGATGCGGAAGCTGCTCGAACAGGTGCCGCTCGACCTGGACGATCCGGACGTGCGGCTGGCGCTGATCACCCAGCTGGTCGCACTGCGGTGGAGCTGACCGGCCCAACCGTTAGCCCGGATGGTCCGCGCGGAAGGGACGGAATGTCGGTTCTGCCCGTCAATGTCATCCTTTCCGGTGATTCCTTGGCTACTTTTCGCTGGCCCATCGAGGGCCATCAAGCGTAACCGAGGAGTCGCCATGAGCTATCCCGAGCGCGTCCGGAAATTCGTCAGGACCGGCGTTCTGTCGACGCTGACACTGGCCTGCCTCGTGGTACCAGGCACCGCCGCCAGCAGCGCTTTCACCAGTATCGAGGCCGCGCCCGCAACGCCCTCCTGTCTCCATCCCGCGAACCCGGCGGACCGCAGCAAGGACGGCGACGCCAACACGCTCGCCCCGGCGAACGCGGCCGCGGTGGAAGCCGACATGGCGCATCGGCTGGCGACCCGCGGCAAGTCCGCGAACGCGCTCGCCGCCGTCTCGATCCCGGTGTACGTCCACGTGATCACGAGCGGCTCCACCGGCTCGCTGCCGGCCGCGACCATCACGAAACAGATCTCCGTGCTCAACAGCGCGTACTCGCCCGCGGGCTTCTCGTTCAAGCTCACCAGCACCGACTACACGAACAAAGCCGCCTGGTACAACGGAATCACCGACGGCTCGTCCGCCGAACAGCAGATGAAGACCACACTGCACAAGGGCGGCGCGAACGCGCTCAACCTGTACACCGCATCCCTCGGCGACAGCCTGCTCGGCTGGGCGACCTTCCCCTGGGGCTACAGCGCGAGCCCGGCGATGGACGGCGTCGTCATCCTCGACGAGTCGTTCCCCGGCCGCTCGGCCGCCAACTACAACGAAGGCGACACCGCGACCCACGAGATCGGGCACTGGCTCGGGCTCTACCACACGTTCCAGGGCGGCTGCTCGGGCTCGGGCGACTACGTCTCCGACACCCCCGCCGAAGCCAGCGCGACCTCAGGCTGCCCGGCCACGAAGGACACCTGCACCGCGTCGGGCAAGGACCCGATCCACAACTTCATGGACTACAGCTACGACAGCTGCATGACTGAGTTCACCCCCGGCCAGGACACCCGCATGACCAACGCCTGGACCTCCTACCGAGGCTAGCGTCGGCTCCGGAGCTGGCCAGCTCCAAGGACCCCTCGGGGCCACCCTTGTGGCGTTGAACGCCACAAGGATGGCCCCGAGGGAACGCCCCTCACACCCGGAAGCTGAGATCCGCAGCCCGCATCGAAGCAGGCTGGACACGCAGCCAGACGGTGCCCTTCGTCGCCGGGTCGTCACCGAGGTAGCTCCGAAACCTCGCGTCCCAACCGGCTTCGTCCTCGCCGAGATACCGGCGTAACTTGCGACGTCCGCGCGGGACGTCGAACGGCAGCAGCTGCCAGGAACGCATCGACCTCGAAGTCACTCACACTTCCAACAGCGTCTTGCCGACGGTCTCCCGCGACTCGATCGCCGCGTGTGCGTCGGCCGCCTGTTCGAGCGCGAACCGCTGCCCGATCACCGGCCGCAGCCTGCCCTCGGCCGCGTCCGCCAGCGCGCTCGTGGTGAACTCGCGGAACAGCGCCGGACTCCCGATCCCGCGTACCACCGTGACCTCTCGCTCGGCGACGTCGTCGGGGATCGTCGTCCACGTTCCACTGGCGAGCCCGAACATCACCATCCGCCCGCCGCTCCTGAGCAGCCCGAACGCCGCCGCGCCGACGTCCCCGCCGACGCCGTCGAACACGACGTCGACCGCGCCGATTCGCTCGGCCCACTCTGGCTCGCTGTAGTCGACGGCGAAGTCCGCGCCGAGTTCCAGTACGTGCTCGACCTTGCGTGCGCCACCGGCGACCCCGATCACCTCGGCCCCCGCCGCCTGCGCGAGCTGCACCAGCAGTCCGCCGACGCCCCCGGCCGCCGCCTCGACGAGCACGCGTTCCCCCGGCTGGATCGACGCGGCCCGCGCGAGCCCGGTCGCCGTCCGGCCGTCGGCCAGCAACGCCACCGCGACGTCGAGCCCCAGCCCGTCAGGCACCTCGAACAGCGTCGCCGCGTCGACGGCCACCCGCTGCGCGTAGCCGCCGGAACCCCCGGTCCCCGTGACGACCCGCATGCCGACGATCTCGCTGTCCACCCCCGGGCCGACAGCGCTGACCACCCCGCCTACGCCGTTGCCCGGAATCATCGGCAACTCCGCGGCGAACGGCCCCTGCCCACTCGCCCGGAACTGCGTCTCGACAAAAGTGATCCCGGCGAACACCACTTCGACCAGCGCCTGCCCCACCCCTGGCACCGGATCGGGCGCGTCACCCGCGAACAACACCCGCGGTCCGCCGAACTCCTTCAACCACACAGCTCGCATCGGCCAAGCCTGCAACCTCGACCACACTCGAGGTCAAGCGGCGTGACGCGGCCAGCCGACGTCGACACCCCCCAGGAACCACAGCGCGAACCCCGACACTCCGACCGCGGACAGGCTTGCCAACGCCACCGCGGTGTCCAGCGCGGCTAGCTCGGTGAGCACGACGAAGCAAGCGAAGCTGATCAACGTCGGCACGACCAGCGCCAACACGCCGACTCCCCAGGACAGCCCCCGACCACGATCCGACGACTTCCAGGCGAAACCGGCCGCGGCGAGGGCGAAGATCGCCGTCACCAGCATCGTGCCGCCGATCGTGTCACTGAGGCGGTGCCAAGCCAGCGTGATCGTCGACGACGAAACCCACGCCACCGCGATCGCGCCCGGCACCAGCACAAACGGCCGCCCCCGGCGCGGGACGACGAGCGCCAAGGCCAGCACGCAGGCCATCGCCGCGCTGGCGTGTCCGCTCGGGAAGCTGTTGTGCCAGGCACGCCCCTCGTTGCCCAGATCCGGGCGAACCAGCACGGACGTCTTGAGGAAGTCGGTCGCGAGCAGCGAAACCCCCAGCGCCACCAACGAAACGAGGCCCAGCACGAACTGGCGCCGCATCCCGGCGATGATCACGACCAGCCCGGCCGACAGGAGGATCACCGTCGCGACGTCGGCGCCCTGCAACAGCGTCGCCGAGGAGTCCTGACCGAGCCGGGCGGCGGACTGAGCGTTGTGCAGGATGGCGTCCTCAGCGCGCTGCCCGCCCGCGGTGAACACGAAAATCCCGTAGGTGAACAGAAACGCGATGACGCAGCCGACGGCAGCCAAGGCCGCGAGACCGCGTCTGGAACCCGTCCGGGGCTCCTTCGCGGGGAAATCCTGCGGGGTCGGGGTCCATAGCGGTTGGGTTCGCGCCGAACTGCTGATCACCATGACATCCACTGTCGACCGCGAGTTTGCGGTTTCTGTGTGCGCGATGTCATCGTTCTGCCACAAAACGCCGACAGGTCGCTGACAATCTGACTCTGTCTCGACAGCACTACGAGAGTCCCTGAAGATTGTCCTGACAGCACGATGACACCGCCGTCCGGGTGGTTCACCGTGGTCAGGAGCACTTACCGCAACGCCTTCAGGAGGCCTCTCGTGCGTATCGCCGTACCCCGTGAGATCAAGAAGCACGAGTACCGGGTGGCGTTGACCCCGGCGGGCGTGCACGAGCTGACCCGGCGAGGTCACGACGTCTTCATCGAGACCGGCGCGGGCGTCGGTTCGTCGATCACCGACGACGAGTACGTCGCCGCGGGCGCCAAGGTGCTCGCGACCGCCGCCGAGACTTGGGCCGAGGGCGAGCTGGTCCTGAAGGTCAAGGAGCCGATCGCCCAGGAGTACCCGCTGCTCCGCGCGAACCAGGTGCTGTTCACCTACCTGCACATCGCGGCCGACCGCCCGCTGACCGACGCGCTGCTGGCGTCGGGCACGACGGCGATCGCCTACGAGACGGTGCAGACCGCGAACGGCGCGCTGCCGCTTCTCGCGCCGATGTCCGAGGTCGCCGGCCGGCTCGCTCCGCAGGTCGGTGCCTACGCGCTGATGAAGCCCAGCGGCGGCCGCGGCGTGCTGCCCGGCGGCATCCCCGGGGTGCACCCGGCGCGGGTCGTCGTGATCGGTGGCGGCGTGGCCGGCATCAACGCGGCGCGGGTCGCGCTCGGCCTCGGCTCGGACGTCGAAATCCTCGACACCAACGTCGACCGCCTCCGCCAGATCGACAACGACTTCGGCGGCCGCATCCGCACGGTGACGTCGAACAAGTTCTCCGTGGAGCAGGCCGTGCTCGAGGCCGACATGGTCATCGGCGCGGTGCTGGTCCCGGGCGCGAAGGCGCCGAAGCTGGTCTCGAACGACCTCGTGTCGCGCATGAAGCCGGGCAGTGTCCTGGTGGACATCGCGATCGACCAGGGCGGCTGCTTCGCCGACTCACGGCCGACCACCCACGACGAGCCGACCTACCAGGTGCACGACTCGGTGTTCTACTGCGTCGCGAACATGCCGGGCGCGGTGCCGCGGACGTCGACGTACGGCCTCACGAACGTGACGCTGCCGTACGCCGTGCAGCTGGCCGAGCTCGGCTGGAAGGCCGCGCTCACCGCGGATCCGAGCCTCGCGAAGGGTCTCAACACCCACGCCGGTGCCCTGACGAACGGCCCGGTCGCCGTCGCCCACGACCTCCCCCACACCCCCGTGGCGTCCGTCCTCGCCTGACTCCAACAAACGAAAAGGGCCCCACCACCCGGTGGGGCCCGTTTCTTGTCCCTCAAGCGTCACCACGCCCGCCAACAGCGACATACCGCACCGTGGGGGTCTGGGGGCTCGGCCCCCAGGGCTGAAGAACCGAACCTCCGCAGGTCCGCGCTCTCCGCGGACACACTGGGGAGAAGGTGAAGGGGCGACCCGCTCAACCAGCCTGGGGGTCACTGGGAGCGGGCCGCCAGCTATAGCTTAGGTAATAACGCGAGAGTTCGCTGCGTCGGGTCCGTAGTTCTGTCGGAATACTTGTCCACCAAGAAGGCCCGCAGTCGGTGAACTCCTGGAGAAAAACGTTACAAACGGGCATCCGGCGACAAAAACGGGCCCCTTCTGTGACCTCGACGTGAAGAACACAGCGCCCACACCGTGACGAACGTCGCTTATCACCTTTCCGTGCCCAACGTCACGCGCGAGGGGTCCGCATAGGGCAGGATGGCGCGGATCCACAACGGGGGAAGGGGCGGTATGCACGACGGCAGTGGTCGCATCACGGTGCAGAACCTGAGTAAGCAGTTCGGCCCGGTCAACGCGGTCCAGAATCTGAGCTTCACGGTGGAACCTGGTTCGGTCACGGGTTTCCTCGGGCCGAACGGGGCCGGTAAGACGACCACGCTGCGGATGCTGCTGGGGCTGGTGACGCCGTCGGCGGGCACGGCGACCATCAACGGCCGCCCGCATTCGCAGCTGGGCAACCCGGCGCGGGTAGTCGGCTCGGTGCTGGAGAACGAGGGCTTCCACCCGAGCCGCACGGCCCGCAACCACCTGCGCGTCTACGCCGCGGCGATCGGGATGCCCGACCAGCGCGTCGAAGAGGTGCTCGGACTGGTGGGCCTGTCGCCCGCGGCCGACCGCAAGGCCGGCGGGTTCTCGCTCGGCATGCGGCAGCGGCTCGCGCTGGCGACGGCGTTGCTCGGCAACCCCCAGGTCCTCGTGCTCGACGAGCCGGCCAACGGCCTCGACCCGGAAGGAATCCTGTGGCTGCGGAACTTCCTGCGGGCGTACGCGCGTGAAGGCAGGTCCGTGCTGGTGTCGAGCCACCTGCTCAACGAGGTCGAGCAGACCATCGACCAGGTGGTCATCATCAGCCAGGGCATGACCCGCTACTACGGCTCGCTCGACCAGCTGAAAAAGAGCCGGCAATCCCGCGTACTCGTGCAACCCGCGGACGTGTCGGTCCTCGTCACCGCGTTGCAGGAGGCCGGGTTCACCCAGGTGTCCCCGACGCCGGACGGCCGGGTCGCCGTTGTCGGCGCGACCGTGCGGCAGATCGGCGACCTGGCCGCGAAGGCCGGTACGGCGTTGTACGGCATGCAAGAGGAACACGCGGACCTCGAGCACCTCTTCTTCCAGCTGACTTCGTCCCAGTTCAGCGGCTACCCGCAGCAGGGACCACCGCCCGGCTACCAGCAGCCTTACCAGCAGGGACCGCCGCCCGGTTACCAGCAACCCGGTTACCAGCAACCCGGGCAGCCGCCCTACCAACAGGGCCCGCCGCCGGGCCAGCAGAACGGCTGGGGAGGCCAAGGCTGATGATGGGCAACCTGATCAAGGCGGAGTTCCGCAAGACGCTTTCGCTCAAGACCTGGTGGGTGCTGCTGATCCCGCTGGTGCTCCTCGGGTTCGGCTTCTCGTACGTCTGGGGCCTGCTCACCAACAACTTCGTCAACTACATCGGCGGCAGCGACTCCGACCTGATCTTCCGGCGGGTGGGCATCGACGTCAGCAAGCTCCCGGTCGGCTTGCTGTCGATCGCGCACGGGGTCAACGTCGCCATGCTCATCCCGGCACTGTTCGGTGTCTTCGCCCTCGCCGGCGAGTACCGCAACAAGACGATCTCCACCACCTTCCTGACCGCGCCAAACCGGCTTTCCGCACTGAGCGCGAAAATGATCACCTACATCGTGTGGGGGGTCCTGTACGGCGTCGTCAGCTTCGCGGTGGCCGCGATCGCGACGGTCGTCAGCGTCGACGGCTCGCATCTGCCCGACGTCGCGCAGTGGCTGGCCGCGTTCGGCGGCACGATCCTCGCCTCGGTGCTGGTGACGCTGTTCGGGATCGGCTTCGGCGCGCTGCTGAACAACGTCACCCTGGCCGTGGTGCTGCTGCTGGTGTACTTCCTGATCATCGAGAACACGCTGACCCTGGTGCTGTGGAGCGACACCACCGTGCTCGGCGCGATCCTGCCCAACGGCACCTCGAACGGGATCGTCGGCGGGATCGCGGCCGGCGCGTTCGGCATCAACACCCTGAACCTGCCCCCGGAACTCAGCAACGGCGCGCAGTATCTCGTCCAGCAAGCGGCCGGTGCCCCCGGCGTCGTCTCCTGGTGGGCCTCGGCCCTGGTCTTCGCCGCCTGGACGGCAGCGCTCTTCGGCGGCGGCTGGGCCGCGAACCAACGCCGGGACATCACCTGATCGAGTCAAGTGAGTGCATTTCCCGTGCGCTCAAGCGCATTCCACGCGCGCTTGAGCGCACGGGGCGACCGTACGAGTGCGCATCTCGAACGGTCGTCGGACACAATCACGGCAGGTTGTCGGTACCCCCGCCTACTGTGACGGAGTGACCACTGCCCCACCCCTCATCCGTCAAGACCGTCCAGCACGCGAGACGGGCCGGCCGAAGAACACCGGTTGGATCCGCCGGCTCGCGGCCGCCTCCTGGCGGCACCGCTGGGTGGTCATGCTGTCGTTGGCCGCCGCGATCGTCGGGGTCGGCCTGCAGGCGACGTCCCCGTTGCTGGTCAAAGTCGCCGTGGACGACGCGGTCGGCGGCCGCACCGGCCAGCTCGGCGGGTTGGCCGTCGCGCTGATCGCGGTACAGGTGCTGTCGTTCGGCACCGCGTTCGTGCGCCGGTACGTCGGCGGCCGCCTGGCCCTCGACGTCCAGCACGACCTGCGGCAGACCGTGTTCGGCGCGGTGTCGCGGCTCGACGGCGGCAAGCAGGACTCGATGCGCACCGGGCAGATCGTCTCGCGCGCGATCACGGACCTGCAGCTGGTCACCGGGATCCTGATGCAGGTTCCGCTGTCCGCGGGTTCGGTGATCTTCGCCGTCCTCGCGCTGGGCGCGATGCTCTGGATGTCCCCGGCGCTGACGCTGATCGCGCTGGTGATCACACCGGCGGTGGCGATCATCATCGCCACAAGCCGCAAACGCCTGTTCCCCGCCACCTGGTCAGCGCAGCAACGCGCGGCCGACGTCGCCCAGCACGTCGAGGAGACGGTCACCGGCGTCCGCGTGGTCAAGGGGTTCGGCCAGGAAGTCCGGGAGGTCGCGCGCCTGGAGAAAACGGCGAAAACCCTGTTCGCCGAACGGCTTCGGGCGGCGCGGCTGTCCGCGCTGCCCACCGCGACGACGTCCGCGCTGCCCGCGGCAGGCCAGGTCGCGGTGCTCGCCGCCGGCGGAATTCTCGCGATGCGCGGGGAAATCAGCCTCGGCACGTTCCTCGCCTTCGCGACATACGTTTCGGCGCTGACCGGCCCGGCCCGCATGCTCGCCGGGCTGGTCGTGCAGGCACAGCTGACCAGGGCGGCCGCCGAGCGCGTGTACGAACTCGTCGACGCCCAGCCCGAGGTGGTCGACAGCCTGGACGCCCGCCCGATGCCCGAAGGGCCGCTGGACATCCGGCTCGACGACATCCACTTCGGCTACACCCGGTCCGAGCCCGTGCTCAACGGCTTGTCACTGCACGCCCGGGCCGGCGAGACCCTCGCGCTGGTCGGCACGGCAGGTTCAGGCAAGTCGACGATCTCGTTACTGCTGCCCAGGTTCTACGACGTGCACAGCGGGTCCGTCGAGATCGGCGGGGTCGACATCCGCGATCTGAAGATGCAGGAGCTGCGACGCTCGATCGGCGTGGTCTTCGAGGAAGCCTTCCTGTTCTCCACCTCGATCCGCGACAACATTGCGTACGGCCGGCCGGACGCCGCCGAAGACGAGATCATCGCCGCGGCGAGGGCGGCCGAGGCGGACGAGTTCATCCGGCTGCTGCCCGAGGGCTACGACACCCTCGTCGGCGAGCGCGGGCTGACGCTGTCCGGTGGTCAGCGCCAACGCCTCGGGCTCGCCCGGGCGCTGCTCACCGATCCTCGCGTGCTGATCCTCGACGACGCGACGTCCGCGGTCGACACCGTCACCGAAGCCGCCATCTACGACACCCTGCGCTCGGTCACCGCCTCGCGCACGACGCTGCTGATCGCGCATCGGCGTTCCACGCTGTCGCTCGCCGATCGGATCGCGGTGCTGGACGGCGGCCGCGTGATCGACATCGGCACCGAGCAAGAACTGCAGGGCCGCTGCGCCCTCTACCGCGAGCTGGTCGCCGGCCCCGGCGACGACGTCGAAGAGGTCCACCGGTGCGAAGGCCTCGACTGCGGCCCCGCCGGGATCACTCCGGCGCTGTGGCCGGACGACGGGAACCGTGACGAGGTCGACGAGCTGGCCGATTCGGCTCTGCAACGCACCGGCGGTGCCTCCGGGGACGGCGGCCGGGGATCGTCCGGGCTGGACCTGCCGCCGACCGAGGAACTTCTCGAGGGCGTCCGGAAACTGCCGCCTGCCTACGATTCTCCGAGGCTGGGCAAACTTGACGTGACAGCCCCGGATCCCACGTTCCGGCTCAGCGCGCTACTGCGGCCGGTGCGCTGGCCGCTCATCGTGGTCATCGCGCTCGTCGCCGCCGACGCGCTCGCCGCGATCGCGCTCCCCGCGCTGTACCAGCAGGGGGTCGATCACGGTGTCCGCGTCGGGGTCGAGTCGGCGATCTGGGTGGCGTCCGGGATCGGCGCGCTGGTCATCCTGGTGGACTGGCTGGCGATCTACGCGCAGACCAAGATGACGGCCCGAGTCGGTGAAACGGTGCTGTATGCCTTGCGGGTACGCAGTTACGCGCATTTGCAGCGACTCGGCCTGGACTACTTCGAGCGTGAACTGTCCGGCAAGATCATGACCCGGATGACCACCGACGTCGACGCGCTGTCCACTTTCCTGCAGACCGGGCTCGCCACCGCGGTGGTCAGCGTGCTCACCTTGGTCGGGATCTCCGGCGCATTGCTGCTCACCGACGGCGCGCTGGCGCTGTACGCGCTCGCGGTTCTGCCGATCCTCGCGGTCGCGACGTACTTCTTCCGGCGGCTCGCATCCCGGGCGTATACCGAAGCGCGGGAACGCGTCAGCGTGGTCAACGCCGACATGCAGGAGAACGTGACCGGCCTGCGGGTCGCGCAGGCATACACCCGCGAGGAGCGTTCGGCGGAAGCCTTCGCCGAACGCAGCGACGACTACCGCCGTTCGCGGCTCCGCGCCCAGGCGTACATCGCGACGTACTTCCCGCTGGTCACCATGCTCTCCGGCATCGCGGAGGCGGTCGTCCTGCTCGCGGGCGCGAACCGAGTCGCGGCCGGCACGCTGTCCGCCGGGATCCTGCTCGCGTTCCTGCTGTACCTGGACCAGTTCTTCTCCCCGATCCAGCAGCTCTCGTCCGTCTTCGACGGTTACCAGCAAGCCCGCGTCGGCCTCAGCCGCATCGGCGACCTGCTACGCACGCCGAGTTCGGTACCCGCCGCCGAGAACCCGGTCGAGGTGCCCGAAAAGCTGCGCGGCGAGGTGACCTTCGACAACGTCGACTTCGCCTACACCGGCACGGAAAAGCTCGCGCTGGGCAACATGTCGCTGGACGTCACGCCCGGGGAGACCGTCGCGCTCGTCGGCGCCACCGGAGCGGGAAAGTCGACGGCGGTCAAGCTGGTCGCGCGGTTCTACGACGCGACCGGCGGGGAAGTGCGCATCGACGGCATCGATATCCGGTCGTACGACCTCGCGGCACTTCGCGGCCGGATGGGCGTGGTGCCGCAGGAGGCGCACCTGTTCTCCGGCACGGTCGCGGACAACGTGCGTTATGGCAAGCCGTCGGCCAGCGATGCCGAGGTCGAGGCCGCGGTGCGGTCGGTCGGCGCGCTGGACGGCGTCGCCGCGCTACCCGCCGGCTTCCGGCAACCCGTCGGCGAGCGGGGCCGGTCGCTCTCGGCCGGGCAACGCCAGCTCGTCGCACTCGCGCGGGCCGAACTCGTCGACCCGGATATCCTGCTGCTCGACGAAGCGACAGCCGCGCTGGACCCGTCCACCGAGTCCGCCGTGCTCCGCGCGACCGAGCAGCTAGCGCGCAAGCGCACCACGTTCGTGGTCGCCCACCGCCTGGCCACAGCGGCCCGCGCCGACCGGATCATCGTCCTCGACCACGGCCGGGTCGTCGAGCAAGGCACCCACGCCGAACTCCTCGCCCACAACGGCTTCTACGCCCGGCTCTGGGCACTGGGCTCATGACCCGCGGGTCAGATCTGCGCCGTCCAGCACCCGACTGGGTGCTCGTCAGGCGTCAGCCACAAGCTCGGCTGCAGGGCGAGGTACCCCTCCGAACAGCCTGGAACCCCCGGAAGCTTGCCGTCCTGGTCAGGCCACAGCACCTGCAGGAACGGAACCTCCCGAGTCGACCGGTAGAACCCCATCGACGTACCGAAGAAGGCCTTGCGCCAGCCCTCGTCGACGTCCTTGAGCACCACCGGATACCGCTCGATCACCTCGGCGCGTCCTTCGTCCGAGACCAGCGCGCGACCGTCCCGGACCTGCGCGCCCAGGACGTTGAGGCAGTCGGTCATGTCGTAGATGTCCAGGCCGAACATCGCGATCTCGGCCGAGAAGTGGCTGTGCCAGAGTCCGACCGTGTACGCCCAGCCGGGTCCGGTGTCGTCCTCGGGGATCATCATCACGCCCCAGCCGCGCTCGTCGATGTTCGCGACAAGGTCGGTGTCGATCGCGTCGAGCCGGTCCCGATCGCCGTAGTCGGCGCAGATCAGGCACTGGCAGCGGCGTTCCCCAGCAGGCATGGAACAGAGTCTAAATCGGTGTCCCGACTTCGGCCGAGCTGAGACGATGACCCCCGTGAACCAGCCACCGCCCCAACGCCAGATCCGGGCGCGGCACACCGAGACGACCATCCGCGTCTACCAGGCCTACGCGCCCGAGATCGCCGACCCGGCGGTCGAAGCGGGCACCTTCGTGGCACCGTTCAAACGGGAACGGATGACGTGGATCAAGCCGTCCTTTCTCTGGATGGCGTACCGCTGTGGCTGGGGCCGAAAACCCGGCCAGGAGTGCGTCCTCGCGCTGGACATCACCCTCGAAGGCTTCGACTGGGCACTGCGGCACGCCTCACTCAGCCACTTCGAACGGTCGATGCACGCCGACCGGCAAGCCTGGGCCGACCAGCTCAAGACGTCACCCGTCCGCGTCCAGTGGGACCCGGAACGCGACCTCCACCACCGCCCGCTGCCGTACCGGTCGATCCAAATTGGTCTCAGCGGCGAGGGCGTCGAGCGCTACGTCGACGAGTGGATCACCGAGGTCACCGACGTGACGCCGCTGTTCCACACGGTCGGCACCCACGTCGCCAACGGCGACCTCGACAAAGCCCGCGCCGAACTCCCAGACGAACGCCCCTTCATCCTCGCCCCGGAGGTGTCCACTCTCATCGGCGCAACGCGCTGACCACAGGAACGTCGATGACCCAGTTCTCGGATGCCCCTTCTGCACGCTCGAGCGCGTCCGTTTCCGACGACTCCACCCGACCTACTTTCGGAGGTGTTTCACGCATCGAAGCAACGCGCTGAACAGCGGTGACCCACAGTGACAATGCCCTGGACGGGTAGGCGGTTTCACCCTCCCGACGACGGGTGACCTGCCTCATCTTGATCGAGGCAGTGATCGACGCCTTAGTGCGCCACGCCTCACACAGGCCAGTTCGATCACACGCCGGATCGAGAGGGGGTTAGCCTGGTAGGCGCATCAGTGAACATCAAGATCGAGACGGATAGAGGCGAGCCCAAGCCGTGTCCAGCAGCAGCCCTGCGTCACAGTTCGGCCCCAATGAGTGGCTGGTCGAGGAAATGTATGACCAATTCCTCGCCGACCCCTCTTCAGTAGATGCCGCATGGCATGACTTCTTTGCGGACTTCAAGCCGACGCAGGCCACGCCTACCCAGGCGACGACCACCCCGGAAAAGGCCTCTGACCAGGTCGCGAGTTCGAGCAACGGCAAGGCGCCGGTAGCGCCGGCCAGCCCACCACCAGCCGCGAAAGCAGCGCCCGCCACGCCCGCCGCGACGACGTCGGCCAACGGCTCGGCACCGGCCGCGAAGCCCGCGCCCGCCACGCCCGCCGCTGCCCCGGTGGCCGCCTCGGCCCCCGCCGCGAAGCCGGCCGCCGCCGAGCCCGAGCGCAAGCAGATGCGCGGCGCGGCCGCGGCGATCGCGAAGAACATGGACGCCTCGCTGTCCGTGCCCACCGCGACCAGCGTGCGTGCCGTGCCGGCCAAGCTGATGGCCGACAACCGCATCGTCATCAACAACCACCTCAAGCGCACCCGTGGCGGGAAGATCTCCTTCACCCACATCATCGGGTACGCGATGGTCCGGGCGCTCCAGCAGTTCCCGAACATGAACCGGCATTTCCAGTCGGTCGACGGCAAGCCGTTCGCGGTGACCCCGGAGCACGTCAACTTCGGTCTCGCCATCGACATGAAGGGCAAGGACAACACCCGCACGCTCGTTGTCGCGTCCATCAAGGCGACCGAGAACATGACGTTCCTGCAGTTCTGGCAGGCGTACGAGGACATCGTCCGGAAAGCCCGCAACAACAAGCTGACCGCCGACGACTTCGCCGGCACCACGATCTCGCTGACCAACCCCGGCGGCATCGGCACCAACCAGTCGGTCCCGCGCCTGCAGGTCGGCCAGGGCACGATCATCGGCGTCGGCGCCATGCAGTACCCGGCGGCGTTCGAGGGCACCAGTGAGAAGACGCTGGTCGACCTCGCCGTCAGCAAGATCGTCACGCTGACCTCGACGTATGACCACCGCGTCATCCAGGGCGCGGAGTCCGGCGAGTTCCTCAAGCTGATCCACCAGCTACTGCTCGGCGAAAACGGCTTCTACGACGACATCTTCACGTCACTGCGGCTGCCGTACGAGCCGATCCGCTGGGTCGCCGACATCCCCGAAGGCGCCGTCGACAAGACAGCTCGTGTGCTCGAGCTCATCGACGCGTACCGCATGCGCGGTCACCTGATGGCCGACACCGACCCGCTGAACTACCGCCAGCGCCGCCACGAGGACCTCGACGTCCTCTCCCACGGCCTGACGCTCTGGGACCTCGACCGCGAGTTCCCCGTCGGCGGCTTCGCCAGCCAGGAGCGCATGAAGCTGCGCGACATCCTGGGCGTGCTGCGCAACTCGTACTGCCGCACGGTCGGCATCGAGTACACGCACATTCTCGACCCGGACGAGCGCCGCTGGATCCAAAACCGCGTCGAGGTGCCACACGAGAAGCCCGACACCGCGGTCCAGAAGTACATCCTGTCGAAGCTGAACGCGGCCGAAGCGTTCGAGACGTTCCTTCAGACCAAGTACGTCGGTCAGAAGCGCTTCTCGCTCGAAGGCGGCGAGACGGCCATCGCGCTGCTCGACACCGTGCTCGACAAGGCCGCCGAGGCCGAGCTCGACGAGGTCGTCATCGGCATGCCGCACCGCGGCCGGCTGAACGTGCTCGCGAACATCGTCGGCAAGCCGATCTCGCAGATCTTCCGCGAGTTCGAGGGCAACCTCGACCCCGGCCAGGCGCACGGCTCCGGTGACGTGAAGTACCACCTGGGCGCCGAGGGCAAGTACTTCCGTATGTTCGGCGACGGCGAGACCAAGGTGTCGCTGGCGTCGAACCCGTCGCACCTCGAGACGGTCGACCCGGTTCTCGAAGGCATCGTCCGGGCGAAGCAGGACCTCCTCGACAAGGGCGGCTCCGGCTACACCGTGCTCCCGCTGCTCATGCACGGCGACGCGGCCTTCGCGGGCCAGGGCGTCGTGGCCGAGACGCTGAACCTCGCGCTGCTGCGCGGGTACCGCACCGGCGGCACGGTCCACCTGATCATCAACAACCAGGTCGGCTTCACCACCGCGCCCGAGCACTCGCGCTCGTCGCAGTACGCGACCGACGTCGGCAAGATGATCGCCGCGCCGGTGTTCCACGTGAACGGTGACGACCCGGAAGCCGCCCACTGGGTGGCGAAGCTGGCCGTCGACTACCGCCAGGAGTTCCACAAGGACGTCATCATCGACATGGTCTGCTACCGCCGCCGCGGCCACAACGAGGGTGACGATCCCTCGATGACGCAGCCGGCGATGTACGACATCATCGACACCAAGCGGTCGGTGCGTAAGACGTACACCGAATCGCTGATCGGCCGCGGGGACATCTCCGTGGACGAGGCCGAGGCCGCGCTGCGTGACTTCTCCAGCCAGCTCGAGCACGTGTTCAACGAGGTCCGGGAGCTCGAGAAGCACCCCGCCACGGTGAGCCCGTCGGTCGAGGAGGAGCAGCAGGTCCCGTCGAAGGTGCCGACGGCTGTCACGCGCGAGGTCGTCGAGCGCATCGGCGACGCGTTCCTCAACACGCCGGAGGGCTTCACCGCGCACCCGCGAGTCAAGCCGGTCCTGGAGCGGAGACACAAGATGTCCCGCGAAGGCGGCGCGGACTGGGCGTTCGGCGAGCTGCTCGCGTTCGGGTCGCTGGCGATCGAAGGCCGTCTCGTGCGGCTGTCCGGCCAGGACTCGCGACGCGGCACGTTCACCCAGCGGCACTCGGTGCTCATCGACCGGAAGACCGGCCAGGAGTACAGCCCGCTGCAGAACCTCGCCGAGGACCAGGGCCGCGTGATGATCTACGACTCGGCGCTGTCCGAGTACGCGGCGGTCGGCTTCGAGTACGGCTACTCGGTGGCCAACTCCGACGCGCTGGTCATGTGGGAAGCGCAGTTCGGCGACTTCGTCAACGGCGCGCAGACCGTCATCGACGAGTACATCTCGTCCGGTGAAGCCAAGTGGGGCCAGGTTTCCGACGTCGTGCTGCTCCTGCCGCACGGCCACGAAGGCCAGGGCCCGGACCACACGTCCGGTCGCATCGAGCGCTTCCTGGCACTGTGCGCCGAGGGCTCGATGACGGTCGCCGTGCCGTCGACGCCCGCGAACTACTTCCACCTGCTGCGCCGTCACGCGATGGACGGCGTGAACCGACCCCTGGTGGTCTTCACCCCCAAGTCGATGCTGCGCAACAAGGCCGCCACCTCGGCGGTCGAGGACTTCATCGACCAGACGAAGTTCATGTCGGTCATCGACGACTCGACCGTTGACCCGGCCAAGGTGCGCAAGGTCCTGCTGACGTCGGGCAAGCTCTACTGGGAGCTGGCTGCCGAGCGCGCGAAGCAGGAAGCGAACGACGTCGCGATCGTGCGGATCGAGCAGTACTACCCGCTGCCGAAGAAGAAGCTCCTCGCGGCGATCGAGCGCTTCACCAACGCGACCGAGATCGTGTGGGTCCAGGAAGAGCCGGAGAACCAGGGTGCCTGGCCGTTCTTCGGGCTGAACCTGCCCCGCAAGTTCCCAGAGGTCCTCGGCAAGCTGCAGGTGGCCGCGCGCCGCCCGATGGCCGCGCCGTCGGCGGGTTCGTCGAAGGTGCACGAGGTCGAGCAGAAGGCCCTGATCGCCAAGGCCTTCGAGTAGGTCTCCAGAACGGCAAAGGCCGCCTTCACAGCAGTGGTGAAGGCGGCCTTTCTGTTGCTGCTCAGTGGTACTCGACGTCCCAGTGGTTGCCCTCGTAGGTGTAGATGTTGCTGCCGTCGCGGTACTGCTCGGTGCCGAACGTCGGCGGCACGATCGGCACGTAGTTGGCGCGGATGTAGCTGTTGATGCAGGTGTTCAGCCTCAGGTCGACCTTGTAGCCGTTGTAGTGGCTGTAGGTGCTCGTCTCGTGCCCGACTTCGGTGCCGCCGGTGATCAGCACCGCGCAGCCGCTGGTCCGGTGGAACGCGATGAGGTCGTTGACCGTCGTGGCGTTGATCTGGTCCAGGGACGTGCAGTTCACGTCGCTTCTCGTCGTGCAACCGCCCGATGACGTGTACCCGATCCCGGCCGCGGCGAGCTGCGACACGGCCGCCGACTGTGTCAACTTGCCGGACTCGGCGAAGGCCGCCGGTGCGAACATCGACGTCCCGATCCCCGCCACCGCACACACGGCGACACCGATCCCCAGCTTGGCACGAAAATCCATGGTGCTCCTCGATCGAGTGAACCTCTGACATCGAGTAGTACGGTCTGACGTACCGAAAGGTTGAGCCGGGAAGGCTAGCTCTCGACCAGTTTCACGAACTCGCTCTCCGGGTCGCGCATGGCGTCGTGGATCGAGCCGACGCTGGGACACGGCCACGAGGAGTTGCAGAACCCGCAACGGCCTTCGGCGTCTTCGCTGTGCTTACCGACGACGATGCGGATCACGGTCACCAGATCGCAGATCAGCTTGCCGATGGCTTCCGGATCGCTGATTCCCCATTCGCCGAAACCCATGGCAAGGAACTCGGCCTCGTCGAGTTGGGCGTAGATCTCATTGCGCAGCAACCAGAATGCGCGTGCATGTGCGGGTGAAATAGTGGGCATAGTCGAACCTCCTGACCATAGGAAACCGATTTCACTGAACGCACTCAATGCTCCTTTCCGGTGGCGCCACAGTGTCCCTGGCCGAAATTGTCGGCGAGTTCGTATTGAGGCTCCCCGTCGGCGACGGCTCGGTGATGTCAGAACAGCTCCATCACCTACTACGCATGTCAGTACGCCCCTACATCTCGTTGCGTGTTGTGCCGACCAGCATGGGTGCGCACGCAGGCGTCGAGGGGTCGTTCACGCTCATGGACTTCGCAACGATCAAGCCAGTGATCTACTTGGAGAGCGCGACCTCCACCTTGTTCTTGGAGGAGCCGGAGGAAATCATCGCCTACCAGCGAATAGTTGCGGCGCTGGCGGAAACCTCGCTCGATGAGCAACAATCGAGAGGCTTGATCCGCAAGATTGCAGTGGAGCTATACGGCGATAGAGAGGACCCCGATGAACATGCCTGAGCCGACCGACGTCACGTGGCGGACAAGCAGCTACAGCGGCGGCCAGGGCAACTGCATCGAGGTCGGCTGGCGCACCAGCAGCCACTCGGCTGGTGAAGGCAACTGCGTCGAGATCGCCAATGCCCCAGAAAACATCCAGGTCAGAGACACAAAAGACCGCCCAGGCGGCACCCTGACCGTCTCACTTACTCAGTGGAACGCCTTCATCACCAAAGTTCGTCGCTGAGAGACTCACTGGGCAGCAATTCCGTATTCCGCCGAGTCGTGGCCTCGTACTCCACATAAGCGCGAGAGTTCTCCGGCCCGCCGGCCGCCATCATGTCCTCATACGCAAGCGCTTGCGCCGCGTTCACCGCACCGATCTGCTTGAGGAATTCAGCCCCGCGGGTACTAATCTGGACCATCTGGTCAATATCAACCCCCAGGTCGTCAATCCCGCGAAGAGCCTCCGCCAACTGACTCTGCGTCTCCGCCAAACTCGCCGCCGCCGCCGCAGTTCTCCGGAGCCCCTCCACGTACCCGTCGCCGTCCATTCGGCCACCCTGCCAGACAATCCTGTAACGAACCTGTGTATTTCGACCTTTCCTATTCCGCCCCACGCTGCGTAACCACCCGGCTATCCTCAGTGCGCCCCAGCCCGCCCCCGGAAGGATCCCACTCGCGTGCCGCGCCCCCACCCACCAATCGCCGCTCTCCTAACCCTCACTGCCCTCGCCCTAACCGCCTGCTCCCCCGCCCACGTCGCCGACACCCCAACCCCCAGCTCCGAAACCCCCTCCACCAGCACCGTCGCCACCTCCAGCGGCGCCCCCACCGTGCAAAACCCCGTCCCCGCCAAGGCCCTCGCTGGCAACCCCTGCGACACAGCCCTAACCACCGCCGATCTGACGAAGTTCATCGGCCCGCCCGACCCAGGCAAACCTGGAGACACTCCGCTCGGACCACGATGCTTTTGGGCGAACGCATCAGGCAACGGCGCAACCACCACCGTCTTCTACCAAACGAATTCCCATGGCCTGAGCGACGCCTACCAAAACGTGAAGTCAACCGCCGTTCATTGGGAAGAACTCGAAGCCGTCCAGAGCTACCCGGCAGTCGCCTACCGTGCAACAGGAGACGTCGACACCGCTGGCGTAGACCATTGCCAGGTCGTCGTGCGTATCTCGAATTCCTTGGCCCACTCCGCCGGAATCACGCTCAGCGAGCTTGCGAAGGGCAAGCACGTCAACCCGTGCACGGCCGCCAGATCCATCGCCGACCAGGTGCTGACCAACATCAAGGCAAGGTCCTAGCCGTGCCATCCAGCAGCCGGACATTCAAGGAGAATTCTCAGTGACTCGCCACCATTCGTCGACCATCATCGGCCTCGCCTTCAGCGGGCTCATGCTCGCAGGGTGCTCCGTAGCTGGCGTTCCGTCAGCAGTACCTGGCTCTGTGTCGACGACCAGAGCGTCGACCTCCAACGTCCCATCTGTGGAAAACCCCCTTCCCGCGAAAGTCCTCGCCGGCAGCCCCTGCGACACCGCACTAACCACCGCCGACCTCACGACGTTGATCGGAACCCCTAATCCACCCACACCTAGCGACAACGCGGCCGGCCCCAAATGCGACTGGAATAATGCCTCAGGCAGCGGGGCTCACATTGGTGTGACCTACCAAACCAAGGCAGGCGGGGGTCTCAGCCTCGACTGCCGGGTGTTTGTTGGAATTCGCGACGACCTTGTTTTCACGGTCGGCATGTTTATCAGCCAAGGCGCAGCGTCGAAAGGTATCGATGCCTGCACCGCCGGCCGCGATGTGGCCGACCGGGTACTGACCAACATCAAGGCGAGGACGTAGACGAGCGACGACCGAAGACGCCTACGGCATCCCCGAAGCGTTGACGACACCACACCGGTCGGACCCGCCGTCGAACTCACACAGCCAGTCCAGCCAAGCG
>NZ_JAODNM010000122.1 GCF_025464955.1 Amycolatopsis sp. | reverse complement strand
CATAGGTGTACGTGCCATGGTGTGGCCCTCCCCGACCATCGCCGTCACTTAGTTCTGGCTAAGTTCTGGCTACGGTCAGTCTAGCGACCAGGGGAGGAGGTGCCACAAACCTCTGACCTGGCCTTATCGGTACCCCCGGTCCGACTCGAACGGACACTGGACGGATTGACAACCCGCGGGGCAAGAGCGTCGGCCAAGCGCGCTCATGTCGAGTTTACCTTGCTACGGCGCTGTTCGCGTCATCGGCGGGCTCGTGCGTCGGGCACAATCCTGGCGTAACTCTGGCGCGAGGAGATGCTCATCGAATTGGTCTTCGACGCTGCAGCAGGGTGGCGCGCGTCTTGCACGAATGGCTAGTCGGATTTGGGGTGGGCCGCGACTCTGCATTCGCACGTGATCGTCTGCGGCGTCGCGGCCGGCCGGTTCCAGTCGAGCGATGCGTCGCGTTGCGCCTGGGGCGCCGACACCGAGCTGGTGGAGCGGGCAGCTCGACTTCGAGGTGCGTGGTGGGCCGGAGCCGGAGACCGTGGCGCTGGAGGCGTTCGGCCAGGACATCCCCGAAGCGTGCGTCTTGGCAACGATTATCCGCTCGGTCGTAGTGTCTGTGGAGCAGAACACCGGGCTGGCCCGCGACCGTCGGGCGCATCCCGAGGTTCAGTCCGTTATGGATTCAGGTGCTGGGATTGATCCTGTCTATGGCGGAGCTCCTGTCGCGGGGCCTTCTATCGATGACGGGTTTCGGTGCAGGCTGCTCCACTGCTCGAAGGCCAGCAGTTTTTCGTCGTCGTCGCCGATGCGCTTGCGGAGGTCGTGAAGCAGGCTGGCTCGGCGTGCCTGATTCGCCTGGGATAGGCGCCTGGTGTTGTTCCAGCGGGATTGCTTCGCGAATCGCTCCCACGCTGCTTGCCGGCTGACGCCGAGCGCGTCGGCGATCTCGTCCCAGGTGACTCCGAATGTGCGAGCGAGTTCGATCTCGAGTGCGAGCTCGCGTTCCGCGGCCGCCGCGAATTCGCAGGCGCGGAAGATCCACTCACTGAAGTCGCTTTCTGCGGTGGGCTGCCGTTTTCCCCGAGCGGCGGCGTCGGCAACGACGCGGTGCTGACGCGCCAGATCCGTGTACGCCCGACTGAGCATGGCCAAGGACTCCGCGTGCGCGCGGAGGGTGTTCCGGTACGTCTTGCTCATGACGAAACACTCCGCGAAGTTGGTCAAGCTGTCAAGCTAGGCTTGACAGCTTAAATCCGGGTTGCCTTGACGAGGTCAGATCCACAGGAAAGGAAGCCTGCCTCTCCTGCCTGCGGTTTTGCCTCGACCGGGTCAGGGTAGGCTTGACACAGGGAAAAGTGGCACCCCAGTGGGGGGCTAAAGGACGAAGACGGTCGCCGATGACGGAGGTCGGCGGAAGGCTGTGGTGAACCTCGAACCGCACCTTCAGGAGTCCCCATGTGGAATTTCGTCACCCATCTCCAGATCCCCGCGCTCGGCGTTGGCGGAGGGCTCGCCGCGCTGGGAATCGGCGTGCGCTCGGTCTTCAGGTATCCCCATATGTGGCGATACCTGGAATCCCGCTCACGAGCGCGTGGCTCGGTACGCAAGCCGAAGTGAACGAGTCCAGGTGAGCGCAGACTGCACTGCGCATCAGTGAATGACGCGGACCAGAGCAGCAGTCATACCGATCAACGTCTCGACCTCGGCGCGGGTGTAGGTGTAGTCCTTCGTGCCGGCGTCGCCATGCATTGCGCCGCTGGCTTGGTCCTCCAACGCCGAGCGGATCAAGGACCACCGCTCGTCGGCCGTGCGGTCGACCTTGTTCTTGTTCCCAGGCCAGGTCCAGCTGCTGGTCGTCTTGATGGTTTCGAGGGCCTTACGTACCTGCAGCATCGCGCTGTCGATGTCGCGCCCACCGAGCAGCCGCTGAGCCTCACGCAGGAAGTCGGTGACGGCCCCACTTGGCTCGTCATCCGCTGGGAAGGGGATCACCATGTCCACACCGAGCGTGCGGCCGAGGCTGGCAAGTTGTTGGCGCCACGTGCTTTCGGCGACGCTGATGTGCAGAGTGGTCTCGGGACCGCCGGGAAAGCCGGACGCCTGCGGCAGGAACCCGCGGATCTGCAGCTCCAAGCGCAGGTCACCGGTGCGGCTATGTTCGAGTGCTAGCAGTTGAGCGTTCGTGATCAGGTACTGCAGATGATGGCGTCGCGTCTCGCCGGTCGGTACAAAAGGGACCGATACGTTCGTCGACGCGAGTGGGACCCGCGGACCGTTGCTTTGCTGGGCATGGACGGTCGTGTCGAGGTATAGCAGTTGACCCGCTTTCTCGCCGATCTCCGGGATGCCCACTTCCAGCTGGAGCTGGAAGTAGGGCGCACCCATCCCTTTAGAGATCCACAGGCTTTCTGGGGCGACGTTCACGCTGTACGTCCCGAGCCCCGGGTCGAACTTCAGCTGGTCCACGGTGACGACTCCTCATCTCGTGCCTCTGTAGCGTGCTGATTCTGTCACGCGGAGCCCCTATAGCTGGTCAGGTTTCCTCCGGAATGTCGAAGGTCGGGCGCACGGTCCGGAACCATGGGTCGTGCACGGTGCTGGAGGACTCGACCGTCCAAACTTTGAGGACTCGCGATACTTGAGAGCAGCCCTGAAGGCGCGGTCAGGTCAGACGTCGAGCGGGCTTGGTTCTGATCGTGCCGCCATCCTGTCGATTTCGCCTGGGAAAGATAGTGTCTGTAGCGGTCATCAACGATCTCGGCGCGGATGAGGGTGCCTTCTTCACGTCGGAACGTGCGAGGAGCTCCGCTACGGTATGACAGCCAATCGAAGCTGGTATTGACCCAGGTGTCTGTCAACGGTCATCGGGAACTCCGGGCGGGCGGACAGTTGATCTCAGGGCTGGCGGGCAGGACTTCTCCTGGCTGATGGACAGCAGTTCTCCGGACGGTCGGCTAACTCAAGGCGACCACCCCCTTGCCGGCGATAGCTTCGGCGAGACGGTGACTCTCACCTTTCGTGGTGACCAGGTGGGCGTGGTGAAGTAGCCTGTCGACCGTGGCTGTGGCCAGGGTTTTCGGCATGATCGAATCGAAACCACTGGGATGGATATTGCTGGTCACCGCGATCGAACGACGTTCGTAAGCGGCGTCGATGATCCGGTAGAACGCCTCAGCGGCCTCCTGTCCAGCGGGCAGCATCCCGATATCGTCAACCACGATCAGATCGCACCCGCAGATCCGGGAGATCGTCCGAGCCACCGACCCGTCGACCTTGGCTTTGCCGACCGCGGCGGTCAGGGTCTCCAGCGTGAACCAGGACACCCGCAGGTCGTTCTCGATCGCCGCGTGCGCGAGCGCCTCCACGAAATGCGACTTTCCGGTGCCCGACGGCCCCGCGACGGCCAAGTTCTCGTGCCGTCCGATCCATTCCAGTGTGGACAGTGAGTTCTGGGTGGCTTCGGTGATCGAGGACCCTCCGCGCGCCAGGACGAGAACGTCTTGCCGGTGGGGAAGTTCGCGGTTTTGCGCCGCATTCGCCGGGTCGCGGAGTTGCGGCCGGTGACCTCCTCGCCGAGCAGGACGCGGAGCACCTCGGCGGGGTCCCAGCGTTGCGCCCGCGCGGTCGCCAGGACGTCGGGGGCGGCTTTGCGCAGGTAAGGCAGTCGCATCCGGCGCAGGACACCGTCCAGCTCGTCGGGCAGGGCGGGGGCTTTGGGGCTGCTCACTGGCCGAACACCTCCCAGCCGCTGGTGCCCGGCTGCGCGGAGTGGGCCTCATCGGCCACCACGACGTCGCTGGGCGGCCCGGAGGCGGTCAGGTGGTCCAGGATCGAGGCGAGGTCGTCCTCGGCGAACCGGCCCGCGATCGCCGCCAGCCCGAGCGCATCGTCGACCCGGCTGGAGTCCAGGATCGCCGCCAACTCAACCGCTTTGGCCATCTTGACCCGGATCCGTGTCACCCCGGTCGACGCGGCTTCGACCAGCCACCGACGAGCACCCTCGCCCAGGGCGAGGAACGCGACCTCTTCGGGGGTTCGTGCCCTGATTTTCGGTGGGCGGGGCAGGTTCCCGCCGGGGTGGTGCGGGTAGTGCGCATCGTCGATGCGCGGAGAACCCGGGGTGGACAGCACATGCCGGGCGATCTCGGTGAGCCCGGCGGTGGTGTCCCCGACGATGACCAGCTCGTCGCCGTTGACACGGGCCCAGACTTTGCTGCCCTGGTGCCCGTCGGGGGTCGAGTAGCGCACCGACCCGAACCGGATCGTCTGGTCGTCGTCGACGAGGCGTTCCTCACCGAGTGCGATCGCGTGCGGTTCGGCGGGCAGGACGTGCAGCTGCAGGCGTTCGGTGGCCAGCCGGATATCCGGGGCGGTCCCGCCTTCGCGGTGGGTGCGGGCGTTGACCCGCTCGCACCACTCGACGGAGGCGTCGGCGAGGTCGGTGAACGTGGAGTAGGCGGGCAGCAGGTTCGCTGTGGTGGGCACCAGGTCCGCTTTGGCAATCTTGACGGTGTGCTCGGCGCCGCCCTTGGATTCGGGGTCGAACGGCTCGCACGTCTCCACTTTGCAGCCGTAGTGCCGGCCCGCGGCGACGATCTGAGGGTGACGCACCGGGACTCCGGCGACCCGGTCCATCGTCACCGTCCGGGCATTGTCGGTCAGCAGATACGTTGGTGCACCACCGATTCTGCGCAGAGTCGCGTCCACGCAGGACACTAGAGTGCCCAGCGTCTGGTCCCATGCCGGCAGCACTACGCGGAACCTCGACCAGGACAGCCAGGCGCAGAACAGTTGTGTGCGTCGCCCGCCGACGCGGGGGCCTTCGCCCCAGTCGAACTGCATCCACATCCCCGGCTCGGGGGTCCACGGCCGGTACTTGCGGCGATGCCCTGCTTTCCACGCTGCTTTCGCCTCGGCGACCGCGCGCCGGGTGGTGCGGTCGGTGCCGGTGAATCCCATCGCGATCAGTCGTTGGTGCACGACGTCGGCGCGAACCCGGCCTTCCGAGTTCGTCACCAGCTCTTCGATCTTGTCCAGGTACGGGTCGATGCCGCGGACGCGCCGGGTCGGGGTGAACGGGTCGCCGCCGGCGTCGCGGATCGCGACGTAGCGGGCGACGGTCTTCTCGTCGACCCCCGCGAGTTCCGCTGCGGAGTGCGCACAGCGTGTCATGTCGAACGCTTCCAGAATGTCCATGATTTTCCTGTCAGACTTGGTCAAGGGACTCCTTCGGCACCGAGAGGGTTGGCAACTGTCAGCAACCAGAGCCAACCCCGCCGGAGGGTCCCTACCTGCATTGATGTCAGGCGTGTCCCGGAGATCTCATGTCCATAGACCCGGAGATTTCATGTCCGCCTATCCGGACCAAACTGTCCGCCCACCCGGATTTTTTCATGTCCGCTGGCAGCTCTCGGTCCGAAGCGATGAAGTCGTGCGCGCAGGTGATGCATCGGCATTGTGTCTTGTTTGCCCGAATCGCTGGGCCATATGGACGTATGTGGCGATGTGTGATTGATGTGATGTGGGTCTCTGAATTTTTGCCCCGTTAGTGGATGTATGTCTTATTTTTACGGTTCTGCTCGCCACTCCTCGTATAAAAACATGTGAAAAGTAGCAATTGGCGCATGTGTAACGTTGTCACGTTTCGGTAACCGTGATTAACGCAAGGCGGGACCGGGCGATAAGTTCCCCGACGGCGTTTGAGGTAGCTGTTGAGCGGGGTTTGCTGGGCAGCGATGGACGCGTTTCTTTCTATTCCTGTTTTTCTTTTTCCGTCTTGCGGTCCCGCTCCTTTCCTGGAGCGGGTTCGTGCTGCGTGAGGGTGGGATTTCAATCATGGCTCGTCGATCTGTGCTGCCTGCTGGGCGTGGTTTTTCGCGGCTGCTGTCACTGCTGCTGGTCATCGTCGTCGGCGCCGGTGTGGCGACGGTCGCCCCCACCTCGGCTGCCGCCGCGACGATCGGGACGCTCCCGCAGCAGGCCGGCGGATCGGCTGCCGGGCGAGCCCACGACGTGTCTTCGGCGGCGACGACGGCGAAAGCCGCTGGTGCGGGCCACGACGCGCCCCCTGCCACGGGTGGATTAGGCCCGGACCAGGCGTTCCCCGCGCAAGGGATCCCGGAGTCTCCGGTCGCGCAGACCTCGGTCCAGGTGGGTGCGCCGCCGTCGTCGGCGGTGGCCGGGTTCAACGATCAGACCAGCCATGAGTTGACCGATCAGCGGTCGGCGACCACGCAGGTGTACGCCAACGCCGACGGCACCAAAACGGAGCGCAAGTACCAGGAGCCGCAGTTCTACCAGGTCCCCGACGGCACGTGGACCAAGATCGACCCCTCGCTGGTCCCCGACGGGCAGACATGGCGGACCAAGGCAACGCCCACCACCGAACGCTTCGGCCAGGCCGCGAACGTCGCCGACATCGCCTCATTGCAGCTCAACTCCGCCACCTCGGTCGGATTCTCCGTCGCCGGTGCGAGCGGTGCGGCCGCGCAGGTCACCGGTGACGCCGTGACCTACCCCGATGTCCGCCCGGGTGCCGACTTGCACTTGCAGGCGACGTCGTCGGGGACGAAGGAAACGATCCTGCTCAAGTCCAAGGACGCCCCCGCGACCTGGGACTTCCCGCTGCACCTGGCCGGCCTGACCGCCACCCTCGACGGTGGTGGCGCAGTGCAGCTCACCGACGCGGCCGGCGCCGTGCAGGGCACCATCCCGCCGGGTTTCATGGAGGACTCCAACCTCAACCCGCTCTCCGATGAGGGCGCTCGCTCCACCGCGGTGACCTACACGTTGGTCGGAGACGCGGCGAATCCGGTGCTGCGGGTCACCGCCGACGCGGCGTGGCTGGCCGACCCGGCCCGGGTGTTCCCGGTGAAGGTCGACCCGACCGTGGTCGGTCCCGGCACCAACGGCAGCACCTATACCCAGTCGCCCTACAACGCCGACAACTCCGGTGACCCGAACTTGAGCGTCGGGACCTACAACGGCGGCGGGAACACGGCCGCGGCGTACCTGAAGTTCGACTCGGCGACCTCCGGGCTGGCCGGGGACCACATCCTGGGCACGAAGCTGTGGATGTACGAGACCTACGCCTACTCCTGCCAGGCACGCGATGTGTCGGTGTACCCGGTGACGCAGGGGTGGTCGGTCGGTGGCACCAAGACCTATCCCGGCCCGGCCTACGGCGGCGTGCTCGCGACCGCGTCGTTCGCCCACGGTTACGACGGCAGCTGCGGCTCGCAGTGGCAGGGGATCGACCTGGGCAACAACGGGGTCAACCTCGTGACCGGGTGGAGGAACGGCGCGGCGAACAACGGCCTGACCGTGCGGGCCTCCGACACCGACAGCTACGCGTGGAAGAAGTTCGCCTCCGCCGCGTCGGGCAACGCCCCCTACCTCGAGGTCACCTACACCCCGTACTGGGCGACCTACAGCGTCGACGCGATGAACCCCCAGGTCAGCACCAACGCCGACGGCACGATGGCGGTCACGGTCACCAACCAGGGCCGCGACACCTGGACCCCCACCAACTCCTACAAACTCGGCTACCGCATTTGGGACTCCGCTGGCAACGAGCTGCCCGCCACCAGCAGCGCCTGGACACCGATGCCGTCCACCGTGGCACCCGGGCAGAGCGTGACGGTCAACGCGACGGTCAAGTCGCTGCCACCGGGCAGCTACACACTGCGGTGGGACATGGACAACTACGGGACCGGGCGGTTCTCGTGGGACTCGGTGCCGATGTCGGCCCCGGTCACGTTCACCCTGCCGAACCAGGCCCCGCAGATCGACTCGATGTCGCCGCTGAGCAACTCCAACGCCACCACGCTGACCCCGACACTGGCGTTGAGCGCGCACGACCCGGACAACTGGCCGGGCCAAGGCGTGCAGTACCGCTTCAACATCTGTGACTCCACCGGCGCGACGTGCACCGACTCCGGGTTCCTGACCTCCCCGGTGTGGTCGGTGCCCGCCGGGAAACTCAAGTGGGGCCAGACCTACACCTGGTACGGCAAGGCCACCGACACCAACGCCGAAAGCCCCTGGACGCTCGGCGCCTACTTGTCCACCCAAGTTCCGCAACCGGCGATCACCAGCCACCTGTCCTCGGTCGCCGGCGGCGGCGTGGACCCCGGGGTCGGCAACTACACGACGGCGGTCACCGACGCCTCAGTGTCCGCGGTCGGCCCCGCGCTGTCGGTGGTCCGCACCTACAACAGCCTCGACCCGCGGCACACCGCCGCGTTCGGTTCCGGGTGGTCCACGCGCTGGGACACCGCGCTGCGCCCGGACACCGACGGCTCCGGCAACGTGGTCATCACCTCCCCGGACGGCCGGCAGACCCGCTACGGGCGCAACCCCGACGGCTCCTACTCCTCACCGTCGGGGGAGACCACGACCCTGCTCGCGGTCTCCGGCGGCGGCTGGACGCAGCGCAGCGCCGACGGCAGCCGCTACGCCTTCGACACCACCGGACGCCTGAGCACCATCACCGACGTGTCGGGCCGCGTGCAGACCATCGCCTACGACACCGCCGGGAAACTGCACACCGCGACCGACGCCGTCTCAGGGCGGTCACTCACGTTCACCTGGACCGGCAACCACGTCACCCAGGTCACCACCAGCTCCGCGCTGGCGCTGGCGTGGAACTACACCTACACCGGCGACCAGCTCAGCAAGGTCTGCGACCCCACCAACGCCTGCACGTCCTACGCGAACACCACCGCGTCGCACTACCGCAGCGTCACCCTCGACGCGAACCCGCACGCCTACTGGCGCCTGGCCGACCCGGCGGGCACCACCGCGGTCAGCGACGTCCCCGGCTACTTCGGCACCACCGACGGCACCGCGAGCAACCTCACCTACGGCCAGCCCGGCCCGCTGGCCGGCAGCCCGACCACCGCGGCCGGGTTCAACGCCACGTCCAGCTTCGTGAAACTGCCGGACAACCTCGTCCGCAACTCCTCCTACTTCGCCGTCGAGCTGTGGTTCAAGACCACCTCCACCGCCGGCGGTGTGCTGTTCTCCACCGGCAACGACCAGCCGGGCACCGCGGCCCCGGGCGGGGCGATGCCGATGATCTACGTCGGCACCGACGGCAAGCTCTACGGCTACCAATGGACCGGACAGCTCAACGGCATGGCATCGGCGACCGCGGTCAACGACGGCGCGTGGCACCACGTCGCGCTGTCGGTGGCGCTGGACACCCAGACCCTCTACCTCGACGGCGCCTCGGTCGGCTCCCGCACCGGGACCTCGCCGAACATCGACCCGAACGACTTCATCGGCGCCGGCGCCGTCACCAGCCGCGCCTGGCCCGCACGCCCGACCAACAACTGGGGCTACTTCTCCGGCACCATCGGCGAAGTCGCGCTGTATCACCAGCCGCTGGGCGCGACCGTCGTCGCCGAGCACTACGCGGCACGCGCGGCCAGCGACCAACTGACCTCGATCACCAAGCCGGGCGGCGCCACCGCGGCGTCGCTGATCTACAACGGCGCGGCCGACCGCGTGTCGCAGTACGCCGACGCCAACGGCGGCACCACCGCCATCGCCGTACCCACCGTCGAAGGCGACGGATTTCGCTACACCGGCGCTGTCACCGACTCCGCCCCGGACGCGAACTGGCGCCTGAACGAAACTTCGGGCACCACCGCGGACGGCAAAGCCCAACTCGACCGCGCCACCTACGTCCGCGGCACCGGCGGTAGAACCACCGGACCGTTCGACGCCGCCAGCGGTGCCCAGTCCTTCGACGGCACCACCAGCTACGCCCGGCTGCCCGACAACGAGCTCAGGGGCGCCAGCCAGACCGCGGTCGAGATGTGGTTCAAGACCACCTCGACCGCCGGCGGTGTGCTGCTGTCGACCGGGAACGACCTGCCGGGCACCGCGAGCCCGGGCGGGTCGATGCCGGTCCTCTACGTCGGCGCCGACGGCAAGCTCTACGGCCACATGTGGAACGGCTCGGTCACCGCGATCACCAGCCCCGCCGCGGTGAACGACGGCGCGTGGCACCACGTCGCGCTCTCGGCCGCGCTGGACACCCAGACGATGTACCTCGACGGCACCGCTGTCGGGTCGACCACCTCCGGCTCCCTGCCCGGGATGCTCAACGCCCTTGACCCGGAGAACTTCATCGGCGCGGGCGCTGTCTCCACCCGTGCGTGGCCGGCGCGCCCGACGAACAACTGGGGCTACTTCTCTGGCTCCATCAGTCAGGTCTCGCTCTACCAGCACACCCTGTCCGCAACGGACGTGACCGCGCACTACAACGCCCGCGGCACCGAAGTCGGCTACCTCACCGCGGTGCGGTCGTCGGAGCCGCACGCCCTGTGGGGGCTGGAGGACGCGACCAGCAGCGCCTACGCCGGCAACGACCCCACCGTGTCCACCGCGACCTACACCAACGTCGGGCTGTCCGCGGCACCGGCGATGCGCGGTGGGGCGGCGGCGTCGTTCAACGGCAGCACCTCGTATGTGCGCCTGCCCGACCGCCAGGTCATGGGCCGCGCCCGCCTCGGGGTGGAGATGTGGTTCCAGACCAGCGCCACCACCGGCGGTGTCCTCTACTCCACCGGCAACGCCCCGCCCGGCTCCGCGACGCCGGGCGGTGCGATGCCGATCCTTTACGTCGGCACTGACGGCAAGCTGTACGGGCATTTCTGGACCGGCGCCATCGCCGGCATCGCCACCCCGAACGCCGTCAACGACGGCGCGTGGCACCACGTCGTCCTCGACGGCGACGAGAACACCCAGTCGCTCTACCTCGACGGGAACCTCGTCGGCAGCCAGGACGGGCTGTTCGCCGGGCTCGACACCGAGGACTTCGTCGGCGCAGGGTACACCGCGAGCAACCCCTGGCCCGCCCGCCCCACCGACAACTGGGGTCACTTCTCCGGCTCCATCGGCGAGGTCGCGGTCTATCACCGCCCGCTGGACTCCGCGAGCATCGCGGGGCATTACTCCGCCAAGGTCGCCGCCAACGCCGTGCGGGTCACCGACCCCGCCGGCGCGGTCACCACCTACACCTACGACCCGACCCGCGGCGGCCGGCTGACCACGGCCACCACCCCGGCCGGGGGCACCACGCAGTACGCCTACGACACGGGCGGGTTCCTCAACCGGGTCACCGACGAGAACGGCCACGCCACCACCCTGGTCAACGACGCCCGCGGCAACGCGCTCTCGCGCACCACGTGCCGCACCTCGGGCACCGACCAGTGCTATACCGACTACCGCAGCTACTACCTCAACACCGCCGACCCGCTCGACCCGCGCGACGACCGGGTCACCGCCGACCGCGACGCCCGCTCCGCCTCGGCGACCGACAACACCTACCTCACCACCTACGCCTACACCACCACCGGCGCGATCTCGTCGACCTCGGTACCCGGGGCGAGCACCGGGGCGCAACGCACCAGCACCACCACCTACACCGCCGGCACCGAAGCGGCCACCGACAGCGGAACCGAACCCGCCGGGCTGCTCGCGACGAGCACCGACCCCGCCGGGGGCGTTACCCACTACGCGTACAACACCGCCGGTGACCTCACCCGCACCACCGACCCGGTCGGGCTGGTCGTCACCTACACCTACGACGGCATCGGCCGCAAAGCCACCCAGAACGTCGCCTCCTCCACCGTCCCCGGCGGAGCCACCACGACCTACGGCTACGACGCGATGTCGCGGCCGACCCTGCAGATCGACCCGGCCACCGCCAACGCCGTCACCGGGGTCGGCCACCAGCGCCGTACCGCCACGGTCTACAACCCCGACGGCACCGTCACGAAGTCCACAGTGGACGACACGACCGGGGCGGACCCCGCGCGCACCACCGCCTACACCTATGACGCACTCGGCCGCCCGAAGACCGTGACCGACCCGGCGGGCGGAGTCACCACCACCGCCTACGACGCGTTCGGCGCCGTGGTCGACACCATCGACCCCAGCGGTACCGAGTACACCTCGACCTACACCACCGCGCGCCACCAACTGGCGACCACGACGGTCAAGGGTTTCACCGGCGACGGCCAGGCCGCCCACGACGTGGTGCTGCAGTCCCGCGCCTACGACCCGGCCGGGCGGTTGGCCAGCGTCACCGACGCGATGGGCCGCACCACCAGTTCCACCTACTTCGACGACAACCTGCCCGCCACCCAAGTCCTCACCGGCTACCTCGACCCGGCCACGGGGCACACCCGGGACCTGGTGCTGGCCAGTGACACCTACACCGGCACCGGGCAGGTAGCCACCGCCACCAAGGGCGACGGCCGCTACTCCACCACGACCACCTACGACCCGGGCGGTCGCGTCACCAACACCACCGACCGCGACGGCACCACCGTGCTGCGCTCCATCGGCACCGTCGTCGACACGCTGGACAACCCGACGCGGGTCACCGCACGCAACGCCGACGGCAGCGTCGCCGCCGACACCGAAACCGGCTACGACCCGATGGGCCGGGAAACCTCGGCGACCACCCACACCACCGGCACCGCGACCCTGGTCACCACCATCGCCCGCGACGAACGCGGCCTCCCGACCTCCACAGTGGACCCCCGAGGCACCGTCGCCGGCGCGAACCCGGCCGCGTTCACCACCACCTACGCCTACGACGCACTCGGCCAACCGACCACCGTCACCGCCCCCGCCGTGTCCACGGAGACCGGTGGTGCGGCCGCGGTCACCGCGTCCCCGGTCACCTTCACCGGGTATGACACCTTCGGTGAGACGGTCGACACCCGCGACGCCAACGGCAACCTCACCCACGCCAGCTACGACCCCGCGGGGCGCCCCACCGGAATCACGCTGCCCGCCTACGTCCCGCCCGGGCAGAGCACCCCGGTCACGGCGAGCACGAGCACCGCCTACGACCACGCCGGCCGGGTCACCGCCACCACCGACGCCCGCGGCAACACCACCACCTACGGCTACGACCAGCTCGGTGACCAGCGCAGCAAGACCGACCCACCCGCCCTCGTCGGGCAGGCCGGCGGCACCTGGCAGACCAGCTTCGACGCCCTCGGCGAGCCGCTGGTCACCAGCGACCCGAACGGGGCATACGCCACCGCCACCTATGACCAGCTCGGCCACACGCTCACCACCACCGCCATCGAGCGCAACCCGGCCCCGACCCGCAACCTCACCACCCGCTACACCTACGACCCGCTCGGCGACCCGGTCTCGGTCACCAGCCCCAGCGGCGAGGTCAGCACCGCGACCTACGACGATCTCGGTCACCAGCTCACCTCCACCACAGCGTTGGGCAAGACCACCAGTACCGGCTATGACGGCGCTGGGCGCACCACATCGGTCACCGACCCGCTCGGCAACAAGCGCACCGCCGCCTACGACCAGGCCGGCCGCGTAACCGCGCAGTCCGATGTGGACCCCCACGGCGCGATCCTGCGCACGTCCGGGTTCGGCTATGACGGCGCCGGGAACCAGACCACCGCCACCGACCCGCTGGGCGCGACCACCACTCAGACGTTCAACGCGGCCAACGAGCTGACCTCGACGACTCGGCCCACGACGGCGACGACGTCGATCACCTCGAGCTACGGCTACGACAAGGTCGGCAACATCACCCGCAGCACCGATGGCAACGGCCACGCCACGGTGTTCACGGTCAACCCGTGGAACCTGCCCGAATCCACCATCGAACCCGCCACCGCGGCGACCCCGACAGCGGCCGACCGCACCTACACCGTCGCCTACGACCGCAACGGCAAGCCTGCCAGTCAGATCAAGCCCGGTGGCGTCACGATCACCAACACCTACGACGCCCAGGGCAACCTGACCAAGCAGACCGGGACCGGCGCGTCGGTCGCCACATCGGACCGAGTCTTCGGCTACGACCCCGCGGGCCGTATGACCAGCGTGTCCACCCCGAGTGGCACCGACAACACCTACACCTACGACGACCGCGGCGACCTGATCACCGCCACCGGCCCGTCGGGCACCTCCAGTGCCACCTTCGACGACGACGGCCGCCAGGCCACCGCGACCACCGAGGCAGGGACCGCGACCTACACCTACGACAACGCCGGGCGCCTGGCCACCGCCGCGGACCCGCTGACCGGAACCACCGCGACCTACGGCTACGACGACGCGAGCCAGCCTACCAGCACCGCCTACGGCACCGGCAAAGCAGCCCGCACGTTCGGCTACGACGCGTTGGGCCGGCAGAACAGCGACACGATCACCGACCCGGCCGGGTCCACCACGGCGTCGACGACGTACGGCTACGACACCGCGGACCACCTGACCAGCAAGACCACCACCGGCGTCGCCGGTGCCGCGGCGAACACCTACAGCTACGACCAGGCCGGGCAGCTCGCCACCTGGACCAACGGCGCCACCACCACCCAGTACGGCTGGGACGGCGCGGGGAACCTCACCACCGACGGCTCGAGCACCGCGTCCTTCAACGAGCGCAACCAGCTCACCGCCAAAGCCGGCACCTCCTACACCTACACACCGCGTGGCACCCAGGCCTCGCGCACCACCGGCGGTACGACGACGAACAAGGCGTTCAACGCCTACGACGAACTCACCACCGACGCCACCACCAACTACACCTACGACGCTCTCGATCGTCTCACGACGGCCGGCACCACGAACCTGACCTACGCTGGAACTGGCCACGAGATCACCGGCGACGGCACCTCGACCTACAGCTACACCCCGATGGGCACTCCCTTGGGGGTGAGGCAGGGCGGTGTCGCATCCGTCGCGTCCGCCGATGCGCACACCGACCTGACCGCGTTGGTCGATCCGGCCACGGGTGCGGTGACCGGGTCGCGCACCTACAGCCCGTTCGGCCAGGTCACCGCGTCTGCGGGCACGCAGACGTCGCTGGGGTATCAGGACCAGTACACCGACTCGGCCAGCGGCAACGTCAACATGGGGGCCCGCTGGTTCCAGCCCTCCACCGGCGGCTTCGCTTCACGCGACACCACTGGGCTGGACCCGCGCGACACGAGCAACGCCAACCGCTACGGCTACGCCGCGACCGACCCGATGACCGGGACCGACCCGACTGGCCGTCTCGTTGGCGAGTGCGAGGCCGCTGGTGTGGCGACCCTCGAAACCGGACCCGGCGCGTTGGCGGTGTTTGGAGGTTGCGAGCTTGGCGAGGCGGCGCTTGAGTGGTTGTTCGGCCAGACGCTGCGCAACCTCGCCCAGGACGCCATAAGCGGTGCCGCCCGAAGTGGATCGCCGTCTCGCCCGCCTAGCTTGGGGCCGTCATTTGCGACCTGGCCCAGCGACTACACCGAAATTCAGGAGCTGAGGGCTGCTAGTAGGCAGAGAACACCTACCGGTGGTCAGCCGGGTGGTACGGGGGGATCCGGCAGATGCGTCACGCACTGTAGTTCCATACCGAAGAGCTACCGGCCAGCACCGCAAAAGGCGAAGTCTTCAGCTGCTGACGACGCCGCAGCTGCGGCGCGGATGCGTGAATTGCTTCGGCAGGAGCAGATCGACAAGGACGCTCGGACACCGCACCCGAAGCCCTCAGCGACGGCTACCATTGCGAGCGACCTCACCGAGTTGTTCAACGACGCCTTCAACGCCACTCCCATCGCCCTGGGGATCCTCGATCCCAGCGGCATCGACGGCGGGGACAATCCATACCAATCCGCGCAGGTTGACAGGTCCACCGGTCCAGGAGCATTGTCACCCGCAACAGGCCAACTGGCTGGTGCCTGCGCTACGGGCGGGAATGTCAATGCAGATGGCACACGATCTGCCCAAGCCTGGACGTGTGGCGACGCGGGCTACGCTCGTCGTACGGCCAATACCGGGGTCTTCTCGGGGCTGCAAGTTCCTATGCAAAAGCGAGTCGTCAGGCAGATCGCTCGAGACTCCGGCGTCGGGCTCGACGGGGTGACGGTAAAGATCAACCGTGACCCTGACCTGATCGGGCGTGGACTGTTCGGCCATACATCACCGGATGGGACAATCACGTTGTACCCGGACGCGTTCGGTTCCGAGGAAGACCTCGTGAAAACACTCGGTCACGAGCGGATGCATGTCATGCAGGTCGGACTGTACGGACCGGCCACCTCGTTGGAGCAGGAAAGCAGCTGGGAACGGGCCGCATATAGTTCGGAGGACCAGTTCTGGAACTACTACAACGGGGGATTGGGCTGATGGCTGGCAGACAAGCCTGGCTGGCTGTGTTGGCGCGTGTCGTCGACGGTAGACAGTCGACGGGGACCGGGCTGTGCCCGAATTGCGATAGGGATCAGCTTGAGATCCGGTACATTGTCGACGAAGAAACGCGCGTCGGTTACCTGTTATTCTGGTGCAATGCCTGCCTGCATGGCATAACAGTTTCGCGAGTGCGCGCTCCAAAGGGTATGCCTACGAGGGTCATCGGCGATCCGGAGGCGATCGTCGACGTCCCTGATTTCACTCGAGATGATTGATTTCACAAGGTGGCACAGTTGGGTCGGTCAGCATGCTGGCAACTAATCGCGTACCGAATTGCGTAATCGATGGTGTCAATGTGGGGTTCAAGAGATCTTGGACTGTGCCGCTGACGGTGATGGGCTACGCCTGGGCGGCTTTCGCGGTGGTCTTCTGTCGTAGTCTCTCATGAGGGGTTTGGCCGTCCAGGCCGCCGTGGGGCCGGTGGTAGTTGTAGTAGTCCTCCCATTCCTGCAGCTTGTCGCTGAATAGCGTGCTGTCGTCGATGACGATGCCGTAGAGGAGCCGGTAGAACTCTTCGGTGTCGATGCGGTGGGAGCGTTTGACCTTCTCGTTCAGGCGGGGTGTGCGGGGTTTGATGTAGACGTGCTGGATGCGCTTGTCCAGCACGTGCCAGTGGAACGCTGATGGGAATCCTGCGCCGTTGTCGGTCTGGATGACGTCGACGATTTCGGTGAATGCGTAGCGTCTCCGGGTGCGGCGGGAGGCGGCTTGGGGCCACGCGATCCGGTTAATCACCATCGCTGGCAGTTCTTGACCATCCTCACGAGAGGAATTTCGGAAGTGGTCCAGGCCGGACGCAATGTGAAATCGGGACGAACGTTCCTTCGTCACGTGGCAGCTCCCTTGCAGCAGATTTGCAGCACGATCTAGAGGTAGCGACCTCGTCGACGCGATGGTGGTCTCATTCTGCACGCGGCGGGATCATGTGACTTCGTCAATGTGGCCGGTGGAAGTCGCTACTTGGCGTCGCTGCGCTACAAGTCGGTTGACGGTGCAGAGCGGATGACCTTGAGCGCTAACCGTAGAGATGATGTTCAGTGTGGCGTGTTCATCGCCGTAGTTGCAGATCGTGCTGTAGCCCGTGACACGATGTGCGCGATTCCGTTTGGGGGCCTTACTGTCATTCTCGAAGAACTACTTGGTTATCATTTCATTTCGGTCGAGTCCGTCTGCCCTGGCACAACCACGAGCGAGAACCGCTCTCTGCGCTCGGTCGCCGCAACGAACTCCTTGGTCTCCTCGTCTGAGGTCTTCTGGCGCGTAATGACTGTCCTTCGGTACTGGCGTTTTCAATATCATCATGACGAACTCTTGACAACGTTTACTGAGGCAACTTGGCTACAGCCTTCGGGGAGGTGCGGGAAGACGATGTCGCCGCTTGCGTTGGGCACGGCCGATCCTAAGGTACCGTTGCATCTGGCGTCTGCCTGGGCTAGTAGGAGGACAAAGGTGTGTCCGTCGTCCTCGGACGTTGTAGATCCGACTTGCGGGTCCTGGGCCGACCAGCGGCCGTTGGTGACGGTCAGCGGAGCGTTGCTGATTAAGTAGTATAGATTGTCGTCCGCGTGATCAAAAAGCCACAGCTGTCGGTCGTCGGCTTCGCCTGCGGTTCCCTCCAGTAGAACACCGGATTTTCCGATTACCTTCTGGCCGGTCGTGGGTGATGTGATTGCGACTTGCGTGACTTGCGGTGTTGGCGATGCCAGTTTTACTGTAGGTGGTATGGATGACGGTCGTGTTGGAGTTGTCGGTGTTGATGAAACCGGGTTTTGGTCGCGGTTGCTTATGTTGCCAAGTGGCCATAACAGGCTCGCGAGTAAGATTAGGCCGCCGATCATGGCGAGAACCGTTCCCGCTCCGCCACTTAGCTCGATTGGGCCAATCCGTGCGATGGTGGGAGTGTCTTCCGTTTTCTCCTTGATTCTGTGAGCGATGACAACGACGCCGGCCATTGCTATCAGGCAGCCGGCGATGATCGCAATTGTGTTTGTGGTCAACAGTTGACTTTCCGTGTTGGCGTGAAGGTGAATACGGTAGGTAGTCGCGTAGCTCGCAAATTTTGTTACGTCATCCTTGAAGGCGTTCTGATCAGGGGCATGAAAATGCGTGTACCGGCGCTGTCAGCGTGC
Source organism: Amycolatopsis sp. (assembly GCF_025464955.1). Lineage (GTDB taxonomy): Bacteria > Actinomycetota > Actinomycetes > Mycobacteriales > Pseudonocardiaceae > Amycolatopsis. The sequence goes on along the minus strand of NZ_JAODNM010000122.1, from coordinate 22,161 downwards.
TCGGTGGAGCTAGGTAACGCCGTGGTGACAGCTTGTGCTCTGTCCATGAACTCTTGACCATTTAGTTGACGCAGCGGTCAGCGAGTGGACAGCCGCTGCATCTGTAGTGGCTGGTGCTGCCGCTACAGGACACGTCGAGTTAAGTTGAGCTGCCGGCCGCGGAGGCTTTTGCGACGAGTCGGGCTGCTTCGACGGCACCGATGCAGTCGAGGGATGCTGACCCGAACTGGTCGCAGAGAAGGTCTTCCCCAAGCCAGTCGTCGAACTTCGCGGTGGTCTTGTTCTCAACCTTGCGGGCGAGCTGGTCAGGACCGGGTGCGGGACTGTCAGCTATTTTCGCCATTGCTGTCAGCGCTGCGCTGCGGGGCGTACCAATGAGTCGAAGCGCCGCGCCGTCGACAGTCGCCTCCATCCCGGTCTCGTTAAGGATCGCGGCGAGGGTGTGCAGTTGGCGATCCCCTGTCCAGGGGAGCAGCAACGTGTCGGCGCCGTCGGTGATGATTGGGCAGTGGTCGAGTTGGAGGGTGGCGTATTCCCGGCGGGCTTGTTCGAGCAGCGTGCGGGACTGGAGATCCAGATAGGCAGCGGCGCGATCATCTTCCAGGAGAGTCCGCATACGGACTCGCACCTCGGCGTGCACCAGACCGGCTGAGACGCCCAACTGGGGTGGCTTGCCTCCGGGGGCTGGCGTCAGTTGAACGACCTTGTCCTCTTCGTGGATGGCGGTCACACGCCAACGTTGGCCGGCGAAAACGAGGAGTAGATCTTCGTAAAGTGGGAAGTCGATCGGCATGGTGCCGAGCTGCCGACCGCTGTGTATTAGACGGTATTCCTCTGATGTCTGGAACGCGGCATAGAACGTGTAGTGGTTGACCGTGGGTTCTCCGCGTCCGCCGAGCAGGAGGGTTCCGTCGTTGGACTGAGTGAGCACGTCCTTGCTCCCAAGTGTTCGGAGCAGCTCGGCGAACTGTGTCGAGGTGACAATGAAGAACGGGCTTCCTCGGCCACACAGCACCCGGTACGCCTCGAGCGGTAGCACGCCGCTGTGTTGGGCGATCAAGGACAGCAGTTGTTGGATCAGCGTTGACAGGTGCAACTGGGCCGGCTCCGGTGGCTCGCACCAGCGGTCCAGCAGCAGTTCGATGGACGCGATGGTCTGCACTAAAGGTAGTTGGAGGCGATCGAGCAGTGGCGTTTCGGCGTCGACGGCCATCGAGGCGCAGTAGGCGCGGAGGATCGCGGGTTCGTTGCGGCGGCCGGACCGACCGAGTCTCTGCCGCAGGGAAGCGACGGACGGTGGGGGTCCGATCTGCGCGACTTGGGCGATGGCGCCGATGTCGATGCCCATCTCCAGCGTCGTCGTGCAGACTGCGGTGGTCGGTTTTGTCGGGTCCTTGAGCATGGCTTCGACATCTTCGCGGAGTTCTTTGGCGAGGTTGCCGTGATGGGCGTGGAACTCGTTGGGAACGCCGGCGTGGAGGCTGCGGTCGGCGAGTTCGGCCGCGTACAGCTCGACTCGTGAACGCGCGTTGGCGAACACCAGGTTGGTCTTGCCGCGCAGGTTGGCGAACAGGTGGTCCGCGATCCCACGGACTGACGTTTCCTCACCAGCGTCTGTATCACTTGGCGCAGCTGGTCGTTCGTCGACGTAGCTGCGCACCTGCAGACGCAGGTCTTGGCCACTTGCTTGTGACTCCAAGATCGTCACCTTGTCTCCGTCGCTCGGGCGGAGCTGAGCAGCTGCCAGCGACATGTCACCCAGCGTCGCTGACAGGCCGATTCGAGGTATCTGTCGTTTCACTGCGATCTCGAGGCGGTGGAGCTGGGACAGCAGCTGGGCGCCGCGCTCGGTGTCCAGGAACGAGTGCAGCTCGTCGATCACCACGTACTGCAGCGAGGCGAAGAGTCGCGGGATGTGCGTCCCGCGGAGCACGAACATCGCCTCCAGCGACTCCGGCGTGATCAGGAGAATCCCGGACGGATTGCGCAGCATGGCCTGCTTGCGCGTGCCGGCGACGTCGCCGTGCCAGCGGTGGGTCCGGATCTCGAGGACTTCGCAGAGCTCCTCCATACGGCGGAACTGATCGTTGATCAGTGCCTTGAGCGGTCCGACGTACAGCGCTTGGATGCCGGGTCCGCTCTGCCCGGCGATCTTCGAACAGATGGGCAGAAAGGCGGCCTCGGTCTTCCCGGCTGCGGTCGCGGCGCCGATCAGAACGTCGTTGTTCCCGTCGAGGATGGCGGGGATGGCCGCGTCCTGGATGTCGTGGAGTTCATTCCACCCCTGCTGCCACACCCATCGCCGGACCAGCGGATGCAGCCGGTCGAAGTGGAGGGCCTCAGATGCGGAGGTCGGCGAGTTCATCGGTGCCGTTCACATCCTGCGTGTCGGACTCGTCGGGCAGCGGCTCCAGATCGGGATTGCTCTCGGTACTGATCGACACGGTGCCGAGCAGCTGCCGCCAGTCCGCTCCGGGGTTCTGCTCGAGCACGGCCAGGAGGTTGACGAACTCCTTGATGGTGTTGCGCGGGGTGCGGAAGTAGGCGTCGCCGATCCTCCCGGCGCAGTGCTGCATGAACGCGGACAAGGCGTCGTCGGGGACGAGGTAGGCCGCGGGGTCGCCGGCGGCGTAGACGTGGCGGAGCCGTTCGAGCAGGACGTGCATGTCCTCCGGGGTCAGGTTCGCCAGTCGCAGCACAGGTCCGGAGTAGTCGACCAGGCCTCCGACGGCGAAGGTGTTCTCGGCGAGACGGCTGCGCAGCGCCTCGTAGCTGTACAGTCCGCGGCGAGTATCCATCAGCATCTCGGGGGTACCGCCGAAGCAGAAACCGAGGCCTTCGACGTTGCCCTGCAGACAGTCGTTGACGATGCGCAGAACCTGCTCGTAGTTCGACTTGCGGGCGCCGGTGTGGGCGAGTTTGTAGAGGTTGACCATCTCGTCGAGGCAGACCAGCAGGCCGGAGAAGCCGGCGAGCCTCACGAACCGGGCCATCAGCTTCAGGTGGTCGTAGAAGGTCGTGTCGTCGACGATGCTGCGGACACCGAGTGCCGCACGGGCTTCGGTGCGGGTGGTGAATTCGCCCCGCAGCCAACGGACCGCATCGGCCTTGAGCTGCTCGTTGCCGGTGTCGTGACCTCGCCAGTAAGCGGCGATGACCTGGGCGAAGTCATAGCCGCCGACACTCTCCGACAGTCGTTCGAGCCGGGTGGAGATCACGGTGGCGGGGGAGACTCCAGCGGTTGTGGCTTCCTGGATCGCCGAGGTCACGAACCTTTCGACGATGCTGGGCAGGGCGTTGCCGTCCGGGGTGGAGCGGGTGGCGATGTTGCGCATGAGCTCGGCGTAGAGCGAGCGCGCCTGTCCGCCGCTGGCGTGCAGGCGCCGGTCGGGGCTGAGGTCGGCGGTGGTCGTGACGAGCTTGCTCTCGGCTGCGATGGAGCGGACCAGGTTGAGGAAGAACGTCTTGCCGGCACCGTATTCGCCGATCACGAACCGGACCGCGGAGCCGCCGTCGGCGATCCGGGCGATCTCCTGGCTCATCGCCGAGACTTCGGCGGCGCGGCCGACCTGGATGTGCTGGAATCCGGCGCGGGGGACGACGCCGGACCGCAGCGACGAGATGATCGCGTCGCGGTCGCGAGGGCGCAGGCGGGTGGGCTTCGGGGCTGGGGTTGTCATCGGAGCATGTCCTTCACGATGTCGTGGTTGATCTCGATGGGGTCGGAGCCTTCGCACAGTGGTTCGTCGGTGCGGTCGTAGGCCGCGTCGTTGAGGACCTCGAGTGCACCGTCGGGCAGTAGACCCGCGTTGCTGGCCAGCTCGTCGAACTCGGCGCGGCTCCACTCCTCGCGCTCGACGAGCCGGTGGAACAGCCGAGTGTGCGCTGCATCGAGTCCGCAGGCCGATGCTGTCTCGACGGGAGACGGCGGCGGTAGCGGCTCGTCGTCGGCGAAGATCTCCGCCAGCTCGGCGGCGACCAGCGCTGACTCGGCCCTGGTCCTCGACAGGCGTTCCGGATCCAGGGTCAACGTCGCGGCGCCGGTCCCGTTTGCCGCGATCCTTCGGCCCTGTCGACGTTCACCGGGGATCTCGGTGCGCGTGAGGTCGTCTGTCGCGGTCGCCGCCGCGTGCAGCGTCCCGTACACCTCACCGGGGTCGAGTCCGAGCGTGGTGAACAGCCGTTCCAGCGTGCGTATCTCGTCCGCGGTGACCTGGCCGTCCGCGGCCGCGATCGTGATGAGCAATCGCCCGACTGCGGCCTTGCGCGACGTCGGCAGTGACTCCAGTCGTCGACGCAACGCTGCTGGCGTTGGTGGCTTGGTCAGTACCAGAGCAGCGTGGGCGTCTAGACGGAGACGCTCGTCTTCGCTGAGGTCGAGCTCATCGATCGCCAGCTCCCGCAGCGCCCTGCGCTCTGGTTCACTGACTGTGCCGTCCGCGGCGGCGACGAGCATGCCGAGGTTGATAATCGCGAGCGCGGCGGCGTATTCGGTGCCAGGCGCGCTGACCGGACGGTCCGCGCGACGGAACAGGACGATCGACGATGTAGGTGTCGGCGTGGTGCCGCCGAACCGCACGTCTGGCTCGATACCGAGACCACGCTGCTCCAGCAGTTGTGCCACGGCGACTGCGTCCGCTTTTGCCAGCTTGCCTGTTTTGGTCGGCCACCGCGTGATGAGCTCCTCCGCGGAGACGACTCCGCGGCCAGCGTTGCCGATGCTCTGAGCCGCCCACGACCAGAGTGCGTCGGCCTCGGGACTCGGTTTGTGGGTGACGCCGTCGGGCAGCAGTGCGATGGCCGCTGGCGAACTTGCGCCATCTGGGTTGCGGCCGAGATAGCGGCTGAAGGCCTCGAGATCGCTGGTCACGCCTTCGACCAGGTCTCGCAGCTTGGTGATCGGGCCGGTCAGCTTGCCGACGTCGGGAAGTGCCGTGTTCTCCAGTGTCACGTTTCCGTGGAAACCACGGCTGGCGGCGTAGTAACTGGTCGAGAGGCGCGCCTTGTTCGGCTTGATGATCATGCCGTCGCCGAACCGCGCACGATAGCGCTTCGTGAACAGCTCCAGGAATTCGTCCGCGCAGCGAACGGCGGGGGTGCGCAAGTGGGTGTCGGGGTGGTGGCCGTACCAGGACAGTGCCCAGTCCGCCGGGATCGGCCGGGCGGCTACTGCCAGCTGTGCGAGTCCGATCTTCAGGTCCATGGGGAGCTCGTGGCTCCACTCGGGAACCCGCGGCGCGGCCCGGTCGTACCGGAGGGCCGGGTCCAGAATTCCCGCGCTGTCGAGCAGGGCCTGGGCGTACCCCCGAAACGAACTATTTCCCTGGTAGATCTGCAGCAAACGGCTGATCTCGGCTACCAAAGTGCTGCACTCGGCGGCGGCATTGTCGAGGTGGGGAAGCTCGGTGAGCACGCGGCGCTCGAGGCCGTAGAAGTACAGGAACACATAGCCGATGTAGGCGTTTGGATTCGCGCGGCCGCCGGTCAGCCACGCCAGGTACGCGCCGCGGGCTCTCGGTGAGATATCGGCGTAGCTGGGCCAGTAGCTCATCGACTCGCCCTGCCAGTCAGGGGTACGCAGGTCGACCGGCAGTGTGGGATCGATCAAGGCGGGCTCGGTATTACTGCCTGCCGCGTCTGCCATGCTTGTACCGACGTAGAGCATGCCTCCTTTCACGAGCGTCTTCGCGACCGCGACGTCCTGACCTGGGGTAATCCACCTATGTTCGGGTGGCAACTGCGGGGTCGGCTGGGGAGTAGGCGGTATAACAGCGCGGCTGCTGACAGCTTGTGTGGCCAGCGGCCGGCTGTTCCGGGGGAGTGGAGATGGAGGCGGCGGAGGTGGCTGTTGTCTCATCGGCGCCGGAGCTCTGGTCGGGCGCGGTGCTGCTGGACTCGGTGTTCTTCGGTGTCTCACCGGTTGAGGGGTCGGGCGCGGACGTGCTGCCGGCACCGCGCGCTGCTGTTGTCGCGGCGTCGTGGGGGCTTGGGTTGTACGCGGCAGCGGAGTACGACCAACTTGTCGAATCAGCCAGATGACGATCATCAGCACGATCAGGAGCCCGACCAGTCCCGCCAAGGGTTTTCTCGCTTCGTGATCAGTCGAAATGCTGATGGGTCAACGTGGACATCGGTGGGCGCCCGGCTGTAGTTACTGTCTTGATCGAATCGTCACCTACCCGGATGTTCACCTGAACGCGTAATTTGGTGGAATTTTTTCTTTTGGCTCCGTGGTGGCCGCCAAACTGCTGGTACGGCCCCACTTCGGGGTGGCGGTGATCAGCGGTTCGAGTTCAGGTCTAGTCGGCAGCAATCCGTCGCCAATTACTCTAGGAAGCCTGTCTCCCCGGAAGTGATACAGAGGCAATTTTCGCACCAGTATGATGTTTGGTTGCGTTTTGCTCTCGGTCGGCGGAGATGTGTAACACCCTCTTGGGCGCCTACGTTTACACACGTATCACCCTACGCGGAACGGGGATTTTTGACGCAGCCGGACTCGACCACGATTAGCACTGCCGCCCGTCAAGTCGTGGATCTCGTCGCCGAATCCGAGGGGGGTATGACGGCGCGCAGATGGCGGATGTGGCCAAGAGGAGGTTCCCCTGGCTTCATCAACGGCGGTTCCAGGCGCTGATCGAGCAGGCGGTGCGGGCCGGTGCTCTAGCAGTGATCGGCGGTGTGTTCAGGACTTCGGCTCTTCTGGATGTTGCACGGCAAATACCCGCTATGGCAACGGACGCCGAAGCGCCGGTGCGTGCAGTGGTTGTCGATGTGGAGTCCGTTGTCTGCACAATGGCGGCTGATCCTTACCTCGAGAAGCGGATCTTCCAGATCGGCGCGGTCAGGATGGGTACTGACAGTGACTGGATCGCGGCTGAGCCCATCTTCGACCGGTTCGTCCGGCTACCCGATGCCTTGTGGGAAATTCGGAGCGAGCGGGTGCAGGCGATGCATGCGAGCGGCGCAGTTCCGCCAGTAGAGGCTCTCATGGCCCTGCAGTCGTTTTGCGCCAGTGCGGACATGATTGTTACTTACAACGGGACCGAGGCGGATTTCCCCCTCCTGGCCGAAGCATACGAACGAGAAAGCCTGCCAGCACCTGACTCGGCTCCGGTGGACGCTTACTACCTGGCATTGGCGATGTGGCAGACCGCGCGAACACATCAGCTCGGGCCGTTGGCCGACGCTGTCGGAGTCGATCGCGCCAGGCTGAACTGGCACGATGAGCAGCCAGGCGGGGCCCTTGAACACCAGTCCAGCGCCGAAGATGAGCACGGCCACGATGAGATACACGATGACGATGACCATTGCGGTTCCCTCGTTCGTTCACCTTGTCGCTGTGTTCAGGGGTCTGCCGGCGCTACTGTTGTCCGCTCGTGGACACGAGGAAAACACGTAGTGTCGAACATCCCGACCGACCCCGCCGAGCGTGAACTATTCGGAATCCGCAGCATCGTCCGTGACGTGCTGCGCGAGGAGCTTGCCGAGGTGCAGGGTCTGCCGGGCACGGACCTCGACCACATCGTGAACTCGATCGTCGAAGGCCTGGTCGCAGCTGACCTGCTGAAGCTCAAGCACGGTCCCGACCCGCACGCGCACGTGAACATGTCGCAGAGGCCGAAGCCGGTGCTGTAACTACCTGGCCAGAGGCGCCCGAGCCAGCTGAGCGAGTCACCTACTTGAGCAGCTCGTCGAGCGCGCCGTCTCGTGTCCGGCGCCACCGGACGCCAGCAGTATCCCGAAACTCCAGCGATACGCCGGCGAGGCTGTAATTGCCACCATTTCCCCATTCCCGCGAAAGCTGAACTTCCTCCTTCGGCTTGAGGGCCACCAGCTCGTCGGTGTCTTTGCCACCTTGAGACCAGGGCGCCGTCCCGTTGTGCCACCGCACCAGGACATCGAAGACTGGCTGATCACTCGTGTTGAACGCTCGCACGAGGAACCCGACGAAGCCGTGGGCGTTCGGCCGTTCGTCACTAGCAGGTATACCTTCGAGGCCTGCTCTCGGCGCCGCAGCTCGGCGTCCCTGTGCCGCTCTGCTCGGCTCGCGACTCCATTCGGCCTGTGCCTGCTCCAGGTACACCGGCTGGATTTCACGAAGCTGAGACTGTTTGCCGAACGCTTTCGCCGCGACACCGGCAGCTGTTAGCGAACCGGCTACCGCTACTCATGTTGGGACACTGCCCCAGTCGACCGCCATGACTCGGAAGCCTAACTTGTCCGAAGACCGGCTACCGGCAGGCTGAGTCGACGAGCGACTGCCCAGCGCCTAGCAAGGGGGTTCTACCGCGTCAGCGGTCGGCATCGGCTTGGATGTGCCGATGGACTTCTCCTCGCTGGGCGACATCACCAGGGTGACTGGCGAGGTAGCCACCGGCCTGAAAGCGACTCGGACCTTGTTCGCAGCGATCCCAGCTGGTCAGAAGGACAAAGGTGCTGCAACGGCGGCCCGCAAGGAAGCGTACTCCGGGTTCCTGGCCGCGACGGGCGACTTGTCCACGTGGGTGACGCATCTGGGCGTGTTGTCATTGGCGATGCAGCAGCGCCAGCCGTTCGCTTGGCGCCACATGTCCACGCTACTCGGGTCGCTTTCGGATCTTCGTTCATCGCAGGCTGCGTACTTTGCCGCATTGTCGGAGGTCAGGGTGATGGGCGCCTCGGTTCCGCGCGCCGCTGCAGAAGAGGTGACGGCCGTGTTGAGTGAACTGTTCAGCTCGCTGCCCGTGGGTGATACACCGGCCGAGCGGGAGGCGCGGACTTCGGAGGCTGCTCTGTGGCAGGCCCGTCTCGGCGAGGCGATTAAGGACTTTGTCTTGGCAGTGCGTGTCGACATCGGTACCGCAACCAAGCCGCGCCGCAGGTTCTGGCTGGTGGGTGCTCGCCCCAAAGTGATCGAGGAGTGGCCGGGCGGTTGGCCGGGAAAGACGGTCACGTTGGCGATCGAGGACCGGCCAGACACCAGCGACTGACCTGTAGCAAATACGCAAGGAAGGACAGAGCCGATGCCCGTGCTGGTGGTGCTGCTGACGAATGTGTCCGCATTGGGAATATGGCGCCTCGTGCGCCGCTTAAGCTCTCGTCCAGCGGAAATCCATTCCCTGATGGCAGCCATCTCGGTGGTCGGCTCGGTCGATCTCGCGGTCCTTGTGCTGTGGGGATGGATCGAGAACAAGCAGGCCGATTGGTGGGCTGCATGGGGACGGTGGGTCGGCGGAGTTGGCTCGCTGGCTGCTGCCATCACCGCGGTCTGGATCGCGCAGCGAGGATGGTGGCTGGCCACGATTGAGCGCCGAGAGGATCTAGCTTCACGCTTCTCGATCTGGGTTATCGATGGACGCGATGCGATGCCGACGGCAAAGTTTATCAATGCGACCCAGCTCCCTGTGTACGACGTCAAAGTGGAGTCTCGAGGACAAGGCATAGTGGGCAGCTGTACAACACTTATGGGTGCACTCTCGCCGACCAGCGAGCCGCCTAGATCTACGCGATCTGTCGCGGATACTGGAGGAGCTAGTCACATTAACGAGCATGCGGACAGTCTGTGGCCGGTGTACGCGAGCTGCAGTCTGTGTGAAAGCCACACCGGAAACGCAGAACTCGGTTGTGCCTCTTCGCAGTTCACTGATCACCGCATCGACCCGACGAACGGCTGTCGAGCGGCCACGAACGCCACCTTACCTCGACGTGATCACGCAGCAGGTCACGGCGAGTGCGGGGTCAAGCGGCGTGGCTTCTCAACGCCTGTTCGACTGTGCGTAAATCGCAAGAGGCCTCAGCAGCCAATCTCCATGGCGGTCGGCGCGTGGCCGGAAACACCAACTCCGTTGACAAAGGTAACGGTGGCTTGCCCGGACGCGTATTGGGCGGGAGCTGCTGTGTCGAGGCTGAAGGCGATGGCGCCACCGGGGCCGTCGACGACCACGCCGTTGGTGCCTTGTCCGAAGTCGAGGTTCAGGTACTCGTGGATTTGGTAGCCCCGGAACGCGGTGCGGAGCTGGGCGAGGGTGGACCCGGCGTGGATACCACCGATCTCGGTGGAGAGCTTCGTCCCGGAAGCGCCGGCTCGGATAGCCAGCACGCGCCCGTTCGGCTCGACGCTGTAAGTCAGCGGTTGGCCGGCCTTCTCGTAGCTGACGCACGCGGGGTTGGTGTCGTCGTAGAGGTTGCCGTGGTCGGTGTAGCCGCGGGCACGCAGGTCCGCTGGCGTGGTGGCGAGGTTTAGGTCGCCGATCCCGTCGAAGCGGACCGTGCCGCTGCTGCGGCGCTGGACGGTTGCCAGGGGTTTCTGCTGCTTGATCCCGCCGACCTGCTCGGCAAGAGTGTTGGCTAGCGGGTAGAGAATCGTTTCCACTGTTTCCGGTAGGACCTTGACGGTGTCGAGGAGTTCGATCAAGGTGCCTTGCAGGTTGAGCTGTTTGAGCAGGTCGCTCAGGCAGGCGTGGACGACATCCGCGGTCGCGCGGATGCCGGGCCCGGTGAATAGGTCGGCCGGTGCGGTGGTGTGGGCCTGTTTGACGATGCAGTCGATCAGGCTGAACGCCTGCCCGACCCACGCCGAGGGTTTCCCGGCCTCGCCTTTGGCGACGGTTCCCTTGATCGCTGCCTCGGCTGCCGTCTTGATCGCGGGTTTGAGGGTGGCTTGTTCGGGGGCGATGACCATGAGAAACGCCAGTGCCATGTCGAAGCCGACCGCGTCGCTGTCGATGTCCATCGTTGTGGTCGCTGTCTTCTCGAGCTCGGGCGTGGCGGTCACCGTTCCGAGGGCTGCGCCGCTGAGCACGGCTCGGTTGTGCAATGCCCAGTAGGCGTTGCGGACGAGGTTGACGAGGTCGTCGCCGTTGTTCCAGACGTCGCTGAGCCTCAGTGCGAGGCCGGCGGGCAGTTTGTCCAGGCGCAGCGGGAAAGCGTAGCCGTTACGCAGCCGCACGGTCGTGTCGTGGCCGGTCCCGGTCTGTGCGCAGCCGGTTGAGCAGGCTCTTCGTGGTGACGGTGAATTCGGTGGCGGCCGGTTTGCAGGCGAGGTCGGGTGCAATACCGAAGAGGTCATTCACGAGCGTGTGGGTGAGCTCCGTGAGTAGCTGAGCAGCCCACTTCGCGAAGCTGACGCTGCTGTCGATGATGGTGTGAATGGCCTTGCCGGCCACGTTGACCAGGGCCTTCGCCTGGTTGAGCACGACGGGGCTGAAGAGGGAGAAGTGCGGGGCGATACCGCTGACGGTGTGCCGGGCTGGGTTGGCCTTGGCGCCGAGGATCGGGATCCAGCTGTCGAGTTCGCGGTCGAAGACGGCGAGGCCGACCTGGTCCGCGGTGAGCCCGGCCGGGACCAAGGCCGGGTCGTAGGTGAGAGTCACGGTCGAGCGGCCGGGCGTGAGCGACCCGTTCGTAACCTGGAGGTCCACCGGCGTGCCCGCGGCCGTGGCCCCGCGCAGGGTGGCGTTCAGCCCCGGTGTCTCGGCCGGAGCAGGGAGGAAACCGACCGTCGTGCCCGGGGTCATAGCCCCCGGTGGGATATCGATCCAGGATGCCCCGTCCGGTGAGGTGAACGCCGGTCCTTGCGCGGACGGTTCCACTGCGGTTGCAGGTGAATCGTCGCGCGCGAGAGCGCGGATCCCGAACCACGCGCCCACCGCGACGACGACGAGCGCGCTCACCGAGAGGAGCATGGTGCGCTTCGCCGGACGACCCATGAGAAACCTTCCGCGCTGGCGTGGTGCGTGCTTGTTCCCGGTCGGCGAGGAACATCATTGCGTTACGACGTCCCCCGGAATCCAGCGGCGCCGTAACGCACGCGGCAGCCAAGGAGGCTCTGGGAGAGATCGGGCGGCGTCTGCAGTCCGCGCCGGAGGGCGGAGGAGGACCGGTGGTGGCACCACCGAAACCCACGCGCCGTCGCCGCCTTGTGGTGGTGCTGGTGCTCGTCGTGGCGCTGGTAGCCGGGGGAGTGACGGCTTGGCTGCTCAGCGGCGGCCTGCTGCCAGGCAGTTCGACCGCGACCGCGGGCGAGGTGTTCCGCGACCTCGGCAGCGGGGTGAGTGTCGCTGACGGCGCGCCGACAACTTTGAAAGCGGCCTCCGACGACCATGTCGCGAAGCCACCATTCTTGGAAACCGAATAGCTGGGCAGGATCGTGCACATCACCCCGGATGGGGATCTTCCTCAGTGCCGGCGGCAGCACGACGTTCGCCGCGATTGACCAGACTCGGACTTAGCCTCGCCCGTTGTTACCGTCGCCGTTGATGGAGGTGGCCGAGCAGTCGATCGAATTCGCGGCCGGAACAAGGGAGCCCAGCACCGCCGTAGCATCGCCACACCCGCTGGACAGCACGACCGCGACGTTGTCCCCCGCGACGGTGCCGGCGACATTCAGGCCGTCAGGTAGATCGGTAGCCGGGGCCGACATCGCGGGCGACGCGAAAGCCGCCAGCGCACCGGCGGCGATCAACGGGGCCGCGAGAGCAGCGCGAATGCCTTTCACGAAACAGGCTCCTTTCGAGATCAGACACTGGTCACCGTGAGCTTTCCGTGTCCGGATCCAGTGCGCTACTGCACGATTGGCTGGTTCACCCGAGAACGCCCGGGCGGCGCCGGGCGGGCGGGTCGGCACACGTGCCAGGCAAATTAGCAACTTCATGTAGACATGAGTCATCGACCGCGAGCGCCGCCCCGGTGAGTCCGTTCGCGCTGATGATCGCCGGACAGCGCCAGGCGGCGCGTGCTACTCCGATGGACCGGAAGCGTGCGAACCCCACCCTTCCGGTCCAGCGCGACTACGCGCTGGTGGCATGCTTGCGGCCTTCCTTCCCGGGAAAGCCGAGTGACCGGCCATCTGTCCAGCCACTATCAGACACGGCGTTGCGGTTGTTCCCGGGAATACGCGACCGATTTCGACATGTCGCCGACGTTCGATGGTGAGGATGACTTCGTACTCGGTTGCGGCGGTTGTGGCTGGTTTGGGCAGCGCTGGGCGAGCGCGAGCAGCGTGTCGAGAGTGGCTTGCAAGGGACGGGTGTTGCGCTGGACTTGTGCGAGCAGCAATCCGCCTTGAAGGGCGGCGAGAAGGGTGACGGCGAGGTCGTCGGGGTTGATGTCGGGCGCGAGATGCCCGCTGATGTGCAGTGTGCGTAGTCCGTCGCGGATGGCGGTTGACCATCGTCCGAAACCGGCTGCGGTACGGGCGCGAGCGTCGGGATCGCTTTCCGCGAGTTGACTGCCGAGGGAACCAAGGGGGCAGCCGCCTTTACCGCCGGTGTGTTCGGCCTGGGTCAGCACAAGTTCGCGCCAGGCCCTGAGTCCGTCGACGGTGCCCAGCTCGGCATGTTCTGTGGCGGCGACCAGCGTGTCGGCTTGGCGGTCGATGACCGCCTGGACCAGCGCCTCCTTGTTCGCGAAGTAGTGATAGAGCTGTGAGCTGCTGACTGCGGCCGCAGTTTTGACGTCTTCGAGGGTGGTCGCAGTGACGCCGCGCTCATAAATCAACTCGGCGGCTGCATCGACGATGCGGACACGGGTCCGCAGCCCTTTGGGTGTCAGCGTTTCCTTCTGTCGCGCGAGGCTGGCCATGCTTCCAATCTAGCATCTGTTTTGGAGTTGACAATCCATTTTTTCCCCGCCAGAGTGGCTTGCATGATCCAATCTAGTGTCAGTGGGCCGCTCCACTGCTTCGCTCAGAGGGTCTCCAATCGCCGAGCGGTGTTCACCAAAGAGGAGGGGCAACAACCCGTATCCGATACGCCTGTCTGGCTGTGCCATCTGAGGTGAACCAGCCGTTAGGGACACGAGGTCCTGAACGAACGCAGCACCAAGACGCGCCTGATCGAGTCGTACACAGCTGCAGTTGAACGACGTTTGGGCTGTCCGCCGTGAGCACCACCGCCAACGCCGCCCAAAACAGAATCCGCAGGCCGGGTAGAAGGAGTACACCATGGAGCTTGACGGCGAGACCGTCTTGGTTACCGGTGCGACGTCCGGTATCGGACGAGACACCGCCAGGGCGCTCGCGGAGCGTGGCGCCCATGTCATCATCACCGGTGGGCGAAAAGCTAATGCGCCCAGCGTAGAAACTGCAGCACCACTCCAAGGAGGCAGCCTCGTCGGGGACCGCAGTCATGCGTCCGCAGGCAAACTGATTGGCTGGCCATCAAGCACGATTCCGAGTTCCGGAAGGATCGGGTAATGCGGCGCGGCGCTGTGAGCGCGTTTCAGAGGTGGCAGTTCCGCGACGGGCGTCCGGGTTTGTCGGCACGCACGCTAGGCCGCTTGCTCGGCATCGCGTTTGCGTCGGGCATCGGACCAAGTCAAGCTGCAACACTCGTGGTTCGGGGCCGCAAGACCGGCAGGGAGATCTCGTTTCCCATAGTTATCGTCGCCTACGAGGGTGACCGCTATCTGGTGGGCATGCTGGGTGACAAGACGAACTGGGTGCGCAACATGCGCGCCGACAATCGCGCTGTTCTGGTGCGAAGGAAGCGCGAGAACGTGTCGCTGGAGGAATTCTTCGGTAAGCGCGCCGCGATCTTGCGTCGATATCTCGAGCTCGCGGCCGGCGCACGCCCGTTCTTTCCGATCGACCGCCGAGCACCACTCGGCGACTTTGAGCGGATCGTTGACGAGTATCCAGTATTTCGAGTCTCCCCAGCTTCCTGAGGCGTCGTGCCCTTTATTCAGAGGGCCAATCCGCCTTCTTGGTGGATCCCCTGACCAAACGCAGAATCTCAATGAAGATAACCGGCCGGATGCTCGGTCGCGCCGCAAAGAATATGACCGCACGGCAGTCCAGTATCCAAGTCCGCTGACGCACACCACATCGCTCAAGTCACTGGAGGTGGAATCGTCGTGTGTCGTCGTGCACACCGGCAGCGACAGGGGGTGTCGTGGGCTGCCGCCGCCAAACATGGCCTGACCCGCCGACGCCGAACCTGACGAAACAACAAGGAGCCACCTGATGGTAGGGGCAAAGCCATACGGCCAGCTGCGATACCACAACGTCAACGGCACGCGGATGGCCTACGTCGACGAGGGCGCCGGCGACGCCATCGTCTTTCAGCACGGCAACCCGACGTCGTCGTATCTGTGGCGCAACGTGATGCCACACTTGGCAGGGCTGGGTCGGCTGGTGGCGTGCGATCTGATCGGAATGGGAAGATCGGACAAGCTGCAAACGTCGGGTCCTGGCCGCTACCATTATGCCGAACAGCGCGACTACCTGTTCGCGCTGTGGGACGCGTTGGATCTCGGCGACAACGTGACACTGGTACTGCAGGACTGGGGTTCTGCGCTGGGCTTCGACTGGGCTAATCGGCACCGTGACGGGGTGTGGGGCATCGCGTTCATGGAAGCCATAGTCACCCCGAGGACGTGGTCGGAGTTCCCCAGCGACTTCACAGAAGTGTTGCAGAGCATTCGCTCCACGGAGGGCGAACGGATGGTGCTGGAGCAGAACCTGTTCGTCGATGTTCTGTTGCCCGCGGGAGTACAGCGCAGGCTCAGCGACGAAGAGATGGGCCACTACCGAGCGCCGTTCATCAACCCCGGTGAAGACCGCCGCCCCACGTTGTCGTGGCCGCGCAACATTCCGATCGACGGCGAGCCGGCCGACGTCGTCGCGGTGGTCAATGACTACAGCAGCTGGTTGGCCGAAAGCGATGTTCCCAAGCTCTTCATCAATGCCGAACCGGGCTTCGTCGCGCGCGGCCCTATCCGCGAGCTCATCCGTACCTGGCCCAATCTGACCGAGACCACTGTCAGCGGAATCCAATACACACAAGAAGACAGCCCCGACCAGATCGGCACCGCCGTCGCAGAGTTCGTGCGGAAGATTCCCAGCTTCCCGATAGACACACGATTCCTGTGACGCAGTGACGTGATGATCAGTCGACCGATCGCCGACAGTACGTGCACGCTGGCCAGCGAGGTCCGCGAGATCGTCGCCGACGCGCTCTCCCGGCCAGGTCGCAAGGTCACCTACTGCGGTGTAGGGATCGCGGCGACCAGCGACGCGCTCGCGTTGACCTTGCTGGGCGAGTCCGACGTGGTGCTCGACGACGGCTCGCTACACGAGTGGACCAGCAACCCCGAACTCCCCCTGGAAGTAGGTTGATCGCAGTGGGTATGCGCGTTTTCGTCACGGGCGCGACTGGCTGGATCGGTTCCGCCCTCATTCCCGAACTCCTCGGCGCGGGCCACGAGGTCACCGGCCTCGCCCGCTCAGACGCCTCCGCCGCTGCCCTCACCAACGCCGGTGCCCGGGTACATCGCGGTGATCTTGACGATCTCGACGGGCTGCGCAGCGCGGCCGGAGCGTCGGACGGCGTGATCCACCTCGCCTTCAACGTCGCCCTCGCACGCACCGGAGACTTCCAGGGCGCGGTCGAGGCCGACCGGCGCGCCATCGAGGCGCTGGGCGAGTCCCTCACCGGTTCAGACCCGCCATTGGTCATGGCATCGGTGACACTCGTGCTGGAACCAGGGCGGGTGGGAACCGAACGCGACGCGCCGAGTCTCGACGCGGCCGACGTCGGCGGGCCGCGGGCCCGCTTGGCCCCGGAGCAGGTCGCGCTCTCGTTCGCTTCGCTCGGCGTCCGCTCGTCGGCTGTGCGCCTTCCTCCGACGGTCTATGGCGACGGGGATCATGGATTCCTCGCGAACCAGATCGCCATCGCCCGGGCCAAGGGAGTCTCCGGCTTCATCGGCGACGGCTCGAACCGCTGGTCGGCTGTACACCGTCTCGATGCGGCACGCCTGTTTCGCCTGGCTCTGGAGAACGCCCCGGCGGGATCGCGTCTGCACGCGGTCACGGACGAGGGCGTGCCGACTCATACCATCGCCGAGGTGATCGGGCGACACCTCGAGGTCCCGGTGGTTTCCATCCCTGCCGAGGACGCGCTCGCACACTTCGGTCCGCTGGCCGGCTTCCTGGCGGCCGACACCCCGGCCTCGAGTGCGTTGACCCGCGACCTGCTCGGCTGGCAGCCGACCCATCCCGGGCTCATCGACGACCTTGGTGAAGGCCACTACTTCCACAGCCGGCCCGCACAGTCACCCGAACCCGAGGACAACCACGGAGAAACACTATGAAATTTGGCGTGACGCTTTCCTCCCTCGCCGCAACCCCGAAGTCCACCAACCTCGTCGACCGCGCCATCGAGCTCGCCTCCCAGGCCGAGCGGCTCGGTCTCGACTCGGTGTGGTTCCCACAACTACTCAGCTACGACGCGATCGCGGTGGCCTCGGCGGTGGGCCGGGCCGTCGCTCGGATCTCCGTCGGCACCGCGGTAGTTCCGATCTACCCACGGCATCCGCTGCTCCTCGCATCCGCGGCCAAGACCGCCCAAGCGGCCACCGGCGGCCGGTTTCAGCTGGGCATCGGGTTGGGCGCCAAGGATGTGCTTGAGCCTGCCTACGGCCTGCCCTATCCGCCACCGATCACCCACCTGCGCGAGTATCTCAGCGCGCTAAGGCCGCTGCTTGAAGGCGCGACCACCGGCTTCAGCGGCACCACGGTAACTTCGCACCCGTTCCTCCCCACAGCGGTGCCGGGCGCCGAACAGGCCATTCCGGTGCTGGTGGCCGCGATGGGACCACAGGCACTGCGAATCACCGGCGAACTCGCCGACGGCACCCTGCCGTTCCTGGCCGGTCCCAGAGCGCTGGAGCAGCACATCGTCCCCGCGCTCACGAAGGCCGCCGCCGACGCGAACCGCCCGGCACCCCGGATCATCGTCACGGTACCCGCGGTGGTCACCGACAATGTGGAGCAGGTGATCGCCTCGGCGACCGACCAACTGGCCTTCTACGAGACGATCCCCTCCCACCAGCGGGTGTTCAATTGGGAAGGGGTGGACAGAGCCGCGGAGCTGGTTGTAGCGGGCGACGAGGATACGGTGGCCGCCGGGCTACGCCGCTACTTCGATGCCGGCGCCACCGAGATCGCGCTGTACCACACCGACCTGGCGGGGGACGCGGACCGGCTACGCACCTGGCGCCTCGCCGGAGAACTGACCGGCCGATGACGAGTGCTCCTCTCCGGCCGCGTAGACGAGGACAGCATGTCCGGGCTCAGCCATTGCTGGGGGTGAGCCCTTGGTTGTGGACACCTCGATAGGTGGACCCTGAGGGGATCCTCGGCGAACAGGTACACAAGAGGACGCCGGTCCCGTTGCTCCCCGGAGTTCCGGACTGACGCGGTGGCGTCGGTGCGCGACTCGACGACGCCGCGCACGGCCACCGAGGCGCTGCGCTCCTGCTCAGGGCGGCGGTGAACGGCTCGTTCCCCTGCCAGACCGGCGCGCTCGGCCCGGCCCGACAGACCGCGGCGCGACCGGACGACGACGCGGCCCCCACGGTCCGACAGCAGTAGGCCTCAGATCATAGATTCACCGCCCTGGCCGGTTCCCGGCCTGGCACTTGGAGGAATTGTGAACGACAAATGGACCGCCAAAGACGTCCCCGGGCAGTCCGGCCGTGTGGCTGTGGTCACCGGAGCCAACACCGGCATCGGATTCGAGACCGCCCGAATCCTCGCTGCGCGCGGCGCGAGGGTGGTGTTGGCGGTGCGAGACACGGACAAGGGCAAGCAGGCGGCCGCCCGGATCGCCGATGCCGCTCCCGGGGTGGATGTCACGGTGCAGGGCCTCGATCTGGCCTCGCTCGATTCCGTTCGCGCCGCGGCGGAAGAGCTGCGGGCCAGGTACCCCGGGATAGACCTGCTGATCAACAACGCCGGGGTGATGTTCACGCCCAAGACCACCACTCGCGACGGCTTCGAACTGCAGTTGGGCACCAACCATCTCGGCCACTTCGCGCTGACCGGGCTGCTGCTGGAGCGGATGCTGCCGGTCGCCGGCTCTCGGGTGGTGACGGTCAGTAGCATCAACCACCGTATCCAGGCCGAAGTCGATCTCGAGGACCTGCACTGGGAACGGCGGAGCTACAGCCGGACGGGCGCCTACGGCCAGTCGAAGCTGGCGAACCTGCTGTTCACCTATGAGCTCCAACGTCGGCTCGCCGACAGGGGCTCGACCGTCGCCGTCGCCGCCCACCCGGGCATCGCGAACACAGATCTGATGCGCAACTCGCCTCCGGCCGTGCGCGCGGTTGCCGCCGTGATCAGCCCACTGGTTTTGCAGAGCCCGGACCGCGGCGCACTGCCCACGCTGCGCGCCGCGACCGACCCGGGCGTGGGCGGGGGTGAGTACTACGGCCCGGCTGGGTTCCGGGAGGCCCGAGGCCACCCGGTGCGGGTGGAGTCCAGCGAGAAGTCCCACGACGCAGCCCTCCAGCGCAGCTTGTGGGCTGCGTCGGAGGAGCTGACCGGAGTGTCGTTCCCGGTCTGACCGTCCGACGCCACATCAGACAGGCGACAAGCGCAGCTCGCCGCACTTGGCGCCGAGGTCGGCCTGCGGGCCGCAGGCGGTCGCCGGTTCGCCGGCGTGCGGCGAGGAAGATGATGGCGTCGTCGGGTTCAACGGGTTCGATCTCCACCACTACGGTTGCCTGGGCCAGGACGGCTCCGCCATCCTGGACCGCTTTTTTGTACTGGCGGGTGACCTCGTCAGCGACCGCGGCGAGGTCAGGGCGGTCTGAGCGCCGGAGGACCTCGGCGAGCTGAGCCAGGGAATCTTCGGGTGAAGTCGATCTCAGGATCTGTATCCCGGCGGCGGGGCCATGAGTTTCGCTCAAGGTCTCCATGAGTTCGAATGCCCGCCAGTGCAGGTCCCCCTGCACGACCGGGCGGTCGTCCGGCACTTCCGGCATCGGTTCGTCGAGGTCCCCGATGACGTCGCCGGGCTCGGCCAGGCCTTCTAGCGCGGTACCTCGGGTTGCCCTGATCAGGTGTGTGAGCAGCGCAGACGCCAGCTCCGGGACCTCGGAGAAGCGCTGCGCGACCGCGATGGCCTCCTCAGCGATGTGGTCGTCCCACGGGATGTGGAACATCGCGTGTGCCACATTCGCGCTTCCTGCTCGGACCGGATAGGGGGGCGGTGCCGGCTGATGGTCGCTGCCGCGCGACTCTCCCCCGCGTTGTCCAATTGAGCCTGGACGAGGCCCCAGACGATCCAGACTGGTGGCGGCGTTCGGTAGTTGATGGCTGCCGCGATGATCGCTTCGACCTTGGCTCGCTGCCTAGCGCTACTCGCGATGTCTGCCAGTCGGCCGGCAATCTCCAGTCGCGCGGATGGCCGGTCATCGCTGTGGAGCGCTTCCCGCAGGGCTTCTTCCGCTCGGGCGTCCCAGGTCCGGCCGGAAGCCGGCTTGGCCGCACTGAACGAGGCTGAACGAGGCTGAACGACGAGTCGCACATCTGGTCGGGGATGGGCACAGCAATAAGTCGGCCGCTGCGGAGCTGTTCCTGTCACCGAACACCGTCGCGACCCACCTGCACGCGGTTTACCGGAAGACCGTTGTCACATCACGTCTTCAGCTGGCGAAGCTCGTCGCCGAGCACAGCTGAGCCGTCGCCGCGTCCGTCCCCGGGGTCGGCGCCAGGCAGGGGCCGCCGCTGCCGAAGTTGCGGGCCGCGTGGCCAGTTGCGCCCGCTGCCCTGCCTGCTCAGGCGATTCGTAGCGCGCATGGTCACTCTTGGGCCGGTGGCCGACCCCAGCCGAACGCAACAATACCGGTCCTGCTGCCGCTGTCATCCTGGAACCCGCAGCGCGAGCACCTGCACACCTGGCTGCGGCCGGGTCCCGGTCGGGGTTCTGGCGGCGGCCAGCGGGCGGACCTACACCTCGGTCCTGGTCAAGCGGGCCGCGGGAATGCTTGTCGCTGTCGCGGCGAACGACGACGAACACCACGCCGAGCTCGAGGTCGCGTTCGCGGCAACGGGGCGTCCCGTCGTCGTCGATCTCTCGACGTTGCTCGTGCTGTCCCGCTTGAGCAGCGCCGACGTCGTCTTTGGACAGGTTTCCGAGCTGCTCCTGGCCCGCGCGGCCCAGGACGACGTCCGGCGAGCAGTCCTCGAAGTTCATAACCAGGGTGGGAGCCCTGGCGTGCTGGGCTCTGACGCGACGTCCGGAGAACTCACCTTTTACCAGCAGACCGAGGAGCAGCAACACTTCGTGCGAGAACGCACGGCGGCCATCGAGGCCTTCGCCCGACGCTGCGAAGTGCGGGACGTTGAACCCTCCGCAACACTCGGCGACATTGGCGACCAGATTCGCGCCGCTCCCTGGGCCGCAGCGATCGAGCTGGCAGCCCAGGAAGGATTGCCACTGTGGTGCGATGACCTGGCTATGCGCCGGTTCACCAGCGAGGCCGGCGTCGAGGGCTTCTCCACGATGGCGATGACCGATGCCCTCTACGAGGCCCGAAGTGAGTCGGCGGGGTCCGCAGAAGCGATCGATGACGTTGTCCATGCTGCCGCGAAGACGGTCAGCGAACTGCTCGCCGAGTACATGGTCGATGTCCCTGTCACGACTGAGCAGCTCATCGACCAAGCCCGTGCGGACAGCTGGGTCCCGGCTGCGGCCGCGCTCGCCGTTTCTCGCTCCGCCTGGTGGACCGGGCAACCCGACCCGGTCCACCAACTCATGCAGCTGCTGTACCCAGCGATCCGCGACGGCGACCCGAACCAGCTGCCGGGCTGGCAACACGCAGCAATGTTCGGAGCAGTCAGGCCTGTGGCGCTCCCAGCTGAGCGGTGCCAAGTTCTAGCGAATCTGGCACTGCTCGGCTGGGAGTCTGAGCCAGCGTTCCATGACCTCGCCGACGGCCTCCGCACCGCCCGGCGCATCGCCGCCACCCTGAACGGAGTCGGCGATCCCGTTCACGCATTGCCGACCGCGCTGGTCGCGCTCGGCGACTCCGGGATCGTGCGGTCGGAACAGCTCGTGGAGGCACTCCGCGCCGAACTAGGGGAGTGGGACCGGACCTCAACCTGAGGCTCGGGCTCTCCCGGCTGACACTGCGGTGGAAGCCGCTAACCGATCGTGGCTACGACACCGGCGCCTGCATCGCGCGGGTGCGGCGCCGGCCACCAGGCGCAACACGGGCTTAGTATGGGGCCGCCGTCTGGCTTGCGGTCGGCTTGCGCGAACCCCTGCGTGTCAGGGTGAGTTGAGTCCACTGGTTCACAGCAACCCGGCCTGATGCAGGGCGAGATACGGATCGACTGAGATGACCCGCACGAGCATGTCCTCGCTGGTCGAGGGCGATAATGTGCAG